>JBBQWM010000011.1:0-146807 GCA_038210655.1 Chloroflexia bacterium
CTTGAGCGGGCCAGGGCCGACCTTTTCTTTTAGCCAGTCCTCAACACGGGCGTAGCTAAACGGCTTGTCGTTAAAATCGTTGCCATAGAAAATGCTGCTCAGGGGAGTGTACATCGTCGCACCCAACAGCAAGGCAGGCAAGAGCAAAGCCGCCGCCCACCGCGCCCCCGGCTTCAAATTCCAGACAGGCAACCGCTCTAGCACCCGGTCGAAGCACCAGACCACAAACAGAGCCGCGAACACCCCAAAATAAAGCGTTAGAGGCAGCACATTGCGGGGGTAGATCAGCCGCAAGCTGTTCATATTGAGTAAATAGGCCATTGGAAAGCTGAGGGCCAACCAGCCTGCCGGTTGCCTTCGCAAGGCCAAAAGCACTATTCCCCCCAGACCCAGCAAAAATAGCCACGCGCTATCCTGCCAGATCACCTGCAAATTCGCCAGCCAGGGATTATCGGAGCTATACTCTGCGTTTGAGGTTTGATATTTGACAAAGTTGGTCACAAAAGCGTCGCTATAGCCCTTGATCCGAGCCAGCAGATACGGCGTGGTCGCCAGGAAGGTCAGCCCGGCGGCGAGACAAAAGCAACTGAGGACTGAGGACTGAGGACTGAGGACTGAGGACTGAGGTAGGTTCGGTTCGACGCTCGTTTCTTTGTATTCTGAATTCTGAATTCTGAATTCTGAATTCTGCCTTCCCCCTAGCCTTAATAGGTGTGCGGTTATGGGCAGAATCAGGACCAGCAGGCCGTTCCACTTGGTACCAAAGGTCAGCCCGACCAGTATTCCGGCCAGGATGTAATCACGTCGCCGTCCGCGCTCTATGATGTTCCAGGCAGGCCAGACCGCCGCCAGTGCCAGCGTTGCTACCGGCATATCGACCGTGACATAGTGCGAATGTTCGGTCGCCAGGGACGAAAAGGCGATAAAACCTGCCGCCAGTAGCCCCGCCCGCCGGTCGCCCCATAACCGCTTAACGACCCCATAGGCCAACGGGATCGCCGCCGCTCCGACTAGCGCGGTCGCCGTCCGCTCCCAGAGATATACTTGTGGGGCAGTTGTAATCGCAAAAGTGCGGTCGGGGAGGTCGTTGAGCGAGTGGTACAGCCCAGTAAAACTGCCCCATACAAAATGTCCCCCAGCTACCAGCGTCTGAAAGTACATGAAAAGCGAGGGATAATAATAATTCTGCGGGTCAAAATTGCCGGTCTTTAAGATATGAATACCGACATCGGCTACCACGCTTTCGTCGGCAGGGATGATATAGGGTAGGCCGTTCTTCTGGCCCCAGACCCGTATCCACAGTCCAAACAAGGTCAGCCCCACCACCCCGACCGCATAGGGCGATAGCTTCGCCCGCAGCCGAACCGCGACCCTTCCGGCCCATTGCGGGTTCTCCACCAGGGCCGTAGCGCCCGCCAGCAGCAGCGTCGCCACTAGCAGCGACCACACGCCTGCCGCTCCCACCACCCAAAGCTTCCCGCGCACCATCTGCACAGCTAATGCCAGCCCGAACAAAGCGGCCAGTCCGACCGTCACCCAGCGTAGCCACTTCCGCCCGACTTCCCGCCAGCCACCCGTAGCCCTAATTTCTTCCTCTTTTACGGTCTCCTGGGTAATTCGCACCTATGATTTTCTCAGTTCTTCACTAGCCTCGTATTTCCACACCCACCCGACCACACTCCACGCCCGCACTATAACAGAAAATAATTAGCTATGCTACGTTCGTTACATCGGTGGTGTTATAACAAAATGCAGATTAATTGAACCGTTGTAGGAGCGAGCTTCTACTCGCGATTGAAGATACGGCTGGATGTTCAATCGCGAGCAGAAGCTCGCTCCTACAGATAAGTGGATGGCTGTCTTTACATTTTGTTATAGTTCCTAAATTTCAGATTTTCTCTGCGTCTCTGCGGTGCAGAGTTACTGAATTTTTTCCAACAAAGCGACCGGGAAAGCTGCCAACACTTCGTCCAGGGCCAGGGTCGGCTTTCCGGCTTGCTCTTTAACTTCCAGTACCTCCCCGGTAAAGATGTTGCGATACTTTTCACCTTCGGTAGCCCCGGCTAAAACCAGCCAGGTCGCGGCCCAGACCGCCCCGACTACCGGCCCGATCAAACCCGGTTTTGAAGCCAGGTGGGTCAGTAAGCGGGGCGCAACTATAATCGCTTTGCTCTCGGCCTGATTACGGGCAAAAGCGCAGACGCTTTCCGGGCGAGTGCCGCTTACTTCCAGGGAGGTGTAGGAACCGCTCTCAAACAGGTGGCGGTTCTGTTGGCGGAATTTCAGGGTTCGGGCAGTCACAAAAAGTTTGAGTCGCCCGTCCTCTTTGGTTTCGAGCAGATTCGCGGCCTCGTCCACCTGCTCGATTTGCTCTACTTGCGACAGCAAGGCCGCTCTCAAGTCATAATCGACCGGGCGGCGGTTATCGGGGTCTACCAGACTAAAATCCCAAATTTCGTTACCCTGGTAAATATCCGGCACACCTGGACAGGTAAGTTTTAATAACACCTGAGATAAAGCGTTAAACAGGCCATAGTGAGCTACTTTGCGCTGCAAATTGGGGAAGTCGCTCAAAAAGCGATTTTTGGGGTCGTTCGGATCGAGAATGCTTTCGACAAAGCGGCTCATCGCCGTCTCATAATCAGTATTCTGATTTAGCCAGCTAGTGTTAACTTTGGCCTCTTTTAAGGCTTTGAGCATATAATCTTTTACTCGTTCCACCAACTCTTGATGTAACGCGGGGTCGTCTACTTTATGCTCAAAAGGCCAGATACCCAGCAAGGTCTGGTACAAGAAATACTCTTCGTTGGCGCTCGG
Organism: Chloroflexia bacterium; assembly: GCA_038210655.1. GTDB lineage: Bacteria > Chloroflexota > Chloroflexia > Chloroheliales > Chloroheliaceae > 54-19. The sequence goes on from JBBQWM010000011.1 coordinate 2,818, forward strand.
TACGGCCTGACCGTCGAGCATAATCTTTTTGCGACGGTTAGACCTGGCCCAGCGGCTCAAGGAAGCTTTCCACTCTTGCGGTATCTCCGACAACACGTTAATTCTGGCCCGAACATCCTCGCTGCGTTTGGTATCGTGGGTGCTGGTTGCCAGAAGCGAAGCGGGCCAATTCCGCAAGCGGTCGATTTGCTGGCGGTGAAAATTGGCGACCGAAAGACCAAATTGGTCTGGCTCTCCGCCCACTTCATTGAGAGAGATCAGCCGATTGTAGATGTAAAAAGAGGTGTCTTCCAGCCCTTTGGCGATTACTGGCCCGCTACATTGCTGGAACTTCATCACAAAGTTGTACCACTCGTTACGGCCCTCTTCGTCCAGGTCGGGCGGGAAATCCAGCAGCAACACTCCCCGCACAAAGTCGAAAACCGAGGACTCGACCGCCGGGTTTCTTTTCTTAACCCGGTTGATAGCGGCTTCAATCTGGTTTTGGTCGCGTTTGTCCACTTTATTCTGGTCTCTGGTAATGTAAGTACGATAGACCGGGAAGCAGGCAATCACCTCTCTAATCGCGTTACGCAAGCTATTCAAAGTAAAATCACGGTAAAGCCAATCGCGTTCAGCAATTTTGTGAAGCAGGTTCGTCAGAACGTTGACCTCGCTGGCTAGAGAAAACCGCATTATCTGCTTTTTCTTCTCGTAAGATAGGTCGGCGAACTTGATTTTTTCACCAATAAAACTGCTATAGAGTTGGTCAAACGCTTTTTGATTGGCGCTATCAACAAACAGGCTATTGACCGCATTGGCAAATTCGTAGCCAGTCGTGCCAGCTACCGGCCAATCAGTCGGCAAATCTTCGCCTCGGCCTAGAATTTTCTCGACTGCAACGTAAAGCGGTTGGGCCGATTTTGCCGGGAGAGTACCTGCCGAACGCTCTTGAATAAACCGTTCCAATAGCCGGGCTTCGAGGGTCGCCCGAAGTTCATTATCCGGGTGCAATTCATCAAGTTGGCGGCGGGCCATTTCGACAAAGAAGCGTTCTTGTAAATGTTGGAGATAGGCTTTCGGGTTACGCAAGCCGTCAATATGGTCAACCCGCACGCCATCCAGTTTGCCCTCTCCTAGCAGCCTGAAAATAGTGCGGTGGGTTTCTTCAAAAACGGTCGCCTGGTCAACCCGGATCGCAGCCAGATCATCGACATCAAAAAAGCGACGGTAATTAATCTCCTCTGCCGCCACCCGCCAGTAACTCAGCCGATAAGCCTGCTCTTCCAGCAATTGATGCAGCCAGTCAAAGCTAAGCGGTTCTCCGGCTACCCCGTTAAAGATTTCAATGTTTTGGTCGATAAAAGCTTGTATACGCGGTTCCTGGGTGCATAGGGCAATCAAACGCCGTTTGATAATTTCTTTTTCGCGGTTACGCTCCTGGACTTTTTCAGGCTCAGTCTCGTGGCGCGAAGGCAGATGACGGAGCGCAGTCAAGATACTGGCGTATTCCAGGGCGGCTTCACTCTGAATTTCTAGCAGGTCGAATAATTCGGTCTGCCGGTATTCCAAAATATACAGGTAAGAACGCGGATTAATCAGCACGGTGTGTTCGTAATAGTGCAGTTGAAAGGTGGCGCTCTCAACCTCAAAACTTAGCTGCAATTCCTTATTTTCGAGTACCCGACCATACATATCGCCCAGGATCGGCAGCAAAACTTTATCAGCTAACTCGACTTTAAGAGGTTTCCAATCGATGTCAAAATAAGGCGCATAAAGCGAAGATGGCCCATTTTCAAGTACATCCATCCACCATGTATTAGTGGTTTCACCGATCCCCATATGATTAGGGACAATGTCCAGTATCTGGTTCATATTCTGTTGATGGAGTTCCTCAACAAGTTGGTTATAATCCTCATCGCTACCGATCGAAGGGTTGAGGGTATTGTGGTCGCATATATCATAGCCGTGCATGCTGTCGGCCCGCGCTTTGAAATAGGGCGAGGCGTATAAATCGCTTATACCCAGGCGGCCCAAATAATTTAGCTGGGCCTGAGCCTGTTTGAAAGTAAAAGAGCGGTTAAATTGCACCCGATAAGTAGCCAGCGGGGTATGTTGACGCAAAACCAGTTTTTCTTGAATTTGTTGATAGATTTTTTCTAATAAATCTTCTTCATCCGAAGCAGTTTGGGTATCTGATACCAAAGTAGACATTTCTCAACTCACTCTCTATATTTTTGGGTGCATTTAGGTTTAGGGGCAAATGGTTTGCCAGACCTGGTCGAAACATTGCCCCATTACCGCCGCCCGCAGTGGCATTAAATTTGTCGCACCACTCCTACTCCAACGCATTCCGCTCCCGCCGAAGCGTTGCTTGAAAAGTTTGCAGCCACTTTCTACTACTCCACTGCCAATCACAAAACCTTCTTCCCGCCGTTGCCGATAGACCATCCGATTTCGATTTGTGCGAAAATAATTGGCCTCGCGCCTAATCAGTTCGGCTTTTTCCGCCGTGACTGGCTCGGCTAATTTTTCCAGGCTTAACTCAATCCCACTTGCCACCCGCTCGGCTTCGCCTGCATACAATAAATCCTCATAAATTGTGACAAAATTAGTAGCTTTGAGGCTACCTTCTCCATAAAGTAATTTTGCGGCCTGCCATAAATGCTGCTTGGCATGATACCAATCCACTACTTCGACTGCTCCTCCAAAATGCTCCGCTCCTAAATTCCAAATCCAGCCAGCCCCATCCCCCACCACCTCAGTCTCTAAGGCTAACTCCCATTCCCGACGACTAGCTTCTAGCCAGAGCCGCTGACCGAACTCTTGCGGTCCGCCTAAATAGAAAGTATAGGATTGTTCGGCGGCATGGGCTGGGCTCGGTTCAGTTTGGTCCAACCCTTGTGCAGTCCTGGCTTCAACCTCAAACAAACAGCCCAATTTAGTTTCTTTGTAACCTTCCCCTCGAATATGGATCATTACTCCATCCATGCCTACCCCGCGCCTTCCCCACGGCAGTCGTTTCGGGCCAGAGCTGCTTTGTGCTGGAAGGTCCTTCATTTCAAATTGGCTCTTCACTTCCTCCTGGCAGCCTTGTTCTAACTTTTGACCAGCTTGCTGGGTTATTTGCCAGATGCGGCTATCCGACAATTTCAGACCGCTTAACTCCTCCAGCAATTGCTCGGCTACCTCAAAAGGAAGCCAGGCTGCTAATTTTACCGCTTGTTTTTCTAAAGCGGGGCTAAGGTTGCAACTAGACCTTCGGGTCGCTATCCTCGGCAGGCGGCATCCCGCTTGTTTTTCTAAAGCGGGGCTAAGGTTGCAACCGGCAATATTTAATTGCTGATCTAAAGGATAAAGGCCCACCTTTTGTTTAGAGTTGTAAAAGTAAGGTCGTTCTAACTTGACTAAACCTACTCTGGTTTGGCACTGCCGTTTTTTTTACCTTTAGGATGAAGTTTCTTGCCGGTTTGCGGGTCTGTTGGTAGCACGGCCTCGCTTTCGAGACGCTGGGCTTGAGCTGCAATTAAATCGTTTGCCAGGATTTGTCCAACTCGTTGCCGGGCGGCTAAGACTACCTCCTCTATTTCGGTTAAATCTGGTTTCTCAGCTTGAGTTTCCCATTGCAAAAGGGTATCTACTTCTTTCTCAAACTGGGCCAATAATTGAGTGCGTCTTTGATTAAAGTCAAGGGGCATATTTGGTTCTCCTGACACTTAAGCTTTTATTACCTCACTTTATTGTAACACCCCTTCCAAAAACTTGCCCCCAGCTCTAAATGCACCCATATTTTTGCACGGGTTGACATTGCCCGGTTTGTAATATAACATAGACCCTACTCAAAAGGAACCAGCGACCCAATTTAAAGTTACCTAAAAAGCTTAAATTAGTGACAGGTTAAAAGCAATGATACCTGCCCCGGATTACTTGCGCCAATTGCAGCTTTTGCAACTGGCGGATAGTGCTTTGCCGATTGGGACGGCGGCCCATTCTTTTGGTTTGGAGACATTAGCCGTTGAAGAAGAACTAACGGTCGAAAGGCTTGAGCTTTTTCTGCGGGATTATTTGGGGGAGAGCGGGCTACTGGAAAGTGTTTTCTGCCAGAACGCCTATCGCTTAGGAGCGGGAGCCAAGCCTGAATTAGCTTTTGAAAGCGAATGGCTGAACCTCAATGCGCGTTTGAGCGCTCTTAAACCGGCCCGTGAAAGTCGGGCCGCCAGTGCCGCCCTGGGACGGCGTTTGATCCAGTTGGTGCTGGGCCTGGGGGAATGGCCTTTGCTCGGACTAGCGCTACAGTCGGCCCGGCAAGCCGAAATCGAGTTGCAACATTGTACCGCTTTTGGGCTGGTGGGTGGCGTGCTAAATCTGGGGGCGGAAGCTACCGGGTTGGCCTATTTGCAGCAAGCTTTGACTGGGCTAGTCTCGGCCTGTCAGCGTCTGATGCCACTAGGCCAGAGTCAGGCCAGCCAAATTTTATGGAACTTAAAACCGAGATTAGTAGAAATAATGGAACAGAGCAAAAGCTACCAGTCTAACGATTATACCGATACTCATGGTAATCACGAATACGATCAGGCCAGCGTAAGTTGTTTTATGCCATTGGTAGAATTAGCCGGAATGCGCCATCCCTGGCTTACTACCCGCTTATTTATCAGTTAGGGAAACACATAAAAGTACCTGTTCCAGTGTAGGGGCAACCCTGTGTGGTTGCCCGTGAAGACCGGGCCACGTCAATAAGGGCAACCACACAGGGTTGCCCCTACCAAGCTATTTTTGAGTCCCTTAAGGCTACGGCGGCAGAAGGATACTACTTGATAACAGTAGAAAATGTGGTCGAAGAACGGACAGTCGCGGCCTCAGTCAAAGGGAAGCTAGATTTAGGCTTTGAATATGAGCCAGCAAGCGGACAGACCGGGTTCAGACTGCACCAGCAGCAACCGCCTTTGCGAGTAGTAAGGGCTTTTCCACTGGATGACGGCAGCAGCCTAGTTCACCTGCACAACCTTTCCGGCGGTGTATTGGGCGGAGACCGGCTAGAATTAAAGGTGAAGGTCGGGCCAATGGCAAAGGCCCAACTAACTGGCACCAGTGCCACTCGTATCTACCGTAGCCGAGGAGAACAAACTACTGCTACTCAACTTAACGAAATCAGGGTTGAAGAAGGGGGATTGCTGGAATTTTTAGCCGAACCGCTTATACCCTTTGCCGGGTCGCGCTACCGCCAGGAAACCCGGATTGAACTGGCCCCCGGCGCAGGACTATTTTGGTGGGAGACTATTACGCCCGGTCGGGAGGCCAAAGGTGAGCTATTTGAGTACGAGCTTTTTCAAGCCAGCCTAAGTATAAGCGCCACCGGGAAGCCCATCGCTCTCGAACGTATTCAATTAGAACCGAGACTGCGTCCGTTAAACTCACCGACCCGGCTTGGCCCTTATCGCTATTTTTCCAGCTTTTACATCTGCCGGGTCGGATTGGAAGCCAAACGCTGGCGGCTACTAGAAAACGACCTGAACGAGATAGCCCAAATGTTGACCCGACCGGGCGAGAGTCTTTGGGGAATTTCGACCTTACCGGCGCACGGTCTGCTAGTGCGGGCTTTGTGCCTTAGAGGGCGCGAGATAGCCCCTGGTCTGTTGGCTTTTTGGAAAGCGGCAAAGTGGGCGCTTTATGGACAGGAGGCAAAGCCGCCTCGCAAGATTTATTAGGCTCGCTTTAACATAACACAGCAACTTGCAAAGAAATTGGGCTGGTAGGGACGACCCTTGTGGTCGCCCGCGAACACCGGGCCGGGTCTCCGAGGGCGACCACATAGGGTCGCCCCTACGAATATTAGCTGGTGATCTATAGTTAGCTCTCAAGTTTATCAGGAGGTTCACCTTTGCACCTGACTCCACGTGAGCAAGAAAAACTCTTAATTTTTGTGGCGGCGGAACTGGCCCGAAAGCGGCAAGCTCGTGGTCTAAAACTCAATTACCCCGAAGCGGTCGCTATTTTGTCGGCAGAAATAATGGAAGCGGCCCGCGATGGCAGAAGCGTCGCCGAGATAATGACCTGGGGCGCAACTATCTTAAAGCCCGCCGACGTAATGGAAGGGATCGCCGAAATGATCCACGAGGTACAGGTAGAGGCCACCTTTCCCGATGGCACCAAACTTGTAACCGTCCACGATCCGATTCGGTAGAATGAGTAGCATCGGTAGAATCGGTAGAAAGCGAGATTTTCAAAATGAAGCCGGGAGAATATTTGTTGGATGAAAGCGCCGGGGAGATAGAGGCCAATGTCGGTCGTAAGACGGCTACCTTATTGGTCAGACATACCGGCGACCGTCCGATCCAGGTGGGTAGTCACGCCCATTTCTTCGAGGTAAACCGAGCGCTTGATTTCGAGCGAGCAACCGCCTACGGTATGCGCCTCAACATTGCTGCCGGAACTGCCGTCCGCTTTGAGCCGGGCGAGGAAAAAGAAGTTGCGCTGGTCGAGTTTGGTGGAGCGCGGATAATGTACGGTCATCGCGGATTGGTTAATGGCGCACTGGACGAGCAAACGGTAAAAGAAGCGGCCCTGAAGAACAAGTAGGGCTTCAACAGGTAGTCACACCGGGTTAATCACCGGGCAAGCAGAACAGGAAATTTTTAAGATGAGCTTGAAAATACCACGCCGCACTTATGCTGATTTATACGGCCCGACCACCGGGGATCGGGTACGCCTAGCCGATACCGAATTGATTATCGAAGTAGAAAAGGATTTTACGGTCTACGGCGATGAAATTACTTTTGGCGGCGGCAAGGTTATTCGGGATGGGATGGGGCAAAGCAGCAGTGCTACCAATAATAGCACTCCTACTAATGAAAATGGGGCGCTGGATTTAGTGATTACTAACGCCCTGATTATTGACCACTGGGGCATCGTTAAAGGTGATATTGGGATTAAAGATGGTCGTATCGTAAAAGTAGGCAAAGCCGGCAATCCTGATACGATGGCAGGGGTTGACCCGCAACTGGTAGTAGGGGCCGGTACGGAAGTCATTTCTGGCGAGAATTTGATTGTCACGGCGGGCGCAATCGATAGTCATATTCACTTTATCGCCCCCCAGCAGATTTACGAAGCTATCAGTAGCGGTATCACGACTATGCTAGGGGGTGGAACCGGCCCTGCGACCGGCACGAACGCCACGACCTGTACGCCTGGCCCCTGGAATCTGGCCCGGATGCTTCAGGCTGCCGAAGCCTGGCCCCTCAACTTTGGCTTTTTGGGCAAGGGCAACGCCGGGACGGGCGGGCCTCTAGTAGAACAAATCAGGGCGGGTGCATTTGGCCTGAAACTACACGAAGATTGGGGTACTACCCCTGCCGCGATTGATGCCTGTCTTAAAGTAGCCGACGAGTACGATGTGCAGGTCGCCATTCATACTGATACGATTAACGAGATGGGTTTTGTGGAAGATACTATTGCGGCTATCGGAGGCCGGACAATTCACACTTATCATACCGAAGGAGCCGGTGGCGGGCATGCCCCGGATATTATTCGGATTGCCTCCTTTCCTAATATTCTGCCTTCGTCTACCAACCCGACCCGACCCTATACGGTCAACACTATCGCCGAACACCTCGATATGCTGATGGTTTGCCACCACCTTAACCCCCAAGTGCCGGAAGATGTCGCGTTTGCTGAAAGCCGGATTCGGCCTGAAACGATTGCCGCCGAGGATATTCTGCACGATCTGGGCGTATTCAGTATGATTAGTAGCGACTCGCAAGCGATGGGCCGGGTGGGTGAGGTGGTGCTACGCACCTGGCAGACCGCCCACAAAATGAAAGTACAGCGGGGGGCCTTAGCCCAGGACTCAGAGCGCAACGACAATTTCCGGGTCAAACGCTATCTCGCCAAATACACGATTAATCCGGCCATTACGCACGGTCTGGCCCACGAGGTTGGTTCAATCGAGCCGGGCAAACTGGCCGATTTGGTGCTATGGCGACCGGCGATGTTCGGAGTCAAGCCGGAAATGGTCGTAAAGGGGGGCTTTATAGCCTGGAGTGTGATGGGCGATGCCAACGCTTCTATTCCGACCCCCCAACCCGTCCTCTACCGCCCGATGTTTGGCGCTTTCGGGGGCGCAATCGCCAGTACCAGCCTTACTTTTATGTCGAAAGCGGCTTTGGAGGCCGATATACCACAAAAACTTGGCTTGAAAAAGACCGCCGTAGCGGTAGAAAATTGTCGGGCCATCGGCAAGGCCGACATGGCACACAATTCGGCGACCCCTCAAATCCAGGTTGACCCGGAAACCTACGAAGTACGGGCCGATGGCGAATTGTTGACCTGTGAACCGGCAGAAATTCTGCCACTAGCCCAACGCTATTTCTTGTTTTAGATAGCCCTGCGAAAGGATCGAGAATGTCACAAACACACTTTGTACGCGCTTTCAGGGTAGGCATTGCCGGGCCGGTCGGGAGCGGCAAAACCGCCCTGGTGGATTGCTTGAGCAAACGGCTGTGGCCCAAATATAATCTAGCGGTAGTTACCAACGATATTTATACCAGAGAAGATGCTGAATTTCTGTTGCGTCAGGGGACTTTGCCGATGGAACGGGTACGCGGGGTCGAAACCGGGGGCTGCCCCCATGCCGCCATCCGGGAAGATGCTTCGATGAACCTGGAAGCGATTGCCGACCTTGAAGAGAGCTTGCCAGGGCTAGAACTTATCTTTGTAGAGAGTGGCGGAGATAATTTAGCGGCAGCTTTTAGCCCGGAACTGGTCGATGTTTCGATCTATGTTATAGATGTTGCCGGGGGCGACAAAATTCCGCGCAAAGGTGGGCCGGGTATCATACGCTCCGATTTGCTGGTCATCAACAAAATAGACCTGGCTCCCTACGTTGGAGCATCTTTAAAAGTAATGGAACACGACGCGCGACAAAAGCGAGGTGAACGACCTTTTGTCTTCACCAACCTAAAAAGTGGCGAAGGTTTGGATCGGGTAATAGATTGGCTGGAAAATGAGCTTGCTATTCCCAAGCTGGAACGTCGCTCGATTATTGACGCTCATTTACCCTATGTTGGGCATTCCCATAATCACTCGCATAGTCACGACTAATTATAAAAATTAATTAAAAACTGCTTTATGAGAATGTAAAACCAGTGTCTTACATTGTCATAAAGCAGTTTTGATAAGATGGAGATGGGGGGAGTCGAACCCCCGTCCAAAAAGTGCAGACCATAGTATACTACAAGCTTATTCGGTAATTATTTCTTGCCTCGGACGATTCTACCGACACAATGTCTTTCGGCCAGTCAGTTAGTCTTAAACGGAGTTACCCGACGCTTACCCCGTAGCACTCCGATATGTCGTCGTTCTTTTTGACCCCTCGGAGAACGGGACCGCAAGAACGGCTGCCTACTTTAAGTTAGGCGGCGAGAGCAAAGGCGCTCGTTTGAGGCGCAAAGCTCTTTGAAGTGTTTTTGCCGTTTAAAGGCTTGCTTCATTTTTAACGAGGTCAAAGCGCCCCGGCTTGCAACTATGTATCGTTCCTCCCTGTCGAAACCAAGCATCCCCTTTTTAGTTGTTAAATCCGGCCTTTCGACCGTTGCCTGTATATTATACGCTACCTGTCAAGAAAAGTTTCGGGCAGGGGTGCGCCTCAGATTTTTGCACCGATTCAAACAATAAGACCGGACGACCAGGGAACCCCGGCCCAAATCACTCAACTCCCGTTTATAATGACATAATCCTAATTATTAGCTAGGCGATAAGAGCCTAAACGGATGAAGCGGGTGGCGGAGCAATCTCCGGCAAAGAGCGTTTGTGGTTGGGATTTGCTACTAATTTTACATCTTTTACCTAAAATTTCGATTTAGAAGCCAGATGTGGTAAAATCATAGGTAGAAAAAGTGATAGAGGAATTTGGGTCAAAGTATTCTGGAGGAAAATACAATCTTAACAACTGTCTTATTGGTGGCGGCCGCTGTAGGCGCTATAGCCTGGGTGATATTACGTATAGTTCAATATCGGACCCGGCCTAAATATAAGGATTGTCCCTGGTGTCACGTCACCATTCGCTATCGGGCCAGTATCTGCCCGACTTGCGCCAAATTTGTGCCAGTCCAAGAATGAATCTTGAGCGCGGTCGCTTGCTCAACCGACCGTTGCAACCAGGTGGTTCTAAATGCCTTCCAGGTATAGTCTCCTTTGAGGTTAATGGTGATAGATAGAATAGCAGCTTTATTTCGACGCGGGCCATTCTCTTCGCTCGCTAAAATTGTGATATATTCGACTTTGCTTTTTTCGGCAACTGTGGCTGGAATGACCTACGCCGGGTTAGCGGTAGCCGCCCTACTTCGCCGCAAGCGTGATTTTCGGTTCCCGCATAAACCGCTTGAGCCGGTCGAAGTAGACGGCAACGAACTGCAAATTTTTAACTATGGGCATGTCACCTTCAAAGACATGCTTGAAGTGATTGATCGGGCCGAACACACGATTTATCTGGAAACCTATATCCTCAAGGGGGATGTGATCGGGCAACGTTTCAAAAGTCACCTGATAAAAAAGGCCCGCCAGGGCGTAAAAGTCTGCATCGGATTTGACGGTTTTGGCAGTCTGCTAATGCCGTTCGGCTTTCGGCGCTGGCCCAAAGAGGTGAACGTAACGGTCTACGGCCCTTTGCATAGCTATCTAAGCTTTTTATGGTTGGGAACTTACACTCGTTATCATCGTAAAATTCTGGTTATTGACAATAAGATTGCTTATGTCGGTGGGATGAATATCGGGCGGGAATATGCCCGCACCTGGCGCGACACCCACTGTCGGATTGAAGGGCCAAAGACCCAGGAAGTGTCGCTGGCTTTTGTCGAACTGTGGAACAAACGGCACTGGCTCTTAACCAGCAAACATCTTACGTTGCCCTATACTGCCAACAGTGGGGCCGATCAAAAATTGTTCGTGCGCGAAAGCAGACCCTCCGGCTACTTTGGGCAAACTACCATTCGGGATACCTATCTGGCAGCTTTTCGGGAAGCTAAAAGTCACATGATGCTGACCAACCCCTACTTTTTGCCCGACCGGGAATTGGAAGAAGCCTTGCTACAAGCTTTGCAGCGTGGCATAAAGGTAAATTTGCTGGTTCCCGAAAAATCCAACCATTCTATCGTGGATTTGCTGGCCCGACCGGTCTACGAGCGGTTGGTCGATAACGGAGCCTCGATCTGGCTCTACCGCCACACCGTCATTCATTCCAAGACCGCCACAATTGACGGTCATTGGAGTACCATAGGCAGCGCCAACTTGGACGGGCGGAGCGAGATAAATTTCGAGATAAATTTGTTCGTGCGAGACGAAACCTTTGCCAGCCGAATGGAAGAAATGTTTGGCGATGATCTGGGCAACTGCCGATTGGCCCGCACCGATGAGTTCAAGTACCCCACCCGCCGCCGTCTGCTACTCGAAAAATTGGCGAGTCCCGTCCGAAGCTTGGTATAACAGCAAGGGCTGAGGGATACCTTGTAGGAGCGGGCTTCCGCCCGCGATAGGGTAAACGGTACCTTGTAGGAGCGGGCTTCCGCCCGCGATGGGATGCGATAGGATGAAGGATGAGGTAGGGACTTTCTTTTGGAGAATAAGTGGGTAAGGTGTTTGTTTTCAAATAAAGAGCAGGAGTGGAAGCAATGCGATTTAGCATAGCCCCCCAAATATTTGAGCGATTCCCAAATTACTGTGTGGGCGGGGTGGTTGCGATTGGGCTAAACAACCACTCAACCGGCAACCACCAGATTTATCAGGGCTTGCAGGATCAGGCTTTGCTGCTGCGCCGCCGGTTCGCGACCGGGGAAACTGCACCGGGTGGCTCAAATCCGCTGACCAGCAGTCCGGCGATTGCCGTCTGGCGAGAGGCTTTCCGGCAAGCCGGGATCAAGCCTAGCGAATATTTAAGCTCGGTGGAAGCGTTGGCCCGCCGCGCCCTGCGTGGGGCTGAACTACCGTCGGTCAACCCAGTGATAGACCTGGCTAATACCATTTCACTGGCCTATATGTTGCCACTTGGCGGACACGACCTGGATGCACTGGTAGGTAATTTTGAGGTGCGGCTCTCCCACGAAGGCGAACTTTTCTCATCCCCGGATGGCGCGGACGGACAGGTCGAGAGCGTGCCGGGGGGTGAACCGGTTTACGCCGATGAAGCGGAAGTCCGTACCCGGCGCTGGGTCTGGCGACAGGGCCGTAAAGCACGGGTGAACCAGACCAGCCGCAATATCTTTTTCCCTATCGACGGCTGGGTCGGAGTCAACGACGAACAGGTACGGCAAGCCGCCCAGGAGTTGCGGGTTAGATTGAGCGAAGAACTGGGGGCAGAGTGTCAGGGATTTTTCCTGGATGCCGCTCATCCCAGTATCGATATTACTTTAGATGGAAAGAAAAAAATGAGTGGCCCAACCATTATAACCAATCTTAAACGCGAACGAGACGCAATTGACGAACTGCTGACCCGTGGGGTTGCCGGTATCTACCCCAGCCCCGAAGAATTGGAAGCCAAGTTGCGTAGTGGCAAACAGTTGAGGGTCAAGCTTGGAATCGACCCGACCGGCCCCCAAATCCATATCGGGCGCAGCGTCTCTCTCCATAAATTGCTTGATTTCCAACGGCTTGGTCATAAAGTCGTAATGCTTTTTGGCACCTTCACCGGGCAGATCGGCGATGTGAGCGGTCATACCAGCGCCCGTCCGATGCTCACCCCCGAAGATGTCCAGCGCAACGTCGCCAATTATAAAGAGCAGGTCAGTTTGATCCTGGACGAAAAAGAGGTCGAATGGCGCTTTAACACCGAATGGTTCGCCGACATGCCCTTTAAAGAAGGGATAATCTTGTTGAGCCATTTCACGGTCGCTCAAATGTTGGAACGGGATACCTTTCGGCAACGTTTCGATGCGGGCAAATCTATTTCGCTCCAAGAGATTGTTTACCCGGTCTTACAGGGCTACGACTCGGTCATGCTCAAGGCGGACGTAGAACTCGGTGGAACCGATCAGCTTTTTAATATGCTGCAAGGGCGACACATCCAGCAAATTTACGGGCAGCCTTCCCAATCGGTGCTGACCAACAAGATGATAAACGCGCCGGACGGTCAGAAGATGAGTACCAGCCTGGGCAACGGGGTTTATATCACCGAACCGCCCGACGACCTCTACGCCAAAATGCTCAGGACGGTGGACGAGCAGATTTTGGAATATTTCGAGGTCTTGACGCGCGTACCACTAACCGAAATCGAGCGGATGCAAGTGGCAATCGAGCGTGGCGAAAGCCCTTACAACTTCAAAAAGCAGTTGGCCTATCATATGGTCGAGAAATATCATAGCCGGGAGGCCGCCGAAGAAGCCGCCAACGCCTTTAAACGGCAGTTTGTGGACAAGGAATTGCCGGAGGACATTCCCGAATATACGCCACCTTCCGGCACGACCGAAATGGCCTTGCGCGATTTGCTGGTCGAAAGCAACCTAGCCGGTAGCAAAAAGGAAGCCGACCGCTTTGTCGAACAGAACGGCGTAAGCATCGATGGCGAGAAAGCGACCGACTCGAAAGCAAAGATTCAACTCCGCGACGGCTTGCTCCTCAAACGCGGCGCACGTCATTACACGCGGGTTAAGTTGTAAAGAGGTGAGAAATTAGATATTAGATATTAGATATCAGCTAAATGCCGGGTTTGGCTGATTTTCGTATTGCATCCAAATGTCCTACTATCCAACGTCTTTTCTAATATCTGATTTCTAATATCTAACTTCTATTTTCTATTACCCAGGAGAAAAGACATGGCCGTCTATCGCACTCCCGACGAGCGATTTGAGAACTTGCCGGGTTATAATTTTGCTCCACATTACTTTGAATTTGATGGGCTGCGGATGCACTACTTGGATGAGGGTCAGGGCGACCCGGTGCTGCTTTTACACGGCGAACCGACCTGGGCATACCTCTACCGCAAGATGATCCCACCCCTGGCAAATCACTATCGGGTAATCGCGCCCGACTATATCGGGTTTGGCAAGTCGGACAAGTGGACGGCAGTCGAGGATTATACTTTCGCCCGACACGAACACAACTTGGAACGGTTAATCGAACAGCTTGATTTACAAAATATAACCGTCGTAGTTCAGGATTGGGGCGGGCCAATAGGTCTGGTCTACGCTGCCAATCACCCCGAACGGATCGCCCGGTTGGTGATCCTCAATACCGGGTTGTTCTCAGGCCGGGCCGGGGTTTCGCCGGGTCTGCAAAGCTGGCGGGAATATGTCGCCCGCACCCCTGACCTCCCGGTCGGCAAGATGATCGCCCGAACGATCCAGCCAAGAGGCGGTATTCCGGCAGAAATCGCCGCTGCTTACGACGCACCCTATCCAACCCTCGAATCCAAAGCCGGGACATTGGCTTTCCCGGCGATCATACCGCTCGGCCCAGACGAACCCGGCGCGGCAGATATGTCGCACGCTCTCGAAGTCTTGAAAAGTTGGGATAAACCGGCCCTGGTGATGTTTAGCGATCAGGACCCGATCTTTCCGGTCGAAGCCGGACAACGCATGCAGGCTTTGATACCCGGCGCACAGTTTAGCGTTATCGAGGGGGCTGGACATTTTTTACAGGAAGAAAAAGGGGAGTTAATCGCCGAACGTATGCTTGAGTTTATGTCAAATAGCTAGATGATAAGCAGGAATAATAAAAGGGACAAGCCGGAAAAGACCGACCTGTCCCTTTGTGCAAACAACCAGACCACGAAAGTGAGAAGGATATTATTCTAAAGAGGTCTGGGCAGGAGCGGGTCGGAGGGCTTGCGTTACCCCGACCAGTCCGGCGACAATCATTAAGCCGCCATCGATTAGCCCGACCAGCAAAGGTTGGTTGGAGTTGAAGAAGTCGATCTTTATCACGCCCCTCGAACTCAGTTCCATCAAAAGGGCGATGCCCAGATGGATTATCGCGATAGTCCAAAACCAACGGTTAACCTGGTAAGCCGTAAAGATAAACCCAACCCCCATCAGCCCCAGCCAGACCGGGCCTAGATCGGTGAAAAGGGCCGGGTCGCTGCTGACCCGGAAAACGTAGAAGGTGAAGGCCCAGGCTAACGCAATCACGACCACCCACACCAGAAAATTCTTTTCCAGACCGTTGCACATCGCCAGTGCTTGCCCGACCAGACCAACCAGGGTCACTATCGCCCAGATCAGCAGGAAAGTATCGGCCTTTAGACCTTCGTTGCTCTGCTGGATAAACCCGGCAATCAGTATTCCGAGACCCCAGGGGCCGAGCAACAACAGTACTTTCGGAACCGGCCCCAGCTTTATACTACTCATGTTTAGCATCTTTATCACTCCTCTAAAATTAACAGGGATGTACAGGATTAACAGGATTAAATATAGGCTGCCGTACTCTGTGGTGAGAGGCTAATTTTATTGGCACACCTGCATCCCGTATTCACTGTCTCCTTTAAGCTATCAGCTTTCGAGTGCCAGTCATCAACCCTGTTTGAAAGCTGATGACTGACAGTTGATCGCCTGAGAGCTATTTCTTTACCGAAGTCCGTCCGAAGAAGTACCCACCACCGATAGCCGCTACCAGGAGGGTCAGGGCCACGATCAGGAAGGCCAATTGGCCTGTATCGTTGGAAGCGGTCGTCGTAATCGTCGCGGGGGCGGTGGTTGTAGCAGCGGCAGGGGCGGCAGCACCACCGGCGGCGGTTACGACGATCTTACCCTTCATATTCGGGTGCGGGTCGCAATGATAGTCAAACGTTCCCGCTTCGGTAAAGGTGAACTCGAAGGTCGTGTCCTTCTTGATGAGCGGCGAGTCGAGAGTTTTGCCGCTATCGCTGGTTACGGTGTGACTGGCGCTGTCTTTATTTGTCCAGACCACCTTCGTACCGACCGGGATAGTTATCACGTTCGGGCTGATGCTAAAGTTTTGAAGCGTAATGTTTACGGTCTGGGCGTTCCCATTTGCGGCTACTACTGCGGCGGTGGTTGCCACTGTCGTGGCGGCGGTCGTGGCTGCCGTTGTTGCGGCGGTCGTGGCGGCTGCCGTTGCGGCAGCGGTGGTTGCAACTGCGGTGGTGGCTGCCGAGGCTGATGCAGCTTGCACCACGATCTTCGCCTTCATTCGGGCGGCGTGCGGCTCACAGTGATACTCAAAAGTACCGGGCTGAGTAAAGGTAAACTCGAAAGTTTCGTTGGCTTTGAGTAGCGGCGAGTCGAGCGTCTTGCCCGTGTCGCTGGTTACAGTATGTCCGACGCTGTCCTTGTTCGTCCAGATTACTTTCGTGCCAGCCGGGATAATCAGCGAAGCCGGGCTAAAAGCGAAATTCTGGATGGTAATCGCAAATGTCTGTCCGGTCGTCGCGCTAGTAGTGGCGGCAGTCGTGGCGGCAGCACCACCGGCGGCGGTTACGATAATCTTACCCTTCATGTTCGGGTGTGGTTCGCAGTGATAGTCGAATGTCCCAGCCTGGGTAAAGGTAAACTCGAAGGTCGTATCCTTCTTGATAAGCGGCGAGTTGAGGGTTTTGCCGCTATCGCTGGTTACAGTATGGCTGGGAGTGTCTTTGTTCGTCCAGATCACTTTGGAACCAACCGGGATCGTCACCACGTTCGGGCTGATACTAAAGTTTTGAAGCGTAATATTAACCGTCTGCGGGGCAGCCGAAGCGGCAGCAACCGTTGTTACGGGCGCAGCTTCATCTGGCATCACCATAATCTTCCCCTTCATGGCCGGGTGAATCTTGCAAAAGTAATCGAAGGTTCCAACTTTATCAAAAACGAATTCAAACTTGGCATCCTTTTTGATAGCCCCGGAGTCGAACAGACCGGGTTGAGTACTGGTAACAGTATGGTTGGCACTATCGTTGTTAGTCCAGGTCACTTTTGTGCCGACCGGCACCATTAGCAGATCGGGCGTAAAGGTAAAGTCCTCGATCTTGATTTCGGCGGTATGCTGCTCGCCAGGAAGATGGGCGGCGGCAGGCCGGGCGGCCATCGGCAGCAAGCTATAGGTCAGCATCAGGGCCAGGGCCAATAGCCCGATCAGCGGGAAGCGGCCAGTTGCGCTTCTGGTCATAAGGGTAGCCTCCTTACATTCGTGTCTTGTT
The DNA here is from genome assembly GCA_038210655.1 of Chloroflexia bacterium. Lineage (GTDB taxonomy): Bacteria > Chloroflexota > Chloroflexia > Chloroheliales > Chloroheliaceae > 54-19. Next base: position 19,913 of record JBBQWM010000011.1, read on the forward strand.
TTTAATGGTTGTCTTTTCACCCCGTACTACGTTGGGTACGGTTCTTAATTAGTAGGATGCTTGTTCAGGGCTGAGTAAACCGTTTGCGTGAAATACTCAGACTAGCAAACTTTTTCGCAAGAAGCTTTGTCTGTTTTGTTAACTGCTTTCTTGTAAGGTAATGATAACTCTGAATATCTTCACTAGCTACTAGGGAGTCCTATATTTATGACCTATAGGTCAATCGCTCGATTTAGAAAGAAAACCTATAGGGTGCGGGGTAATCCAAATCGCAGGGGTTATTGTTCCACCGAAATTGCAAAACCTTTGCCAATATAGTGAATACGAAAGCTTCAAATCTTTAGATTAATACAAAATTAGGAGCTTATACCCTATATATGCTATGAGTTAATTAGTTAATGACTAGCACAGTATGTCATTATGCCTATTCCGATTTGAAAACAAGTTGCAAAGATATGTAATTTTAACGATGTGCAAAAACCAAAACTGCGGTAGACTATCACTGTCAAACAAGCAACTGTCACCTTCTAGCCCCATCCTGGCGGTGGTTGACCGGCCCCGCCAGGCCTTATCTTTTATCCCTTACTCAATAGCAAAATCTATATAACATTTCGATAATTTCTCTATTTCATTCTCGTTGCCTCTATACCAAAATGCAAAGCAATTAAGCGATCCAATATAAGGTTCGATAATTTTGCAAGTTGCTATAATCGCCAAAAAGCCGCTTTGCTGGTAAAATAAATTGGCCTGGTTTTTTCAGGCAATTATTTATCGGCAATGAGGTAATGGTTTGTTTCAAGAGAATACTCAAACGGCGCGGCGATTTTATTGGCTGCTGCCGGTTTTATTTATAGCAAGTTTGTTGGCAGGCTGTAGCCAGGAAAGCAGCCCAACCCCGGTTACGCCTCCGACCACTGTGGTGCGAAGAGCTACCCTCAACCCCAGGCCGGTTGAGCCAACCCCAATTTCGAGCGAAGAAGGCGTGACCCCCGCCCCGATTTCCCCGACCGTGACACCGCTTTCGTCACCTTCGCCGATGCCGACGATTAAGCCGAACCCCACGACGGTTGCCAATCCTTCCGCCGAGGCGAACCAAGCCGCCGAGACAGACGATACCGAAGGGACGGCCCAGGGTGGGGCGATTAGCGGGCTGAAGGTAGACGATCTGCCGCGTCGTAATGGGATACCTCGTTTGCCAGTCGTCAATTCTTCGCCCGGCGTGACCACTTCGGCCCCGCTCAAGGCCAATTACGGTTCGCAGGGTCAGCCGCGAGTAGGAGTACAAGCGGGACACTGGCAGAGCGCGGCGTTGCCGGACGAACTGGCCTCCCTACGCACCCAGACCGGCGGGTCGGGCGGGGGAGTGCGCGAGGTTGATTTTAACGTCGAGATAGCCCGTAAGGTAGTAAAATTACTTCAGGACAACGGGGTTGAGGCTGATTTGCTAAACACGACGGTTCCGATAAATTATGCTGCCGACGCATTTGTGGCAATCCACGCCGACGCAGTGAATGGGGGCGGGCCGGGCGGCTACAAACTGGCGCGGGGTCGCAATAGCGCCATCCCCGCGACCGACGATGCTTTGATGAATACAATCTACGATACTTATGGCAAAGCGACTGGGTTTCGCCGTGATAGCAATATTACCCGCAATATGACCGGCTATTATGCCTTTAGCAACCGCCGACGGCAGCACGCGATCACAAAGGCGACCCCAGCGGTGATCGTGGAGACCGGCTATCTGACCCACCCGCCCGATTTGGCCTTCCTTACCAGCCACCAGGATATTGTCGCACAGGGTATCGCGGACGGCATTCTAAAATTTTTGAACAGCCGCCCGCCACTCGAACTACGTGAGAAACCGGCGGACACCATGCCAGGCGCGGAAGTCACCCACGACGATACGCTGGTGCTGAGCCAACCAAACGGCCCGCCCCTCGCTCTCGTCTCAAAGGGGCAGCAATTTGAATATTACGACATCAGAGGCGATTACTATGTGGTCTGGGTTCCGGTGTTGAACAAAACTGGCTTTTTGCAGCGGGCCGACGCTAAGCCGATCCGCCTTCCGCGCTAAGCATCGATCTCAATAGGGGCGGACTGTCAACTGGTTGGATAGTCGCCCAACCTTGTTCCGAACTGGGCGACCATCCAACAATTAAGATGGACTTTAAAGGATAATTCTAAACGATGAGCGAAGATATTTTGAAGACAGCCGAATTGGAAACTTTGTGCCGTACTGTCTGGGGAGCTTACGAATATTTACGGGCGACCGACATCGCCGATTCGGGTACGAGCCAGCGCTTGCGGGCGGGCAACCAATCAAACCTGCTGGCCCGACTGGTGGAAGAACTGAGCGAATTGCGCGGCGTAGTCGAAGGTAGCCATATTCACGAAGGCTTTGAGCAAGATATTGTGCTGGAAGGTTACGAGGTCTGGTATTGGGCGGTCTGTCTGGCCGTCTCTGCCGGGATAAAATACGACCAGTTGAAGCCCCACGAAGCGTTGGAGGTCGGCTTTCACGCGCCAGCCATCGAGCGAACGGCGCTTCTGCCTGCTTTCGATCTGGTCAGCCAAAATCTGGTGCAGCCGCGCGATTGCGACGATGAGTTGGAGAATCTGGCGCGGGTCTTTTGGGCCATCGGGCGAGCCTGTAGTCTTAACGGCACGCTGCCGAGCCGTCTCTTGGAACGCGACCGGGCCGAAATGTCTCAAAAAGCCTATCTTACCGCCTACTGGAATCAGAGCTAGAGCCAACCAAGAGTTAACCGTAGGTTCGTAAAACCTGAGACAGACTTTTGAATTTTACGGGTAGCCTTGCTATAATGTCTATAAATATTTCTATTCGTTATAATCACGACTTTCGCTCGTGAACCTGAAAGATGCCCGGTTTGACCGAATTTTGAACTTGGAAAGTTGTTTCGAGCGAAAGTCCTAATAATGAGTAAACCCAGCTAAACCGAATAGATAACAAATTGGGAGCGTCAAAGGTAAAGGTAGAATCACAGCATGAAACCCGAAGATTATTCGCTGCTAATCGTCGATGATAACCCGGATAACCTCGATATGCTTTCGCGCCGACTGGTGCGGCAGGGCTACAAGGTCGAATTGGCCGAAGGCGGTGGCGTAGCATTGGAGTTAATCAAAACCGGGCGGTACGATCTTGTCTTACTCGATGTGATGATGCCCGACATCAGTGGCCTTGAGGTGCTGACTATTATCCGCAAAACCTATTCGATAGCCGACCTACCCATTATTATGGCAACCGCCAAAAATCAAAGTGGCGATGTGATCGAAGCTCTCAAACTGGGTGCGAACGATTACATCACCAAACCGATTGATTTCCCGGTGCTGCTGGCCCGTCTGCAAACTCATCTGAATCTCAAATATCTATCCCAACTCAAAGACGAGTTTTTGCGGATCGCCAGCCACGATCTAAAAAACCCGCTCTGGTCGGTGCGAACGGCCGCCCAGATGGTAGAAGAATTACTCCCGCTCGGCGCACCCATGACCGAACAGGCCGCCAAGATGCTTTCGATGGTTTCCAAACAGACTTACGAGATGCAACGCATTATCGAAGATTTCCTGGATTTTCAGGCTGCCGAAGACGGTCAACTTAATTTGACACTGGCCCCAACCGACCTAAACGAGATTGCCCATCAGGTGGTCGAAATTAACCTCGACTACGCCCATAAAAAAGGCACCGACCTGACGCTCGACCTGAACCAGGCTTTGCCATCGATCAGAGCCGACGCAGCGCGGCTGACTCAGGTCATTCAGAATTTTGTCGGTAACGCTATTAAGTTCAGCCCCAAAGGTTCGGCTCCACCTTTGGTACGTACTCGGCTAGACGATAATTCGCTGGTGCTAGAGGTAATCGACTCCGGGCCGGGGCTAAAAGAAGAAGACCTGACCAAAGTTTTTGGCAAGTACGCCCGGTTGAGTAACCGCCCGACCGGGGGCGAGAAAAGCTCTGGGCTGGGCCTGGCAATTTGCAAGCAAATGATCGAACTGCACGGCGGACAGGTCGGCGTGCATAATAATCCCGAACGGGGCGCAACCTTCTGGTTTCGTCTGCCGCTCAAAGTCTCATCGAGTGTTAAATAGTGCTAAAATATCAGATCCGCCCGGCAGAACTAAATGATTTGGCCCGTTGTCTAGAAATTGATGCCAGCTATATTACGACCCACGTCTGGCAAATGCAGGAGAGGTTTGAACAACCGGGCGACCTGGAAGAGGATAACGCCAACCGTTCGCGCCAGAAAATCCTCGGTAAGCCCGGTTTATCAACTACGCCCGCCTTCCAGATAGAATTTAACCCTAGCCGGTTGCCGCGCCCACTAGCAATCGCCAACCCGCTCAACGACCAACAATTGCTCACCGAGTGGAAAAAGACCGATCACCTGCTAATCGCCGAAAGCTTGCCTGCTAATAGCAGCGGCCTGCCCGAAGAAACCGAAGCCAGCGAAGCTTTACCCTTACTCGCTTCCGACCCGGCAATTCGGCCCGACATTCTCGGCTATATGGGGCTGGCGGTCGATAGTTCGCGCCATGTGGCCTGGATTACAACCGGCGCAGTCCAGATCGACTACCGTCGTCAAGGGGTTGGAACCCGCCTTCTAAACGAGGCCCGCGCCTGGGCCGACCGCTACCGCCTGCGAAGTATTATGGTCGAGCTACAGACTAAGAACTACCCAGCCATCAATTTTTACCAGAAGAAAGGCTTTTTCTTCTGCGGCTACAACAACGCCTACTATTCCGACCGCGAGATTGCCATCTTTTTTGGCAAACGGTTGGAAAAATTCAACTAGAGACAATTCAGGTAATTGCCAGCCTTTTATAGTTAGCCTATAATATAATTCATAGGAAAATCAGGATAGAAGAGATCAAGCTAAAGTTCAAGAGGAGAGCTGAACTGATGTTCATAAAAAAGACGCGCCCCGCTATCGGCCTGGCGTTGGTTATGCTATTGACGGGTTTGCTGGCGGCTTGCGGCGACCCGACCGCAACGACCTCACCGGCTACAACGGCAGTCACCACCGCCGCCACTACTTCGGCAGCCACTACTAATGCCGCCACTACTTCGGCAGCCATTACAGCCGTAGCCGCTACTACCGCCGCTAAACCGGGCGGCCCGGCGGATACCGTCAAAGTTGTCCATGTGCCGGGGCTATTTTTCGCGCCGCTCTATGTCGCAATTGAGCGCGGCTATTTCAAGGAGCAGAATATCGAGATCACAATCGACAAGGCTAACTCCGGGTCGGAAGTAATGGCTTTTCTAGCGCAGGGCCAGATCGACGTAGGGGCGGTCGGCCTGAGCGCGGCAACCTTTAACGCCCTCAACAAGGGTTTTGAGTTCAAAGTAGTCGCCTCGGCGGGGATCGCGCCCGACAAGGATAATCCGTCCCTCTTTTTAGTCCGAAAGGCCCTTAAGGATGACGGGACGGTCAAGAAGATCAGCGATTTGAAGGGCAAGAAAGTAGCGGTCGCCGGTGGCCCCGGTTCGGCGGGGGCGTATCTGGCGGCAAAGGCGCTTCAGACGGACGGCCTTTCGATCAAGGATGTCGAACTGGTTAATCTGCCCAACCCGGATATGATTACCGCTATCAAGAACGGGGCGGTGGATGCGGCCCTGGTCGGTACGCCTTTTTCGACCCAAATTTTGAACGATGGGACAGGCGTAGTCTTTGCAAAGGACTGGATACCGGGCTACTCGACCACTACCTATATGTTTAGTGGCAAGTTTATCAAGGACCGACCCGAAGTCGGCAAGCGTTTTATGGCGGCTTTGCTCAAGGGGGTACAGGCGATCCAGGGTAGTCAGTATTTGAACGACGAAAACGTCAAGGCTTATGTAAAGTACTCTGGCTCGAACGACAAGACGGTGCGCGAAACGCCGCCCTTTGTCTACAACCTAACTGGCCTTATCACCAAAGAGAACATCAAAGACCAGGAAAAGATTCACCGTGAAAGCGGTTGGACTGACTACAAAACGGCGGTTGATGTCGATAAGATGTTTGACAGCACCTTCGCCGAGGCCGGACTTAAAATCCTGGGCAAATAGGACTTCTATAGACGTTTATAGCAAGTTGCACCATTATTAACCCCCTGTAGGAGCGAGCTTCTGCTCGCGATTGTAGAGGCAGCTATGTGTTCAATCGCGAGCAGAAGCTCGCTCCTACAGATAATTGGATAGCCCAATCTCTTTGCAATTTGCTGTAGAACCCCTTCTTGTAGGAGCGGGTTACTAAAAAACGGAGCAAGACCATGTTAAATCCAGGGATTTTACTGCGGTTCATTCCCAACCGGGTAAAAGTTCAGTTGCAGGACAAACTGGTAGATACTCTCTCGGAAGCCTCGTCGGACGAACGTTGGCGCAAGTTGGTGCGCTCTTTTCGGTCGGATGCCAAATTTCAGTCCGCCTTTGAAAAAGCCCTCGAACTAGCCGTTCAACGCTTCGCCGATGAATATGAAGATAAAGAACTGGTCGAGGCCCTGACTCAGAGTACCCGCTTTTGGGATTTGCCGAGCGTTCAAACCGCCCTCAAAGAGATCGTCAACCGGCCCTCCTCCTATCTAAGTAAGGAGCGCGACACGCTTTTGCACTCCTTTAGCGAGGTCGTGCCGGGTGTAGAGCCGGAACGGGTCGAGTTAGCGGCCCGCTTCTTCCTGCGATGTCTGGCGGAGGAAGTGATTAACATCCCACAGCTTTTCCCGCTCTATCAGGTCCAGTTGCAAAAAGCCTCGGTCGAGCAGGCCCGTGAACTGGTCGCCGCCGTCCGCGAGTTGCAATTCGACCAAAAGCAGGCCATGACCGCCCTTTTGCAAACCGTCACCCAAAACCAGTTACTACTGGCTGCGCCTGGTCAGCCCGCCGTCCCTTCCGGCCCGCAAGTCTATCACAACTTGCCGCGCCCCGACTACAGCGTTTTTATCGGACGGGAAGCCGAAAAAGCCAAAGTGATCGAACGGTTGTCGCCCCAAAAGCAGGGCGGAGTCGTCACGATTGACGGCATCGGCGGGGTCGGTAAGTCGGCTTTGGCCCTCGAAGTGGCTTATTATTTCCTGGACAACGCCGCCACCCTACCTGCCACCGACCGCTTTGAGGCGATCATCTGGACTTCCGCCAAGCAAACCGTCCTGACGGCGGACGGTATTCGTACCCGCCCGCAAGTGCTTCGCAACCTGGAAGATATTTACACCGCCGTCTCTATCACGCTCGACCGGGAAGATATTCTTCGCGCCCGGCCCGAAGAACAGGCCGCCCTCGTTACCGATGCGCTCTCCGAACGCCGCACCCTCCTGATCGTAGACAACCTCGAAACGGTCGATGATGAGAATTTGCTCGAATTCTTGCGCGAACTACCCCTCTCGGCCAAAGCCATCGTCACGACCCGCCATCGTATTGATGTCGCCTATCCGGTTCGGCTGGTCGGCCTGCCCGAAGCGGACAGTCTGGCCCTGATCCAGAGCGAATGTGAACAAAAGGATGTCACTCTTTCCGAGGAAGAAGCCAAAAAGCTCTTCAACCGTACCGGCGGGCTACCTCTCGCTATCGTCTGGAGCGTCGGGCTGATGGGCTACGGTCATTCGGTCGAGGCGGTGCTGGCTCGGCTAGGCTCAGCTAAAAGCGATGTTATCAAGTTCTCCTTCCAGACCTCAGTCGAAACGATCCGCGATCAGGATGCTTACAAATTGCTGCTGGCCCTCTCGCTTTTCGCCAAAGATGCCACCCGCGAAGCCCTCGGCTACGTAGCCGATTTCGGCGACGACGAAATGAGCCGCGACGAGGCCCTCGTCACCCTCGAAAAGCTCTCCCTCGTCAACAAAATCGGCAACCGCTTTAGCCTGCTGCCTCTAACGCGGGTTTTTGCTAGAGCAGAGCTTGAAAAAGGTGTTTTACTAAAAAAAGAGCTAACAGAAAAATGGAATTCTTATTTTCTGGAAGTTTTTGATAGTAGGCGCCTTCCCGCCAGATTATATTATAAGCTTGATCCAGAGATACCAAATATACTTGGATTTTTAGAATGGTGTCTGGCTAATGATACTCTGGAGCTAGTTTCGGCTTTTGTTAAGAAAAATATGCATTTTGTATGGTGGCAAGGTTACTGGACTGAACTCTCCTACTACATGAATATAGCCTATAATCATATAATAACTCAGGAAAATGACAACTCGACTATAGCGTGGTTAACTTACCAAATTGCTGGCACCAGTTATTTTCGAGGTGAATTAAGACAAGCTGAAACTTTGTTTTTACAAGCAATACCAAGATTTGAAAACCTTAATGATACCGATGGGATTAGAACTACTTATCAGTTTTTAGCTCAATTAAGTATGAATTTTGGCGATATTAAACAAGCCCGCTTTTACATAAATAAAGCCAAAGAAATTGCGGCGGGGGCTATTAGGGCTGAACGTGATTTGGCCGTAGTCAAGCGCTATGAAGCTGAAATTGAGCTAGTGGCTAACAATTTCGACCTTGCCCAAAAATTGCTAAAAGAATCTATAGACCTGCTAGAAATGGATAACCCTGATGGATCAAGTTCTTTGACCATTGCTCACGCCCTTTTGGGGAGAGTATACATTGCTAAAGGCTCTTACAAAGCGGCCCAAGCGGAATTTGAACGAGCTTTAGAAATTGCTCGCAATACTCAGTTCAAAATAAATATGGGTTTTATTATACAGAGCCTGGCTCTTTTGAAAGAAGCCACTGGCAGCAAGTATGAAGCCCTGACCTATGCCCAAGAAGCTTTGAATTTGTACAGTCAATTGGGTATGAAACTAAGAATTGCGGAAACTGAGGAAATTCTCATTCGCATCGAAGCAATGCCGGATTAACAGCAAGCTCAGATAAGAATTAAAAGGCAGGTGTGTTATGAGTTCAGATTTACAAATTGTGCTGGCAAAAGTAAAAGCACTCTCCGGCAATGAGCTATTAACAGTCTTGGAGAGCGTTACCACTGAATTACGCCAGAAGGGGATTACCAATGGTAATACTCAGCCTGGCTCCGTCGCCGAGGATGAGGGAAATGAAATTTATTACGCTACACCACAAGAAGTTGAGGCAGATTTAATCGCGCTTTTTGGGGCGGAAAGACTGGCTCAGATCAGGACTGAGATTACCGGAGGCATACTTAATAACCTCCCAACCTTGCCGAAATCCTTATCTGAATACATTAATGAAGATCGGGAAGACCGCCTGTAATGGATTACATCTTTTTAGATACAAACGCCTTTATGAAGCTTTATCTAAACGAAAAAGGTTCAAATTGGTTAAGAACATTTGTGGTAGGTAAACAAATTTTCGTATCTCAATTGGTTCTCATCGAGAGCGCTACAACTTTGGGCAGATTATACCGTGAGGGGCGTTACACCAGAAATCAGGCTGATAGTCTTTACGCTCAAATTTTCCAAGAGCGTCTTAAGTACGGCTTAATTCCCATAGGCTCTGCCCGACAAATTGAAAGAGTTGCTTTCCTTGCCTTCAACCTGCCGACTACCTTACGGCTACGCGCTCTGGATGGGTTGCATTTAGTAGCGGCTGAAATAGTCCAAACCAAAGCGAAAAAAGAAAACCCACCTGCCGCCTTTACCTTCCTAAGCTCCGACCAGCAATTGCTCAAGGTGGCGCAGACGCAAGGCTTCCTGATCGAAAATCCCGAAGATTACCCATAATGGCAGGCTAAAAAGAGGCCGATCTCAAGGGTCGGCCTCTTTTTGGTATTATCTCTGATAACTCAGGCGGTAGATTGCCCCACCCACATCATCGCTAATATAGAGCGCTCCGTCCGCCCCGACCAGAGGCGCGACCGGGCGACCCCAGTAATCTTTCTTATCCGGGTTGATCCAGCCTGTCGCAAATTCGGCCACCCCTTTTTGCAATTTGCCAGGGCGGTTCGAGACAAAACGCAGGCCATCCCCATAGACCGACGAGCGTTCGCCAGGGAAAGAGCCGTGCTGCACCACGAACAGCCCGCCCCGATAGACTTCCGGGAACTGTTTGCCAGTATAAAAGGTCAGGCCGAGCGGAGCAGAGTGAGGTTGAAGCGTCAGCAAAGCGCGGTCAACCTGATTGGCGCAGAACCCGGCACGTCCGGCCCCCAGTTGTGGGTCGGGTTCGGGTGGTGTACCGACGCAGTAGGGCCAGCCATAGTTACCCCCATCGCGTAGGGGGGTCAGTTGCTCCGGTGGGAAGTTATCGCCCAAACCGTTGCGTCCGTTGACCCCGGCCCATAATAAGTTCGTCTGTGGGTCAAAGCCCAGCGCGACGGCATTACGTAGCCCGGTCGCGTAGGGTCGCCCGCCGCTGCCGTCCGGGTTAAACTGCCAGATCGAAGCCCGATAAGGATTGCTCTCGACACACGAGTCGCAGGACGAACCAATCGAAACATAAAGTTTGCCGTCCGGCCCAAACACAATCGTCCGGGTGTTATGTCCACTCACGACTCCGGCCTGTCCTGACGGCAAATCGTTGATAATGAGTTGGGCCTCGCCGCGTGCCTTTGTATCGCCGGTCTGGTAGGGATAGCGGATTACTTTAGTTTCGAGCGCGATATAAAGGTAGCCACCGTAGAAAGCGATCCCGTGTGGATAAGGCGAAAGATTTTCGGCATAGACCAAACTTTGGTCGGCAATACCATCCCCATTGCGGTCGGTAATGACCTTGACCTTACCAACCCCACCGTTGTTATTACGCTCGGTCACAAAAATGTCGCCATTGGGGGCAAGAGCCATCAGGCGCGGGTCGGTCAGCCCGGCTACAAAGACGCTGATCCGAAAGCCTGGCGGTAAATTGAGCTTTCGTTCGGTCTGGAAGGGGCCAACGCGATACTGATCGGGGACGCTCAGTTTGCTGGAAACGTTGGCGGCAGGTGGGTCAGGATAAGCAAATCCGCCCACGATCTGATTGCCCAAAAGCCCCAACAGCACCTCATACTCGGTCCCCTTGTTTTCGGGGTGATATTCAAAGCGGGCGCGTTCGTACCACTGGGTAATATAGGTCTTGCCATCCGAAGAATTACTCTCTTGGAACTCCTGCGTGATCGGATAGCCAAACATAGCCAGACCACCGTGTTGCTCCCAATATTTCTTAAAGCTATTGGCAATAGTATGTCCGGTCGGGCTGAAATAAGTCACAGTCGAGTCGTGCGGGTCGGGAATGGACTGGAAAGGCTGCTCTTGCTCCCGGCCTAGCGTCAACTGCCGCCCCAACAGCCCTAGCAACACTTCGTACTGAGTTCCCTTGAACTCTGGGTGATACTCGAAGCGGTTACGCTCGAACCACTGTACGATATAGACCTTCTGGTCTGCCGGGTTCATCTCCAGAATTTCATCGGTAATTGGGTAGCCGAACTGAGCCAACCCGCCGTTGGCATTCCAATAGCTTAAAAAGCGATGTTCATCCGACAGGCTATGATTGGTTTCCTTGAAGAAAATACTGTCTGCCGCCTGAGCCGTCTCTGTCCGACCGGAGCCGACCACACCCAGCAAAAGAGCCATCAGCAAGATTGCCAACAACCCCAAAGCGCTTCGGCGTAGTACACTTATCTTAAACATAATTCGCAAGTTAAAATCCACTTTCTAAATTACAATCACTCCAGGCTTTATATAACTGCCAAAAGTAAAACGGTTTATGAGGGTCAGAGTTACACCCTAAAATGGCTGAAAAGTGCGTAAGATGAAGTTTGATTAAAGTGGAGGCCGCTATTCACATAGCATAACGATGAGATTTTGTGAGAAACCGATAAATCCTCCAAAGAAGCAGTGTTTGCAAAGGTTATGAAGTAGAAGCTAGAAACGATAACGTATCCTTTGCTAAGGGTTCAGTTTGGACAGTCTTTTTTGAGTTCAAATTCGAGCTTTCAAAAGTCAACCCTTAGAGATCGATACGTTATCCAATTCAGCTGGTACTTGCAAAGCTTAGCTGGTTGTGCTATATTTAGGTTGAATAATCCTTAGTTTCATCTACTTTATGAAAGGAGGTTCGTGCTATGTTAACAGTTGCTGTGAGCAACTTCGAGATGAATACATTCATATCACGTCCTCGAAGGGTTATTAGCTAAACGTTTCGGCATTACAAAAGCCGAAAGTTTAAGGCACGCCGTTCGAGTAAGAGCGGCTTTTTTATTGTTTGAAACCGCGAACGTGAATTTGACGTTCGCGGTTTTTATTTTAGCTTTATCTTTAGCGAAGGAGAAGCAAGAGATGACCATGAAATTAACACTGGCAATTGTTTTAGAGTGCTTCCCGACGGAGTGCCGGGTGCAGCTTTTAGAAGATAGTACGCCTATCACTGTCCACTATTCCGCTCCGGTTCAAGCTCGTATCAAAATTTACCCTGATCAATTGGTGGCCCTGGACACTAACCCTACTATTCCCGAAGTAGTCTATCGCTGGCACTACGTCAAAGTGGAGCAGTTGAAAGGAGATAAGGTGATTATAATTGATCCACACGGACAGTTAAGAGAATTAGGTACCGCACCAGGGCTACCCGTAGCCCCCCAAGTGAACGACTGGGTTTTTGCGACTCTCGGTGGCTACGTCGATCAAGGGGAAATCTTCGATATTGCGGTTGATGGTCGCCCGACCCATCCAGCCTATTTGAGCAATTACGCCTTTTCTAAAGTCGAAGAGTTTTACCAGAAAATGGCACCTGAAGCGTAAGTACTGGTTGGACTTTGAATTGTGGGGTGCGCGTCAATTTTTGCAGGGGTTCAAACCCTAAGAACGGGAAACTGTGAAAACCGCGCTTCAAATCACTCAAACAGATATTAGAAAAATTTCCAGCGGAAATTTTTCTAATATCTACCCACTCCCCGATTTAGGGCCTGGCCCAGCCTGGCTAGTTTGCAAAAACTGACGTGCATCCGCTGGACTGTGGGCGGGCTACTTTAACCCATTCAAATGGTTAAAGTAGCCTAATCAGCATCTGTTGTCAGAGCCGTTGTTACGAGCTTCTTGAAAAGTTATTGGGAGAGCAAAAGGGCTTTCAAGCGGGTAGTCTGATCGTGACAGTGGTTTGCTGATTGGGAACACTCTCGACCGTAAGTTCGCCGCCGTGTAATTCTACCAAACGACGGGCGATACTAAAACCGAGGCCAGAACCTTGCTGTTCGTTCAGCTTGCGACCGATTTGCATATAAGCTCCTAACGTAGCAATCTGGTCGGTAGTGAGGCCATGCCCGCTATTGGTAATGCGTACCACGCAATGTTCTCCCGCCTGAACAGCCGAGAATTGGCGGGTTGGTTGACCGTCGCGGGTTTCGACGGTACTGGTCACACGGACCGGGGTGCCGGGTGGAGAATACTTGAAGGCATTATCAACCAGTTCCTCGATCATTTTGCCTAATTTATCATCATCCATCGGCACAACTACATCTTGAAGGTGTACTATCAAATCCTCGAAACGACCAGCTTGCCGCGCTTTTTGTTGCACCATTTCCAAAATTACCAGTCTACTATTACAAACCTCACCATTTTGTAAGGCTTTGACCTTCTGCGGGTCGGAAGCAATCAACTCCAGTTCGGTATAAACCAGAAAATTCTGGATTAGATGGTGCAACCGTAACCCGGTCGTATGGATACGCTGAGCCATTTTTTGAACCTGGGCCGCCTCCATATTAGCCGCGTCGTCTATCAAAAATTCGGAAGACATCAAAATAATATGCAAAGGAGTTAGTAACTCGTGGGGTAGAGAATGGGCGATACTCAAACGCAGGTCATCCAGTTTTTGTTCGGAGGATTGCTTAATCGCAGCCTGACGGGTCAAGCGGGCCGCTATCGCTTCCAGCAGTTCGATACGAGTAAAAGGTTTTGTCAGGTAATCGTCGGCTCCCAGTTGCATACCCTGGCGACGGTCGGCATGATCTTGTAAGGCGGTCAGGAATATGAAGGGTATAGTACGAGTACAGGGGTCGGCCCGTAGCGCAGTCAACACGCCGTAGCCATCCAATTCGGGCATTATAATATCGCAGATAATTAGATCAGGCCGACTTTGACGAGCCATTTCCAATCCGATTAGGCCATTAAGGGCCTCAATCGGTTGAAATCCCTCGGCTTTGAGCAATTCTATAACATTTTCTCGCACGAATTTCTCGTCTTCTATGACCAGAATCTTTTTCATCTGGGAACCTTTCTAACTAGAGATAACTAAAACATAAGCAGAACGTTGTTTGCAGATTAGTTTCTATCTTCTGGTCCAAAATCTAAAATACTTGGCGAAAGCCCTAAAGATAAAGTATACCAAATTTAGATTACAGGGAATATTACTTTAAAGCTGGTTCCTACCCCAATTTCACTTTTGAAGGTGATCTTACCGCCATGCAGTTCAACGACTTTTTTGACTATCGCCAGGCCCAACCCACTCCCCGAAATCGCCCCAACGTTGCTACCACGGTGAAAAGATTGAAAAAGATTGGGATGGTCGGCCTTTGGAATACCTATACCTTCGTCGCAAATGCAAAAAATAGTTTCAGTTGGTTCATACCACACTTTTAGCTCGATCTTTCCGGTTGGGGGGGAGTACTTTATAGCGTTAGAAAGTAAATTGCTAATCATCTGGCGCAATAGCTTTTCGTCAAAGCGGCGTTGCACCACCGTACCCTGGCTGCTAAAGTTTAAGGCTGACCGCGACCCATAAAATTCGCTAATAATCTCCTGACAAAACTGATCCAGGTTGAGCAGGGTTGGCCTAAATTCCAGTCGATCCGTCGCGGCTTGTCCAACCATTAAAATGTCGTTTAATAAAATTGTCATGCGTTGCACTGCCGAATTAATTCGCTCGAAATGTTGGTTTCTTTTTTGGTCTGTCCACTGATAGCCGTAATGTTGAAGCAATTCGGCAGACGAAAGAATCGTACTCAAAGGGGTCCGAAATTCGTGCGAAGTGTTAGATACAAAGCGCGATTTTAACTCATTTAATTCTTTCTCTTTATTCAAGGCGTTATAGGTTTCTAGCTCAGTTTGTTTGCGTTGGGTTATGTCGCGTACAATAGAAATCACCTCGTCCTCGGCACAGGCTACAATCCGCGATTCGTAATACCGGGTGGCACTATCAACGGTAAGCTGATATTCAAAGGCTTGAATTTCCTCGGTCAACAAAGCCTGCTTAATTGCTACCAGGGTGGCGTTGGCTACTTCTGGCGGCAAAATATGGGAGATGCTTTCACCTAGAAATATCTCTGGAGGAACGGGCGTTTGAATATCTTTACCCTCCTTAAAATTAACAAATACACCGTCCCGACTTAGCCGGAAGATCAGGTCGGGTATGGCGTTGAACAAAGCCTTGTTAGTTGCCATACTTTTATGTAAAGCTTCCTCAGCTTGTTTACGCTCGGTAATATCATGCACAAAAACTTGCCAGGCCGGTTTACCTTCATAGGCAATATTAGTTCCAATCGCCTCGACCGTTTTAGCTTGGCCCTGAAGATCAATTATACTTAGCTCGACCACTTTTGAGTCGTAGTCCTTTTCGATTTGAGCCAGCCACTTTTCCAGCCCGTTCCAGCTATCAGGGTGGATAAACTCCCTGATCGGTTTGCCGATCAACTCTTCCTCGCTGGTGGCAGCATAAAGTTTTAGACCAGCCGCATTAACATAAACAAATTTTTGATCGCTGTAGATATAGATTGGTTCGGGCGAAGCCGCCACCAACTGATGATAGCGTGCTTCGCTTTCGGTCAACTGTTGGAGAGTTTGTTCTTTGGCTAGATTGATTTTGCAAAGAACATCCAGATTACGACGTAATTCAAGTTGGGAAATAACCTGGCGGCTTAAAGCTTTGAGGGCATCGGTCTGGTAGCTATTAAGATTACGTGGGATACGGTCGATCACGCACAACGAGCCGATTGCCGCGCCCTGGGGTGTCAGCAAAGGCATCCCAGCATAAAACCTGATATTCGGCGCGAGCGTTACCAGGGGGTTATCTGCAAAACGCTCGTCAGACAGCGTATCCGAAACTACAAATAAATCGTCTTGCAAAATAGTATAGGCACAAAAAGCCATATCGCGGGGAGTTTCAGCTTTGGCTAAACCGAGCCTGGATTTGAACCACTGGCGATCAACATCGATTAGGCTAATTAGGGCAATTGGGGTGCCACAGATCAAAGCCGCCAGGTTAGTCAAATCGTCAAAAGCGGCTTCGGCAGCGGTATCCAATACCTGATACTCGTGGAGAGCCGCCAGGCGTTGGATTTCATTAGCAGGTATCGGAGCCGGTTGCATAATCGCATCCTATCTTTTAGGTTAAAGAGTTTTACCAGCCGCCACCAGTTGTTCAAACTCGGTGGCAGGTACTGGCCGACTGAAATAGTAACCCTGAATTTCATCACATTTGTGCTGGCGTAAAAAATCCAACTCGATAGGGGTTTCGACTCCCTCTGCCACCGTTCGGAGGCCCATGTTACGGGCCATCTGAATGATAGCCTGAGTAATAGCCGAATTAGCCGAATTCATCTCTATATTATGCACGAAAAATTGGTCGATTTTCAAGGTATCAAAAGGAAATTGCTTCAGATAGCTCAAAGAAGAATAACCGGTTCCAAAATCATCAATCGAAATTTGTACTCCCAATTTTTTCAGGGCCTTCATGGTAATCAGAGACTGATCCACATTCTCGACCAGGGTACTTTCGGTCAATTCCAATTCCAAAAGATTTGGTGCAAGCTCAGTCTCTTTTAAGATTCGAGTTATCATGTACAGAAGATTAGGTCGGTTAAACTGACGAGCCGAAAGATTGACTGCGATCCGAAAATCAGCCGGCCCAGTTAGTTGCCAGCTTTTAGTCTGAGCGCAAGCCGTTTGCAAAACCCATTCGCCAATCGACACAATTAGGCCACTTTGCTCGGCCAACGGGATAAATTGAGCAGGCGAGACCAGACCACGTTTGGGGTGCTGCCAGCGTAATAAAGCTTCGGCTCCGACGATCCGTCCACTTTGAAGATCAACCTGGGGTTGGTAAAACAGTTTTAGCTCGTTGCGTTCCAGCGCATAACGCAAATCGGTTTCGAGACTCAATTCGTCTTCCGAGCTATTATCCAAATTTGGCTGGTAGAATTGATAGTGGTTGCCACCCATACGCCGAGCCTGAAGCAAAGCGCTTTCGGCAGACCTGACCAAACGATCCAGATCAGTGCCGTCGCCCGGATAAAAAGCTATTCCCAGGCTGGCGGTCATAAATAACTCGCGATCATCGATTTTAAAAGGTTGGGCAATAGACTCTAAAAGGGTTTGAGCAATTATTTCGGGGGTTTCGGTTTTGGCTAAACCTGGTAAAATCATTGCAAATTGCCCGGCCTGAAGCCAGGCCAGGGTGTCCCTTTCAGGCAGGTGGGTTTTCAAGCGGTCGGCCACCGCTCGTAAAAGTAGCTCGCCCACGCTATGTCCCAGGGTTTCGTTGATGCGTTCAAAGCGGTCTAAGCTAAGCAATATTAAAGGTAGGAATTGCGAACGAGCATCCAAGACGGCCTGATTGAAATAATGCAGCAAAGAAACCCGGTTGGGTAAAGCGGTCAGGCTATCATAATGCAACAGGTAATCGAGCTTTTCCTGAATTTGTTTGATTTCCGAACTATATTGCTTAATGATGGCGGCTTGCTTTTCGAGCCGAATAGCAATAGCCTGGAGCAGCCCGACCCTCGAAAAAGGTTTAGTCAGGTAGTCATCGGCACCCAATACCATTCCTTGCCGCAAACTATCCAGGTCGGCATTAGCAGTCAGGAAGATAAAGGGGATCGTGCTGGTAAGCGGGTTACGTCGCAAAGCCGACAGTACCCCATAGCCATCCAGTTCGGGCATCTTAATATCACAAATAATGAGGTCAGGTTTGTAGCTAGGGGCCAGTTCGACCCCTCTACGGCCATTTTCGGCAAAAGCCGTTTCAAAACCTTCGGCTGTCAGCAAATCCAACAGGTTTTCCCGTACCATTAACTCATCTTCAATTATCAGCACTTTTGTCATAAATTTGGTTTTGGTGTGTTTAAGGGTAGAACTATACTAAAAGTTGTGCCAACTCCGACCTGGCTTGTGAAACTTAACTTGCCTCCATGCAATTCGACCGAACTTTTTACAATACTTAGTCCCAATCCCGTACCTGCAATATTACCGACATTCTCGGCCCGATGGAAAATCTCAAAGATGTGAGGTTGGTCTTGGAGTGGAATGCCAATCCCTCTATCCCTGATCTGAAAAGTCGCCTGAGTTTGAGTGCAACATAGCTTAAAATAAATTGTTTGGCTCTCAGGTGAGTATTTGACTGCATTAGAAAGTAAATTATTCAAAATCTGGCGCAGCAATTTTTCATCCAGATTGGCTTCGCTGCAATTCCCGTGCGCCTCAAAATTGATTGCACCGGTGATCCCACTACTTAGTTCCAGTTCTTCCACCAATTCCCGGCAAAAAATTTCCAGATTGAGTGGAGTGGGGTGGAATTGAAGTTTACCAGCTTCGACTTTTCCAATGGTAAGCACATCATTCAACAAGAGGGTCATATTTTTGACGGCTACTTCGATCCGACCGAGATGGACTTTTCTTTTCTCTTCTGACCAGTGCTGACCATAATGGTCTAACAATTCGGTAGAGGATAAAATCGTCGAGAGCGGAGTACGAAACTCGTGTGAAGCTATCGAGACAAAACGGGATTTGAGTTCGCCAAGTTCTCTCTCTTTTTCCAATGCTCGGTTGACTTCTTCTTCGGCCTGTTTACGTTCGGTAAAATCGTGGAAGGTGGTAATAGCGGCCATTAGCTGACCTTCTTGATCGTAGACCGGACAACTATCAAAGACGACATAGCGGTCTTTACCATTCATACTATAGAACCAATCTTCAGTATAAACAGCGTTATCGGATAAATGAGAAGAATGGCGGTAAACTTTATATAATTCGGGTAATCGATCATAAGCACCATCTATAATTATATCACCTAAAGTTGGTCGGTTATGATCGTAAAAAGCTCGCCAGTGCTGGTTAGTACCTACGACATCTTCGGCCTTTACACCCGTAAGTTGTTCAGCAGCCTTATTCCAAAATAGTACACAATGTTGTAAATCAAGCACTATAATGGCAACCCCGGAATTGTCGATCAGTTTGGTGGTAAATTCACGTTGGGCTTGCAACTCTTTCTCGGTCTGCTTGCGCTCATATATTTCCATCAAAAGCTGCTGATTAGCCAGACTAATTGCCAGGGTACGTTCCGCGATCTTACTTTCCAATTCTTCATTGGCCTGCCGCAAAGCTTCTACCGCTTCGCGCCGTTCGCGTCGGATTTTTGCCTTACGCAACTCTCGCTCGATAGTCGGACCAAGCCGGGCCAGGCTGTTTTTCAACAAATAATCATCCGCCCCCGCGACCATTGCAGCCACTGCTACTTCTTCGCCAACGATGTCGGAAACGATCAGAAAAGGCAGGTCTATTCCGCTATTATGAACCAGCTTCAAAGCCTCCAACCCGCCAAATTCAGGCAACAAATAATCTGAGATCACAATATCCCATTCCTGACGATCCAGGGCGGCTTGCAAAGTCGCAGCAATCTCAACTCTATGGATGGTTAACTCATAATTCGAGCGCTTTAATTCATGTTCGATCACATGTGCGTCGTCTTTTGAGGCTTCGATTAATAACACTCGCAGCGGCAATCTCATGCACGCTCTCCTTAACTATAACTGAAATCAGGCTTTGTAGATTTTGTTTTCTCTGCTAAAAATCCGTTACCGGCTTATTATAAAATTAGCAACTAAAAACTACGCAATAATAGGACTTTCGCTCGAAACGACTTTGCAAGTTCAAAATTCGGTCAAACCGGGCCTTTCTCAGGTTCAGGAACGAAAGTCGTGATTAACTATAGCAGGTTGCAAAGTCATTGACCCCTACAGATAATCGGATGGCCCAATATCTTTGCAATTTGCTGTAGATCATTATCGGTCCTAGAAACCAATTTGACTTAGAATTAGCTCGGATTCGGATCTGGGGCATTTTACTTATTTCTAACAAATACCAACACTTTCGACGGATTTATACGGAAATTGAGGATTTAGCTGGCAAATCACCAAACATCTTGTAGGGAGGTAACTCCAATGCCTTTGCCACATCATTTAACCAGGATATATAAACTACCAACTTCAATTTAGCATTAAAAACTGTTATATGTCAAGCCTATATTATTCTATTATTTTTACCATTAGGCTTTTAGTGTGATTGGGATCACAGGCAAGCTGTGTTATGGCTCATAGGAGTTGTAAAGGAAGGTAGCCTACAATAACACTATCATAGTATATAACGTACAAAACGCGCAAAACGCAAACTATCAGTTAGAGACCTACCAACTTCGCGTTCCGAACCTACCCTACTATCCACCAGATAACTCTATGATCCAAACAACTTTTTGAATTGGGACTCCTTTTAATTTAACACGAAATAGGGACTCTTCGTTAGAGTAGGAAAAACCAAGAGTTTTTGAAAGGAGCTAATTCATGAGCGATACCGAAGCTCTTGAATTGTTATCAGCCTGCAAACCTCTGGCCGAACACCTCGCAATCAAAACCGGCTACCAGCTTACCGAAAAAGACCTCAAAATCCTGGTCGGGTATTATCGGGTTTACGACGCTACCACCGAGAGCCAACTAAAATGGCTGAGTAGCAAAGTTGGTTTGTGGCCGACCGGGGTGGCCTGGCTGACTGTTGCACTAGAGTTGCATAATTGGGATAATTCTCAGATGGGTCTAGGCCAGACAATGCCAAGTATATAGTATAGGCTCGTAGCAGACCATTGATTATTGACCTGAACAAAATTAACTAAATTTGTAGGAGCGAGCTTCTGCTCGCGATTGAAGCTGCAGCTGCGGCTTCAATCGCGAGCAGAAGCTCGCTCCTACAGGGGGCCAATATCTTTGCAACTTGCTGTAGAACCTTTCAAATAACGGGGATTAGGCCCTGTCTTACCGCTTTCTACCCTCATTAGACCTCAAATTAATAGTTTGTGGATAGCTGAAAATTTGGATCAAATTATGCCGTTTGTGTTATAATCTATTCAGGATATACTTTTCGGAAGCTGCTACCCCCTGGACAGGCAAGAGCAAAGTTAATAGAGCCTTCACAGGCAGCCAGCTTGAAAAACTTAACATATTTGGGTTGCTTGCTCTTAATTTATGAGCCTAATTGAGCTTGACTCAAAAGCTATAATTGAAAATTTTGAAGAGGGGCGCAACCCTGCTTCGCGCTTACCGCGAAGGGTCACTCGTTGGTCGGTTTCAGGTTGGGCGGCGCTGCTTTTCTTTATGCTGACTTCTGCCGCTTTCACCTGGCCGCTGGTTACGCAGTTGAGCGATACGTTGCCCGATTGGGGTGACGCGGCCGATTCTGCCTGGCGGATCGGCTCAATTGCCCAGCAACTCCGCACCGATCCTTTGCATCTCTACCAAACCACCGCTTTTCATCCTCTGTCAAACGGACTGGCCCTCGACGAGTTATTGACCGGGCAAGGTCTGCTGACAGCACCCCTGATTTGGCTGACTGGCAATCCCCCTTTGGCCTACAATTTGTTGATTTTCGGTTCGTACGTGTTGAGCGGTTTTGCAATGTGGCTGCTGGTGCGCCATTTGACTGGCAACAGCCCTGCCGGACTAATGGCAGGCGTGATCTACGCTTTCTCGCCCTGGCATTATGGGCAGTACGCTCACCTGGGGTTGTCGTCGCAGCAGTGGATGGTTTTTGCGCTTTATTTCCTAATGCGCTTTGTCGAGGCTACCCGACCGGGCCACCCGGCCCCTTTGTTAGCCCGCCGCAACCTTTTAAACCTGGGTCTATTCGCCTTCTTTTTATGGCTCCAATCTATCGTAGCCGGGTATTATGCCTACTTTGGGGCCATTTTAGTTGGGTTCTATTTGTTCTATTATTTTGGGTTTAGCAGTGGTTTGCTAAAGTGGCTGTGGGGTCGCCTTCGGTTAAATAGAAAGCTGTCAGAACCTTTCCCCTGGCAAAGACTTGTCCGGCAGGCCGGATTGATCGCGGTCGCGGGTATGATCGCGGTGGCTTTGGTTGTACCTTTTGTGCTACCTTTTCGGGAGGCGCAAGCTCAGTTTAGCTTTCGGCGCGATTTGAACGAGGTTAGCTATTGGAGTGCCGCCCCTAACAGCCTGCTACGGACTACCCCGCGAAGCTGGCTTTACAAGCCGGTACAATATGGTATTTTCAAGCTCCAAACCAGCCCGGAACGCATGCTCTATCCGGGCCTGATCGCGGTGCTGTTAGGATTGGGTGGGCTGGCGCTCAACTTTAAGCGGCGCAAAGAAAATCGCCGCCGCTCGACTGGCCCCTGGCTTTTTGCCGGACTGAGCCTGACCGGGTTGGTCTTGAGTTTCGGCCCCGGCTTGAACCTAGAAGCCTACGGCTTAAATTCGACCGGCATTACGATGCCTTACAAATGGTTCTACGATTATCTACCGGGTTTCGATGCTTTGCGCGTGCCGCAACGCTTCGGACAGCTTTTTATGCTTGGTCTGGCAGTCTGCGCCGGGTATGGGATAGCGGCCTTTTTTCCGTCTGGCGGCAAATTCCGCTCATCCGGGCTAGGGCCAGCCAGCCGACCCTATTTCAGGAAACCCAAATTTGCAATATTTAACGCTCTATTTAATTTTCTCTACCCACTCCGCCCCACGCGGCACTTATTACGTAGTGCCGGGCTATTGCTAATTCTGGGCCTCGTGATGGCGGACTATTTTGCGCCCGGTCTGCCGACCCAACCGACCCCCACCGGCGATTCGGCTCCTCAGCTTTATCGCTGGCTGGCAAGCCGGGAAGCCGAAGCAGTGATACCCAAAGAAGCCTTGCTGCTCGAATTGCCGATCAGCGAGGAGAAAAGCCCGGTCAATACTAACCCACTTTACCTGATGTACGGGCTTTCGCATGGCCGTCCGCTACTCAATGGCAGCGCCAATATTATCCCGACCGGCTACGATCTACTGTTCAACGAAATGCAAGCTTTCCCCAATCAGGCTACCCTCGATATTGCCGAAGGTTTGGGAGTACAGTATTTGGTTGTACATACCAAAGGGCTGGGAACTGATTTGCGGCGGGCCGAATTAGAGAAGTTGGCGGAAGCTGGCAATCGGTTGGAGCTAATCAAAAGCTTTGAGACCAGCGACAAATTCAAGGATGTGGTTTACCGCCTCAAGTCGGGCCGACAACGCTTCCAAAAGCTGGCGGCGCTGATCCCGGAAGGTGCCGAGGTTTTGCTGGCTGAACACCCGGCCCAACGGCGGTTATACAACCAAACTTTGCCGCTTTTGATCGGTCCCAACCGACGTTATTTTACCGCCAACCCCAGTATTTACGCTGGAATTGCGGGTAATATTCAACCGGCCCGCCCCAACCGGGTTTATGATTATGCGATTTTCTACCGAGGAACCGGGTCAATGCCAACCGAATACGGCTACAGCCCTTCCGACCTGATTTTGAATGATGAAGCTTACGCCCTTCAGGTCTATCACAAGCGACCTGAACTGGTTTCTTTTTTCAGCTTCCAGCAAAAGAACAGACCACCCGGCAGTTATCTGCCTTTTTCGGCCCAAAGCAGCGTCTATTTGCGGGTCTCCGAAGGGACGGTGCGCCAGATTTCGCCCAAAGAAGCTACCAAAGTTACCAGTTCAAGCGATACCAACCAATCGCTTTCCTTGATTTTGGCGACGGCTGAACCACGCACGGTTATATTGCGAAGCGGCAACCAGGAAAAGCGGCTTGAAATGAAGCCGGGCTTTTATCGCTGGCGGTTGAGTGTTGATAACCCGGAATTGTTGGAACTACGTTTAGAGGGTAGCGGTTGGGCCTATTTAATCCAGGCCCGGCTTTATTCGACGACCCTCAAAGACGAGGAAGAAATTTCGGAACCGATCAAAGGGGCAGGCGGTACGATTATCGAAGCCAGTAGCGAACAAGCCGAAACCACGCCGGGGGTCATCACTAGCCGATTGGTGTGCTACACTGAAAGCCGTCCGGCTAAGATGCCGACCTGGTTTTTCCAGGTCAATATTACCGCCCCTCACGGCCCTGGCAGGTTCTTGCCGCCTCCGCCCGGTCTTAATCCTCGCGAAAAACCTAATATTCGCCGTTTTGGAGAGTGGGCGGTAGCGCTGCCCCCGCTTCCGCCCGGCCTTTCACAAACCTTCGAGCTACACCTCAATTTGCTAGAGCAAAAGGCCCAGGTTACGCTTAATGGGCAAGCGGTTGCGCCCGCCATCAGTATGCCGCTTTCGACCGCCGAGGGCCAGTATCAGGCCGATATAGCCTTGCTACAACCGCGAGACAACCAACCCGTCTTGTCCTCATCGCTCAACCGCGAAATGACGCGGGTTATCAATTCCTACTACTTCCAGCTTGCCCGACCGGGCGGACAACCTACCATCACAGATTTACGCTACGATTTACCAAACGCGCTTATAATACTGCCCAGCGTTGAAAATTAGTAACTTACTGGCGCTAATCCTAACACCCAAAGTGTTAAAAGGGTCTTGACAGTGTGACGTAAATATGTTATAACACTGTTACGTAAAGATGTTGAGAAAGGGTCGTTTGTGGAACAGGTCAAGTATAGCCTGAAAGAGTTGGGTCAGGTCGCCGATGTGACGGAGCGGACGGTGCGCTTCTATATCAAGGAAGGGCTACTGCCGCCGCCGATAGGGGCCGGGCCATTCAGCCGCTATGGTTATGAACACTGGTTGCGCTTGCAATTTATCCGGCGGCTAAAAGAAGAGTTTTTGCCGCTTAGTGAGATCAAAAACTTGCTGGATGGCAAAACGGTTGAGGAATTGGATCGGCTGGCCCGGCAGACTGGCCTCGTACCCGGTGAAACAGCCGTCAGTATGACAGTCATGACAAGCGAAGCCAGCCCGGCAGATCGCTTGGAAAGTCTATTGAGGCCGGGCAATCCGACCCGCTTGCGGGAGCAGTTAGCTCCTGCCACTTTGAGCGAGGCCGCCGCCGAATATCAGCCGGACATAACCGAGGAAGTGGAGGCCGAGCCAGACGATCTACAAAGCTTTGATCTGAGCTACCAGGCCGAGGAGCCGAGAATGAGAAGTATGCGGGCCGTATCGCCGCCATCAGCCCCCGGCTTTGCTCCGCCCGCGCCCGGCGCGATGAACCCAATGTCGAGTGGGGTCTACCCGATGTCTGGGCCTGCGCCAACCGGTCAGATGGGGGGTGCTGGGTTCAATCTGAAGCTGGCCCGTAGCCAGGAGCCGACCGTGCCTATGGCCCAGTCGATGGCTTTCAAACCGACAGCTTTTAGTCCGGCCCCGCCACCACCTGAGCAGGAAACGGACGAGCCGACCGGACAGCAGTGGGAGCGGTTGGTGATCGCGCCCGGTATCGAACTGCACATCGAGAGTAGTATAGCCCGCAAGAACCGTCAGGCACTCAAAACTTTGATGGAGATGACCCGCCGTCTGTTCAGACAGTAGCCGGGCCAGGAGGAAGCCAGATGAAAATTTTGGTGATCGGTGGAACGGCCTTTTTGGGACGGCATATTGTGGAAGCGGCCCTGTCTGCCGGACACGAGCTTACTTTATTCAACCGGGGCCAGCGCAATCCCGATCTGTTTGCACAGGTCGAAAAAGTGCGCGGCAACCGGGATGGCGACCTGGGATTATTGGCAGGCCGACGCTGGGATGCCGTGATCGACACTTCCGGCTATCTGCCGCGTCTGGTGCGGGCATCCGCCGAGGCGCTGGCGGATGCCGTAGATCACTACACTTTCGTTTCCAGCATTTCGGCTTATAGAGGGTTTGCTAAGCCCAATCAGGACGAAACTGGGCCGATTTCGCTCGGCGTGCTTGCGGATGAGACAATCGAGGAAGTTACGGGCGAAACCTACGGCCCGCTCAAGGTGCTGTGCGAACAGGCGGTAGAACAGGTGATGCCCGGTCGAGTCTTTATCTCCCGGCCCGGCCTGATCGTCGGCCCGCACGACCCGACCGACCGCTTTACCTATTGGCCTCGGCGGGTGGCCCAGGGTGGCGAAGTGCTGGCTCCCGGTCGCCCGGAACGTCCGATCCAGTTTATCGACGTGCGCGATCTGGCTGAGTGGATCGTCCGCATGGTAGAGGCAAACCGCACCGGGATTTACAATTCAGACGGCCCGGACTATAACCTTAGTATGCAAGAACTTCTAAACACCTGCAAAACCGTGAGCGGTAGCCAGGCAAGCTTTAGCTGGGTAGACGGGCAGGTTTTGCTAGATGCAGGGGTTACACCCTGGATCGAATTGCCACTGTGGGTCGCCGAGGAAGAAAAGCCGGAAAATGCCGGGTTCTTCAAGGTCGATTGTAGCAAGGCTGTCGCTGTCGGTCTGACTTTCCGCTCGGTCGCAGACACGGTACGCGCTACCCTCGAATGGGATGCGACCCGCCCCGCCGATCTCGAACGTCGGGCCGGAATGAAAGCCGAACGCGAGCAGGAGTTGCTGAGGATGAGGAAGGCAGAAGTCAGAATACAGAATGCAGAATAGGGAAGGCAGAAGAGAAGTAAACGCGAAGCATGTATTGTAATCGTAAATCGTAAATCGTAAATCGTAAATCGTAAATCGTAAATCGTAAATCGTAAATCGTAAATCGTAAATCGTAAATCGTAAATCGGGACGTGTACGCGGATGCAGGTACGCCAATAAAGTTAGCTAATTACCTGATGGTACGGCAAACTATATTTTACGCCCGCAAGGGTGTGTGAATCCTGTCTATCCCTGTTAAATTTAGAGGAGATTTTCAAGCGAAATGAGCGCTAGTATCGCCCGGCCCAGCCCTCGCCAAATTTGGTGGCTGGCCGCCCGGCCCAAGACTTTACCTGCTGCTGCCGTGCCTGTCATCGTCGGAACGGCGGCGGCGATCAAAGATCGACAATTTCAAGTTGGGCCAGCTTTGGCGGCCCTGGTTGGTGCATTGTTGATCCAGATCGGGGCTAATTTCGCTAACGATGTTTTCGACTTCAAGAAGGGGGCCGATACCGCCGAACGGTTGGGGCCGACCCGTGTAACCCAGGCCGGACTACTAACCCCCCGGCAAGTCTTTATCGGGATGTGGGCCGTTTTCGCCCTGGCGACCTTAGTAGGGGTTTATCTGGTGATTGTAGCGGGCTGGCCTATCGTTGTGATTGGGCTATGCTCGATTGCGGCGGGGATCGCTTATACCGGCGGGCCGTTTCCACTTGGCTACAATGGCCTGGGCGACATTTTCGTTTTTATCTTTTTCGGGCTGGTCGCGGTTTGTGGAACCTATTTCGTACAGGCTGGGACGGTTGGGGCGGTTGCGTGGTGGGCCGCGCTACCAGTCGGCTTTCTGGCAACCGCCATTTTGGTAGTCAACAACTTGCGCGACATCAAGACCGACCGGGTGGTCGGCAAGCGCACGATTGCGGTGCGGTTGGGCGCGAACGGCGCACGGGCCGAATACGCCTTACTGATAATTTTATCCTATCTGGTGCCGCCTGCGATGTGGGCGGTCGGGGTAGCCGGGCCGTGGACGTTGCTGGCCTGGTTGTCCGCACCACTGGCCTGGCCCCTGTGGCAGACCCTGACCCAGCAGGAAGGCCGGGTCTTGAACAAAGTCCTGGCGGGTACAGCCCGCCTCGAACTGGTTTACGGTCTGTTATTCGCCGTCGGGCTGGTCTTGTCCTCTCTCTAAATAGCTGGCAGGTGTCAGGCCAAATTTGAACTTGAACCTGCTATAAAATTTTGATAATCCCATAGTCAAATAGGGCCGTTACGGGTACACTTGATATAAGTTGCTACCCTCGGTTTCCTATGGCCTTTTTTCCAGCAGCAGAAAGGAGCTTTGAATGAGTGTGTTGTTAAATGAACTGCACCCTGCCTTACCTACCAACAATCTGAAAGCTGATCTTTTAAACTATCAATCGCAGGTCACTGAACTCGAAGGGGGAATTTAAAATGGCAAGATTAACGATAGAACTGAATGATTATAATCTCGCGCCGGGTCACGCCCGCCAAATGTGGGTCGGGAGCGCCTTTGCCTTTATTGCGCCCAACCCGACCGAGGATGTTGTACAAGAAGGGCTGAACAATTTTTACGGCACGTCCAGCCCGGCCTCTCGGCGCACGCTCTCGCTTTTGCCGGACGGCAAAGCCTTTCCCGGCTTTAAGGTCAAGCCGACCGAGCGTCCGCTCAAATTGGCTCCGGTGCTACTGACCGACAAGGAAATCTACCGGGCCGGACAGGATAACGTTCGGTTGCTAGTGGTCGCGCCCGCCTGGTTGGTTGGCCCGGCCCAGGCTGCACGGCTGGTAATCGAAAACAACGGCGCGATTTACCGCAATCAAGCTGTAACGCTGGCGACAGGCGGGTTGACCCTGGTTGAGCTTGGGCAATTGCCGGAAGGCGGCTACCGGGTCTATTGGGATGCTGATGAAGCCGCCGATTACGAGGGTAAAAAGGCCGAGTGCCGCTTTAGCAGCGTCGAGTATGTCTTATCGCCGCTTCAGGCGACCTTGCTGGCACATCAGTTAGATGGCAAGAAATTAGAGTGTCGCCTAAAAGTCGAGAGTTTTAACGAGCCGCTAAACGTGCCGGTCGAGATTGAGCTATGGAGCGGCAACCAACGACTGGCCCAGGAACGGCGGGTCAAACCCGGCACGCCCGGTATTTATAACATCGAGTTCAAAGTGAAGGCCAGTGCTAATGAGCGGCTAGAACTGCGGGTCAGTCACCTGGATCAAACCGCAACGGTAGTCATCCCCGGTTCGGCTAAGGCCGAGCGCGACGAAACCTTGCTTTCAGGATTAGGGCGAGAAGTGCGGGCCAGCCTCATGCCGGGTCAAACCACCCGTGAAGTGCGTGGCCTTTATCTAAGCGCGGATAGCACGGTCAAAAATACGCCTGTTACTATCACCGACCCGGCCCCAACTTCCGGCAAGGCTCAACTGCGCTGGCAAGGCGCGGCCCAGGCAGCCCGTCTGTTGGTGCTGGATGCCCAAAACAAGCTGATCGAAGACCGTGATTTGGGTGATGTGACTGCCGGACAAATCGTGGAGATCGAAACGGTTGCGCCCGGTGCTTTTATAGCGGTTGGCGGTTGGCTGGATGGCAAAGCCTGGGAAGGTTGGTCGTTCGTAATGGCCCCCTCACGGGCGCAACTGAACATAATCAGCCCGACGACGGCCCGACCCGGTCGCTCGGTTGATCTACAGTTGGAAACGGGAAGTACTGCCAGCGTGTATTTGCTGGTACGGGATAGCCGGTTGGTCGGAGCCACACCCAAAGAACGGTTGGCGGCTTCGCTCAAGCGCGGCTTGGAGGGGGTAAACAAGTGGGCCACGCTCGGCTTTATCAAGCAGACCCTCGATCAACATCCCGATTGGCCTTCGGATTACTACTCTTTCTCTCGCCCTGGAACCGGCGCATTGCCACGCATGCCTCTACCGCCCCCAATGGGCCTGACTACTCTGTCCGGGCCGCCGACTGGCATTGTGCGCCCGATGATGGCGGCTCCCCAGGCGGGTAGCTTTTTTGCTTTTACCAGCGCAGAAGTGTCGATGACCAGTGCGGCAGCCCCCATGCTATATGTTGCCAATTTCCTGAGTGAGGGTACTATAGAGGCCGAAGGCGATCTGTTAGGCGAAGCCGCCAAGACTGCCGACCCCCGCCGCGACTTTGCCGATGTCGCCTACTGTGCGGTCGTTCAGACCAACCCGCAAGGTCGGGCCAGTTTGAGCTTCCAATTGCCGGATGCGATCACCTCCTACAGCATCGAAGCCTTCGCCCTGACCGAAGGTGGTTTGGACTGGGGCGCGGCCCGCGAAAGCCTCGAAGTAACCCAACCGGTCTGGGCCGAATTCAAGCTGCCCGCCTTCGTCTATCCGGGTGATGTGAGCGCAGCCAGCCTGGAAGTCGGTTGTAAAAGCGGACAATTCCGGCTAAGGCTGTTGCGCGACGGTACGCCTGTACCGTTTACGCTTTCCGGAGCCAAACAAATTGCGCCCGACTCTTATAGCGGGCAACGCGCCAAAGTGACCTTCGAGGCCCAATCAGGTCTCTGGCGGGCCGAACTGGAAGACCTGACGACGGGAGAGCAGGACGCATCCGAGCGCACGGTTGAGGCTCTGGGCCACTTTAAGGGGCTGGCCCGACGCTTCCAACTACTGCTGACAGGCCAGACCATCATCCGCGAGACGGCAGGCGCTATACAGCTTCGGCTACTGCCTTCACTGGACAAACCTTTTAGCCTGCTATGCGACGCGACCGCCGACTACGGGCATCGCTGCTGCGAACAGACGGCCGCCAAACTACTGGCGGCGGTCGCGGCTCTGGTGAGCGGAAGTGGTGATGGGGGCAAGCTAAACGATGTAATTCTGGCGGGGGTGGCGCGGGAGCGTCGGATGTTCTTGCCGGGGCAGGGCTTTATGATGTATCCGCCGGAAGAATCGGGTGGCAACCGCCAGCCTAACGAGTATTGGGGTAAACTGGCGGCGGAACATCTGAGTAATCTGGCTCTGGTAGGCGGGTCGCTTTTTGTGCCGGGTGCAAGCTCGTTTGAACCTAGCGTCAAACAGGCCTTGCAAGAAGCCATGCAGATGGGCGAAGATGCGGCAAAAGCCTACAAGCTGCCGCTCACACCCAATCGGGTCGATAGCGGTCGGGAAGCCTACCGCGCTCTGGCCCGCAAAGCCTCGGTGCGGGGCGAAGCGTTGGGCTATGCCCGTCGCTCGTTGCGTGAACAGGGCCGGAACCAGGGCGCAGTATTGGCCCGCGAGGAACAAGCCTATTGTGCGGCGGCGCTTTTGCTGGGTGGCGATCCGTCCGACATCGGGCTGGCAATCGAAGCGGCTAACCGATTGGCAAGCAGTTTGGGCAGCGAAGGTCGGCTTTACTCAACAGTTGATTCGGTCGCTCTAATCAGCCTGATGGGAGCGCTACGAATGGCGGGCATCGGAGCAAGCGGCACCGGACGTGTCCGGCTCGACGGTCGCGAACTGTCCTTACAAGAGGCAATTGAAGCCGCCAGCGATGGACAGGCCAAAGAAGTTACTACCCTAGAAGGTGCGGCTCTGGTTGAGCTTACGACCGAAGTAGTCGAGGATTGGAACGCTTTCCGGGCGACCGTGCCGGTCGGCGTAAACTTGAACCGGGTCGGCAAGCTGGGTCAGACCGCCTTACGACTGGGTGATACGGTCGAATTGATCGTGACGATCCAGCAATACGAACCGGGCTTGCTGACCCACGTCTGTCTACCGCCTGCCCTATCCAAGATCGAAGGTGGTGGTGAGGTCAAGAAATTCTCGGTCGATTTCGCGGGCCGTACCGAATTACGTATCCCCCTTCGCGCCACTGGCTATACCGGGCCACAGGGCGAACATTGGGCTATTCTGGTTCGCAATATGTTCAACGAGGAACAGGCAGGCAACCCCGGTCTGCTGACCGCCCAGGTTAGCCCGGAGTAGGGGAGGGGACGGGGAACACAGAAGTCAGAATGCAGAATGCAGAATAGGGGAGTTATAACACAGATGAACACAGATGGGACGGATGAACTCAGATTAACAATGCAGAAGTCAGAATGCAGAATGCAGAATAGGGAATGCAAAATTAGAACTTTAAACTTGTGTTTCCTTTACCTACCATCGTAAATCGTAAATCGCGGCCTCGCCCCCTTTGGGGGTAAATCGTAAATCGTAAATCGTAAATCATAAGCTGACCTGACCCAATCAGGGGCAGGTTCAGCTTAGATATGCCTTTTTTGGAGAGAATTATGAACGAAATTGATCTAAATAGATTTGCAGCCCGGTCGCCCCAGGCTATCGTGCCTTACGTGATCGAGCAGACCAGTCGAGGTGAGCGCAGCTATGATGTTTTTAGCCGGTTGCTCAAAGACCGCATTATCTTTATCGGCTCCGAGATCAACGATCAGCTTGCCAACGCCGTTATCGCCCAGTTGCTTATTTTGCAGTACGAAAACTCTGAGGCCGATATACAACTCTATATTAACAGTCCCGGCGGGTCGGTTACGGCGGGTCTGGCAATCTACGACACAATGCAATTTATTACTCCCCCGGTCGCTACCGTTTGTATTGGGGTGGCGGCAAGTATGGCAACCGTTTTGTTGTGTGCTGGAGCGCCCGGCAAGCGGATTGCGATGCCCAACAGCGTAATTCACCAGCACCCGGCCGCAATGGGTATGGAAGGTTACGCTCCCGATGTGCAGATCAGAGCGCGTTGGCTGCTCGATATGAACCGCCGTTCGCGTGAGATTATGGCAAAGCATACCGGTCAGCCCTTCGAGAAGGTCAGCCGCGATTTCGACCGCGACCGCTATCTTTCCCCCCAGGAAGCGCTCGAATACGGCCTGATCGACCAGATTCATGGCGAGGCGCAGTTGCCTTCGGGGGCGGGCTTGCTTACCGCCGCCTCCTGAATAATAATCGGCAGCTTCACAAACTAGCTTTACATGAAAAGAGCGGTTTGTCCCATTCGACAAACCGCTCTTAGATTTTTAAGGGGTAAAACCAATCTATTTGACTTCGTCCACCTTGAGGCTATCAAAAGTAGCTTTGTTGATAAACTTGGTCAGATTCACCTCATCCCCATCAACCTTAAATTTAGCAACGGCAGCATAACGAACACTATTCTCGCTTTTGCCGCTATTGTAAATTTTCTTCTTGATATCGCCGTCTGGCACATCAACTTTTTTACGATGTTTTACACTATAGAACTCCATGAGTCTATGACCTCCTGTCGGTTATAGTTCTAATCATTGAACCAACCAACCACTAACAAGATTTAATAAGTTGACTGGCTTTACCCTATCTCGCAATTACACCAAACTTGAGCTTGATGTAACCGGGCTGAGTTTGATCTTAGCAAAGGATTGTGAGGCTGTCAAGCTCAAAATAGGACATTAGTACTTCAATACTAAGATGCCAACGATTTTGCCCCATAAAAGCGGTCTACCTACTGCTCACAGCCTCGTCTTTATATAATCCTAGCTTGTTTAACTCTATTTTTTGACGCTTTAGGCCGATTTTTCACCTTCGTCTGTTCTTACGGTTTGGTTAGACCCAAACCCTGATCTTCACCCCTATTACGCCTGTGCGCCTCAGCTTTTTGCGGTCGCCCGTTTATTGTTTAACCCCGTGCAAAAATCTGATGCTCACCCCTACTACGCCGATAACCTGACTCATGGCCGGGTTTATGCTAAAATACAACCAGTAATACCTTGCTGCGAGATTTAGAGCATAAGAACGGTAAGAATGAGCCAGCTAACAATACAGTCGAATAGCGAATTGGAACGCGATGACCGGGAAACGGCAGCAGCCAAACGACGTAAAGCGGCCCGCGCCAGCATTATTTCTAATGTCTGTTTGATTATAGCCAAATTGAGTATTGGGTTGGCGATTGGCTCGATCAGCGTGATTTCGGAAGCGGTGCATAGTAGCGTTGATTTGATTGCAGCGATTATCGCATTTGTGGCGATCCGTCTGGCGACCCGCCCGGCGGACAAAAGCCATCCTTATGGGCATGGCAAGTACGAGAATTTGAGCGGGACGGTCGAGGCGCTGCTGATTTTCGTAGGTGCAGGCGCGATCATCTACGAGGCCGTCCAGAGAGTCGGTCACGCGGCGGATACCGATCTGGCAATCTGGGGCGTGGGGGTAATGGCGCTCTCGGCGACGGTCAACTTCTGGGTTTCACGCTATTTGTATCGGGTGGGGCGACAGACCGATTCAGTCGCGCTCCTGGCGGATGCGGCCCATTTGCGGACGGATGTAACGACCTCGGTGGGGGTTTTCGTAGGGCTGGCACTGGTCTGGCTGACCGGGTGGGCCTGGCTTGACCCTCTAACGGCGCTACTGGTAGCTCTGTTGATCGTCAAATCGGGCTGGGATATTTTGCTCCACGCCGTGTCGGGCTTGCTGGATGCCAGTCTGCCGCTTCACGAAGAGGACGAGATCAGCCGGGTAATCGGTTCTTTTGCCCAGCGCTATATTAACTTTCACGAACTACGCACCCGCCAGTCGGGGCCGGAGCGTCATATCGATTTTCACGTGGTAGTGGTGGGTGGAATGCCAGTCGAGGAGGCCCATCGGCTTTGTAACGACCTGGAAACTGCCATCGATCAGGCCGTGCGGGGTGCAATCGTCCAAATTCATATTGAGCCGGAAAGTATTTGTACCGAAATCGACGGGCTATACCGTTGCCGTCCGGCTCATCTCTATCATAATCACCACGAACCCAGCCTAGAAAGGCCGTTATCCTGATACTTTTATTAATTTATCAGGTTGTCATTACCACATTCCCGGCATTTGTGGTCATTATGACCATTCTAAATTTTCTGACGCTGCGTTCGCTGGCGACTTATGGGTTCCAACAACGCTTTACCTCGACGGCTCCGCTGGTTTCAATCCTGATCCCGGCCCGCAACGAAGCCAGTAATATCGCCCGGTGTGTACGCTCATTGCTGGCTCAGGAATATCCCAATTTTGAAATCATTGTGCTGGACGATAATTCGGAGGACGCGACCGCCTCGATAGTCGAGATGCTTTGTCAGCCTGCCGACGACCCCCACAAGCGGTTGCGACTGTTGCGTGGTGAAGCTTTGCCGGAGGGCTGGCTGGGCAAGAATTTTGCCTGTCACCAATTGTTCCAGATCGCGCAGGGCGATTTTTTGCTTTTCACCGATGCCGATACCGTCCATAACGCCAATTCGGTCAGCAGTGCGATAGCCGCGCTTTATACCGAAGATGCCGAATTTCTCTCGATCTTCCCACGTCAGCAAGTCGCATCTTTCGCCGAACGGCTGGCAGTTCCGTTAATGCTGGCCTATATTTATGGCTTACTCCCGACCTGGCTGGTTCCGCGTAACCCCAACCCGGCTTTTAGCGGCTCCAACGGTCAATTTATGCTCTTTCGGCGCGAAGCTTACGAACAGATTGGCGGGCATGCAGCGGTGCGTGGGGTCGTTTTAGAAGACGTGATAATGGGACGGCGGATCAAGCAAGCCGGATTTAAGCAGCTACTGCCGGATGGTCGGGATGCCGTGAATTGCCGGATGTATCGCAACGCCGGGGAAGTCTGGCGCGGTTTTAGCAAAAATTTATTTGCTTTTTTCAATTTCGAGTTAGGCTGGTTGGTGTTATTTTTAGTAGTGAATTTGCTGGCTTATGTTGGCCCCTATGTCTGGCTTGGGCTGGGCTGGCTGACCAATCAACCACCCGGTCTTGCCTGGCTCTGGTTGCCTTTAGGCCAAATCGCCTTAGGCTGGCTATTGCGGGTGTTGTTGGCTTTACGCTTTGGCTTTAACGTGTTAGATAGCTTTTTGCACCCAATTTCAATTATCTATATGACTGCTATCGGCATAAATTCGGTGCGCTGGAGCCGACGCGCCACCGAATGGAAAGGCCGCAAATATCGCTTTGACTCTCTAAAGTAAGCTGGGGAGGAGGGGAGACGGGTAACACGGATGAAAAATGCAGAATGCAGAATGTAGAATATAGTTATTTACGATTTACTATTGTAACTACTCAGGCCATATCATTCTGAGGCGGGAAATAACCGGGATTTTGCCAAAGATAGCTCCCCGCCGAAGAATCTAGACCCTTCGCTACGGCTCACAATGACAAATTTGAGGCTGGGTGAATAATTACTTACGATTTACCCCCAAAGGGGGCGAGGCCGCGATTTACGATTACGATTTACGATTACCATTTACGATTACAATGCATGCTTCGCGCTTACCTCTCTTATGTATTCCCCATTCTGCATTCTGCATTCTCTATTCTGCATTGTTTATCCGTGTTATAAATCCCCCTCCCCAGCGAAAATAGCGGACAAGTACTATCGGAAGGGGCCGGGGAAGCTGTTATAATAGTGGATGGTAAATGTGTAAGGTAAGCTCGTTATAGCTCCGGGGGAGAGCCACTCATGTCTGAACAATTCGCGCCGCGACCGTCTTCTGACCGACCTGCCGAGCCGGAAATATCGCTTTCCGATTTGCTGCCCGATCTGCTGGATACACCGCCACCGATGGCTAGTAGCCCGGTTACGTCCGCGCCTGCCTTCGACCCGGCTTCGCCCGGTAGACCGCTCGACCCGGAATTGGCTGCACTGCTAGAAGGCGCGGACGATCCGAATGCGACGGAGGAAGCCGCCCGGCCGACCGGATTGGTAAAGTGGGTTGGATTGGCGTTTGTAGGGGCTATTATAGTCCCGTTAGTGCTGGTCGGCTTATTTCTAGCCTGGATTAACGGCACTCAATCGATTGATTCGGAAGCGATTGCCGGTCAAGCCCGCACGCCGGTCCCAACCGTTTTTAGTGTCACTCCGGTCCCAACCCTCAAATCGAACCCCAACTGCGCTAAAGGAGCCGCTTTCGGGCCGTTCGATAATTTCCCTTGCACCCGCGAGATAGCTGTCACCAACGATTTTACAAGCTTCTTTGCGCTGGCCGATTACCAACTCAATCAGGATGGACACAGGCCAGTCGGAACCAACCTGCATTTTGACGTGAGCAGCGACGGGCCAGTCACGGTCATGCAATTTTATGCTACCTCGCTCAAGGCCAAAGGTTTTACTGCCGGGCGAATCAGCGGAGCAGCGGACGTGCGGGGCGATAGTCAACTTGGCGCTTACCGGGTAAACTACTACACCAAAGGCACTCAGCAAGTGCAGGTTTTGGTTATTAGCCTGACCAGAGCCGACCCTCAAAACATTGCTAAAGTGGGCGAAACGTTGATCCGCCTCAGCTACACTTAGATATAAGAACGTCTCGGAATTTAACAGGGATAGACAGGATGCACCGGATAGATTCAAAAGGTTTGGCTTCCCTTTAGAGTGGCCTGGTAGCCTTGAGTGAAAACATGTAGGGCAACGGTGGGGCGGATTGCAGTCGATAACGGTGTGGTGCAAACTCTTCCATATCCCGGAAAATTTTGAAATTTATATAATCAAACTCATGCAGATATTCCAGGTGAAGGCCCCTGCCAGTCAGAACCGTAATGATCTCACCAAGACTATGAGTCCAGTTATATTCTACCTCGTGGGTAATCTCGGCGCTATCCCCGGCATAACTGGCCCCCTTCACCTCAAAGCGTAGGGGTTTATCAGGATGCGGATAGTAATCATAGGTGGGCTCCACTCCTGGCTGGTCAGGGCGGTTCTCAAAAACCTGGATGAAGGGGTGGTACTCGATCATAAAGAAGACACCGCCCGGCTTTACAAAGTGGTAAATAACCTCACTCCATTTTGCCAAATCAGGCAACCAGGAAATAGCGCCATAAGAGGTATAAACAATATCAAATTGACCTTGCAAAGCACTGGGTAAAGTTAGCACATCGCTTTGGACGAACTGGGCCGCAATATTCAGTTCGGCGGAAAGCTGGCGGGCCGCCTCAATCGCTTTTGGCGAAAAATCTACTCCGGTCACCTCTGCACCGAGTCTGGCCCACGACAGGCTATCCAGGCCAAAGTGACATTGCAGGTGTAGTAGCGTTTTACCCGCCACTTCCGGCATTTCGGACATATCAATTTCACTCAGACTGTTACGCCCGGCCTTGAAGCCCGGCACATCATAGAACCGCGACCCAATGTGTACACTAGCCCATTGATCCCACAGTTTTTGGTTTGAGGCGGTGTATTCATTCATGGTAGCGGCTCCTTGTATTGGGGAATTGTCATTCTCCGCCTGCGGCATAAGCCTGATCGAGCAGTTCGGCCAGATGGATCACGTTTGCTGGACGACCTGCCGAGCGTAAACCGTAGGCAATCTGGATTGCACAGCCGGGGTTGCTGGCAATCACCACCTCGGCCTGGGTCTTGATGATATTCTCGGTTTTCCAGCCCAAAATCTCGGTCGCCAGTACCGGTTGCACCACGTTATAAATCCCGGCACTGCCACAACACCAATCGCTTTCGTTCATCTCGATCAGTTCGAGACCCGGCACAGCCCGCATCAACTGGCGCGGCTGGTTAAAGACTTTCTGCCCGTGCTTCATATGGCAAGCATCCTGGTAAGTTACGCGCACCGGGTAAGCCTTCTTAGGCGGTGTAAAGCCGATCTCCACCAATAGCTCGGCAAAGTCGCGCATCTTCGCGACGAACCGCACTGCTCTCTCGTTATACTCCGGGTCGTCATGGAGCAAATGGGCATAATCCTTGAGGGTCGCACCGCAACCACTGGCGTTTACGATATAGAAATCGGCCCCGCTCTGCTCGAAAGCGTCGATATTGCGGCGGGCCAGTTCGCGGGCTTCGTCGCGTTCCCCGACGTGGGCGTGCAGCGCCCCGCAACAGGCTTGCTTCTGGGGCATCACCACTTCGCAACCATTGCGGGCCAACACCCGCACCGTCGCCAAGTTCGTCCCTCGGAAAAGCTCGTCCTGGACACAGCCAGTCAAAAAGGCCACTCGGTAGCGCACTTCGCTCTTAGCGGCTACGACCTTTGGCAGGCTCTCCTTAAACAGCCCACCCTGAGCCGAAGGCAACATTTCTTCTTTCTTGTCCAACCCGCCCGGTAACACTTTTAAGATGCGGGTCGCGTGTACCAGCTTTTGCAAACCGCTCTTTTGATAAAAACGCAACCCAAAGCCCGCCGTCCGCATCGCCCAGGGCCGCATAAACAAAAAGCCGAGTGTAACCTTCCGCAAAGCCCGTTCGGTTTCGGTCGCCGGTTTTAGCTGAGAGCGGGCCGCCTCCAACAAAGCCCCATAGGGTACACCGCTCGGACAAGCCGTCTCGCAAGCCCGACAACCCAGGCAGCGGCTCAAATGCAATTGCAAATCGGGGTCGTCCGCCGGGATTTCGCCCGAAGCAAGCCCGCGTATCTGGTAGACCCTCCCGCGTGGCGAGTCGGCTTCCAATCCGTTGGCCCGGTAGGTCGGGCAGTAAGAAAGGCACAGTCCGCAATGGACACAAGTTTTTAACTGCTTTTCCGTAATTATATCAAGTATAGGGCTGCCCTTGTAAGGACTTATATCGACCCCAGCAGCGACCACCGGGCCACCATCCGCCCCACCCTGCCCCCTTGCCAACGCCAAAATATCGACGCTCCCCAATCCAGCGCTATTATAGACGTTCCGGCTTTCTTCTCGCTCCATAACGATTACTCCGATTTACGATTTACGATTTACGATTTACGATTTACGATTTACGATTTACGATTTCAATACATGCTTCACGTTTACTTCTCTTCTGCATTCCCTATTCTGCATTCTGCCTTCTGACTTCTGCATTGTTCATCCCACTTCCATCACACCGGGGTTCAATAGCCCTTGCGGGTCGAGCTTCTGTTTGAGGGCCAGCATCGACGGTTGAGCATCCCCAAAGTCGCCCCAGGCATCCAACTGCGACTTTACTTCGAGGGGCGCACGCTCTATTACCAGACTGCCTTCCATTTTTCGGACTTCGGCACGAGCTTTCTCAAGTAAGCTTATGATCGGCTGAGACTGAGATTGAGGAAGTTCGGCATATAAATACACTACACCTGTTCCGGCGCGGGCCTGTACAACGTAGCGGTTTTTCGTTTCAGCCCCCATCGCTTCAAAAAGCCGAACCGCATTTGGCAAGTCCTTCAAGGTCGTACTAACTTTGGCGCAAAAATTGAACTTTCCAGCTATCTCCAAGTTTGCCAACTTAAACCAGGTCGCGGCTCCCTCAGCGAGCTTACGAGTTGACATTCCACCAGCTTTGACACAGATTTCACTTAGACCGGCTAACTGACCTTCCACCGCCACCGCCACACCTTCAGCACCAAAATGCAAAGTGTAGGTCGAGCTATTAAAATCGCTTACAACTTCCAGAGCCGCAGGCATCAGATTCGAGCGGACACATTGCCGGGCGGCTTGAAAAGCGGCTTCGGCACTCGAAAAGGAACTATCTCCCGCGCCAATCACCTGGGGTATTGGTACGATCTTGAAAGTCACTTCAGTCAGGAGGCCGAGCGTACCATACGAGCCGATAAAAAGCTTGTGCAAGTCGTAGCCCGCCACGTTTTTGACAACCCGACCGCCGCTATGTCCGATGCTGCCATCCGCCAGAACAAAGCGGCAACCAATCAGCAAATCGCGGGCAGTTCCGTAGAGCAGACGGCGCGGGCCACTGCGGTTGGTCGCCAGCACCCCGCCGAGGGTCTGTCCCGGCAGATCGGGCGGGTCGAGCGGCAGCATCTGACCGTGTTCGCCCAGAATTTCTTGCAAACGAGCCAGCGTCATCCCGGCCCCGACCGTCACGGTCAGGTCTTCCGGCTGATAGTCGATCAGCTTATCCAGCTTACGGGTCGAGAGTGTCACCTGCGTTTCGGCGTAACGGTTGCCCAAATCGAGCTTCGTACCGCCACCGACCAGCTTTACTTTCTGCCCCGTCCGGCTACACTCGCGTAATAGCTCGGCAGCCTCTTCCTCGGTGGTCGGTTCCAAAATTTTGTTTTCCTGATCTATCATCTTTTTCCTCGAAATTTAACCTCGAAATTTAACAGGGATAGACAGGATGCACAGGATAAAACAATTTCCGTATCCCTGGTGAATTGCTTAATTTCATTGGCTCTACAGCCTCTTTGAAATGAAAAAAACTTAGAACCTATTTCAGTAGGGGCGATCTTTATGGTCGCCCGGTTCGGAACACACCGGGCGACCATAAAGATCGCCCCTACCAGCACCTATTGGGATAGACTCTTAGCTGTCAGCCCTAAATTTGTAATACGCGGTTTCGGCTTCCTTGCGAGCATCTACCAGGCTTGCATGCCGTCGCGCTCGTAAATTTCCTGAGCTTTGCGAGCGGTCGCCATCCGGGTTTCGCCGCAACGACCGGGGGTCGGGATGACTTTTTCCGGGTTGCACAGCCCAAACAAGTCAAAGGCGTTCCGCACCCGGCGCATAATCTCAAGGTCGTCCTCGTTGAAGATAAAGCACATCATATCCCGCTTTTCGACCCCGATACCGTGTTCACCCGATAGCGAACCGCCCGCCTCGGCACAAGCCCGGATGATTTCTTCGCCCGCTTTGAGGGCCTTTTCCAGGTCGCCCGATTTGTTGCCGTCGAACATTACCAGAGGGTGCAAATTGCCGTCCCCGGCGTGAAAGACGTTGGCAATCGCCAGTCCGTACTTTTTGGAAATCTGGTTGACCATCTCCAAGATCGGTGGCAGCTTGCTACGCGGAACTACCCCGTCTACCACGTAATAATCGGGCGAGATGCGTCCGACCGCCCCAAAAGCCCCTTTGCGACCCTTCCAGAGCGCGTCACGTTCGGCGGCACTGCGGGCGGTCCGAAATTCGAGCGCCCCTTCCCGCACACAAACCGCCTCGATGGATTCGGCTTGCTGTTCGAGGGCCGCCGGTAGCCCTTCGCATTCGACCAATAAAACGGCGGCAGCATCCAAAGGATAACCGGCGTGGCTGCTGGCTTCGACCGCCCCAATCATCAAGTTGTCCATCATTTCGAGGGCAGCAGGGATCACCCCACTCCGAATGATACCCGATACGGCGTTAGAACATTTCTCGACATTATCGAAGATCGCCAGGAAAGTTTTAACTCCGGGCGGTAAAGGGGTAAGCTTGACCGTAATTTTCGTAACCATCCCAATCGTGCCTTCACTACCGACGAACAGGCCGGTCATATCATAGCCGGGGCTGTCGGGCGCTTTACCCCCAAAATGGCGGATTTCGCCATCGGGCGTAACTACTTCCAGGCCCGTGACGTGATTGGTCGTTACGCCATAGACCAGCGTATGCGGCCCGCCACTATTTTCGCCGACGTTACCACCAATCGTGCAAGCTTTCTGGCTGGAAGGGTCGGGGACATAATAGAGGCCGTGCGGGGCCAGAGCCTGCGACAAATGCAAATTGACCACGCCCGGTTCGACCACTGCCCGCAAATTTTCCGCGTCGATCTCCAAAATGCGGTTCATGCGGGTGAAGCTGACCAACACGCCCCCGCGTACCGGGATCGCGCCGCCACTCAAGCCAGTTCCGGCTCCTCGTGCGGTATAAAAAAGCTGCTCCCGGTTGCAGTAACGCACGATAGAGGCTACCTGCGCGGTGGTACGTGGAAAAACTACCACTTCCGGCAAATGTTTATCGACCGATCCATCATATTCGTACAACTTGAGATCGTAGGTCTTGTGCAGCACACCGTCTTCGCCGACCATCGCGGCCATCTCGCGCACCAGTTTGGCTCGGTCGATTGGGGTTGGTTTGGCTTCTACGCTAAGGCTCATCTTTGATTTCTCCTAGCTTCTTTTTGGCCCGCTTTATTTATTTCCATAATGTGAAAATCATTTTTACTATATGAAATGTATCATAACGCATCCGGCCTGACCTGTCAAGGACTATTCGCTTAACATTCGGTTTAAGTTTGTAATTACTCAGACCGGGCGACCACATCGGGACGCCCCTACACCGGATTTGGGTTAGGGGCGACCCTATTTGGTCGCCCGAAGCGGGTAGGCTGAGTAGTTACTTAAGTTTAACAAAGCTGA
The DNA here is from genome assembly GCA_038210655.1 of Chloroflexia bacterium. Lineage (GTDB taxonomy): Bacteria > Chloroflexota > Chloroflexia > Chloroheliales > Chloroheliaceae > 54-19. The sequence continues at coordinate 62,363 of JBBQWM010000011.1, forward strand.
ACGAAGGCTGCAAAGATTTTGCCTTTTGGCCCCGGCGGTGCTATAATATCCGCTACAATTTAAGAAGATGGCGTTGATGAAGAATAGTAGCCACCGACTGCTTCCTGACAGAGAACCGGGCCAAAGGTTGCCTAGCACCACGACAACCGGGGCTGAGAGCGCGGTAAAGGAAGATTAACAGCCGAGAGCGAAGGGACTTCGGAGCCAGTTGTATTGAAAAGAGTGGACACACTTTGGAGCCGGGCCTATTCGTAGGAGCCTGCTTTGACAGGCGGATTCAGGCAAGAGTGTCAACCAGGGTGGAACCGCGAGCCAAGCCTGGCATCCCTAGCATACAGGGGTGTACAGCCCTCGTCCCTGGGCCGTTTTATTCGGGCCGGACTAGGGCTTTTTATATGTCAAAATCCTTCCCGGCAAATCTTAGAATAAATAGGAGGGTTTCACATCATGTCCAGTGATGCCCAGGTTAGCGCGGCTAACGTTACAATGGATACGATAGTGTCGCTGTGCAAGCGGCGTGGTTTTGTTTTTCCTTCCGCCGAAATTTACGGCGGTTTTGGCAGCACCTACGATTACGGGCCGCTAGGGGTCGAACTCTTACGCAACGTCCGCAATTTGTGGTGGCGGTCGATGGTGCAGGAACGTGACGATGTAGTAGGGCTGGATGCTTCTATTCTTGGCCCCGAAGCGGTCTATATTGCCAGTGGTCACGTCGCCAACTTCTCCGACCCACTGGTCGATTGTAAAAGCTGCAAAATGCGCTGGAGGCTTGACCACCTCGAAGAAGGTTCTTACGAAGCGCAATACGGCCCGACCAAACGCAACGCCAAAGGCCAGATTATCTGCCCCAACTGCGGCGGCGAGTTGACCGAGCCACGCAAGTTTAATTTGATGTTCAAGACCAGCGTCGGCGTGATCGACGATAGCGCTTCGGTGGCCTACTTACGGCCCGAAACGGCGCAGGGCATGTTTATCAATTACGCCAATATTCAGACTTCTACTAGCCGCAAACTGCCTTTTGGTATCGCCCAAATCGGCAAGAGCTTCCGTAACGAGATTACACCCGGCAACTTTGTCTTCCGCACCCGCGAGTTCGAGCAGATGGAGATGGAATTCTTTGTCAAGCCCGGCACGGACGACGATTGGCACGCCTACTGGGTCAAGGAGCGTCACGAGTGGTATTTGAAATACGGTCTGACTCCGGAGCGGTTGCGGTTGCGACCCCACGCCAAGGACGAACTCTCTTTCTATTCCAAAGCGACCAGCGATGTCGAGTATCTTTTCCCCTGGGGTTGGGGCGAACTGGAAGGCATCGCCAACCGTACCAACTACGACCTGACCCAGCACGCCAAACATAGCGGCAGAGACCTAAGCTATTTTGACGAGGAAACCAAAGAGCGGATTGTGCCGTTTGTGATCGAGCCTGCCGCCGGTCTGACCCGCACCGCCCTGACTTTCCTGATCGATGCCTACGCCGAGGAAGTCGTCAACGAGGAAAAGCGGGTTGTACTGCGCTTCCACAAAGACATCGCGCCGATCAAGGTGGCGGTCTTGCCGCTCTCTAAGAAGGAGCCGTTGACCAATCTCGCCAAAGACATCGCCAAAAAGCTCCGCAAACGCTGGATGATTATGTACGACGAGACCCAGGCTATCGGCAAACGCTATCGTCGTCAGGACGAGATCGGTACGCCTTTTTGCGTGACGGTTGATTTCGACAGCCTGAACGATAACGCTGTCACGATCCGCGAACGCGACACAATGTCTCAGGTGCGCGTCCCGATTGCGGAATTGCTCGCATCTTTATCGGAGCGGTTGGACGACGATTAAAGTGGTGGATAAAACCCAAATTTTATTCATCACTCAGCATTAAGTACTAGCCATCACAAGAAGGGTACAAAATTGGTTTGGTAGGGGCGACCCTTGTGGTCGCCCTCATCACCCGTACAGGGTGTTCCCGGGCGACCACATGGGTCGCCCCTACATCCAACTACCTTTCTAATGACGGCCTGTACTAAGGAGTTTATAGTTTATATGTATCTCTATCTAGTGCGGCACGGACAATCAGTCTGGAACGCCGAGGAGCGTCATCAGGGTTGGCAGAACGTGCCACTCTCGCCGCTTGGAGAGTTGCAAGCCGAGCGGATCGGACAGCGTCTCAAGGGGCAGCATTTCGATTATTGCTTTACCAGCCCGATTTACCGTTGCTACCAGACCGCCGAAATTATTACACGAGAGCTAGGGCTGGAACCTCAGAGCAGTTTGCAAGTGCTGGAAGGTCTGCGCGAAGCCCGCCTGAGCGCCCGAATGGAGGGGATGCTGGCGAAAGAGATGGTCAAGACCTGGACAGAGGAAGAAAAACGCCGTTTTCGGGATGATTATACCTTCAAGTTCGAGGACGGCGAGTCGGTCAAAGAAGTGTTGGAGCGTACCCAGGCACTCTACCGCGAGATTGCTATGTTGAGCGAAGAAGCCCCGCCCGACCCGGCGGAAAGCGAGAACCAGTCGGCCCAGAACCGCGACCGCAGCGCCGCCCCAACCGCAGATAGCACCGCCACCTCCGCCAACCCGGAAACGCCCGAAAAACCCAAAATCGTACCCAAAACCGCCCTGATCGTCGCTCACCAGATCAATATCCAGCTTTTCATTCTGCAAACGCTGGGAGCGACCGATACGGTTGTGCAGCGTCAGACCAATATCGACCGATTGGCAATCGCTAACTGCGCTTTGAGTGTAGTAGAAGTCAATTTGAAAGGCAAAGAGCCTTACTACCGGCTTATCACCAGCAGCGATGCCAGCCACTTGGTCGGATTAAAGCCGCCAGCAAAAAAAGTTGCGGAAGGCTAAGACAATTGGGGCTATAGAGGTATCGCTGTACTCCGAAGGGCAGCTAAAAAGGGATAGGCACACCCACAAAGGCTGTACCTATCCCTTTTAAATTTCAGGAAGAAATGTTAACCCCGACCCTATAATTCTGCATTCTCTATTCTGCATTGATTATCGGTGTTTATCCGTCCCATCTGTGTTTATTTGGGTTATAAATCCCCTCTTCTGCCTTCCCCCTACGCGCTTCGCACGCTGATGGCGTGGTAGCCCGATGCGCCGGAGGGGAAGGGTTCTCCATGCGAAGGCTCCTGGTATTTGCTGCCCGCTTCGGTGGCGCGTACTTTCAGAGTGTAATTCTTTTGGGTTCCGGCAGGCGGAGTCCAATCCAACCGCCAGAGCGTCCAGGCATTTGGGCCGAGGCGTTCTTTGATCTTGGCTTCGGTCCAATTCTGACCGTTGTCGGTGCTGACCTCAACCTTCTCGATGTTGCGCGACCCGGCAAAGGCGATCCCCTTGATAGTCGTGACTTCCCCGGCCTTCACCGAAGCGCCATCGGCAGGGAATACAATCGACGACTCGGTTTTGATCTTCGCCACGTTATCCCAACCCTGCTTTTGCCAGAACCCGGCAAAGTCAGTGTCAACCAGCGTAATCGAGGTCAACCACTTGGCGTTCTTCATACCGTAGATGTCAGGGATCAGCATGCGGGCCGGGAAGCCATGATCGTCGGTCAGGCCCGCCCCGTTCATTTCAAGCGCCAAAATCGTGTTCGGCTCCAGCGCCTTGTCCAAAGTAATGCTGTCTTTGTAACCATCGGCGCTGGTAAAGACCACCCGTTGCACCCCCTTGCCGACCCCGGCCATATCCAACAAATCGCGCAGCGGCATGCCCGACCATTGGGCGTTGCCGATATATTCGCCCCCGACCGGGTTGCTGATACAGGTCAGGGTATGATAAATCGTTTTGCGTGGCATAGCCTTGAGGGCATTCAGGTCAAAAGTGACGGTTTTGTTGACCAGCCCATTGATTTCTAACTTCCAGCTTGCGCCATCCACTTTCGGATTGAAAGCGTTCTTGGAAACCTGATAAAAACTGGCGACCGGGGTAACTTCACCTTCTACCGTACCGTCCGGGCGCACATCGCCCAGGGTCGCCCGATACTCGGCCAGGGCTGGGCCAAAGGCTTTGTTGATTACCGCCGCCCCAACTACCAGCACAAAGGCCGCGCTCATAATCGCCATAAACCGGCGACGGCTAGTGCGTTGGCTGGCCTGTACCTCGCGGATTTCAAGCTCTTCTTCGGCGGCGGTTTGGGCCAGGGCAGTCTCGTTCGGTACCAAAAATTGGTAGCTGTAACCAAAAACCAGCCCGTACAACTGGAACAGTAAGAACGAAATTACCAGCGTGGCTACTTGATCCGGGCCTAACCCGGCTCCCAAAAAGCCCTGGTCTACCAGCGGCAAGCCGATCACCACAAAGACCAGCCAGAAGCTAGTACTCAGCACAAAGCTGTTACGCCAGACGACCTGAGATTGTTCGGTACGGCCCGTCACGGAGGCAAAGAGCAACCCCAACAGCCCACCGACTACGACCATACCGAGCAGCACGCTCAGAAACAACATTTCTTTACCGAGCGCCCCGACCGTCTGGATAAAAAACTCCTGGATGCCCGCCCCAGCAGTCGCCGCGATTTTATCGGACACCAGGTTAGCCATACTACGCGGCGTAACGCCCATCAATAACAAAATCAGCATGGCAATCGTCATGCTCATACCCGCGACGACCCCCGCCCGGAACGCCGCCCATTTATGCAACCGTCCGTCCCAACCGGACGAACCTATTGCTTGCTTCTCATCAATCTCAATCGCCATTTTTGCGCCTTCTTTACTATTGGATCACTTATTTAAGCCTACTTTTAGCTTGTGATATTGGCTCAGGCCAACTGTTTATAATTGCTACGCTAATCATACCGCAAAATTCTTACAAGTAGCTGTATTAAATATAACGAAATTATTAACGATTTGGACTAATTTGAGAGGTGGGCAATTATTAGGGGTTAGAAAATACAAAATTATCGATCCCCTGTAGGAGCGAGCTTCCTCTCGCGATTGAACACCTAGCCGTTGCTTCAATCGCGAGAGGAAGCTCGCTCCTACAAATAATTCTAGCGCTCAATTGTTTTGCCTGCTGTATAGTCAGGTTATTTTCGGTCTGGGTTTAAAGAGCTACGGTAGGCGGTCAGGGCGGTCTCGATCTGGCGGAGGTGGGTAAGATCGTGATCGACCCAGCGGCCCAACCACTCTTCGGCGCTAAAAAGGCCGTATTCGGGCTGGTAGCCCTGGCGTTGCCAATCGGAGTCGCGCAACATCCTGACCATCCCCAGGCTGGCCGCCCGTTGAAGTTCCATATCGGACAGCAGTTCGTCCAATTTGTCGCGGGTCGTGTTGCGGTTAGCGTACCACTTCTTCTCATCGTGTGGAACAAGGTCAGGGCGGTCTTCCTTGACCATCCGCTCGACCCGTAGCCGCATCACGTACATCTCGTCGTCTACCAGATGGGCCAAAATCTCACGGATAGTCCAGTCGTCGGGGTCGCTACGAAAATCCAGCGCTCCATCACTCAACCCGGCTACCAATTGGCTCAGGGCCGGATAAGTTTGCTCCAGAGTAGCGATCAATTCTTTAGACTTAATACTCATGTTGGTTCTCTCCTTATGGTATGAAATGAAAGTAACTATTTAGCCAGTCTCAGTCCTGTCATTCTGAGCCGCAGCGAAGAATCTAGATTCTTCGTCGCCTCACCCCCTCTGGGGGCTACGGCTCAGAATGACAGGACTGAATAGTTATGAAATGAAAAAGAAAAAAGGGACGAACACCTTATTATAAGCGTGTTCATCCCTATTGTAATGTGCTGCCAGAGGAAAAGCTATTGTCCAATACTATCAAAGCGCACACTCCGACTTTTAGGCTTGGAAAAGCTCAGTGTGGGCTTTGATAGTGGGTGTATTACTGAAGTTTACCCTGCGGTTCGTAATACTCGAACTCGCTGCGAGGCCGCCAGTCGCTGCTAAACCGGCGGCTGTTAACGCCCCAGCGCAGGGCCGCCAGGTCCAGGATGACCAGGAGGGCCACCACCAACACAAAACCGATTACTAATTCCATCCTAGTTTCTCCTTTCCGGAGTTGACCGGCGCACCAGTCAATTTGTTTTAATTTTGGGTCGGGCGGTAATCCTGCCAGGGCCAGCGAGTAAGGGCCTCAGATTTACCAACCAATTTATTTTTAGCCTTGAGTTCGGCGGCTTCCTGTTGAAGTTGGCGGCGTGCGGCTTTAGCCTCTTTTAGCGTGTGAATACGCTCCGCTTCTCCAAGTAACTCCATCTGCCGTAAAGTCTGGTTACTGGATGTAGGATAAAGAGAAAAGTGATCCACTTTAGCCACCTTGCCTTTCTTGCGCGATTGCCCGCTATGGGCTTCTTAGTCTTAGTGTCCTTTCGTCTCCGCTTGAGACACTGTTATCTTACCAGCCAAACCTGAAAGCTCCTACCGCTAAAGGACGCATCCTTAGTGCGTATTAATACAGCCTTTTGAGCCTGATTTCATAAGTATTTATACTTAGTCATAACCTGCTTAGATTAAGTCGTTTGGCACTGCTAGACCAGCACAAGATGGTGTATAATTGAATTTGAAAAATGCTGGTAGAATAGGCAAGGGTGGGCCAAAAGATACTAAAGGTATGTTCTTAACCAAATGGTAAATGAGCCGGAAAAAAAGATAAAAGTGCTGCTGGTCGAAGACCACGCCGTCGTCCGGGAAGGTACTGCCGAATTGATTAACCGTCAGGTCGATATGATGGTAGTAGGTGAGGCCGGGGACGGGCAGGTCGCGGTCGATTTGGCTGGTCGTCTGCACCCGGATGTAATCTTGATGGATGTGGCCCTACCGGTGTTGGATGGGATCAAAGCGACCCGCAAAATAAAGGAAACCCAGCCGACTATCGCAGTGCTGGCTCTGAGCGCCCACGATGAAGACCAGTATGTCTTTGCCCTTTTGGAAGCAGGCGCGGCGGGCTACTTACTCAAGACGGTACGCGGCACCGAACTGGTCGAAGCAGTGCGGGCCGTCTCGCGGGGCGAGGCTGTCCTACACCCAACCGTCGCCAAAAAAGTGCTGGGCCATTTCGCCCACAGTGCCGAAAAACCCGAAGTAGCGGTGCGCCCGGTAGAAAACCTGAGCGAACGCGAACTGGAAGTTTTGCGGCTAGCCGGACGCGGACTGTCCAATAAAGAGATTGCCGACCGACTGGTACTTAGTCCCCGGACGGTACAGGCTCATTTTGCAAATATATTTAGTAAGTTGCAGGTTGGGTCGCGTACCGAAGCCGTTTTGCAAGGCTTGAGGCGACGGTGGTTAAGCCTCGAAGATATTGATGCAGGAGCGTAAACCAATGTTAGAAGTTACTACCCAGGCTCAAAAATTGATTGAGGAAACCACCGGCTATAAAACTGTCCAACATTTGCAGGCGGACAGCCGAGAAACGGCCCGTCTGCACGCTGTATTGGAAGTCGGGCGTAAAGTGACCAGTATTCTTGATCTCGACCGCCTGTTAGCCGAATCGGTGCGGCTGATCCAGGCCAGTTTTAATTATGATCTGGTGACGATCTATTTGCGTGACCCCCACGACCCGGACTACTTTTACTATAGCCACTACAGCGGCGACGCTACCAGAGCGCACGAATCGGGCAAGGGCCGTACTCGTATTCATATCAACAAAGGGATGGTCGGTTGGGTTTTTCGCAACGAACAGCACCGTCTGGCAAATGATGTCTCCCAGGACCCCTATTACTTTGCCTGTGATGACCCGCGCAACGAGGCGGGAATTGAAGTGATTGAATGGCATTATAAAGACGCTAACTATTACACCTGTGGTCTTAGCACCAAAGCCGAACTGGATTTACCGCTCAAGATCAACGGACAGGTGATCGGGGTGCTTGACCTGGAAAGTACTCAGCTTAATGCTTTCGACCCGGCGGACGTACCGTTTTTGGAAATCCTGACCGACCAACTGGCTATCGCTATCGAAAATGCCCGTCTGTCGGCCCGCGCCCGCGAAGCCGCCATTGCCGAGGAACGTAATCGGCTGGCCCGCAATCTCCACGATGATACCGTGCAAGCCCTGATCGGTATTAATCGCCAACTTGACTTGCTACGTTGCGACCTGAGCGACGAATTTACCGACAGCAATGAGGAAGGTTGCGGTTTGGAAGTCCCCCTGCCCGCGCCTATCGAGCGACGGCTCGAACGTATGCAAGACTCGCTCGACCGGACTATTCAAGGGTTGCGCCTACTCAGTCGTGAACTCCAACCCCAGTTGCTGCGTGACCTCGGTCTGGCGGCGGCGCTCGATGCCCTGACTTCGGATATTTCGCGTACTTCAACCTTGATGGTCAGCATCAAAGTTTGCGAAGCAGCCAAACGCCTGACCGCGCAGCAGCAGTTGGAGGTTTATCGTATTTCGCAAGAAGCCCTTTCTAATATCGTCAAGCACGCCAGCGCCAGACAAGTCCGTATGGAACTTGACCTGGACGGCGACCGGGTACTGCTCCAGATTCACGATGACGGAGTCGGTTTCGAGGTTCCCGACGACCTGACCAACCTAGCCCGCCGGGGTGGGATGGGTGTGCTTAGTATGCGCCAAAGGGCTTGTAATGTCGGCGGCTTTTTGACTATCGAATCGCATTTGGGGCAGGGAACCTTGCTTTCGCTCGAAGTCCCCCTCACGCCCGAATAGAGACCGGGTAATTTATACCAGGTCCTAATAAGTAGGCAAGATTTGTAGTAGAGAATTTATTCTCTTTAGCCTTTTGCAAAAGGAAAGAGAATAAATTCTCTACTACTCTACTTTACCGGACTTGGTATTAGCCAATCAAAAACAGGGAAGGCGCTCCAATTGGAGCGCCTTCCCTGTTTTACACCTGTCTACACTCACAAAAAGTCTCGAAAGGTAGCGGCAACCGACCGTTAAACGGTCAGGCTAATCGGTTGTTCTTCCGACCGGGAGCCAAAGTGTTTGCGGAGATAGCGGGCTACATCGCGCTGAGTTTCGACCTGCTCGTTCGCCAGGATCGAGAAACACTTCAGTACACGCTTTTCCATTACTTTTTCGGCTTCGGGGGTGACAAAGCGGTCGATCAACTCCTTATAATAATTGGGGTCGGGCAATTGGCCCATCACCGAAGGGTCGGTGATATTGGTCGGATGGCGATAAGGGCTACGCAACATCCAGAGCGTCATCTTGGCAATATTCTCCAGGCTGGACGGGTTCTCTTGGACAGCCTCTTTGAGGAAGGAGAAGTAAGCCCCGGCATGCCGCCACTCATCCTCGGCCATTAGAGCCAGCACCTGGCGTAATATCGGTTCCGGCATCGGATTGTCCTTCGCGCCGGGTGCGATCCCCGAAAACGCGCCATACCACAAGCCCAGACGCTGCTCACCCAAAAAGTGCATCGTTAGAGTTTCGATCCAGGGGGCGGTCTCAAACTCGATATTGATAGCTTCCATCTGAGCTTCGGGAATTTCCTCGTCGAGCGTATTCAGCCAGCGTTCCAAAGCCAGACTATGTTTACCTTCCTCAAAAGCCCAGACCGAAATAAAGCGCTGGAAATCCATATCGTGGCTAAAATCACGCATAAACATGGCAGTAGCCGGAATCGAACCGACTTCGGTCAAACAGACCTGCTTGATGACGTGGATCAAGCCAGCATCAACCTTAGTTTTATCGATTGCCGAAAAATCAATATCGCTAAAACTCCACCGCGCCCGTTCCAGACGATCATATAACATCGAATACAGCAATTCCTATCTCCTCTTTCTCCTGACTCACCCTTAAAGGGGGCCTGTTAAACCGCTTGTCGTACTACAGTGTGTCCAATTAGAAACCAACTAAAGTAAAACAAAATTCTTACAGTGCAATTATAAGGCCAGTGGCCTACCGAGCAGATACTATAGGGCCAGTTTAGTATTCTTACTTCTGGATCATTGGGTCAAAAGCTCGTAAATGAAGCTCGACCCTTCTGGCTGCCAGGGTCCCGTTACGGCTTCTGAGGGCGACCAAAATACTTTCTGCCGCCTTCACACCGATTTCGCGTTCTTCGAGGGTCAGGCCCACCTGGGTGGCGCGGGCCGAAATCAATTCCCCGACCGAAGTAGTATATAAGCGCAAGACATCGTTGTGGGCCGAAGCAATTACCGCCAGATGAAAAGCCAGTTGCTGGCCTACATAAGCCCTGGTATCGTCGATTTGCGCCCGCATATCCTGTAGAATAAGCTCTAAATCGGCTAATTCCTGGTCGGTAGCCCGTTGCGCTCCTAAATTGGCACAGAGTGGTTCTAGCAAGCGTCGGGCTTCCAGCAACATCGTAAAAGGGGTTTCTTCCAGTTGTAAAAGTAGCGATAGCGAACGGGTCAGATTAGCCGAACTGGGATGCTGTACCACGATCCCGCCCTTTGGCCCTGTTTTGGTCGAAATCAACCCTTCCGATTCTAGCATCCGCAAGGCTTCCCGCAAGGTCGCCCGGCTTATCCCTAATTGGGCTACCAACTCTTTTTCAGAAGGTAAAGTGGCCCCTTGCTGCACCACGCCATCTACAATCAGCGCCCGCAACCTATCGGCGACCAATTCGCTGGCACGGGGTACTTTTAAAGTATCCAACCGCATGGCTGATTTTTGGCGTTTGCTCCCCGCTTCTTGTTCCTTAGCTTTGCCAGTCTTAGGTGTAGGGGGGTAATAAGGCAACCCCAAGCTTTTATCGACCGGGTTCACCAGTTGCCTTTATCTCTTTCTAAAGCCTGCGTCTGGCTTTCTTAATGTAAAAGAGTCGCCCTCTGGTCATTAAGTCTATTGTTACAATTGTACGTTTTAGATAGACAGTCTATTTGTCAGACAAATCTAATTTATAGCATAAACCCCTTCGAGTCAAGTTTGTGATTTCTTTCACATTAGACAAAAGGGAGGCTTTTCAAATCAAGGCGAACACTACAATTGAGTTACCGGCTTATCTGTAGGAGCGAGCTTCTGCTCGCGATTGAGGCGGCATCTAGGTGTTCAATCGCGAGCAGAAGCTCGCTCCTACAGGGGGTCAATCTTTGTGAGTTTTGCTATAAGGTCGCTGGATGCGAAATAGTCCGGGCGATCATAAAAATCGCCCCGGCCTAGATAGGTTCTTAAGACAGGCCACCCACTATCGTACCGTCCAAAATTTCAATCTGACGGTCGGCATTACGCGCCCAAAGCTGATCGGAAGTGACCATAAAGACGGTTTTGCCACTGGCAACCAATTGCTTGAGCAAAATAAAGATTCTATCGGCAGCCGCACCGGGAACCTTGCCGGTCGGTTCATCCGCCAGCAAAAGCGGTGGGTTCATCACTAAGGCCCGCGCCAGGGCCAGTTGCTTGCGCTCGGCCCGGTTCAAATCAAACGGGCGCATCCGCATTACCTCCGGGTCGCTAAAACCGACTTGTCGCAGTTGCTCCTGGGCTTTTTCGGCCCGTTCGCGCGGGTCGCGTCCGAAGCCGGCCTGTTCCAATACCCACATTACAAGTTCCAAAGCCGATTGCTTGGGGTTAAAATCCGGCTCACCGGGTAGATAGCCGATGTTTTGCAAACGCCAGCGATTTAATTCTCGGTCGCCTTCCAGGTTCGGACGGTTGCCCCCCGAACTTTCAACGGTGGGGAAAGTACGGCCCATTACCGTCACATGGCCTCGATCTGCCGCTTGCATTCCGGCCATGACCCTTAATAACTCAGTTTTACCGCTACCACTCGGCCCAACCAGCGCGACTAACTCGCCCGGTTTGAGACCCAGACGGACATTATCCAACAACAAATCTACCGCCCGCCCGGTCCCCTCGGTCAGATAAACCCCTTCCAAACGGGCCAGTTCCGTCAACGGCCCGGAACTACGAGAAGTATTGCGGGCTGCTCCGGCTGGAATTTCCGGCACAACATCCGCTGATTGACGCAAGTTACGTCCAACTGCTATCGCATTACTACGCCCAAGTGCTATCGCTCGAATATCAAGATCAAGGGCGGTTTCGGATTGTTCAAAGGTGGATTTGTTGGGAGGAGTCCAACCTGGTGTACCAATAAAAGTATTATCCTGGGCGTTACCAACAAAAGTAACATCGCTCAGGGGCGCATCGCGATGGGTAATCTCGGCGGCAGGGTCGGTCACACTTATATCAGGTTCGAGGCCGGAACGACCGACCAGTGGGATCGAAGTAGTCAGTCGTTGGGGTTCGAGCTTAAAATCGACTTCAATATCGCCGAACCGAATTAGATCACCATCTCGCAACAAAGCTGGCTGATCGGCCTGTACTCCATTCACAAAGGTTTTGTTGGTGCTGCCCAAGTCGGCCACCACTACGCCCGCGACCGTTTTTTGCAAACGAGAGTGCTGGCGCGAGATCGAGTTGCTATCAATTACAATGTCATTGACCTGCCCACGTCCGACCGTTGCTTCTTCACCCTCGAACAAATAGCGCGGCCCATTGCGTACCATCAAATAGATATAATACTCGCCCGGTAAGGTCGCCGCTTTCAACGGAGCGGGAGCGGTTACACCCGACCCAATCGTGGACGAAAAGACCGAATTGCTGGAGCTAGGCGAGGTTGTTACCGAAGGCGGTTGCGGCATATAGGTAAGTTGGGCCGGTTGAGGTTGCTGGGGGGCCGGGGCCAATAAGCCAACGTAGACCAATTCGGTCAGGCCGACCCGGATATGGTCGCCCGGATTGAGCGGCCAAGGGGCAGTCTGGCTGGCTGGTTGTCCATTAACCAGCGTGCCATTAACGCTACCCATATCGCGGATCATGGGGCGACGGTCGGGGCTGCTAAAAATCTCAGTATGGCGGCGGCTAATGTCGCTGGCATCGATCCAGATCGTACATTCACGGCTACGCCCGATCAAGATCGGTGGCTCACCCGGCTCCGGTAAATTTACGGTCAGCTTTTCGCCAGTGCGAGGCCCGGCCAGTATGTCAAACCGCAATTCCGGGCGGGGTGTAACCATTCTAAAATTAAAAGTTTCGTCACTCACTGCTATTTCCTCCGGCGGCGGGCCACTGCCGCTGCCTCCTCCATCTCATCCTCATCTCGCCCAACCGTCTTTAATTCGATAAACAAGGGCCAGGACAGGAACACTACCACCACTATCGCCAGCGCCCAACTTAACCATTCAGTTTGAGCCGCAAAATCATTTCCAAATATCTGTAAGAATTGTTTGAGCAGAATTTTTGATATAAATAGATATTGTACCAATGTAAAAAGAGTATACCCCAGCGCGATCCAGGCAAATCTCCAGTAGATGCCTCGGTCGCGCAGGTTGACCCCCCGCAATTGGGCCGGGCTAAACAGCTTGCGTCGCACATAAGCGATTGCCTTGCGCCGCAGACCGGGCATGTCCCACCAGTCCAGCAAGGCAAAATAACCGTCCGTCTCCAAAAGCGGGTTGATATTGATATAAACCAGGACATAGCCGACTGCCGCCACCTGAAATAGAACCGATTGCAGGGCTGGATTATTGGGGGCTAAAAATATCAGCAAGCAACATGCTCCGGCGATCAAAGCATTACAAAGCGGCCCAGCCAGATTTACAAAAATACGTGGTCGGCGCGTTTCCCGCCAGATTTCATTGGTATTGACAAAGAGGAAGGGGCCACTCTGCCAGCCGAAGCCACCCCCAAGCACAGGCCGCCCATAGGATTTGCAGGCTAAACCATGCGCCATTTCGTGAAGGATCAGGTTGCAAAAAAGAGCCAGCGGTATCACCAACCACAAGGGCGCTCCACTATCTATCGTCAGCAAGCTAAAGGCCCCACTACCCTCGGCTCCCGACTTCACTTTGTAAGCAAAAGCAAAGTATAAGAAGGCCCCAAACCCGACCAGCGAAATAGCAAAAATCAATAGCACTAAGGGTCGCCAGAAGAAAACCTGACCGCCGTAATTATAAATCCGGTCGAAGAGGCGGTCGATGTTCTTGAACTCAAAGCGCCAATTGAACAATCTGGAAAAAAGACCGGGCTTTTGCTTGTCCGGGTTGACCAGACTTTCGTCGATAGTAGGAACTTCCAGATAACCACCTGCCTGCAACTGACCGACCAGGTTCGAGACTCCTTCAAGGTCGAGTTGCTTAAACTCTAAAAAATAGGCCATCGACAGATCGTTCAGGCTATTGTCGCCGTTCATCAAATTCCATAAAAAGTAGCTGCGGTCGTGCAACCGAAAGAACTGCTCACCACCAATTCGGCTTAGCATATAATAATGCTCACCAGTTGCGCTACTATGCTCACTGACATCGACATCCAGAACTTGTTTGGGTCGAAAGCGTAGCCGTAATTGTTTGGTAAAATACTGGGCCAGATTAAAGCTCTCGCCTAGCTTGAGAACGTCGTCCAATTTATTACGGTAGAGTGCCAACAAATCACAATCTTCGACCGCTGTAACCGTTACAGGTCGGGGTACGCCAGTCAGCAAAGCATCCTCGCCAAAATACTTACCAGGGCCGAGCCGCATATCGGCCCTGGTTTCCCCTTCGCTAGTCTTAAAGCTGATTTCGACTTGTCCAGTACGCACGATATAAAAGGCGCTGGCAGCTTCGTCCTGTCGAACGATAATCTCACCTTTCCTAAAGAACTTGGGGCGCATTTCTACCGCAATCTTGGCGACCAGTTGAGGCGGCATATTCATGAACGGCCCGACCCGATTCAAGACCGCCCCAAGCGGCAACCCACCCATCCCCGCTCCTAGACTGGCAACTGGGTCGCCGGACTTAGCCAACACACCCTCGAAATCGGCTCGTGTTAATACATAACATTCGACCATGCCTTCGGCCCGTACCGTCATGGGATAAGTCTCCCCAGCAACGGCGATGCCATCTCCGAAGCTATCGCCTTCTTCGAGAGTTGCCAGATAAACCTCGCGGCCCTTCGAGTCGCTCACATAGGCTTTGGCTGTACCACCCAGGATCAAGAAAAATTCTTCGGCAGGCTGACCCTTTTCGGCCAGCGTCTCTCCGGCACTGCGTACCCGGTAGCGCAAGCGTTTTGCCATCTCGTGACGGGTCTTTTCGCTCAAGGTACGCATTAGTAACGTACCGTTCATCCAGTTGATCGCAGAGGCTGCCGAAACTTGTTGCTGAAAAAAGGTCAGGACCGTTCGGTTGCGGGATAAATCGCGCACAAAGGTGTTTTCTTCCAAACGCAAGGCCCGCACCTGAGTGATCGCTTCGAGGCGGTTGGCAAAAGGCTGATCGGCGAAAATACTGCGTTCACCATACATCGAGCCTGGCTCTAGTTCGCCCAGCACCAACCGTTGCCGCTCGTTGAGCGCCCGCGAAATCGAGACACGCCCCTCTAAAATGACAAAGAAAGCACCCCGGTTCTGGCCTTCGCGGGCCATTTCCTGATGCGGCTTGTACTGAACTTCTTTGAAATAGGGAGCCAACAAAGTGAAAGTATCGTTATCCAACTCGTCAAAAGGCGCGATCTGACGCAGGGGATGGGTGATCGATGGCCCCTGTGGGCCGGTGATATGGGTGGAACTTCTGGGTTCAGTTGCAGGCGACCCTGCGTCGGCGTGTACACCTTCGCCCGTAGCGGCAGCCCCCAATTGGAGCATGACAGGCTCGCTCAAGCTGACCAACAAATCAGCCGAGTTGCCATTAGACCTAGAGGCGGCTTTATCGGGAGCGAAAGTTTCAAAAATGTCTTTGCTAGTAATCGCTTCTTCGCTATTGCCATTTTTAGAAACATCAGGCTGCGACGCTTCCACTTCCTCAAAGACAAATTCAAATTCACCCAGTTGTACCCGGTCGCCCGGCTGTAAAATTGCCGAACCGCCAATAACCTGCCCGTTTAGGCGGGTTCCGTTAGCCGAACCGAGGTCGGCCAGCATAAAGCGTTGGGCCTCGAAGAAAAGCCGGGCATGACGGCGCGAGACAGATTGATCGAAAAGACGTAGATCGTTGCCTTCGGCCCGCCCGATCAAGACCTGCCGGTCGGTTGGCAAGAGCAAGCGTTGTGGGCCAAGTTCGAGCAGGCGTTGGGCGGCGAACCGCAAAATAGCGCAACGGTTATCCAGGTTAACCGATCTCTTTTGGGAACCGGTTTCGATCAAAGGCAAGCGTGGGGCGCGATACTGGAGCAAAGTGGAACCAATCTGGATCACATCTTCGTCTTCCAGGGGAGCAACCGACTCAAGATGGTTATTTCTGACCCAGGTCGGGTTGGCCGCCCCCAAGTCGCGGATAATATAAGTACCGTTAGCCCACCGAATTTCGGCGTGCCGACGGCTAACCTTCAGGGCTTCTTCGCCTTCCTGAACCAGCTGCAAATCATTCTCGGAAAACCGTCCGATCCTAAAGGAATGTTTGGGACTAAGCCGACAAACTGCCCCTAATCGCAAATAGGGTATGTCAGTAGCGATCACCTCAAGGCGGGCCACTCCTGGCACCGAATCTTCGAGATAAACCCGTTGCGATTGGCCTGGCAACAATACCAGTGGCAGGCCCGCTTCTAGCGTAGGCTCGATATAAACCAGTTCTACATCGCCACAGCCAATCGTATCCCCGCCAAAGAGCGGGGCCGGAGCCGCCAGATATTCGCCGTTCAGAGTAGTGCCATTGGCCGAACCGAGGTCGGTTACGACTAACTGGGCTTCGTCGGGCCGATAAGAGAGGCTGATATGTTTGCGGGAGACCTTGCTCTGGTAGGTCTGTAAGACGACATCCGCTTCACCAGCCAACCGACCCAATACCAATGGCTTTTCGGTCAGACGCACCAAATCCAGCGCAATAGCTTTATCCCGCTGTGGCCCTTTGGTGATTAAAAGGTGAGGCATCAGATAATCAAATGGCGCTCCCCCGGTTGGTGTTGAACTTGACATGGTAGCTCACCCCGATATTGACCCAATTTTGAAATCAGTCACTATTATACCGTACAGCTGGGAAGTCTTCAATGTAAATGGTGGGCTGCTTATAAGGATCGAACTAAAGTAAGACGTTTTGAACAATTGTAATTGACCGCACTGTGAGATGGCCCTATCTGTATAAACGAGGCAAGTCCAAAAATTGGCTATTTAGCTACCAAAAATAGCTTTTTTTGTTCAACCCGGCTTGTAAAGCTGGTTTTATAAAAGGGTGCGCTGGGCGGTTTTGATTGTATTTGCCATTAGAGCCAGGGTCGTAAGGGGGCCAACCCCACCGATGACCGGGCTGATGGCGCGGGCTTTTTTGCTGACGCTCTCCCATTCTACGTCGCCGAGCATCTCATCGTCCTCGAAGGTTTTGCCATAATCAAGCACAACTACACCCGGCTTGAGCATCTCGCCGGTAATCAGACCCGGCACACCAGCGCAAGCTACTACCAGATCGGCCTGCCGCAAATGGGAAGCTAAATCGCGAGTCGCACTATGACAGACCGTTACAGTCGCATCGGCAATCGCCAGCAACCCGGAGATAGGCTTACCGATTACCCGACTACGTCCAACTACCACCGCTTGCATACCTGCCGGGTTGATCCCGTAGCGCAAGAGCAACTCAATACCCGCCGCTGCCGGAGGTGGAACCAGCGTATCCAGATTAGAAAACAACCTTCCAACGTTAAGTGGGTGATAACCCTCGACATCCTTGCGCGGGTCAATACTATCGGCCATTTCTTCATAGCTGATGTGGGGCGGCAAAGGAGCCTGGATCGAGATGCCGTCAAAGAAAGCATCACTATTGAGGTCTTTTATCAAAAGAGCCAACTCACGGTCGTCGGTTTCGTTGGGCCACAGATAGGCCATATATTCGAGGCCCAGGGCCAGCGCTTCACGCGAAGCATTATTGGCATACTCCATTGCTACCCGGTCGTTACCCAGCACAATCATTGCCAACCCCGGCGCACGCCCGGCTTCCTCCTGGAACTCACTTACCTGCTGCTTCAACGCGGCTTGCAAATCGTCGGTCAATTTTCGCCCATCGAGTATAAGCAGTTCCGGGTTTTCGTCAGGTATTCGTAGTTCCATCACTTTACCTTTCTTTTATATCAAAATGCCGCGATATTGAACCCCTGTAGAAGCTCGCTCCTACAGACAATTCTAGCCCTCAATCGCTTTGCAACTTGCTGTAGTCTTAAAGCTTATCTGGCAAATTGTAGCACTTCCAAACAAGCTTATTATAATGATTATAGCAAATCAGGTAAAGCAACCGCCGCGCCTGAGGTGCGCGGCAGATTTTTGCATGGGTTCAAACAATAAAAACGGGCAACCGTGAAAATCCTGCTCCAAACTACTATGATTATATATTAGAAAAATTTTCTGCGAAAATTTTTCTAATATATAATCACTCCTCGGTTTAGGGTGTGGTATAGTCTGGCTAATTTGCAAAAAATTGACGCTCGCCCCCGCGCCTGGGGTGCGCGGCAGAATTTTTGCACGGGTTCAAGCAGTAATAATAGGGGAGTGTGAAAAATCCCGCTCCAATAGCCTGGCTAATTTGCAAAAATTGACGCACCCCTCCGTATCAGGGGCGAGAGGCAGAATTTTGGAGTGGCTTTAGCCGAGTTTTAGCTGTGAACCGAGAATTTTAGTCCTCGGCCCAGTTTGCAAAATTTAGGTGAAAGGTGCTTGACCCTAAAACCCGACCGAGGCACTGTCGGCACGCGGGTCGGAGCCGCCCATCAAAAGACCATTTGACTGGTTGATAGCGATACCCTGCGCCCAACCCATCATGTGGTTGCGCCGACCGGCCTCCTTTACGTCGTGACCCAATTCGGACAGGCGTTGGAGGGTGTGGGCTGGATAGCGGGTTTCTATGTGCAGACCGTCCGCTTCGCCCAACAAGGCGCGACCGTGTATCCAGCGTGGCGCGTCGATAGCCGCCTGGATATTCATACCATAATTGAGCAGATTGACATAGACTTGCTGATGAATCTGAGGCTGACCGTCCCCACCCATCGTGCCGAAGATGATCGCAGGCCGGTCGTTTTGGAAGGCCATCGAAGGGATTAGGGTGTGCATAGTACGCTTGCGAGGGGCGATTACGTTGGCCTCGGACGGGTCGAGCGAGAAGTACGCGCCCCGATTTTGTAGCTCAATACCGTAGCCCGGTACGACCAACCCCGACCCGATCCCCATATAATTGCTCTGGATCAACGAGACTGCGTTGCCATCGCCATCAGCAGCACACAGATAAATTGTATCGCCTTGCAAATTCCCCGCTTCGGGCAGGTTCATCGCCTTTGTCGGGTCGATCAGCTTGCGACGCTGGTTCAAATAGTCCGCTCCAAGCATATATTTCAGATCGACGTTCATATGGCTCAAATCGGTTATATATTTGTTGCGGTCGGCAAAAGCGATCTTCTTGGCCTCGACTTCCAGATGAATATTAGCCGGATCAAAGGGATCATTAGAAAGCTCAAACCCTTCCAGGAGTTTTATCATTTGAAGGGCGGTTATCCCGTGCGTATTGGGAGGCAGTTCATAAATACGGTGGCCCTGATAATCGATGCTCAACGGCTCAACCCATTCGCCGTGATGTTCGGCCAAATCCTCCATTGTAATCAACCCACCCAGAACATCCGAAAACGCCGCCAGCGAGCGCCCGATTTCGCCTTTGTAAAAGACATCGCGGCCCTGTTCGGCAATCAACCGCAAAGAGTGACCGAGTTCCGGCACGCGCAAAACCGAGCCGACTTCCGGCGTTTTGCCGTCCGGCGCATAAACCTGCTGCCAGGACGAGTGAGTGTAACCTAAACGCAAGGGGCGGGCCAGCCCTTCGTTTACAACTGGCCCGATCCCAAAACCGTTTTCGGCATATTCGATAGCCGGTTGTAATAGGCGACCCAGACCCAACCGCCCGAAGCGCTCCGAAGCCATGTGCCAACCATCCACCGTCCCCGGTATCGTAACGGTCAGAATACCACGCTGGGGCATGGTGGTATGCCCGTTGGCCTGGAACCAATCGAGGGTCGCGGCGGCAGGCGCTCGTCCACTGGCGTTCAGGGCGTGCAGACTATCGCTTTTGGCATCGTAAATCAGCATAAACAAATCGCCGCCCGTGCCGCAATTGTTGGGATAAACTACATTCAAAACGGCGTTGGCGGCAATCGCGGCATCAATCGCGTTACCTCCCGCCTGCATAATCCGTACTCCGGCCTGTGAAGCCAGGTAATGCGGTGAGCTTACGATCCCTTGCTGGGCCAGCGTTACCGGCCTAGTTTGTTCAGTTAGTTCCATTTCCCCTTTTGCTTTCCATTTTTATTTTAGTCTCATTTTGTAACTACTCAGTCCGATTGAACTACGCTTCTTCGACGGGGAGCCTACTTTAGCAAAATCTACAGCAAATTGCAAAGATATTGGACCGTCCGATTATCTGTAGGAGCGAGCTTCTGCTCGCGATTGAACACCCAGCTGTTGTTCCAATCGCGAGCGGAAGCTCGCTCCTACAGGGGTCAATAACTGTGCAACATGCTATAGGCTATCTCCCGCCTCACCCCCCGGATGAAGGGTTACACGGCCTGAGTACTTACTAATATTCTTAGTTGTGTGAAGCCGAATAAAAAGCACGCAGTCTACCAGCTTGCCGAGCAGCACGCATCGCAAAATTTTGCAAGAATAACTTGCTCGTTTGTAATCGGGCTGAAAATCGAACCATCGTAATGGCAGCATTGTAATAGAGCTTATTGCCAATTGCAAATATATTGCGTTGAGCGGCAAGGGTTTTTGGGGAGTTATAACAGGGGATGAGGGATGAAGGGGGAAATGCATTGGCGGAGCAATGTCGAACAAGGAAGGAGTAATTTTGGCCGATATGGCTCTGTCCATAGACCATATCCAGCAGCAGAGCAACTCCCAGAAATTGATTTTGCGACCAGGTTCTAAGAAAGGTTGATTTCTACTCTACATTTTTGCCGAATCTGCGGTCTAGCTCCTGGACTTCGGGCAGACCGAGCAGATCGTTCAACTCATCGAAGCCGAGCATGCGGTCGAGTTGGGTAGCGGTTGAGCCATCGGCCCGCAATTTGGAAAGAAAGTCTAGCCCGGCCCGCGCGAAAAAGCGGGCCAACGCTCCCGGAAAGATTACCAGACGGTAGCCAAGTTCGGTCAGTTCGGAGGCAGTCAAGAGCGGAGTACGGCCCTTTTCGACCATATTCGCCAGGGTCGGCTTGTCCATCGCCCGGTTGATCGCCCGCATTTCTTCCAGTGAGCGCGGTGCTTCCACAAAAATTACATCGGCCCCGGCAGCGGCGTAAGCTTTCGCTCTTTCAAGGGCCGCGTCTAGCCCTTCGACCGCAATCGCATCGGTGCGGGCAATCAACACAAAATCCGGGTCGCGCCGGGCGTATACTGCCGCCTCGATCTTGCCAACCATCTCGGCCTGCGAGATCAACGCTTTCCCGGCCATGTGTCCACACTTCTTGGGCAAGTCCTGGTCTTCCAACTGGATCGCGGCGACCCCGGCCCGTTCGTATTCCTGTACCGTTCGGATCACGTTCAGGGCGTTACCATAACCCGTATCACCGTCGGCGATTACAGGCAGGCCGGTCGCCCCGGCTAACTGGGCTGCCCGCGCCGTCATCTCGCTGCCAGAAAGCAACCCAACATCGGGCCGCGCAAGGCTGGTATACGACACGCCCGCCCCACTCATATAGACCGCTTCAAAGCCGCTCACTTCTACCAACCGGGCGGTAAAAGCATCATACGCACCCGGCGCGACTGTAATTCGCCCTTCGCGTTCCAGCAAACGGCGCAAGGCAGTCGTCGGTTTGTCTGATTGGTAGCGCATTATATTTCTTACAGACCTTTGCTATCTAGCCAGGTTGTAACCTCGCCGATTTCCGCAAAATCTAGCAGAGCCTCACCCAAATCTTCCAACTGCTCGACATTCAAAGCGCTAACCCGTTGCTCTAATTCCGGCTCAAGCTGACCGACCCGCTTTTTGAGCAATCGTAGCACTAACGAAAGCGCAGCTACTTTCCGGCCTTTGCGGATACCAACTCGTTCGGGGGTGGTTATAAAAGCCATAACTTCTTCCTCCTCGTAACTATTTGCTTCTTCCAGAAATCGGTCTTCCAGTTCCTCCGGCAACGTGACAAGCCAGTCGATGAACTTGAATAACTTTATTATTTCTGCCCGGCTGTAACCGCGTTGGTATAACATCCGCACCAATCGTAACTTCCAGCGTAAGCGCTCGTCGCCGTCTTTGACCTGCTGGGCCTTGAGGTGGGCCATCACTACCAGTGCGAAAGGATTAAGGTCGGTTTCCAACCGCTCCCACTGGTTATTATAATCCAATAGCTTGATCGTGGGAAATTCTAACGACAGCTTGAACCCCCAACGCTTAACTTGATAATGGCTAGGCCGGTAACTTTCGCTACTATCGGTCAACACTGCCAGACTGATGACCTCTTTCTTTTGGTGGTCGAAAATACGATAGTTGTAAATATACATCCGCTCTTCAAAGTGGGGATCGCGGTAGCCTTGCACCTCAATATGAATTAAGAGCCAGGTTTCTTGCCCTCCCAAAAGGTAGACTTTTACCAGTTTATCAGCCAGCCGAGAGCCAAGCTTGCTATCCCGGATGATCTTACCCAATTCTTTATCCAAAAACTGGTAGCCTTTGGGCCAATCGATATCCTGGTGAATATCAGCAAAGAAGAAAGCTACGAACTCCTTAAAGTAGGCCGTCAGTATCTCTTTCCACAGATTATCTTCTTCTTTTGGCACCTGACGGCTTCTTCCTTAACTTTCGGAGTCAGTTCGGTTTGGAGCTAACGGTCTAAATATTAACTTAGTTCGGCGCTCATTGAGGGAAAATCGAGAACTTCTTCCCGGTCGGAGACCATTGGCTGAATGGTTTTTGGCGAGCGCGATGGCAGGACAGAAGTTGCTCCATCGCCGGGCGGCAATACTATCCAACCGCTACGCCCCTCTTGCTTAAAACTGAACGGCTCACAAGGCTCAATCTGCTCCAAAAAGATCAGGCTGGCAAACTTTGACTCTAGCTTGCGGGCCAGAAAATCGACCGAAATTGCCAATTCCCGTTCGTACTGGCGGGCCAACTCTTCGATCCGGCGAGGGTTCAGATTTTCGTACTCTTGAATAGCGGCGACCCGCGCCCGCCCCAGCACCGGCCCCCCACTCAGCTTAAAATAGATGGTATCCCCGGCAATCACCTGCCCGTATGGTAAACTTTTGACCCGACTAAAGCGTGATTCGACCGTCTTTTCCCCGCCCAAAATCTTGTCCAACACGCTCTTATGACTTAAAATCGCAATATGTTCAGCCATAAATCCGCCTTCCCCAACAGAATATAGTTGTACTTTATATATTAACTTTAGATCCGAGTTAGAATCGCTTCCGAGCGGGCTGAGGTGTAAAATAACTTGGCTCGTAATTGTACTACTTGGAGTGATCCCTGCTAGAAATGTGTTACAATATTATAGCATTTGTTTCACTGCTTGCAATAGTCGATTTACCTGTTCTGCCACTATCGGCTCAGATTGGGGAAGATTTTCAGCCGGATCGTGCAAATTGGTATAACGCTCACCGAGCGTTTTGGCCTGGCCTACCAGGTTTGCCAGCAACAACCCCCAGCAGCGGGCCACCGCTTCTGGCTCGTACCCACCACCACCTACTACTACCAACCGCCCTTCGCACACCCGATGAGCGAGCGCGTGTACCTCCCGCACTACTGTCTCATAAAGATAAGTAGAGAGCTTCAGACCAACCATACGGTCGCTAAAATGGCCGTCTACGCCGTATTGCAAAATAATAGCCTGGGGTCGGTAGGCTTCGAGTTGGGCCAACGCGATTTCGAGCAAGGGTCGATATTCGGCATCGCTGCTGTAGCGCGGCAACGGCAAATTCAAGGCATAACCTAGTCCTCGCCCGACCCCGCGCTCGTTCAACGCGCCCGTTTTGGGAAAGAACCGCCCGTCGTACTGATGCAGCGAGACAGTCAGCACCGGTTCTTGATAAAGCAAAGCCTGGGTTCCGTCCCCATGATGACCGTCTACGTCCAAAATGGCGATCCGCCGATAGCCGTAGCGGGTCTGCCAACGTCGCACCGCCGCTACAATATCGTTGAAAATGCAAAATCCCGACACTCGGTCATAATGAGCATGATGTAGTCCGCCCGCCACGTGAAAGACGTGCTTGGCCTGTCCACTGGCTACCAAATCCGCCGCGACGAGTGTGCCGCCCACCGCCAGTGCCGCCCGCCGATATACTCCCGGCCAGGCCGGAGTATCATTGCGGTCGAACATCCCTTCGCCCTGAGCGTCCATCGCCTGCACGTGCCGGATATGTTCGAGGCTATGCACCGTCGCCAACTCTTCCTCGGTCGCTTCTACAGAACGAAAAACGGGAATAGGGAGGGGAAGGGATGAAGGATGAGGGATGAGGGATGAAGGGGGACTAATAGTTGACAAGTTTTCTAAGGCTTCCGGCGCGATTAGCCCTAGCTCTTTGAATTTGTCAAAACCGGCCCGATAGCGACCCCAGCTACGGTTCAAGCGCGAAAAGCCTCGCCCGTCGTACATCTCGTGATAAACTACTGCCGTCTGGCAATTTGATAAATTCTCGTGCAAGTAATGCTCCGTTATTAAATTTAGGTCGCCAATTCTTCCAGCAAAGCCTTGAGGCGGTCGGGCCACTGGTCTTTGAGGAGGCGGGCATTGAGGCGCATCTGATTGGGTGTGATACGCAAGCTCTCGCCGAACTCCTTCATCAAGCGGCGCGGATCGACGTGAGCGCGACCGGTCGGGCGTTTGCGTTCGACCTGAGCGGCAGTACGCCCGCCGGCCTGCCGACGCATTTCGCTTTCGACAGTCGGGGCGGGCCAGCGCAAGAAGATTTCGCCGTCCTGCTCGATAATACCTTCGACCCCGGCCCGGATCGCTAACACCTTAATATCGAGCAGATACATCAAATTGCGGGCGGTTTCCGGCAGAGGGCCAAAGCGGTCTTCCAGTTCGCGCACCAGTTCGCGGATTTGCCCGGCAGTTTGCAAGGGGGCCGCCAATTTGCGATATTGGTCAAGCCGGACGGCCTGATCGGAGATATAATCTTCGGGCAGATAGGCTTGCAACGGCAGCGATAGATTGACAGTCGGGGCTTCCACCAGAGCCTCGATAGGCCGCTCTTCGGCTCCTTTAAGCTGCTCGACCGCCTCTTCCAAAAGCCGCATATAAAGTTCAAAACCGACCGCCGCGATATGGCCACTCTGTTCGGAGCCTAAAAGATTGCCTGCCCCTCGGATTTCGAGGTCTTTCATAGCGATCTTAAACCCGGCCCCTAGCTCCTGGGTTTCTAGCATCGTATCGAGCCGCTTTTGGGCATCCTCGGTCATGGTACTGCCCGGCTTGTAAAGGAAATAGGCGTAGGCCCGATTCGCACCGCGTCCGACCCGCCCGCGCAACTGGTAAAGCTGGGCCAGCCCATACATTACGGCATTATCTATAATCAGCGTGTTAGCGTTGGGAATATCGAGGCCGCTTTCGATGATCGTGGTACAGACCAGCACATCCGCCTGATGCTCGGTGAAAGTCAGCATTACCTTTTCCAGTTCGCCTTCCTCCATCTGCCCGTGACCGACCACCACCCGTGCCTGCGGGACTAGCGTCTTGAGCTTATTAGCGACCTCGGCAATACTCTGCACCCGGTTATGGACGAAAAAGACCTGCCCACCCCGCTCCAACTCGCGCACGATCACCTCGCGTACCAGCGTATCGTTGTAGGCTGTGACATAGGTCTTGACCGGCAACCGTTCGGCGGGCGGGGTCTCGATGATCGAAATGTCGCGCACTCCCACCAGGGACATGTGCAAGGTGCGGGGGATCGGCGTAGCCGAAAGAGTCAGCACATCCACGTCCTGCTTCATCTGCTTGAGGCGCTCCTTGTGCTTTACGCCAAAGCGTTGTTCCTCATCTACAATCAACAGGCCCAGGTCTTTGAACAAAACATCTTTTTGTAACAACCGATGCGTCCCGATAATGATGTCCACCTGACCTTTGCGAAGCCGCTCCAAAATGGCCTCCTGCTCCTTGCGAGTGCGGAAACGTGAAAGCTGTTCGATAAGGGTCGGGAAGGCTGAGAGACGCTGGCTGAAGGTGGTGTAATGCTGGGAGGCTAGAATAGTGGTTGGAACTAGAATAGCGACCTGTTTGTTATCGGTGACAGCCTTGAAAGCGGCCCGCAACGCAACCTCGGTCTTGCCGTAGCCAACATCGCCGCAGATCAACCGATCCATCGGGCGTGGTTCCTCCATATCGCCCTTGACCTCGATAATCGAGCGCATCTGATCGGGCGTTTCGGTATAGGGGAAAGCTTCTTCCATCTCATGCTGCCAGGTCGTATCGGGCGGAAAAGGATGCCCGCGTTTGGCGGCACGCTGGCTGTATAACACCAGCAATTCTTTGGACATATCTTCGACCGCCGCCCGCACCTTGCGCTTGGCCCGGGTCCAATCCGAATTACCAAGCTTGTTTAGCTGTGGGATAGCGTGACCGGGGGCGCTATAGGGCAGCACCCGGTCTACCTGCTCGATAGGTACATAAAGCTTATCCTGGTCGGCGTACTTCAAGAAAAGATATTCGCGCTCTATCGATTCGCCCGGCTCGGTTCCTTCCGACTTGAGCCGGATCAACCCATCATAGCGGGCGATCCCATGCTCGATATGCACAACATAATCGCCCGGCTTGAGGTCGCGCAAGAAAGCCTCGCGCTGCTGGCTGGTGCGCCGTACCCCTTCGGTTTTCTCGGTTCCACGCTGCGATTGCTTCGTCCAGCCAAAAATCTCCCGGTCGGTCAGGATGGTCAGACCGAGCGCGGTCGAACGCCACCCACCGGTCAAGGTGCCGTGTAGCAAATTGAAAGAGCCAGGGCCGGGCAAGGCTGCCAAACTGCTGCCACCATCCTTGTCCTTACGCCAGACCGGAAAGACATCGCGGTCTTCAAACTGCTCTCGCAACCGCTCGGCCTGCTGACTGACGATTACGACCCGTTGTCCATCTTTCAAAAAGGTTTCGACATCCTCGATGACCCGGTTGACCTGTCCGACGTATTCGCTGGCAGGGAGGAAAAGAGGACTGAGGACTGAGGACTGAGGGCTAAGGGACGAGGGCTGAGGACTGGCTTCGTTGGTTCGTGAATCCAATTCACCCGCTCTGTCTTCGGCTTCGTCGGTGCGGTTGAGGAGTAGACGAGGATAGTGATTGAGGCTTTTGTCGAGTTCAGGCCAGGTCAGGTAAGGGCGGATCAGAGCGGGGGGTGCTTCGCCACCTTTCTCGAATTCGGCTCGCAATTCTTCGGCCTGGGCGGTCAGTTCTTCAACCGCAAAAGCGATCTGCGAAGGGCCATCCAGGGCCATGACCGAGTCGGTAGGCAGATGATCGAGCAGACTACACAAATCTTTGCCTCCGATGTAATAAGGCATGAATTGCTCGATCCCATCGAATTGTTCGCCATACTCCACCTTTTGCAAAAGCCGTTGCCATTCCTCCTGCACTTCGGGCCGTAAGCTGGTAGCATCCACCTTTGATAAGCGGGCCAACGCCTCGTCGGAACGCCAGAGCGGGACTTCTACCGGCGGAGTGAGCGAGATAAGATTGATTTTCTGATTGCTACGCTGGGTCGCCGGGTCAAAATAGCGTAAACTGTCGATCTCGTCGCCAAAGAGTTCGATCCGTACCGGCAAATCGGCGGTCAGCGGGTAGAGATCGAGGATACCACCCCGGCGGCTAAACTGACCGGGTTGCTCGACCAGCGACTCGGCGCTATACCCGATACGCACAAGTTGGGCTAAAATGCTATTAAGGTTTAGCGCCTGCCCACGCTGCAAAGTTATACGAGCTTGCCGAAAATCTTCTTTTGCCAGGGTCGGTTGCATCAATCCTTTAGCTGAAGCAAAAATCAACAGATGGGCCGCTTGCCCCGGTTCGAGATCACTCAGGGCCGCCAGGGTCGCCAACCGACCGCTAGTAATAGCCGGGTCCTGCCCGATCCGCTCGTAGGGCAAAGTATCAGGGGTAGGCCAACTAAGCACGAGTTCGGGATGGGCGGAATAGGCCGCGCTCTGGAGGGCCATCTCGCGGGCCTGGGCGGGGCGGGCCGTCAAGACCAGAATTGGCCGTCCGATACAGCTTTGGAGGGTTGCCAGAAAATAAGGACGCAACGCTTCGGTCAATCCGGCCAGGTTAAGCCCGCCACCATCTAATAATTGGGGGCCATTTTCCAACCGCTCACACACCGACTGAAACTCGGCTCTATCACGCAGTAAAGGCAGGAGACCTGCCAGATTCAGTTTCACGGCACGACCTTTCTAACAAAGGATGGGGAAGGAAGATTGAGTAGAAAAAATCCGCAATCCAAATAATACTAACCTGTTGCTATATACTTCTTTGATTTTGCCATTGGTTTCTCACCCCATTTATTATAACATGTTGACCGCAGCCTGAACAAAATGTTTGTTTTAACTGTATGTTAACTATTAATGCTTGACATTAGGTGCAAGACAGGTTATATTGTTCCTAGACAAAACTTATACAAAACTGCATTAAAGACTTCCAGGCAGAAGTTTCGGGCAGAAGTAGCAGACAAACCAACATTTTCATTCCAGCAAAAGCCAAAATACTACCTCCTGAACTTTCTAAGGAATAAATCTGCCTAGCTCAACAAGTCCACATCCACACTCATAGCACAGAAGCCGACCGAAGTCCCGGTCGGCTTCTTTATTTGCTTTTTAACAAAAGACCTCGGCTAGACCGAGGTCAAAATTATACCAAATTGATATTGTCACGACTTTCGCTCCTGAACCTGAGAAATACCCGCTTTGACCGAATTTTGAACTTGAAACTTGTTTCGAGCGAAAGTCCTAATTGTAACGATTGTTAAGCAGGTTCCGTGCTAAGACCAGGGCGATCAAGTCAAACTATAACCCAGTTTATACGGTTAGCCGTCGCCCAACCGATGTAATTCGCGCATGCGTTCCAGCGAATTCTCGCTGACCACGATATAGGGTATTGTAACCATTTGACGGCTATGGTGGTGAATGTCATAAAGCCGCCGGGTCATCCAACCTGCACTCCAACCCAGAGTAACCACCGCCGGGAGTAGCGCCCAAATCGGTAAAGAGATAAAAAACAAAAAACCTAACGATACTACAACCAGAGCCAGTAAAAAGCGTAGACCGACGCAGATATAATCGCAGTTGTGTGACATAATATGCTCTTCCTGTCAAAAACTAAATTCGATTAGATAATAATGACCTGCTTGATGAAGCTATCGGTAATATTATGACAGGAGAACATTAAGAAAAACATTAAGGTTTGAGCCAAATAGAGGCGTGTACATAGCTATTTTTGGCTAGAACTAGGCTGGAGGAACTTCACCGTGCAGCCGCGCCAGGGCCAGCAAATCCAACAAATAGAGAAGCTCGATAGAAGTCAACAAAGCTTCACCGGCAAAGAGCTTTAGTTGAGGGGCGCTGAGGCTTTCGTAGGCGCGGGCAAAATCCTGTAGCACCTGACGTTCGTTTGGCGAAAGGCGATAGACATACAAGGCCCCTGGCTCAAGCAAATTAGTCGCCAGTGGTTTACACTCAGCCAGTATAGTGATCGCTTCGTGTGGGTTCATGTAGTTACCTTTCGGATCAGTGGCTATCCAAAGGGCGACCACACAGGATTCGCCCCTACCCCAAATGTTTGAGCGGATACTTAGAACCGATCTCAGTAGGGGCGATCTTTATGGTCGCCCGGTTCGGGCCATATCGGGCGACCATAAAGATCGCCCCATAGCCGTCAACATAAGAATAATATACTATTAACAAATTGTGAGCGTAAAGCAATTGAGTTCAAAGGCTTAAATCAGTAAGTTCTGGTAAGAGACTGAAACAATGCAACGGTATTTGGTTTTGAGCCTGTAATAGTTATACTCATAATTGGCTTATACTATGTTATTTATAAATTGACGGCTATGGGCGACCATAAAGATCGCCCCTACCAACACTTTTGAGATAGGCTCCTAGATTACTCATATCAAGCGGCCCTGCTGCTCGAAAGGAAACTATAGCCCATGAGTAAGGCCGCCGCTGCCACAAACAGACTGGATTGCAGCCCGGACAGCATTACAAATAACCAGACGACCCCGACCAGCAAGACTAAACCAGTGCCGACGTTCGGTATATTTTCCGGGCTGGCCGACCACTTTTTTAGCTGGCGTTGGAAATCAAACAGAAGCGCCAGCACGTCAAAGGCCACCAACAGACCCCAGAGCGTTAGCCACAGCCCCATATTCGACCAACTTAATAAACCAGTCAGCCCGGCCACCAGCAAGCCCGCCTCGCCGCTAACCAGCAGTAGCCCGAACCCGGCTATCAGACAATAACTCATCAACCGTAAGCGGCTGATAGGCCAGCTTACAAAAAAATCGGGGTGAGAAAGTTCACGACGGAGCGGCCCGACCCCCAGTTTCAGCAAACCCCAGTTGGAAAGATAGGCGATTTGGATAAAAATGATGACCGAAGCCTGAGCCTGCATCTGGGTCGCCAGAGCGACAGCCACCCCAGCGCCAACCAGAATTAAAATGAGAAAACTGGGAAGGGTTTGGCTTATCGGCAAGCGTTGAAACCGTAGCCACTGCTTTGAGAATAACGCCGCCGCTACTCCCATAAATTTGGGCTGGGCCACCCGTAACGCGCCGTCCGCCTTGCCGGATAAACCCTGGTTTTGCTGGTAGCGACGGCCCAAATGTAGCCGCAAACTGGCTTCCTCGCGTAGGCCACCTGCCCCGGCTTGCACTCCCGTCAACAAACGATACTGCCCACCCAACTTGCCTTCCTCGAAAGCCGGAGCCAGCCTTACGGTGCGGGCCAGCCGATATAACCCAAAAACTAAGCCCAGCAGTGTTACTACCAAACCGGCCAGCGCTCCGCCCGCTAAAAGCCATTGCAGGCCATCACCCGTCGCCTCTGTCACCAACCAGGAGACCAGCGCGGCAGGCCAGAAAATTACCCGCGCCCAGGGAAAGAACACCAAAATTCCGAGCGCTACCCCACTCGAACCGTAAGCAACCCAACCATTAATAGTCGGGCCGGGCCGATAGCGCAACAGGCCCAGCAGCCAGCGAAACCCGCTCGCGATACCGAAAATCCCGGCCCCTGCCGCCAATCCCAAACCGAGCGCGACCCAATCCTGGCCCCCACTCACGTAGCTGACCGTACTGGCAATTATTCCGCAAATCAGGGTGAATATCAGGGTTGGGAGCTTGAAAAGAGAGCGGCCCCACCAGCCTAGCGTCACCAGCGTAGGCGATAGCGGCACATTATCCAGAAAATCCAGGTCGGCTAAATCAAATTTGTAGAGATCATAGCCCCGATAGACCAGCCAGGGCGTAAGAGCCAGCCAACCACCCAGGCCCAAAAATAAAAAGCGGTCGTATTCCGCCGCCGTAAAATGTAGCTTTGCCAGTTGATTGCCCAGCCAGGAAACGGTCAAAGCCAGCATAACTATCGTCCAGCCCAGCAAAAGCAACACGATATAGAGGCCGTAGAATTTTTCGGAAAGCGCCTCGCTATCCGGCTCATAAGAAAGATAAACCGAGACTCGCCGGACAGTATAATCCAGTTTACGCCGAAAAAGATAGAACAGAGCATTCATACAGGTTGTTCCGCATCGGCTTCTTCTAGTTCTTCCTCGTCGGTTTCGTCGTCCTGATCGGCTTCCTGACCTTCTAAGAAAGCCAGGTAGATTTCGCGCAGACTGGCTTCGGGCGACAAAGAAGCGGCCTCGCGCAAAAAGGGCAAGGCCCCGACCGCCAACACCTGCCCCTGGTCGATCAACACAAACATATCGCACAGGGTCTGCAAACTTTCCCATTGGTGGCTACTCAAAAGGGCCAGCCCACCCGCCTGTCGGTAATCGGTCAGCATGCCATACAACCGCATAACGCTTTTGATGTCGAGGGTGCCGCCCGGTTCATCCAGCAAAAGCACTTCGGAAGGTCGGATGAAAGCACAGCAAATCGCCAGCTTTTGAGTCTGACCGCGCGAAAGGGCAAACGAGGGATTATGCCGCACTTCCCAAATACCAAAGCGACGTAGCAAGCGTTCGGCCCGCTCCTCAAAACCGATTAGGGCCTTATGAGCGCGGGCGATCAGTTCGAGATGTTCGAGGACGGTCAATTCAACATAAAAGTGGGGGACATCTGGTACATAGGCCAGTTTTCCTCTGACCTCGGCTTCGTGCTTGCGTAAGTCGTAGCCTGCCACCTGGACTCGTCCATTCGCCGGGCTAATCAAACCAGCCAGGGCTTTGAGCAAAGTGGTCTTACCGGCCCCATTCGGCCCCAGCAGGCCGACCAGCGAAGCCGGAGGCAATTTTAGGTCTAATTGGTCAAGTATCTTATGTCCGCCATAGCTCTTGGTCAAACCTGTAACTTGAAGAGCCGGAGGCGGGATTTTTAGCTCGGTCGAGTCATTTGTCATTTTGCTTGAAATAGTTTGGGTCTGGGAAAGTCAGAGCGGATTAGCAGATTGGTAAGATTAGTAAATGGAGCTATATTTCCGGCTTTTTGCTTTCTTCTTTGTTTTCTTCTTTGTCCAGGGCATCCAGTTCCGAAGTAACCCATTTATCGGCTCCGGCCTCGTTCAACAAACGGTCGAGACCTTCAACCAGGGCCACCCCTTTTTCAAACTGCAAGATCACTACCTGGCTCTCACGGGGCATTATACCACCATTGGCACTACGGGCCGCGACCGCCCGGCGTGTCCCGTGCTTACTAAAGATTACTTCACCGACCCCATTCTCAAAAATCGTGCTGGTTACTTTGGCAACCGTCCCAGTCAAATCGTAATCTTCAAGGCGCATGGCCGGGGTTTGGCTGGAGACCAATACTTTGGACAAAAAAAGCAAAACTGCCATATAACCTATGATACCACTCACGATAGCCAGCACCACCGATAGCCAATTATCGACCCGCATCGACTTGAGGATAAATCCGGCCCCGCCAAACCAGGTTAAAAAGACGACCAGGGCGCTAAAGTTGAACCACCCAATCGAGTCTTTGTAGCTATGGCCGGGGTCGTGTTGAGTATGGGCCGCAATATGGGTGTGAGCGGCAGTATGACCAATTGCGGCAGCATCAACATGAGGGCTTCCGGCGTGGCTCAGGTGCATATTAGCTTCACCACCCAGATGTCCGCCAATGTTGAAATGGTCAAGACCGCCCAGCAAAAACGAGGCGACCGTGAAGATCAACCCGAAAATAAAACATCCGAGGTAAATACTCGTTAGCCAATCCATAGCGGGATTGCCTCCCATTATATTTTATCTGAATCCGTAGCCGGAACCACTCGCTTCCCATGCTTGCCGTTAAGCCTATGTCAACCTTTCATAGTTGCTGTTAGAAATACGTTAGAATCGGGTGGAAAGTTTCAATTATAGCGTTATTAGGTCGGATCAAGTTTGATTTTGAAAATGATCCAAAAATTGGTCAAAATTGATAGAAATTGATAGAAAAAAATTGCTGGCTTACGTTAATTATTCTATAGGAACAGGACACGCGGAACACAGACCAGAAGAACTGATAATCTTTAACAAATGGATGTTGCCGGGAGAGAGGTCTACGGACAAAACCCTCTCTATCTTTTCTCTCCAATCTCCATCCTATTTGGACCGTTTAAACGGTCACACAGGCGACCTCGAAAGGCTGTTGAGCAGGCAGCCCTTCGGGGTCGTCTAATTTTAAACTCACTATTCAAAACGGGTTGAGCAGGCAAGGTCTGCCGGGTCGCCTAACGTTAGCTTCAACATTTGAATAACCTGGGTGAGCGTCAGTTTTTACACAGGTTCAAACATATACCCAACCTCAGTTTAGGGTATGGCACAGCCTGGCTAGTTTACAAAACTCTGGCGTTCACCCGAATAACTTTGCGGTCTTGACAACCACCCTATCAGGTACTAGGATAGGGGAAGTATTAACAGTGTTTGCTTGCATTTACCTCCCAAAAGCGAATTTTATAACGTTTGCGACCGGGCGAAGCTGTTATTTTATATAAATTGCAATGAGAACAGGAGAAAAGAGATGGATGTGTGGTCCATTCTCTTTGGCATAATAGTGGGTGCGGCAGTTGGCTTCAGTGTGTTTCTATTCAAGCAGAGCAAAGCTAACGTGATGTTAGCTCTTGAAAAAGAGAAGGTCAACCGGCTCCTGGAAGAAGCCCGAACTCAACAAAAAGAAATCGTGCTTCAAGCCAAAGATGAAGCCCTTCGGTTGCGACAGGAGGGTGAGAACGAACTAAAAGAGCGCCGGAGTGAACTGGCCCGGATCGAGCAACGCCTCCAACAAAAAGAGGAACACCTTGCACATAAGGACGATACCCAAAATAATCGCGAACGTGAACTGATCGGGCGTGAACGTCAACTGGACAAGTTAAAGCTGGAAATCGAAGAACTACGCGCACATCAGCAGGTTGAGTTGGAACGGATTGCCGGTCTGACCGGAGAGCAGGCCCGCGAAGTACTTTTGGGCCGGATCGAGGAAGAAGCCCGTCAATATGCTGGGGCGATGGTGCGCCGGATCGAGGAAGAAGCCCGCGAGAAGGGCGAGGAAAAAGCACGCAAGATCGTCTCGGTTGCAATTAGCCGGATTGCCAGCGATTACGTCAACGAAACGACCGTTACGACCGTAATATTACCTAGCGACGAGATGAAAGGGCGGATTATCGGGCGCGAGGGGCGCAATATCCGGGCTTTTGAGGCCGCGACCGGGGCAGACCTGATTATAGATGATACCCCCGAAGCGGTAACGCTTAGTTGCTTTGATGCCGTCCGCCGTGAAGTAGCCAAACGCGCCCTGACCAAACTGGTCGCCGATGGGCGGATTCATCAGGCCCGCATCGAAGAAACCGTCACTAAAGCTCGTCAAGAAGTCGAACAGCAAATGCAGGAGGATGGCGAGAAAGCTTCGCTTGAAACCGGCGTGCCGGGCATCCCACCGCAAATCCTCAAGTTGGTCGGCAAACTTAAATACCGCACCAGCTACGGTCAGAACCAGTATTATCACGCTATCGAGACCAGCCAACTAGCCGGGATTATTGCGGCAGAATTGGGCGCTAACGTAGTAGTCTCAAAGGCGGGCGGATTGTTGCACGACATTGGCAAGGTGATGGATCAGCAGGTCGAAGGTTCGCACGCTGTGATTGGAGCCGAACTGATCCGCCGCTTGATGCGAAACGAGCCGATTGCCCACGCGGTTGGGGCGCATCATAGCGACGAAGACCCCCAAACAGTCGAAGCCTGGATTGTCATCGCGGCGGATGCTATGAGTGGCGGACGACCGGGGGCGCGACGAGAACAGATCGAGACTTACATCCGTCGGTTGGAAGCACTGGAAGAAATGGCGGGCGAAATCGAAGGGGTCGAACGCTGCTTTGCGATCCAGGCCGGGCGTGAAATCCGTATTTTGGTGCGGCCCGAAATAGTCGATG
Source organism: Chloroflexia bacterium (assembly GCA_038210655.1). GTDB lineage: Bacteria > Chloroflexota > Chloroflexia > Chloroheliales > Chloroheliaceae > 54-19. The sequence goes on from JBBQWM010000011.1 coordinate 97,710, forward strand.
ATGTCACCGCTATGCGGATGGCCCGCGACCTTTCCAAACGGATCGAGGAAAAAATGCAATATCCCGGTCAAATCAAAGTCACGATTATCCGAGAAACTAGAGCGGTGGACTACGCCCGCTAGGGTATCGTCCAAAAGTACCTCTTTACAAATCCGCCCGGCTAGAGGATGATTAACTGGTGAGAGTTCGGATTGGAAGGCATCAAAAATGGGCAGTAGAGGGCTCGAACCTCTGACATCCACGGTGTAAGCGTGGCGCTCTACCAACTGAGCTAACTGCCCGTAGCGTTCGCATTATACTACAAAGTGGCGGACTGTCAAGGCAGCGCCGGGTGAGGTTTAATATTTTGGATAGACGACAAACTTTGATTACTGCTGCGTTGTGCGAACTGGTGGGTCTGGCGATGATGATTTTTTTAAATCGGCTTGTCCCAACCCCGATTAATGTGATTGTGACTATAGTGGGGTTTTTGTTGTTATTGGCTGGCCCGTTTTTTATTGTCTTTCGGCGCGACTCGTAAAGAAACTTGTTTAGTAGGAGTGGAAAAATATGGCGCTCACTCAGGCCGAACACGAACGGCGCAAATTGCTAGTAGATGGCGCTCAGGCTTTGCTGGCCGGACGGCGCGAACAGGCTCAACAACTTTTGCTGACCTATGTCGATCAGGATGAAACCAACGAAGAAGCCTGGCTCTGGCTAAGTGGAGCGGTCGATGACCTGGACGACATTGAAGTCGCTTTGCACAATTGCCTTGCGATCAACCCCAACAACGACCGCGCCCAGCAAGGCATGGCCTGGATCGCCCGGATGCGTGGTAAGTAAAACCTTATAACTTCTTGATTGTCTAACAAATCTTTAGAATAGACCGGGCAAGTGTCCGGCCTGAGTTAGAATCCCAAAAACTCTTTTAACACACTCACCACCAAACGGTGATCCTCTTCTTGCGGCAAGCCCGAAACGGTCACAGTCCCGACTACCCCGACGTGCTTGATGATAATTGGGAAGGCTCCCCCGTGCGCTCCGTAGTCGGCAGGTTCGAGAAAATATTTCTCTTGCAAAGTCGTCTCACGGGTCTTGCAATAAATCCCCATGTAGTAAGAACTATGGTTAAAGCGATTGACCACCCGGTTTTTGCGCTTGATCCACTCATCATTGTCGGGGTTAGTACCGGCTAAGGCACAATGGAAAAGCTGTTGACCATTGCGGCAGATGTCGATAGTTACCGCTTTTTTATTCCCAGCCGCCACTTCGACCAATCTGGTTCCCAATTTGTAAGCCGTTTCGTTGGTAAACTCGTCAAACTGGAGCGTTTCTTCTTCTTGCTTCAAAGTTTCCAACAGCGCCTTATACTCGTCCATGTTACCTCATCTTCTAGGGTCAATCTCAAATTGCCAGGCCAAGTTCACGATAAAGCGGTGCAACCCGGTCGCTAAGAAGGCGTAACCGCTTGAGGTTGGCAATCAGGTGGTTATGGAAAACGTCGGACTGGAAATCGTTCATAGCCTTATTGGTAACCGCCGCTGTCTCGAACTCGCTTCGGCTGAGGCCCATCCGACCTTTGGAAGCGGCCCAATATAGCTCGACCTGCCCTCGAAAGCCACCCCGTTCGCGCCCAAAAAACAAAGTGCGGCACAGGCTAAAAGCGTAATCCTCAAGTTCGCGCCGCTCGGAAGGCTTGAGATGCTCAACTTCCTCGGCAATGCTATCGAGACCAAAACCGACGTGCCGCCCCTCATCCTGCATCACCAATTCCAAAATAGCGTCCAGACAAGGGTCGAGCGTAGCCCGCCGCACGTAGCTAAATACGCCCAGCGCGTAGCCTTCGACCAGCACCAACATGCCAATCGCTTTCTTGTGCCAGTTTGAGGTTCCCAAAATGCTATCGATAATAAACTTGATATTAAAATCCACCTCGTGCAAGTCTAAGCGCTCCAAATAGCGCCGGAAAACTTCGACATGGCGGGCTTCATCCATCACCTGCGAGGCCAAAAAGAGCTTGCCATCCATATCGGGGCGCATATCGACCAATTGCGAACAAATTAAGAGGGAGCCTTGCTCGGCGTGCAGAATCTGGCTAAGAACCCAACCCGACTCCTGATGGCTCAAGTCGAGCTTTTCAGCATCGCTCAAAACCTCGGTTAGGCCCATCTGAGCCGCACTCCAAAATTCCTCCTTGTATGGCACGATGTCGGGGCCAGCAGTGAGCGTCCAATCAATATCCGTTTCGGGGTTCCAGGCTTTACGCTTGGCAAGGTCGTAAAGTTTGCGGCCTTTGGCAAAGTCCGGCTCATATTCCAAATTCCAAATGCTGGCAGAGGTATTGGGAGCCTGCCGCCGCTTGACCAACCCGCCGGTCGCGGCCTGCGCTACAAAATAACCAAACTTACGCCCGGTGATGCGATAAACATCTTGTAAATAGGCCAATCTTTCCTCAAACATAGGCTCTTACTCCCTATCATCCACTCAATTATTCCAAATTTACGCCACAAAAGGGGAATTCGCTCCTCCTTAGAATAGCACAGTCTGTTGTTTTAACCAAGAAGTAAAAGCCAACTGGATGCGCGTCAATTTTTTGCACGGGTTCAAACAATAAGAACGGGGAACTGTGAAATCCTCGCTCCGAACCAAATAACAACCCCCAAATACCTTGCAGGGTTAGCTATCACAACCGCTTTGTGTTAAAATTAGGATACCTAATCAGGTAAAGGCAGGATCGGCCTGCCCAGAATATATTGGAGGAAGTGTGTTTAAATTTTTCCGGCGTAATAAAGAACCTGAAAAAGTAATCGAGGAGAAAACCGAGCAGGCCCTTGAAAAAAGCCGGGCGGAAGGTAGCGTCTTCGGGCAAATCGGCAAACTGTTTGAAGTTGACGATATTACCGACGAATTTTGGGATAACCTTGAGAAACTGCTGTTGCAAGCCGACCTCGGTTATAACCTGACCGAAAAATTGATTGAGGCCAGCCAACGCCGTACTTTGGACGAAAAAACCAAACGTACCCGCGACGTAGAGCGTATCTTCCGGGCCGAAATGATCCGAACGCTCGGTGAAGTGCAGGGTAAAGCCATTGCAAGTGTCGAAGCTGTGCATCAAAAAGAAGAACGTGACCGCGAGTGGGAACGCAAACAGCAAGAAAAGCAACTCCAAAAACAGCAAAGACAAAAAGGCCAACCGCCGCCGCCCCCGGTAGCCCTTCCCAAAGTCAATCCAGGTGAGGAAGGTGAAAAGCGACCCTATGTCATTATGGTCGTGGGCGTAAATGGTAGCGGCAAAACCACTTCGATTGCCAAACTGACCGCCTATTATCAAAGTGGCGGAGCCAAAGTGGTGCTAGGAGCGGCGGATACTTTCCGGGCCGGAGCAATTGACCAGTTAAAATTGTGGGGCCAACGGGTCAATGCGCCGGTGGTCGCTCGCCCGGAAGGTTCCGACCCGGCGGCGGTCGCCTTTGATACGGTTAAACAGGCTCACGAGCAAGCAGCCGATATTGCGATTATTGATACCGCCGGACGACTTCAAACCAATTTTAACCTGATGGGCGAAATGAAGAAAATCGAGCGTACCGTCGAAAAGGCCCAGGCGGGCGCACCCAACGAGATTTTACTGGTGCTGGATGCCAATACCGGCCAAAACGGTCTATCGCAAGCCAAACATTTCACCGAGGGGGTCGGTATAGATGGGATTATCCTGACCAAACTGGACGGGACGGCTAAAGGCGGGATCGCTTTTGCCATCGCCAGCGAGTTAAAAATCCCGATCAAGTATATCGGTACGGGTGAAAAAGTAGTCGATTTTGCCGAGTTTGAGCCGGAAGCTTACGTCAATGCGTTGTTCCAACGGCGCTAAACCGGGGGTTAACAGAGGTGAGATATGAGTGTAGAAGTACGACCAGCCAAAGCCAAAGCGTTTGTCTATCCCGAAAGCGATGGCAAACCGATGGCAAATAATACCCTGCAATTCGATTGGATCACCATCATTAAAGGTGGGTTGGATGCCTTTTTTCGGGACGATCCAAATGTCTTTGTAGCAGGCGATTTGCTCTGGTATCCTTTACGAGAGGATGACAAAACACGGGTAGCACCGGATGCAATGGTCGTCTTTGGGCGACCCAAAGGCCCGCGAGGAGCTTACGCTCAGGCTTTAGAAGGTAATATTGCGCCGCAAGTCGTCTTTGAGATACTATCGCCCGGCAATCGAAAAACTGAAATGAAGCTAAAGTTTGAGTTCTATCAGCGTTTCGGGGTTGAGGAATATTACGTCTACGACACACACCGGGGTACGTTAGAAGGTTGGTTACGCCAGGCCGGGCAACTTCAACCGATTAATCCAATGCAAGGTTGGGTCAGTCCGCGTTTACAAATCCGTTTTGGGCTTTCCGGCAAAAACCTGGAACTTTATACGCCCTCTGGGGAATTGTTCGTCAGTTACGTAGAAGTTTACAAACAGGCTTTGGAGGCCCGAAAACGGGCCGAGCAAGAGTGGTTTAGAGCCGAGCAGGAGCATTATCGAGCCGAGCAAGAACAGCTAAAAGCCGAGCAAGAAAGCCAACGTGCTGAACAGGAGCGGTTGAAAGCTGATAAAGAACAGCTAAGAGCCGAGCAAGAAAGCCAACGTGCTGAACAGGAGCGCAAGGCTAAAGAAGCCGCCTGGGCCAAGTTGCGGGAATTGGGGGTTGACCCGGAGAATTTGTAAAACTACTCCATAGCCTGAATAATTATATTATCAAAGATAGATGAGGATAGGAAGAGTTAGCAATGTTTGAGTCACTTTCTGAACGATTAGAGGGAACTTTTCGGACCCTGACGGGCCGAGGTAAACTGACCGAAGATGACATTCGTAAAGCGATGGTTGAAGTACGGCGGGCGCTTTTAGAAGCCGACGTAAATACTATCGTTGCCGAAGAATTTGTCAATGATGTAACCGAAGAAGCCCTGGGCTCTCAAATCCTGACCAGCCTGACCCCCGGTCAGCAGGTTATCAAAATCGTCAATGACAAATTGGTCGAACTGTTGGGTGGTGAAGACGAAGAAACCACCAAGCTTAATATCCAAAAGACTCTCCCCACCGTTATAATGATGGTCGGTCTGCAAGGTTCGGGTAAAACCACCACCGTCGGTAAGCTGGCCCTGGCTTTGCGGCAGCAAAAACCGGCCCACCGCCCCCTGTTGGTCGCCGCCGACATTTATCGCCCGGCAGCTATCGACCAGTTGCAGACGCTAGGACGGCAATTGGATATACCCGTCTATAGCGAGGGAACCGAGGTCGCACCGCCTTTGATCGCCCAGCATGCGATTGCCCAGGCCAAAAAGAATAACAATACGGTCGTCATTATTGATACTGCCGGGCGGTTGCAGATCGATGCGCCGTTGATGCAAGAACTACAACAGATCAAACAGGACGTTCAGCCTCACGAAATCTTGCTGGTGGTCGATGCGATGACCGGGCAAGAGTCGGTCAACGTTGCGATGGAGTTCAACCGGCAGGTAGGTATTAGCGGCCTGATCGTGACCAAGATGGACGGCGATGCCAGAGGCGGTTCGGCCCTGTCGGTGCGGGCTGTCACAGGCGTACCGATCAAATATATGGGCGTGGGCGAAAAGCTGGACGCGCTCGAACAATTCTACCCCGACCGGATCGCCCAACGTATTCTCGGTATGGGCGACATTCTGACCCTGATCGAAAAGGCCCAGGAAGTTTACAATGAAGAAGAGGCCAAAAAGCTTCAGGAGAAGATGAAGAAAGGGAAGTTCGATTTAGAGGACTTCCTGAACCAGATGAAGACCATGCGCAAGATGGGGCCGCTCGGTGGAATTTTGGGCCTCTTACCCGGCGTAGGCAAGCAAATGAAGGAACTACGCAACGCCCTCGAAACGCCCGAAGCCGAACAGCAACTCAAGCGTACCGAAGCAATCATCCTTTCGATGACCAAAAAGGAACGTCAGGAACCAGAGGTTATCAACGCCAGTCGCCGACGGCGGATCGCCAACGGTAGTGGTACGACCGTCGCCGATGTCAACGATCTGTTGCAGCAATTTAAGGTTATGCGCCAGATGATGCAGCAGATGGGCAAAGGCGGTGGGATGAACATGGGCAACCTCGGCTCGATGCTAGGTGGTATGGGCGGAGGCATGCCTGCCGGTATGGGTGGCATGGCCGGTATGGGCGGCGGCGGTGGCAGCAAACGAGTGGCCCCACCCCCGCCCCGCGATCCACTGGCGGACTTTCGCCGGGGTGCAAGACCGGTAGGCCCCAGCGGTAGCCCGCGCCCGGTCCCAAGTTTACCGCCCAAACCGGGTACTCCTACCGGCGCACCCTCGCGCGTTACCGGCCCCGGCCCCGGTGCAATGCGCCCACCCAAAAAGAAAAAGAAATAAGCCACCGCTATCTGGGTATAAGTCGTAAAATGCTTTATACCCAGGTTGCAACTATTTAGTCCTGCAAAGCGTAGAAATTATAGCAACTATACAAAAAATGGTAGGGCTGAAATAACTCGGCTTACCCATTATTAAAATCTTAACCCAAAAATAGAGGTCTACAAAATGGAAGTTTCTTCTAATCAAACCGGTTCATCCGAAGTAACGACCCTCGGTGGAGGCTGCTTCTGGTGTTTGGAAGCGGTTTATCTTCAACTGGCAGGGGTCGAGAAAGTCGAATCCGGCTATGCCGGTGGCAAGGTCGTTAATCCTTCCTATCAGCAAGTCTGCAATGGGACAACCGGTCACGCTGAAGTGGTGCAAATCACTTTTAACCCACAGGTGGTTTCTTTTGAAGATTTGTTAAAAATCTTTTTTACGATCCACGACCCGACGACCTTGAACCGCCAGGGTTACGATGTAGGCACTCAGTACCGCTCGGCGATTTTTTACCATAGCCCGGCCCAAAAAGCGACCGCCGAGCGCGTCATCGCCGAATTGAATGCCGATCATCTTTGGGATGCGCCAATTGTTACCCAGGTAGCGCCCCTTGATATTTTCTACGTAGCCGAAGAATATCACCAGCGCTACTTCGAGCGTAACCCACGCCAGGCTTATTGTCAGGCGATCATTGTGCCAAAGGTCGCCAAGTTCCGCCAGCACTTTTTCAACCGGCTCAAAGCAGTTCAGCAAAGTTGACACTCGATTAAGGAAGTGTTAAGATGCGGCCCAGTTCCACTATTGTGCAGCCGCTGAACCTTAAAAATTAGCATATTTCACGAAATCGAGTACGGTTGAAGAGTACCTTTCCGCCTTTACTGCCTTTGAAGTAAGGTGCGGTGCGAACCCGCCAAGTAGAAAGGTCCAAACAGGGGAAGCCGGTGTGAGTCCGGCACAGTCCCGCTACTGTAACCGAGGCTATTTTGATAGCCCGGAAGTCAGATCGCCTGTCTTCAACTTTACCGCTGCGTTGGTCTTCGAGGGAAAGGACGCACGGGGTTTTAATATAAAACAGGCCGCTAGGCCAACCCGCTCCTTGTTCAATGATCTTGCAGGTCAAAGTCAGGTAAGCGGGTTTTTTGATGCCCGCCAGACGGCTTGACCGACATAATCATTGAGCAAGTGAGATTGTAAAAGCTGGCTCTGACAAGCCGTTCGCGCTTCCTTTCGCCTGACCCAACCCAGACCTTGTAACCCTAAAACACCAGGGATAAGCTTATCCCGCAACTTTGAACCTATCCCAATCGGTTCAGGGTAGGGGCGACCATAAAGCTCGCCCGACGTGGCCCGAATCAGGCGACTATAAAGGTTGCCCCTACTGAGATAGGTTCTTTGGACGAAAGGAAGAGAGACTGTGTTAAGACAAAAACTGTCAGGCCGCCTGGGACGGCTCGGCCCGGTTATAGTTCTATTATTGGCGCTTCTACTGGCAGCCTGTGGCGACCCGACTGCGACCACGGCCCCGGCTACCACCGCGCCCGCTACTACCAGAGCGGCTACGACGGCTGCTCCGGCAACGACAGCTGCGGTTGCTACCACTGCCGCAACGACCGCCGTCGCCACTACTACGGCTCCGGCAACTACCGTCGCTGCCACAACAAGTGGTGCAAAGACGGGGGCGACCACCTACCCTTTGACCGTGACAGACGACGTGAAACGGACAATCAAACTTGAGAAGGTTCCCACCAAAATAGTCTCACTCGCCCCCAGCAATACCGAATTGGTTTACGCGCTGGGCCTGGGGGAGAAACTGGTCGGGGTGGACGAATCCTCGAATTACCCGGCAGAAGCTACCAAAAAAGAAAAAGTCGGGGGGTATAAGGGCGCTAACCTCGAAAAGATCGTTTCGCTTTCGCCTGATCTGGTGCTGGCGGCAGGGATCACTTCCAAACAAGATATTACCAGCTTCGAGTCGCGCGGCCTGACGGTAATCCAATTGGCTCCGCCTAACCTGGCTGGAGTAGTCGCCAACATGCGATTGGTGGCGCAAGTAGCCAATGTGCCGGAAAAGGGTGAAGCATTGGTAGCCGACTTCCAGAAAAAGCTGGATGAAGTGGCCGCTAAGACCAAAGATGTCAAAGCCCGGCCTCGCGTTTTTTACGAACTCGACCCGACCTTGTTCACGATTGGCCCCGGCTCTTTCATCGACGAGATGATCCAAAAGGCAGGTGGACAAAACATCGTGACCGACGGCGCTAACCCCTATCCCCAGTTGAACCAGGAGGCCGTCATCAGCAAAGACCCGGAGGTGATTTTGCTGGGCGACGATAGCGGCGGGAATGATACCCCCGAAAAAATTCTGGTTCGGGCTGGTTGGAGCGGCATTTCGGCGGTCAAGAATAAACGGGTCTACGCCCTTAACGCCGACCTCGTGAACCGACCCGGCCCACGTGCTGCGCTAGGGGTCGAAAATATCGCAAAGACGCTCTACCCCGATCTTTTTAAATAGCCAATAACACTTTGATGAGTGATGAGGAATAAATGAGTAAGCAACTTGAACAATTTGAAGACCCCAACCCTTTAGCCAAAATAACTGGCCGCAAGGGTCTTTACTCATCCCTCATCCCTCATCCTTCATCCCTCATCGTCAGCCGCAAACGTCGCCTGACCTGGATCGGTCTAAGCCTGATCGGGCTAGGGGTTGTATTGGTGGTCTGTGTAACATTTGGCAGCGTGGCGGTTGAACCTGGAACCAGCCTCAAAATCATCTGGAACCATACGCTGGGGCTGTTCTGGGCGCTGCCAACCGATTATACCAATGGCAGCGACACGATTATATGGCAAATTCGGTTGCCCCGGCTGGTACTGGCAGGCTGCGTTGGGGCCGGACTAGCCGGGTCGGGTGCGATCTACCAGGGGCTTTTCCGCAATCCTTTAGCCGACCCATATTTGGTGGGGGTTGCCCAGGGAGCCGCCGTTGGAGCCGTAACCGTGATTGTGCTACCACTTCCGGCTTTTCTGTATATGGCCGGGGCGCTGCAATGGGGCGCGTTTTTAGGAGCAGTCATATCGGTCGCCATCGTCTATAATCTGGCCCGGATCGGTGGCGAGGTACGCAATACGACTTTGCTGCTGGCAGGGGTGGCGATTGGCTCACTTGGGGCCGCCATCACTACTTTGCTGACCTATTTGCACAACGAGAAGCTGACTACAATTTATGGTTGGATACTGGGTGGGTTCAATATGACCGGCAGTTGGGACAATGTTGGGATGATTTTGCCCTATCTGGCGGTAGGGGTAGTCCTTTCGATGCTGTTTGGACGACGGCTCAACGTCTTGCAAATGGGCGAGGAGCAGGCAGGCCAGCTTGGTCTAAACGTCAAACTGGTTAAGCTAATGATGGTCATCGCTGCGACCGTTATGGCGGCGGCGGCGGTCTCGGTTAGCGGCATTATCGGGTTTATCGGGCTAGTCGTGCCGCATCTGGCCCGGATGCTGACCGGGCAGGACTACCGCTTGCTCCTGCCGATCTCGGCGATCTGGGGTGCGATCTTTACCGTGCTGGCCGACTCGGTCGCCCGCACCGTACTTTCCCCCGCCGAATTACCCGTCAGTATCGTCACCGCTTTTATCGGTGGCCCCTTCTTTATCTACATCCTGCGACGTAAAAAAAGTGCCGACCTATAAGGCTTGTTAGAGGGCATAGGTATTGTAATTTTTGATTAAACGTTAGATAATAGAAGCTTCAACGAACTCTATAACCTGAGTTTCAAAAATACTTGTTATAAGGGGAGAGTAACTATGTCACGTTATTTTACACACTACTGGAAAAATGATACTTGGGAATTTAACAGTAATTTATGGGACAAATCTTTTTTAGAACATAGTGCAAGCAACATGTTCATAAAGCGTGGAGTGCAGCCCGGTGATTTCGTGTATGTAATCACTGTAATAAAGGGCGAACTTTATCTGGAAGGTCGGATGAAAGTTGCCAAAATTTTAAGTTATGACGAAGCTGCTGTAGAACTAAAAGACAATAATTTATGGGACGCGGAAGAACACTTGATAGGAGTTCCTGGAGCTTGCAGTCCACAGGTCTTTGACCGTAAAGTACCACTTGAAATTACCAAAAACTTACGACTTGTAAGTGGTGTTCAATCAATTCCTCCTAAATTCAAAACTCCAGGCTTACTCGACCAACAAACGTTTCGGGGTATTAGGGAACTCACTGAAGAGTCTGCTATCCAACTTGATAAATTTATTAACTGGTAGCAACTGAAAAACCTCAACCCGTTGAGTCTCTTCAACGGGATGAACCAACTGTCGAAGTTACAATAACTGCCGAATTACTCACAATTGCCCAAAAGATATTGCCTCAGCTAAAGCTGAAGAAACTTACTTTGAAGGTCAACCGATAACGGTTCTTATCAATAAGTATGAGCGCGATCCGAAAGTCAAGGCTGCTACCATAAAAATACATGCTACAAAGTGTCAGGTTGCGGCTTTTCCTTTGAGAAGGCGTATAGAAAACGTGGAAAAGATTACATCGAAGTATATCACAAGCGTCTTATTTCCAGTTACGGTGAACAAATAAAAATCGAGCCTAAAAAGGGTATGGCAGTGCTTTGCGCCAATTGTCACCGTATGATTCATCGCAGCACAAACGAACCATTAACTATCGAGGAACTCAAGCAATTGGTTCAAAGCAATGATATGGAGTTGTAGAAATAGGCTACTTAGCGAGCCGAGCAGAAGTATCTAAACTCGATAAAGCGTTTTAGGTTCAAATTTGCTCCAAAATCTTTAGATATTTCTAATCAGGTCAGTAAGAAATAGTTCGAATGAGAAAACCTGTAAAGAAAACAACTGTTATCAGAAATAACTCTACCTTGAAGCAGAAGATGCCAAAAGTCAGTTTACTAGCTAAAAAATGAACTCTTTCCTGGAAATAACTGAATTAAGCGCGGGCTACGGCCCCAAAACGGTGCTGCACAGCCTGAGCCTGTCAGTAGCGCCGGGCGAACTGCTGGGCGTGATTGGGCCGAACGGTTGTGGTAAATCGACCTTAGTCAAGGCTCTGAGCGGCGTTTTGAAGCTGAAGAGCGGGCAAGTCCGTTTTGAAGGGCGCGACTTGTTGCGGATCAAATCTGAGGAACGGGCCAGGTTGGTTGGGGTAGTGGCCCAGAACCCTAGCCTGCCACCGGCTTTTACGGCTGCTGAGATTGTGCTTTTTGGGCGTACTCCCCACCTGGGCGCGTTTCAGCAAGAAGGTCCCGAAGATTGGCGGATCGTGCAAGAAGCAATGGAAGCGACCGACTGTTGGAAGATGGCAACCCGGCCTGTCGGCGAACTATCAGGCGGAGAGCGCCAACGGGTCTTGTTTGCGCTGGCACTGGCCCAGCAACCGCGTCTGCTGCTGCTGGACGAGCCAACCACTTTTCTCGATATAAATTATCAGGTAGAAATGATGGATATTGCCGCCAACTGGCTCCGGGCCGAACCGGGTCGTGGGGCGCTGGCGATCTTTCACGACTTGAATCTGGCAGCCCAATATTGCAGCCGACTGGCACTACTGTCGGCGGGCCGCCTACTGGCGGTGGGCAGCCCCGCCGAAGTCATTAACGCCGACAACATCCGACGGGCCTATGGTGCGGCAGTCATCGTCGCCCCGCACCCGATCAATCAGCTTCCCACTACTTTTATACTGCCGGGCAAGTAAGGGATTTACGATTTACGATTTACGATTGTAACTACTCAGGCCATGTCATTCTGAGGCGGGAAATAACCGGGATTTTTCCAAAGATAGCTCCCCGCCGAAGAATCTAGACCCTTCGCTGCGGCTCAGGGTGACACGGCTGCGTAGTTATTTACGATTTACGATTTACGATTTACGATTTACGATTTACGATTTACGATTACAATACATGCCTCGCGCTTACTTCTCTTCTGCATTTCTATTCTGCCTTCTGCATTCTGACTTCTGCATTGTTAATCCGTGTTCATCTGTGTTATCTCTCCCCTCTTCTGCCTTCCCCTACAAGCTTTCCAAAAACTTGTCAAACGCGCCCAACTTGGGAGTAATCGCGGGTGGGACCGGGATCACACCATCGAGGACGTTCTGGGTTTTGAGGCCGTTGCCGGTGACATATAGCACGGTTACTTCGTCCCGCCCGATTTTGCCTTGCCGGGTAAGCTTTTGGAGGGTCGCCAGGGTTACGCCGCCGGCCGGTTCGGTGAAGATACCCTCGGTCGAAGCTAGTAGCCGGATCGCATCGACGATCTCTTGATCGTTGACTTGTTCGATAGTACCACCCGTGCGCTGGGCCACCTTCAGGCTGTAATAGCCGTCGGCAGGACTGCCGATAGCCAGCGAGTGAGCGATAGTGTTGGGTTGCTTGACCGGCTTGATCTCGGTATAGCCGCCTGCGAAAGCGGCTGCAACTGGCCCACAACCTTCTGGTTGCGCCCCGGAGATAGCCGGTAAAGTCTCATCCGCCACCAACTTTAGCCGGATCAATTCCTCAAAGCCTTTGGTAATCTTGGTATAAAGCGAACCACTGGCGATAGGGATAACCACATGATCGGGCAGCCGCCAGCCGAGTTGTTCGGCGGTTTCGTAGGCCAGCGTCTTGGAGCCTTCGCTATAGAAAGGCCGCAGATTGATGTTGGTGAAGGCCCAGCCATATTCGTCGGCGACCTGACTGGCAAGTCGGTTTACCTCATCATAGGTTCCATCGATAGGTACGATTTGCGCCCCGTAGACACTGGCAGCCAGGATTTTGCCCGGCTCGATATTAGCTGGCACAAAGACATAGGTTTTCAATCCGGCCCGCGCTCCCGCCGCCGCCACTGCTCCGGCCAGGTTGCCGGTCGAAGCGCAGGCAATCGTATCAAAGCCAAACTCAACCGCTTTGGCGACCGCTATCGCCACCACCCGGTCTTTGAAAGAATGCGAAGGGTTGACCGCATCGTTCTTGACATAGAGTTCGCGCAGACCCAGCCGTTCGCCCAAATTGTAAGCCCGTTGCAGAGGGGTAAATCCGACCCCTTCCAGGCTGCGGGCAAAAGGCCGGGCTGGTAGCAAGGCGGCATAGCGCCATAAATTGCGTGGCCCCTGCTCAATCTCGCTTTTAAGGCCGCTGGTAGTCAGATGGCTAAAATCGTACTCGACTTCCAGCGGCCCAAAACAGTTTTCACAGACATGGGCGGGCGTAATCGGATAACGTTCGCCACATTCTTTGCATTTCAGGGCGGTTGCAGCAGTTGCGGGGGTAGTATCCGCCTTTAACGTAGTCGGCTCTAGCAAGCTGGTCATTTCAACAAATCTCCTTTTTATTCTTCTCGAAACTTTTTAACTTTCCCAAAGCAGGAGCAGGCAACAAAAAAACCCGCTTACCTGCATTTAGATAAGGGGGTTGAAATTTATTCTAAACTTGCCTCGGCCAACAAATTTCTTTTGCCGAAATACAAGCTCCCTTATCTTGCGCTACCTGATCGACAGATCGCGCCGGAATTGGCACCATACGCATATTGTTTGTTGGTTGCGTTGGTTGCCGGGCTTCACAGGGCCTATTCCCTCCACCTCTCTTGATAAGAGCAATATTCAATTTTTAAAAATGGGCCGCACTGCGGCTCCTCCCTAAGATAAACTACTTTACCGATTTTGTCAAGTTCTTTTTGGGCTAATTTTAGATTTGGTGCGCTTAATTGCAACTAGCAAGCCGGGCTTATAGGATATATAATAGCTTTAACAGTAAGATTTTGTAACTACTCAGGCCCGGGCGACCACAAGGGTCGCCCCTACCCAAAATTCGTTGTAGGGGCGACCCTTGTGGTCGCCCAAAGTAGGTAAGCTGAGTAGTTACAAGATTTTAGCAATTTGTCTCGAAGCAGGGTTGGTCGGTTTTCGTGTAGCCGAAACTTGAACCCTTTTCAAACGAAAGGAGCTTTGCTCACAATGCCTGATAACAGTTCATATGGTCGCAAGCTTGACCCACATCCTATTCCAAAGAACCTTAGCGTCGCCGATATGGTAGACCAGCATCTGTTCGCCTATAATGCCGCCCGCTTGCGCGAGGCTTGCCAGCTACTCGCCCGCAAGGTGATGCAACCGGATGTCACCCTCGGTGTGACGCTTTCGGGCGCACTGACCCCGACTGGCCTGGGAGCCTCCGCGCTCGTCCCACTGATCGACGGTGGTTATATCGACTGGATCGTCTCGACCGGGGCCAATTTATACCACGATATTCACCGCTCGCTCGGCTTTGAGTTATTCCAAACTTCACCTAATACCGATGATCTTGCTTTGCGCGAAAAGCACGTCATTCGTATCTATGACATTTTGTTCGATCAGGAGGTACTGCTCAAGTCGGATGCTTACTTGCGCGAGGTGATGAAGCTGCCCGAATTTCAACGCCGCATGAGTACTGCCGAATTTCATAATCGACTCGGTAAATACGTACTCGAACGCGAAAAGGTGCTGGGAACCCAATATCGCTCGGTATTGGGAGCCTGCTATGAGGCTGGAGTGCCAGTTTATACTTCCAGTCCGGGCGACTCGACTATCGGAATGAACGTAGCCGCTTTGCAACTTGAGGGCGGACAGCTTGGTTTCGACCCAGAGGCCGATGTAAACGAGACCACCGCGATTGTCTACGCCGCCAAACATGCCGGGGGTAAGAGCGCTGTACTAATTTTGGGTGGTGGTAGCCCCAAAAACTTTATCTTACAAACCGAACCACAAATTCAGGAGATTTTGGGTATTCCTGAAAAGGGCCACGATTACTTTATTCAGGTGACAGACGCACGGGTCGATACCGGCGGACTTTCGGGAGCGACTCCTTCCGAAGCCATGACCTGGGGCAAGGTCGATCCGGAACAATTGCCAGATAGCATCGTCTGTTATCTCGATAGTACCGTCGCACTACCGGTCATAACCGCTTATATCCTCGACCGGGCCACTCCGCGCCCTCTCAAGCGGCTCTACGACCAGCGTGATAATCTACACAGCCAACTACTTCAGGCTGCCAACGATTACCGAACTAGCCGCGACGCGATTTAACAAAATCCAGGGGCGGAGCCATATCTAACAAAATTACCCCGGCCCCTAGGGGACATTGCTCTGCCAATGGATTTCTTTTTGATCGGTTTAAGTCAATGCACGAGTCAAGGAGGACTCAGTTGAAATACATTCTTCATCGGCCCTTGAACGGGCCAGTCCTAATACTTCTGCTACTGTTGAGTCTTCTCTTGACGGCTTGCAATGAAACTGCCGAGGCTACCCCAACGGTAGCGACGGGCATTCCACCTGTGAGCGGCACAACCGTCATAACTGCTTCCGGCCTGAAATATATTGATGTGAAAGTTGGGAGCGGCAGCGAAGCCAAAGAAGGTCAAACCCTGACAGTTCAATATACCGGCTATCTAACTACCGGTCAAAAATTTGATAGTTCTTACGATCACGGCAGACCTTTCTCTTTCCGGCTAGGAGATGGGCATGTTATCAAAGGCTGGGAAGAGGGTCTGGTTGGAATGAAGGTTAATGGAAAACGCCGGTTGTTGGTTCCGTCCAGCCTGGGCTATGGGTCAAAAAGCAAAGGCTCGATACCGGCCAACGCCGATCTGATTTTTGATGTCGAGCTTTTAAAAGCGAAATAGCCCGCAGGCAGATTAAACCCTACAGCACTTTGCAGAGTTATTGATCCCCTGTAGGAGTGAGCTTCTACAAACAATTCTATGGCTCAATTGTTTTGCAATTTACTATAGATGAAAGCGAGGTGGAAATAGTGAATACACACTTTTTAAGCGGCTGGCCGGTTGAAGTTGATGTTACTTTCCGCTTGTTGCTGGCCTATAGTTTGGGTGGAATTATCGGTTGGGACCGCGAACGAGATGGGCAGGCGGCAGGATTACGCACTCATATGATGGTAGCAGTAGGCTCTGCCGGTTTCACGCTGGTTTTTATCTTTGGCTTTGTAGGAGTAGGAACCAGTAGCGATCCAGGTCGG
Source organism: Chloroflexia bacterium (assembly GCA_038210655.1). GTDB lineage: Bacteria > Chloroflexota > Chloroflexia > Chloroheliales > Chloroheliaceae > 54-19. The sequence goes on from JBBQWM010000011.1 coordinate 114,071, forward strand.
GCCGCCAGCCAAATCATTACCGGGGTCGGCTTTCTAGGAGCAGGCGTGATTTGGCGTAGCCAGACGCGGGTACGGGGGATCACTACTGCGGCAGATATTTGGGTTGTGGCAGCTATCGGAATGATGGCGGGGACCGGAATGTGGTACCTGGCGATTTTCGTGGCGGTGCTGGTTTTCGTCACCTTGCGTTTTCTCAAACCGACCGACCAAATTTTACGAGATAAAAAGGCGCGTAAAAGTTTGGCAGCTAAAGAGATAAGCCCCATCTCGACCGCTCCTCAAGAAGAAACCAACCTCGACTAATCGAACGGTAAACCCACACTCCACCTTCACCCAAATTTTAGGAGCGGGCGAAAGTCTATGGGCGGAGCCATATCCAACAGGTTTGGTGGAATATGACTCTGCCCTTGAATAACTTTCCCAGCCTCCCAGCAAACTAGCCCTTGACCGAACCGGCCAACAAACCGCGTACAAAGAAGCGTTGGAGCGCAAAGAAAACGGTAAGTGGCAAGATCATTGAGATAAAGGCCCCGGATGTCAGCAAATACCAGTCTTGTCCACGTGAACCGACGATACCGGCTAATCGCATCGTCATGACTTGGGTTCCTTGCGATGTCCCCAAGAAGATCAAGGCTACTAGGTAATCATTCCAGACCCACATGAACTGGAAGATCGCAAACGAGGCCAGGGCCGGTAAGGATAACGGCAATATCAGGCGCGTGAAAGTTGTAAATTGGGATGCGCCATCCATATAAGCCGACTCTAGAATCTCGCGCGGCAAGGTACTGATATAGTTGTAGAGCAGATAGGTCGCTAATGGTAATCCAAACCCGGTATGGGCCAGCCAGAGCGCCAGGTAAGTACCATTGAGACCGAGGGCCGTGTAATCGCGCAAGATTGGGATCAGCGCGACCTGGAGCGGTACAACCAGCAATGCCACCACCATACTAAACATCAAGCCTCTGCCGGGGAAGCGTATCCAGGCAAAAGCATAGGCCGCAAAAGCCGCGATCAGAATGGGTATCACGGTAGCCGGTATCGCAACCACAATTGTGCTGATAAAGGCCCCACTCAAATCCTGACCCTGTTCAGTTTTGGTAGTACCATCGCCCAGTTTGATAGTAACTGGCTGACCTGCCAACACATTTGAATAGTTGTCCAATGTAAATCTAGCGTTGGTCGTCCAGGTCTGTTCTTGTACATCCACCAACCGAGCGCGGCGATTAGCCCATTTAACCAATTGTCCGTTTGAGAGCTTATAGCCTGCCCGGAGTTGGTCATCTGTGACGGTCGTCCCGTTTACTGCAATTGGTTGGTCAAGTACCACATCAGTCGGCAACTGAACCTGACTGACGCTTTTATACTCTTGATGAGGAAAAACCGTCCACCAACCCGAACTGGAGATGTCTTCCCGGACGCGCACAGACGAAATCAAGAGACCTATCGTCGGGATTGTCCACAAGATACAAATTAGGGCCAAAATCCCATTTACCATGATAGCCCCGGTGAGTTTTTGGCGGCGGACACTGGACACACGAGGCTTTTGGGTTATAACACTTGTCTGTGTAACGGCCATTAGAATCCCTCCTGTTTACGCAATTGGCGCAGGTTGTAGTACATCACCGGTAATACCGCAATGAATAATACAATCGCAATCGCCGAGCCGTAGCCAAAGTTGCGGTTGTTAAAGAATTGCCGGTAAAACTCAGTGGCTACCACATCTGTACCGTACTGACCGCCAGTCATCACGATTACCACATCAAAAATCTTCAGGGTAAAGATTGCAATAGTGGTTGTGACGGTGATAATCGTACCCTGAATGTACGGTACGATGATCCCAAAGAAAGCCTGAACTTCACTAGCACCGTCAATCCGGGCCGCTTCGAGTAAATCGGCAGGCACACCTTTAAGCGCTGCCGAAAATAAGACCATCGCAAAGCCAGTTTGCATCCAGATCAAGACCACGATCATAAAAAGGGTATTCCACGGCTCCGATTGAATCCAGGTCTGAGGCTGTCCACCCAGACCCACGATGACCGCGTTGAAGAGGCCAATTTGTTGTTGGTCAACCGGGGCATAGTCATACACGAAACGCCAGATCACACCTGCCCCGACGAATGAAATCGCCATTGGCATAAAGATCAGGGCTTTGGCAACCGATTCAAATTTGCTGCGGTCGGCCAGCACTGCAATTAGCAGTCCGAGGCTAACGCAGGCGGCGGTTCCCACAAACAGCCATATCAGGTTATTTCGGAACGACTCAAGCATCTGCCGGTCGGTGAAAGCCGCAAAATAATTATCAAGACCGACAAAATTAGTCGAGCTAGAGTCGAAGAAGCTCTGGTACAGAGTTCGTAAAGTCGGGATAGCTAAAAACCAGGCCAAGAGTAACACTGCTGGCCCCACAAAGACATACGGTTGGATCCGCCTGGTCCATCTCAGCGCCATCGACTCAACCAGAAAGTTTGCCACTGTAAATAACGCGGCAATACCGCCTACCCCCCAAACAATTGCAACGATAGCGGTAAGCCACTGAGGCAAACTGTTGTCCCGCAAAAAGAGGAACCCGATCCAGAGTACCGCAATGGTAACGATCAGGCCGAGGAATGAAGCAAAGAAGCGTCCCGGGGCCCAGGCTCCTGGCGTAGGAAGCGCGGCTTGCCGAGGCTCGATTTCAGTCGAAGATTGCATCTCTAATCTCCTCTTATCAGACCGCTTGGCGATCTGCCTTCTACCTTGAAGGTTTTTGGAAAAGGCCACTGCCCTTAAGCCTATTTACACCGCTCTTCTACCTGAGCGCAACCTTTCAAAAAGGTACGTTTATTAGGGGCGACCATTATGATCGTCCTCGTCGCCGTACAAGATGTATAGGAGGCCAGTTCACAGGTCGTCTCCTACAACCCTATTCGCACCTTTTTTGTAAAATAGTCTGATGAAAGTAAGATAGCAATACCGCATATAGTTATTTAGAATGACCATACGCGGTATTTCCAGGTTTTGGTCGGTGTCACCAATTACGCTCTTTAGGAGGCGTAATTGGTGAGGTCTGAGCGAATAAGCCTAATACCTGCTTATTTTTTGACGTTTGACCAGCCTTTTTGGGCTTCATCTAATGCTTGGTCGATGTTGACCGTACCACTGACGTAGTCGGTCATAGCCTTCCAGAAGCTACCGGCCCCAACCGCACCCGGCATCAAGTCGGAAGCATCGAAGCGGACTACCGAAGCACCGAGGAGGGTCTGGGCCACTTTGCGGTCCATATCATTGTTATAAGCTGCTAGATTGGCATCCTTGTGAGGCGAAATCGCACCACCGGCAGCCACCCAGCCTTTGACCCCATCGAAAGTACTGAAGTACTGCATCAATGCCCTAACTTCGGGCCGGTCGGCAAAAGCAGTCATCAAGTCACCACCAAATTCCATCGGCTTGCCATACTTGGGATCAATTGGCGGCAGATAGAAGAAATCGTAATCAACGCCACCCTTGACACCTGGCTTGGAAGTCTCAAAGAAGGTCGTGATGAAGTTACCCTGTTGGGTCATCCAGCACTTCGGCGGGTTGTTCTGGAACATCGGGTTCGCCGCATCGCCAAACATAGTACTGACGATTTGCTTGCGACCACCATAGACATACTTGTCGTTGAACCAGATGTCAGTCATCATCTGAAGCGCGTTTTTGACTTCCGGCGAGGTAAAGGGTAAGACACCACTAGCCCACTTGTCATAGGTTTCCGGCGACTGCGTCCGCAGCATAATGTTTTCCATCCAGTCGGTCGCGGGCCAACCGGTAGCATCACCACTTCCGATACCGATACACCACGGCGTGTCACCGTCTTTGACGATCTGATCCATCGTAGCCTTCATCTCGGTCCAGGTCTGCGGAATTTTGTAACCAGCCGCATCAAAGGCTTTCTTGGGATACCAGACTAAACCTTTGGCGTTTACACGCTGGAAGATACCACCCAAAATCTTGCCACTCGGCCCATCGACAGTAGCGGTATCGATATAACCCTGGTTGTAGTTCTGCTTGAGCCAGTCCGATTTAACGAACTTGCTCACATCGACTACTTTACCACTCTTGGCGATACTTGCCATAAGACCGGGTTGCGGGAAGTCGGCAATATCGGGCGGGTTGCCACCTTCTACCCGGACGTTAATGGTAGTTTCAAAAGTCTTGGAACCGGTATATTGAATATCAATGCCGGTAGCGGCCTTGAATGACTTCATCGATTCGTTGAACTTGACTTCATCATCACCAGTGAATGGGCCGAACATTGTTACCTTCGTACCCTTGTACTTACCGGCAAAAGCGTCCACCAATTCCTGACCAACTTTGCTGTAATCGGTCGGGCCAGTCGCAGCGGCAGCCGTGGTCGCAGCCGCAGCCGTCGTCGTTGCAGCGGCGGCGGTCGTGGTCGCGGCAGCAGCCGTCGTTGTAACGGCAGCCGTGGTCGGGGCAGCGGTCGTCGCGGCAGCAGCAGTCGTCGCGGCAGTCGTCGCAGCCGCAGCGGTCGTGGCGGCGGCGGCAGTCGTCGCGGCAGTCGTCGCGGCTGCGGCGGTCGTCGCAGCCGCGGTGGCCGGAGCAGTCGTCGCGGTCGGATCACCGCAGGCGGCTAACACCAGAGATAAAAGCAGCAGCAAGGTCACCCCTGCGCCACTTAAAGCTCGGCTACGGGAAAAGCTGTTCACAGCTTTCATCGTTAATCCTCCTTGATTTTCAGTTCTCGATATTAAGGTTCACTGTTAAACGGAGAGTCAGACGTTTTGGAAGCGGTTCCATAGAATGCTTCTAAAATATCATAATTATTGGAATTTGTAAAGAGGCTATTCGCATCTAAATTGGATTATCCAAAACGTTTTGGGAATAGGTTTAGCTTATTACAATGCGGGATTTATTTTACAAAAACTCGTGGGCGAATTTTTATAGTCTTCGATGATAGCTTTACAGACCGTCAGCCTTATGCTATTATTGTAAAGATCGCTTTGCAAATTTATGGAACCGCTTCCAATTATTCAAGCTAGACCAGTTCTGATAGCGTAATAAGGTAAAAATACGGCGGCCTAGTTGTGGGCAGCGTAATTCTGTTCTTTTTCTGGTTCGTTTTAAGAACACTATCTTAAATTTTGAGGCTAATACCGGGGTTACAACCTATAGCAAAATGCAGATTAGTTGTCCTGCAATTCTATCGCTCAAGCGCTGGGTATTCTGCTATAGCAGCAAAACTCCAACCCCTGCAAAAGTACAAGGTAGTAAAGGAAAATAGGATGTAAGTATGGCAGTGACGATTTATGATGTAGCAAAAGCTGCTGGGGTAGGCGTTGGTACCGTCTCGCGTGTGTTAAATAATAGTCAGGCCGTTAAAGATAGTACCCGCGAGAAGGTATTGAGTGCGATAGCCCAGCTAAATTACGCGCCCGACCCGATTGCGCGTTCGATGATAACCGGACGTACCAGGGTGCTGGGGGTGATTATACCTTTTGTGACCCGCGCTTTTTCGGTCGAAGTGTTACGGGGGGTTGTAAAAGCCGCCTCGCGCTTCAATTACGAACTGGTAATTTACAACGTTGAGGATAACGATCAGCGCGACGAATACTTCACCCAGGTACCAATGCGTCGTAGGGTGGATGGCTTGATAATTGTCTCACTCTCGCCGGACGAAGCCGCCGCCTCTAATTTTCTAAAGGCCGGGCTACCAACGGTGCTGGTCGATGCTTATAGCCCTTTTTTTACTTCGCTGGTAGTCAACAATATGGAAGGCGCTTATCTGGCGGTCAAAAGTTTGATCGCCAAAGGTCATCATCGGGTCGGTTTTATCAATGGTATTATCGAGGGCAATTTCAAATTTAACCAGGCTAATGATCGTCTGATCGGGGTGCATCGGGCCTTTAGCGAAGCCGGAATCGTCTACGACCCTCAACTGATGGTTACAACCGAGTGGAACCGGGCCGGTGGTCGTAGCGCCGCCGAACAACTTTTACATCGACCAGACCCGCCCACCGCTATTTTCGCCTCCTCTGATGTCCAGGCCGTCGGAGTGCTGGAAGCGGCACGGGGACTTAACCTGCACGTGCCGGACGACCTTTCGGTGATGGGCTTTGATGGCATCGAGTTGTCCGAAATACTGGAACTCAGCACGGTCCAACAGCCGATGCAACAGATGGGCGAATTAGGGGTTGCCAAAGTAATGGACTTGATCGAGAACGCAAAACGTCCGCCCGAACTGGTTCGGCTCGATTCGTGGCTGGTAGAACGCCGTACAACTAGCGCTGCCCGGCTACATTTAGAGCTAATCTAAAAGCACAAACTTACTTCTAAACACTTTTGCAGGTATGCGTCAGTTTTTTGCAAACTAGCCAGGCTGTGCCACTCGCTAAACCGAAGGATGAGTGGTTTGGAGCGGGGTTCTCGCGGTCGCCTGTTTTATTGGTTGAATCCCGGCAAAAAATTGACACAACCTGCTTTTGCTATATTCTGGAAAATCAGGCCAGGATAAGGTAAAATAGGCCGATTGGTAGGGAGACTAACAGCAGTCAGGACACCATTGGAAAATATGAGGTGTCAAATTACCCCTACTTACCCTATTCCAGGAGACGGGCTTGAGCGATAAAACTTTGAATACCACTCCCTATTTGGTCGAAAGCGAGTGGCTGGCGACACATCTGGACGACCCGCAGGTGCGGATTATTGATATGCGCTATTATTTTGATCGGCCTGGGCGGGCGGCTTATGAGGCAGGCCATTTACCCGGCGCAGTCCACCTGGATTTTGAGACTGAATTGAGCGACCCGGATCACCCGATCAAATATATGCTACTGACTTCCGATGGACTGGCAGCGCTGCTAGGTCGGTTGGGGGTCGATAACTCGCGGCGGATAGTGGCCTATGATGACGAGGGTGGACATTTCGCGTCCCGGTTGTGGTGGACTTTGACTTACTATGGCTTCGACAATATGCGGATTTTACACGGCGGGGTGCAGAAGTGGCAAAGCGAAGGTCGCCCCTGGACGACCTACCTACCCGTTATAGAGCCAAAGACCTTTGTACCCGGTGCGGCCCATCCCGAATGGCTGGCAACCGCCCCAGAAGTCCTGGCTCACCTGCACGATCCTGCAACGGCCTTAGTGGATGTACGTCGCAGCGCAGAGTATAATGGCGAAGAAATTCGGGCGGCGCGGGGTGGACGTATACCTGGCGCGATTCATCTAAACTGGCTCGGCAACCTCGACCGAGAAAGCTGGACTTTCAAGGATGCGACTACCTTGCGCGAACGCTTTGAGGCTGCCGGAGTTACGCCCGATAAACAGGTGGTAACTTATTGCCAGGGGGGAGTACGAGCCTGCCATGCCGCGCTAACTCTCAAAATGCTGGGCTATCCCAACGTAGCCGTCTACGATGGCTCGTGGACTGAATGGGGTAACAACCCAAATTTACCGATTGAACAGGGCTGAAATGATTTACGATTTACCCTCACCAAGATCAATCTCTTTGCAACACGCGATAGGCCCAACCCTGGGCTATTTCTCCAACATTCTCTATTCTGCATTCTCTATTCTGCATTCTGCATTCCCCGTCTGGAGAATGCCGTGAGAGTTGGGATCGATTTTACTCCGGCGGTGCGGCAGGGCGGCGGGATCGGGCGCTGGGTGCGAAGCCTGGTCGGAGGGCTACTGGAGTTGAATGAGGCCGAAACCCAGGCCGATTTAGAATACGTTTTATTTTATGCTGGGGGGGGCCTGAACAGCCCGCAACAGACCTACGTCTATAGTCAGGAACGCAAACGCCCCGCCAACCTAAGTTTCGCCCGGTTGCCCTTCTCGGAACCGACCCTGACAAAGCTCTGGCAACGGCTACGACTACCGATCCCACTCGAATGGGTCGCCCGGCTTGATAGCATCTTTCCCTATCCCGACCGGATAGGTAAGCTGGACGTAGTGCATTTCCCCGATTTTGTCGTCCCGCCTCATTTGCATGGTCGGTCGCTGGTCACGATCCACGATCTAAGTTTTATGATAACGCCGGAGTGCGCCGACGCAAAATTGCGCGAGTACCTGTCGGAAGCCGTCCCCCGCAGCGTGCGAAAAGCCCAACATATCAGCGTGGACTCGGCGGCCATCAAACAAGACCTGATCGAGCGGCTCAAGGTTCCGGCAGAGAAAATTACGGTGATCTATGGCGGGGTTGGCCCGGAATTTCGCCCGCTCGAAGATCGCAGCGCCCTGGAGGAAACCCGGACCCGACTGGGATTGCCCGAACACTTTGTGCTATTCGTTGGGACGATAGAGCCACGCAAGAATCTGGCCCGGCTTGCCGAAGCCTGGAGTCAACTCAAGGATAGCGAGGTCGGGCGAGGCCGAAAACTGGTGCTGGCCGGACGGCGCGGCTGGCTCTACGAACCGATCTTCCGACGGATTACCGAGCTTGGCTTGCAAAATGAGGTCGTCTGGCTCGATTTTGTACCAGAAAGCGATCTGGTATCACTTTATAATTTAGCCGATCTGTTTTGCTTTCCCAGCTTGTATGAAGGCTTTGGTATTCCACCTTTGGAAGCCCTGGCCTGTGGCACGCCGGTTGTAACCGCCAATAACTCGTCGTTGGCGGAGGTCTGTGGTGGGGCCGCTCTGATGTGCGATGCGACCAACGTCGAATCGATTGCCGATGCGATCCGGCGCGGTCTCGAAAGTCTGGATGGCGACGGTCAATTGTTAGCCCAATTTCGAGCGGAAGGGCTGGCCCGCGCCCGTCAATTTACCTGGCAACGCGCCGCCCAGGAAGCCCTGAGCCTTTATCGAGAAATGAATTTGTGAGTGGAGCAATGGGTCTGTTTTTGGTTAAATTAAGCTAGAGGAAGGGAAATCTATGAGCGGGGAGAGCCAGACCGGACGTAGTGGCCCGCTAATTATCGGCGTGGCAGGCGGAACCGGCAGTGGGAAGACCACCGTCTCAAATCATATTGTCAATAATATCGGGCCGGAGCGAGTGGCTTTACTTCAGCACGATTGGTATTACAAAGACCAGAGCCAGCTTGATCCGGCAGCCCGCGCCCTGGTCAATTACGACCATCCCGACTCGCTGGATAACGACCTGCTTTATCAGCAAGTCCAAGAATTGGCGGCGGGCCAGCCTATCGAAGTCCCGATCTACGATTTCAAAACCTATTTGCGTAGCCCCCACACGCTGCTGGTCGAACCGCGTCCGGTGATCTTGATCGAAGGGATTTTGACTTTTATCGACCCTCGGCTGCGCGAAATGATGGGTATCAAAATATTTGTCGATACCGATGCCGATTTGCGGTTGATCCGTCGGTTGCGCCGCGATATTAACGAACGAGGTCGCTCGGTCGAAGCGGTTATCGAGCAGTATTTGACGACCGTGCGGCTGATGCACCTCGAATTTGTAGAGCCAACCAAACGCTACGCCGACCTGATTATCCCGGAAGGTGGTTACGAAGTCCCGACCCTCCTAAGCCGGGTCTTTCACCTCGTCCGACTCATGAGCCGCGAATAGCAGGCTGTTGGTAAAGCGATTGCGAGGCGGGTAGGGTTTGCTGGATCGCACCAGCAGCAGCCAATCCGCTTCGCACCGCTCCTTCCATACTCGCCATGTAATCCTGACGGGTGTAGCAGCCTGCCAGAAAAAGATTTTCGACCGGGGTTTGCTGGCTGGGGCGGTACTGATCGCTGCCGGGTGTTTCGCGGTAGATCGAATTAGGGATACGCACCACACTCCCCTTGAGGATATGCGCGTCCGCCGCTTCCGGCCAGAGATTGACTAGATCACGATGGCATTTTTGTACAATTTCCTCGTCCGAAAGTTGCCAGAGCGGGGCGGCAGGCGCGACTACTAACCCCATTACCGAACCAGAGTGCGAACCGTAGGCGCGGGGGCTAGTGATACTCAGGTCGGCGAAGACCGAAAAGCAGGCATCGGCGCTAAAAAATAAATTGTCGGTCTGGCAGACTTTTTTGTCGTACCAAATTTGAACATTCATGACCGGCACGCTCTTGAGCTTCCACAGATTGTCAAAAAAGGCGTGGCGACGCAAGCGGTCGGGAAGCATCTGCCGGGCGCTATGAAGCGGTGCAGCGATCACATAAGCGTCTGCTTCGATTAGCGAACCATCTTCCAGTTGCAAACCACTGACGCGCTCAGCCTCGTCCAGCAGCACTTCGCGCACTTTCACACCAAGCTGGATTTGCCCACCACGCAAGGTCAGGTAAGCGCGGATCGGCTCGAAAATCCCCTCGGCGGGCGAGGTATCCAAAAAGCCCAGTTCGCTGGCCCGCGTGCTACGGGCAAAATAATGAAAGACGGTTGCCATCGGTCGGGCGCTCATCTCCTCGGCAGGTAAAAAGCCGGTCGAAAGCGAAATAGCGTTCCAGAGCTTGTCTATCACGCTTTGCCGCATCCCACGCTTGCGATGCCAATCGGCGTAGCTATATTTATCCAGCTTCTTGATAAAATCCAGACCGCGTATATACAGGATAAAAAGGCCCCCAACATTAGTCAACTTTTCTTGCCAGGTGAACAGGTCGTTATTGGAAAAAGCGACAATGCCGCTAAAGGGGGCGGGCAAGTTCGGAAAATGCAATCGGGCGGTCTGGCCTTGTGGTCGGGCCATCAGGATCGTATGCTCTTTCCATTTGATATTCTTATAAGCCCCGACCCGCTTGAGAAAAGGCAGCAGTTGCTTGTAACAGCCGAAAAAAATATGTACGCCACTCTCAATCGAGTCGCCCTGCGCGTCCTGCCAACTCGAAACTTTGCCGCCTAGCGTGTCTCGCTTTTCCAACACTACCACCTCATGCCCGGCATCGACCAGTTCGACCGCGCAAGTCAGTCCGGCTAACCCGCCCCCTACTATCGCCACTTTCATGTTATGCTAAGCTCCATTTGATGCCTGCCCCGCCGATCAGGGCAAGCTTATTTTCTGCTTTCCGAAAGGTAGTCGCCGCCATTATACCTGTTGATAAGCCCGGCAGTGTTGCAAAAGAGGGGTTTTTAGGGGTTGGGTCTGATGCTACGAATAAAGTTTAGCAGGCTTTATTCATGGCAATAACCCGCTTCGGGTGTCACACCCCGTTATTAACTACCGGCGATAAAGTCACGCACGGCAAAATAGGAGGGGCGTTTGGAGCCATCGCGCCGGATAAGGCCCCAGGCGATCCGCTCGTCGGTCGGGTCGGGCGTAAATTCGGGTAGGGCCATATTAAGCTGAAAGATAAACATCTGGCCTAGCCACTTGTATTCGGAGCGGCCTTTTGCCAACGCCCTGGCAAGATAGCGGCCTTGCTGTTCCTCGCTAACCAGGGCCGCAAAGCCAAAACCAGAAGCCGGGTTGGGCGTGCTGGCCCAGCCAAATTCGGTCAGCCAGACCGGTTTAGCCTCGTCGCCGTTATCGACCATCACCTGCCGGATTTGCTCAATCCGCCGGAAATAAAAGCTGGGGTGATTGAGCCAACCAGGGCCAGGGCCAGGTTGGTCGGGCCAAAGAGTATCGGGCGGGTTGTGCGAACTACCGGGATGAGCACCCAGAACATCGTAGTATTTTTTAGCCTCGCCCTGGTTGTAGGCATAGAATTGCTTGAGATATACCACATCATCAACTGCTGCTTGTGGATTATTGACCCCGGTCGGAGTCAGACCGCCGGTTACGATCAAAGTGGCAGGCTCGACGCTTTTGACCGCCAAATAACCAGCCTTGAGTAGTTCGACATACGACCCGGCTTGCACCGGCTTGCCGCCCTCGCGTTCCAAATTTGGCTCGTTCCAGATTTCATAAGCTACGATCTGACCCTTGTAGCGGTTGGTGGCAGCCCTCATAAAGTCGGCGAAATCGTTCATATCGCGGGGCAAGCCAGGACGTTCGGGGGTCAGGGCAGCCCAGGCCGGACAATGGATCACATTTAGCATCACCCTTATACCGGCCTGCCGCAAAGTAGCGACCGTTTTATCAACCTGCTCCCAGTTGCGCTGACCCTTAGCCGTTTCGATCTCGTTCCAATAGAGCGGCAAGCGTACCCAACCCACTTTCAAATCTTTGAGCCATTCCAACGTCTGAGCTACCACTTTGTCGCTCTGCCCATACAGATAAATATTCAGACCGACCCGCGAATCGGGCAAAGGGGCAGGTGTGGGCGTGGTGGTCGAAATCGGGGCAGGTGTAGCCGCAGAAAGCAGTGGTGCTGAAGCCGTCGTTACAACGGTTGTGGCAGCTACAATAGTCGCCGCAGCCGTCGTGACCGGGGTAATCGCACTATTTTTAGCTGGAACAGCGGCTTCGCCACAGGCTGACAAAATTAGGCCACTCAAGCAACAAATTAACCAGATCACCCTTCGATTTTTTTGCTTTGCCCTAAAATCGAGTAGAATATTTAGAATGTGCGGGATCACTGGGCAATCCTTACTTACCCAATATACTAATATACCCAATTTTGTTCTTCCATAAAAATTTCAAAGTTCAAACACTTGACCTTAAAGTGTGCACAAATATTGGGTATTTTTGACCCATTTGGTTTCATCTGTTCTTGTGTTACAACAATACCATTATTGATTTTAGCTTTAGCAATAACAAATGGATCTGCAAAAGCGCCACCTTTTAACATTTTCTGCTTCTCAAGAGATTGTTGGAAATGCTCAACCTTGAATATTTCAAGCAAGAAAATCGCTTCTTCGGGGGTTGGCTCGTAAAAAATAGCTTTGTTTTCCTGCGTCCATTGCAATAGTACAGGCTTTCTATCACTAATTTCTCTCAATACTTCCTTAACCGAAATAATTTCCCCGGCCTTAACTAAATCATCAAAAGCAGACCAAAGTGAGGGAAAGCGCTTCGGATAATAGTGGGATAATTCTAGGAATGAGGAAGTGTCAAAAACGTACACTAGTTGCTCCTCGACTCAGAAATCTTTCTTCTATTCCTGGGAAAGTCTTTGCCTTAACATCAAGATGTGAAGCGGCTTCTTCTAAACTAATACGCCCTTGGTTATAATTTTGGAGAACCAGTGAAAGATACGCATCTCCAAGATAAGACATTTTACTGTTGTAGTAATCTCCGCCACCAGCAGCTTTACCACTATCTTCTTTTTTTGAAAAAGCCGCTTGCCATTCAGAAGTCTTTTGTTCATAAAATGTTTTACTGATCATTTTACGATCAAAAAATCTTCTTAGAATGACTTCTCGACTAACGTGATAAGTACTTGCCAACTGGATAAAAGTACTATCAGTAATGATACTACTTTGGGTTCTTTTGTTAAAGTCAGCGTCAGGCACTAGAAATTCCCCGGCAAAAGCATTACACTTTACCTCAATATGGGAAGCGTCTTGAGGTTCCAACTTCCAAAAGTTTTGATCAAAAACATCCAGGTAACTTTGCTGGAAAATGATGTGTGCTAACTCGTGAAGGATAGTAAAGATTTGACGGTTTTTTGGGAGGGAATTGTTTATAAAGATAATTGGAAAGAGGTCATCATAAAGGCAGAAACCTGCCACCCTTTCATTTTTGAAAGCATCTTTGAAAATATAAATGCCGTGTTCGGCAAATATATCACGCCATTTTTTAAGAGCTTCCTCACTGCCGTGCCAAGATACCTGTTCATCCAGAGATACATTCAAAAACCCGCGAACTCTAGTTGCAAGACCTTGCACTGTCTCATCTCGTAACTCCCCTAACCAAGAAAGTCTCTTTTCCTGAATAGAGCGTTCACCTAACCAGAGTTCACGCAAGCTAATTTGAAAAGCTTTTGCCTTTCTGAAAAGCTGTCGTACTTCGGGTGAAAGATTGTGTACATCTTCTTCCGACATAGCGCGAAGCGATTTCTCAATTGCTTCTTCCACAGGAGGTGCCGGAAAAAAGAAAAGAGCTATAGGACGATGTAACTTTTCCGCAATTTGTTCTAACTGGGAGTAAGTTGGGTAAGTTAGTCCCAGTTCCCATTCCGAGTATTTTGCAAAGCCTGATACAGCAGAAAGTTGCTGGGGCGTGTAACCGGCAGTTTCTCTAGCCCATTTTAGTATAACCGGATTTATAGGTATGTAATTTTTCGTCATACCACCACCTCAACTACTTTCACAGTTTTATTACGAAAAATAACCAGAGTTTCTTGCTATAATTCAGATAGGTTTGCTGAAAATAAATCGAACATTTGTTTCGCATCTAAGATTATATTCCCTTTTTGGGAATATTTCAAGATTATAAGCCTTGAACGCGAATTTGCCAAAATTATAGGCTTTGCAAATACAGTTAAGATAAAAAGGCACTTTACTAAGTATTCTAGCAATTTCTATTTTTAGTTTTCCACATGGGCGAATCTATCGTATATAATAATAGCATGTCACAACTATTTAGTCTTTGCTAAATTTAAGCTCTTCAATCTTTTTCTTGCTCAAGTCCCAATCTACATCCCAATCTACTTCTTAGCACTCGGTCATAAATATAGGGTTTCCCGGATTTATTTCAGGTTGGTTCGATTTACCATAGCTTGTAGCTACCGTCTAAAATTATAGAAGAAAAGCTAGAGCGCAAAATGCCCGATTTAAGTCAGTACAAAGAGCTACCCATCGCCGAAGATGCACCTGCTCAATCTTCGGTCAGCCCGTCCCAACGAGCTAAACCTACTCGGCTCTCCGAGATTGGTTACTGGGCGTTGGTGGCGCTGATCTTTATGTTGCCTTTTGAATTGACCCAAAAGCCCTTCTTCAGCAGTGAAGCCCTGGTGCTGAACAATCTTAAAGTACTGCAATATTTGGTGGCAGGGCTGGCAGCGTTAAGTTTGGCCCGGCCTTTTTTCGCTTTTATGGGCGGGCTACTCAAAGGCCAAACCGACCGGACGAGCTTTTTTTACCGACAACGGTTCGCGCTGGCTCTCTTTATGGCCTTGCTGGTGGCGGCGCTGCTTTCAAGTGGGCTGGCAAAAGAAGCCGCCATGAAGGGCGAAGGGCTAAAATGGACGGCGCAACTGCTGGTGGGAGGGTTAACCAGCCTGGGGGTGGCTTTGTGGCTGACGGGAGTGAGCGAGCGCAAATTTAATTTGCTTGGGCTGGTACTGGTGCTAGGCGGGGTAATTGCCGGGGTGGTCGGCTTTTTTGAATTTATTGGTGGGATGGAATTTGCCGACAGTCTATCGGGCTGGTTCAAGCTCAAACCAACCGTAGCCGGGCCATTTCTACGTTTGAGCGGCACCTTTGAATACGCCAATATCGCCGCAATGTATTTTGAATTGGCTTTACCTTTTGCTATCTCCGGGCTGCTGATCGAACTGGCTCGACCGGGGGCGCGACGCTGGTGGGCTGTGGCAGGCTGGGCCAGCGCTATCATTATTTTGATCGAAGCCTTGCTTCTGACCCTTAGTCGGGGGGCCTGGTTGGGGCTGGGATTAGGGCTGGTAGCAATGGCAGTGGTGACGCGCAACCGCTACCAACCTGGGATTAGTCGGCGACGCTGGTGGATCGGGTTGGGCCTGACCGGGTTGATCGGCCTTATCATAACCGGGCTGACCCTCGCGCTAATCCCGCAGGTCTCTTTGCGTCTGAATAGCCAGAGCGATCAGGAATGGTACCGAGCCGTTTACCAGAGCGCTCCACCTGCCGTTATGACAGTTTGTCAAGAGTTAAGCTTGCCAGTCACGGTCGAAAATCAGAGTCCCCTGACCTGGATCGCCAGTGGTTCGCAGCCCTACAACCTGAGTTATCATTGGCTCTATCCTTCCGGGCAGATCGCCCAGTTTGACGGTATCCGTACCCCTCTAGCTACCGATGTATCACCCGGCGGTAGCCAGAGCGTGCAGGCGACGCTCCGAGCGCCCAAACAGCCCGGTCAGTATCTGCTGGTCTGGGATATGGTACAGGAGGAAGTTAGTTGGTTTAGCCTCAAGAGTACCAATTATAATCAACTGGCGATCCAGGTCAACGATTTGCCGCCAAACGAAAAAGAAACGGCGTGCAGCCTGACCCCGACTGAGACGGCAACCCAGCGCCGCCCGGTTCCCAAAGAATTGCCCAAAGTCTTAAACCAACCGAGCCGGGACGAATTGTGGAAAGTGGCCCTCAAGATGGTCGCCGCCCGTCCGCTATTGGGGGTCGGGCCACACAGCTTTCGTCTGAGTTATGGGGCTTATGTCAGCCCGCAATTGGCGGATTGGGACAAACGGATCTTTGCCAACAATTTGACGCTGGAAATACTGGCTGATCTGGGATTGGTCGGTGGCGGCTTGTTCTTCAGTTTGCTAGTCGCGCTGGGCTGGCCGATAGTTCTGGCGCTCTGGCGGGGACAGGCGGTCGCGCCCTGGCAGGTCGCCCTGAGTGGGGCATTGGTCGCTTTCTTCGGACACGGGTTACTGGATTACATTTTAGGGTCACACGCAATAAATATTCTATTCTGGGTCTTGTTTGGAATGGCAGCGTCAAGGTTTGAGAAATTAGAAATTAGACATCAGAGATTAGAAACAGAAATTAGACGTTAGAAATTAGACTTCGGTTTCTCCACTTGCTTGGAGTGGTAGGGTCAAGGTGTGAGAAATTAGAAATTAGAAGTCTAGTATGTAAATTTTAATTTCTTTATTTGTATGGCAGCTAAAAAGTTTTAGAAATTAGATTTCTGATGTCTAATTTCTGATGTCTAATTTCTAATTTCTCCAAAGGAGCCGTTATGAAGGTTGGACTCGAAGTATCGGCGGCGATGAGCGGTCGGCGGTCGGGCGTAGGCAATTATGTAGCCCACATGATCGATGGGTTACAAAAGATACCCGAAGCCAACAGTAAGCTTGAGATGATCTACTTCTCGAACCGGGCTGAACCAGCCCCGCATGAGCAACTGACCCAACTGACCGCCGAGGCGATCTATCCGCACGACCGTTTACCGGTGCGTTCGGTCTGGATGCAGCTGGGTCTGCCGCGCAGTTTGGCGCGTACTCAGCCCGATCTGTGTCACTTTCCCAACTATCTAGCACCCATCGTGAGCCGAACCGACATACCCTTTATAGCGACAATGTATGATATGTCGGTTTACCGTTGCCCGCAATATCAACCGTTCAAGACCGTTGCCATGCACCGCGCGATTGTACCGACTGTTGCACGGTCGGCCCGCCTGATTATCACGATCAGCGAAAGCGCCCGCCAGGATATTTTGGGCTATCTAAAAGTGCCTGCCGAACGAGTGCGGGTGGTCAACGGGAGCGCCGGGCCGCATTTTTTGGCCGAAAGTCCGGCAGTCGCCAGAGGCGAACCGATGCCAATCGAATTTCGGCAACGTTACGGGCTGAATTTTCCTTATATTCTGACGGTCGGCACGCTCGAACCGCGCAAAAATCAGGCCCGTCTGATCGAAGCCTTTACCACTCTGGTACAACAAGAACGGCTACCCCATCATCTCTTGCTGGTCGGGGCGCACGGCTGGAAAGAAGGGCCAATTGGCGAACAAGTCCGCAAAAGCGGTCTATCCGAGCGGATTCATTTTTTGGGTTATGTGCCGAATTGCGATTTGCCGGGCCTTTATCGCGAGGCTGCCGCTTTTGCCTTTCCCTCGCTTTACGAAGGGTTTGGGCTGCCGGTGCTGGAAGCGATGGCCTGTGGCGCTCCTTGCCTGATCTCACACGACCCGGCCCTGGTCGAGGTGAGCGGGGATGCCGCCTTTGTAGTCAATCCCTTTTCGACCGATGATGTAGCCGCTGGGTTATATCGGCTCCTGACTGATAGGGTTTTGACCACTACTTTGCGCGAAAAAGGGTTGCGCCGTTCCGCCGAATTTCATTGGGACCGCTGTGCGGCGGAAACCTACCAACTTTATCAGGAAGTGGTGGAGGAAGTCGCCCAGCCTCGTGTTTATCCGACCGATGCCGCCGACTCGGCCCTATCCGAAACTAAGCTCAGGTTGGACGATACAATTTTGTACCAAGAACAACCAGCCCATCAGTTCAATCCGTCCGAAGCCCGACCCACGCCCCTCGAACAGGCGATCCTGGAAACGATTCTATATTCCGACATTTTCAACTTCCCGTTGACCTTAGAGGAAATCCAACGCTATCTTATCGGGCAGGCCGCTAGTCTGGCAGAAGTAGAGCAAGCTCTCAACCAATCGAGTTATTTGCAAAGCCGGATCATAGAGCAAGCCGCTTTTTATAGCCTGCGCGGAAGGGAAGAGGTTTTCGAGCGCAGAAAAGCTCAGGCGGCTACGGTTGCCCAAAACTGGCACACCGCCCGGCAGTGGGGTCGTTGGTTGCAACTGGTTCCCTTTTTGCGCGGGGCGGTCGTGACTGGGGGGTTGGCTGCCGAAAGCGCCCGCCCTCACGATGATATTGACTTGCTGCTATTGGTCGAACCGGGGCGGTTGTGGGCTTGCCGCGCTCTGGTCATCGGGATCGTCCATCTGGCCCGGTTGCGCGGGGTCGAGCTTTGCCCTAACTACCTGATGGCCCTCTCCGACGAACCGCTGAGCTTGCCCCAGCACGATCTTTACACCGCCCGCGAGCTTGCCAATATGCGGCTGTTGTTCGGGGGAGCGGCTTACCAAAAATTGCTATCACTTAACACCTGGCTGGGCGACATACTGCCCAATGCTGCCGCCTACTCCGCCGCACAACCGGCCCTACTTGAGCGACACAGCCTCGGCAGGCTGGGCCAAATGGTCAAACGGCTGGGCGAAAAGCTTTTGGGGGGCCGCTTAGGTGAAAAGTTCGAGCAATGGGAGCAGCGCAAAATCGCCCGTTTCAATGGGCAAGCTGGCCTCGAAGCCTATTTTACGCCAGACTTATGCAAAGGCCATTTTGGAAATTATGGTCACGAAACGCTACGCTCTTTCGAGCAGCGCTGTGCCTTACTGGAGCTAAACTCAAGTCTAGCCGACCCAAATGAGGTCGTTGCGTCATAAGGCTAACAAGGAGAAATTAGTGCCGCTTTTGCTACTAATTTTATTGCTAGGCTGGCTGGCCCTGTTCGGGAGCGCTTGCGAATTAGCCGAGCGCACCGCTAAGGGCTGGTCGAAAAGAAGCTCGTTTCAACTTGCCAGTCTCGTCTGGGCTAGTTTGCTGGTGCTGATTACGGAAGGCTTGAGCCTTTTTACCAGCCTGAGCCAACCGGCCCTAATAGTGGTCTGGCTAGGGGTAGCATTGCTGGCAGGTGGGTTGTATAGCTATTTAGCTTGGAAGCGGACTAATACTCGATTGGCAGAGCAATCTCTAACAAAACTGGGTCTTTGTAGGGAACTGCTTCGCCAATTGATTTTCCCGATAAAGTTCAAGTTTCCCGGTTGGCTGCCTTTGAGTATGCTGGCCTTGATCGGCTTTCAGCTAGTGGCGCTGGCGATAGTAGCCTATATTTACGCGCCCAACAACGTCGATTCGATGACCTATCATCTGGCGCGGGTGGTGCATTGGGAGCAGAACCAGAGTGTAGCCCACTATGCTACTAATCTCGACCGGCAGGTACAGTTGAATCCCTTTGCCGAATTTGTGATCCTGCACTTGCAAATCCTAACTGGCGGCGATCATTTTGCCAATCTGGTACAGTGGTTTTCGATGCTGCTAAGTTTGATCGGGGTTTCCGAGATCGCCCGCCAACTGGGTGGGGATCGGACTGTTCAATTGGTTGCCGCCCTGGTCTGTGTCTCGATCCCGATGGGTATTTTACAGGCGACCAGCACCCAAAACGATTATGTAACGGCAGCTTGGCTGGTTTGTTTCGTTTCGTGCGGACTGGCGTTGCTCAAAGAACCGAACCGCCCAATCTGGGGCGTGGCAACCGGGTTGGCTCTCGGTCTGGCCTTGCTGACCAAGAGCAGTGTTTATTTTTTCGCCGGGCCGTTTTGCGCCCTGTTCGGTTTGCTGCTATTGTACAAGCTAGGTTGGCAAGCGTTAAAAATCGGGCTGGTAATCGGAGGGCTGGCGTTGGCCTTGAACGCCGGATATTTTACCCGCAATCTCGAAATGTACGGTTCGCCCAGTGGCCCGACCGGGGATTATGCCAACCAGCTTTTTACGCCGCAAGCCCTGGCTTCTAACTTGATCCGCAACGCCGCTGTCCAGCTACCCGTCGGAGAAAAAGGCGACCTGATCTATCCGTTAAGCCAGTTTGGGCTGGACAACCTGCGCCGCCTACACCGCCTAACCGGACTAAGGGTGAACGACTACCGCACCAGCTTTGACCCAACCGACGCTTTCGCCCAACAGCCCAACTATAGCGAGAACCGCAGCGGCAATCCGCTTCACTTCGGGCTGATTGTGCTGACGATTGGTTTATGTTTGATAGGGCGGGCGAGTCGGACGGTACGGCTGTATGCCTTGTCCTTGACGCTTGGTTTTGTTATTTTCAGTGGCTACTTACTTTGGTGGGGTGGGGGCAGCAGTCGGTTGCAATTGCCGCTTTTGGTGCTTTGGAGCGCCCCAGTCGCCCTGGTCTTGTTTCCGGCGGGGAGCGCCAAATTGCTTTTGCTGGTGCCGATCCTGGTGGGGCTTTACTCGCTCAACTGGACTTTCAAGAACGATATTCGGCCCTTAACCGGACGGGCCGAATTTGCAAGGGTGGCGCGGGCCGCTCAATACCCGACCTTTCCTTTGCGGGTAAGCGATTACGAAGAGATGGCCGATTTGATTGCGGCTTCTGGTTGCCAGCGGGTCGGGCTGTCGATCAGCGAGAATACCGCCGAGTACCCGCTCTGGATGCTATTGCGCGAGAGAAACTTCCGGGGCGTGATCGAGCATATCAACGTATTGAATCCTAGCCGGGTCTACCAGCGGCCCGACTTCCGGCCTTGCGCAGTAGTAGCCGAGACCGAACGCCCCACCATGCGGCCCCACCCGTGTCAACCGCCCGAATTTCAGCCCTGCTATGAGATTGCCAGGGGCGGATTAGAAGAGTACGAAAGCAGTTTTGTGAGTTACAAATTGCGAGGTGGGTTTTATCTGTACTTTGACCCAAAACTGGCCTTACCTTGATGGTAAGAGGTGTAACAAACTACCGGGCCGGTAAGCCCGAAAAGGTGGAGGAAATTTAACCATGATAGATGTCTTATTGGTATCTCCCTATAGATTGGCCCAGGATGCGCTGGAACAAAAGCTGATGAAGCCCTACCCATCGCTCGGCTTGCTTTACGTGGCGGCGGCCCTCCGACCCCACTGTACGGTCGAAATCCTTGATATGACCTTCCGAGACGAAAGCGAAATAGCCCAGGTGCTGGCGGACAAAAAGCCGCGTATCGTGGGTGTTCACGCCAACGTGGTCTGCCGAGAGGGGGCAGGTCGGGTGATTCGACAGGCGAAGGAGGCCGGGGCAATCGTGGTAGCGGGCGGGCCAGACCCTAGCACCTACGAGGAGCTTTTCCTGGGCGACTATGGCGCAGACTACATTGTACAGGGCGAGGCCGAACTGACGGTGGTCGAACTGGTGCAGGCTGTGCTGGCGGGCGAGTCGGTTGAGCGCAGACAGGAGATTGCCGGACTGGTCTTTTTGAAAGACGGCAAGGTAACGCGGTCGGCGGCCCGCCCGATGGTCAAAGACCTCGATACGCTACCGATCCCCGCCTGGGATATGATAAATTTGGAACAGTATTTTACGGCCTGGCGCAAACGCTGGGGTTATACTTCGCTCCATATTATGACTTCGCGGGGCTGTCCGTTTAGCTGCAACTGGTGTAGCAAAGAGATTTTCGCCCGTAGTTTTCGGCAGCACTCGCCCCAACGGGTAGTAGACGAAATGCTGCTTTTGCGCGATCATTATGGGGTAGACCGTATCTGGTTGGCCGACGACATTGTTGGGCCGAACAAAAAGTGGATGAACCGCTGGCACGCCGAAGTAATGGAGCGCAAAGCCCAGATTCCTTTCGAGTGCTTGACCCGTGTCGATCTGGTCAACGAAACTACGATGAAGCAGCTTAAGGAGATCGGCTGCTGGAAGATTTACTACGGGGCCGAAAGCGGGTCGCAACGTATTTTGGACGCGATGAACAAAGAGACCAAAATCGAGGAGATTTACGAGGCAACCCGCATCACAAAGGCTGCTGGTATTCAGGTCGGTTTCTTTATCATGTTCGGCTATCTGGGTGAAGAACTCTCGGATGTTCGGCTGACCGAAAAGATGTTGAAAGACTTGAAACCAGATACGGCGGGCTTCTCGGTAGCCTATCCGCTCAAGGGTACGCCCTTTTACGAGAAGGTCAAGGAACAGATCATGCCGCAGCAGCACCAGTGGAGCAGCACCAACGAAAACCGACTGCTATTCAAGGCCCGCTACCCTAATCGATACTACAATCTGACGATCCGAATGCTCCAAAAGCGGATGGCCGCTCGGCAACGTCCGCCGCTCGATCCGGGCCGTCTGGTCGATTACGGCAAAGCGACAATCTTCAATCTTATGCGCCAGCGCGTTTTACGGCAAAGCGAACAAGCAAAGCCGTCTATCGTTAGCCAACCGACTACGATTATCAGCCTGAAAGAGAAAATAGACTGATTGCAAGAGGGATTTTGGTGAAAGAGTTATCAAAGGCCGAAGCTTATTGGCAAGCATTTGTGCAAGAGCAACCTGACCCATCGGAGGTCGCCGCCCGATTTTACGAGAGTTTTTATTTTAGCAGCACCGAAGCCCTGGCTAATGAGTTGGCCGAGTCAGTGCTAAAAGGTGTAAAGACGGCGACCTCGGCCCTGGTCTGGGAGGTTGAGGCCGATGGTAAGCGAGTGGTACGGCCCGGCGATTTTAGCGTCGTAACCGATTGGGCGGGCCAACCTGTTTGCATCATTGAAACTACCGAGGTACGCATAATCCCCTTCAAAGATGTAGACGAGCAATTCGCTTATGATTATGGCGAAGAGGAACGCACTCTAAGCTGGTGGAAAACGGCTCTCTGGGAATCCTACACCAAAATATGCGCCACTTTGGGCAAAGAGCCTTCTGAGGATATGCTATTGATTTGTGAGCGGTTTAAAGTTGTCTACTAAAGCACCTTGCAGAAGTATTTGACCCGTTCTTGGTAGGGGCGACCCTTGTGGTCGCCCTCGGAGAGATGGCTCGGTGTTCACGGGCGACCACAAGGGTCGCCCCTACCAGTTCAAGTTCTGTGCATCTTGTTGTAGAACGTTCTCTGCGGTGAATAAAAGGAGCGAATAACGTTGCAAACCGACTCTGAGAGAATATACGAAAAGACCGCCAGTGGGTTCGATCACGCCGCCGCCGACTACGATGAGGAAGAGGCGGGCAACCCGGTACTGGAACGGATGCGGGCCGAACATTGGCGCTGGTTCGGGCGGGCCTTTCCGTCAGGGGCAAAGCTAATCGAGCTTGGGAGCGGCACAGGTCGGGAAGCCGCCCGACTGGTAGCGGCTGGAAAGCGAGTTGCGCTGCTGGATGTCGCTCCAAGTATGCTTACGCTGGCGGCGGAGCGGGTGAAGGAGGCCGATACAAACGGGCTGCTAGGCCACCATCTGCTCCCAGCCTCGCAGGTGGGCCAACTAGAGTCGATCTATGGTCAGGCCAGCTTTGACGGGGCCTATAGCAGCTTTGGGCCGCTCAACTGCGAACCGAACCTGGCAGGGGTAGCCGAAGGGCTGGCCCAGTTGGTGCGGCCCGGCGGTCGGCTGATCTTTTCGGTTATGCCACGCTGGTGTCTGAGCGAGATCGCCTGGTTTGGGCTGCACGGCGAATTCGGCAACGCCACCCGTCGGCTGCGCGGCCCGGTGCTGGCCCGTGCCTTGCCCGGACAAGAACTGCTGGTCAAAACTTTCTACTACAACCCGACCGAATTTACCCAGCAGTTCAGACCCTACTTTCGGCGGGTGCGGGTAAAAGCCTTCCCGCTTTTGTGGCCGCCGCCCTATTTAGGACATCTGCCCCGGCGTTGGCCCGGTCTGTTCGCGGCGCTCGGTCGGGCCGACGATTGGCTTACGAATGGCTTCCCGGAACTGGCGGTCTTTGGCGATCACTTTTTGATCGAGCTTGAGAGGGTATGAGCAAGACCTTATCCGCGTTCCAAACTGAATTACCGCTCAAAAGCGTCCCGACCCGTTACGGATGGTTCGGTTTTGCGGCTCTGCCCTGGGTCGTCTTTATTTTGGCTTTGGCCCTAAATCTGGCGACAGTCTGGCGGCGCGGGTTTGATGGGTTGTACGGGCAGGACGCTTATAGCTATTTCGCGCACGCCGGAGAACTGCGCTACAACCTGAGCGTCTTTCATCACTGGCAATGGGAGGCCGGGCCGCGACTGCTTTATTGGCCGGTGGGCTACCCGGCTTTGGTAGCAGTGCTATTCTTATTGACCGGGGCGACGGCGGGCGCGGCCCAACTGGTTAGCCTGCTGACCTGGGCCGGGACTGCCGGGTTACTGGTCTCGGTCGGGCAAAAGCTATCCGGGCGTTGGCTGGTCGGGCTGGTCGCCGGAGGTGGGCTGGCCCTTTCGCCGTTGGGCAGACAGGTAGCAATCAGCGTAATGGCCGATGCCCCAACCCTGTTCTGGACTGTATTAGCGGCCTGGCTGGTCTTAAAAACGCGAGAAAGCGGGCAGGGCTGGTATCTGGTCGGGGCCGGGTTTGCGCCCGGTCTGGCCGGAATTACCCGTTACGCCGCCCTGCCCGCCCTATCCCTGCTGGCGATTGGGGCGCTCTGGCCTGCTGCCGGGAGAGTTAGAATAGCCAACAAATGGTTGGTCTTTTCAATTATAGCTGCCGGGCTGGTCTACGCCGTTCAATTTACTATCAATCAGGTCTATCCGGCCTCGTTTTGGACAAACTCCTGGCTGGCGGAGTCATCGCCGGTTAACTTGGTAAAAACCGAATTTACCACGCGGGACGGCTTCGCCGCTTATCCAACCTCACCGCTAGTATTTTACCTGGGGTTTAGCCTGCTCAACTTGCGTTTTTTGACTGCCCTGGCTTTGCCACTGGTAGGGCTAGGGTTATTCTGGTTGTGGCGCAAGCGAGATGGATTTGGGGCGATTTGGCTGTTAGGCTGGTGGTGGTTATCGGTCCTGATGCTCAGTCTGATCCCCTATGAGAACGAACGCTATAGCCTGACTTTCTTGCCGCCACTGGCTTTGTTAGTCGGGTTAGGGGTCGGGCAAGTAGAGCAGTTTTTGAAGGGGCGCTGGTGGCAGATTGGATTAACCATTGCGCTAGTAGTAAGCGCGGTCGGGCTTGGGGTTATATCGCAACGGCACGTCGAGGGGTTTATAAATGTTAAAGAGGACGATTTAGCGATTACCCGGCAGATCGAAGCCCGCCTTCCGGCCCAGGCTACCCTGATTACCTTTGGCTTGAGCTTGACCTTCGATCATTATACGACCTACAAAGTGCGCGACTTGTGGTTTCTCGACCCCGATAGCGTGGCAAGCCTGGCGCAGGGGCCGGAGACTTACTTACTTGCCGACCCCGAAAACATGGCCCGCCAGTGGGCCGGACAACACGTCGGGGTCGCTTTTGAAGCGGCCCGCAGCCGGACGAACGGTGAACCACTGGCTAAATTTGGCAAATATTACTTGTGGCGGCTCAGGTGAGGTTGGTATCTACTCGCTTTCCTCGACATAGATGATCTTGCTACCCTGCGACTCGAAGCGAAAAGCGATAGGCCGCAATTCGGGCAAGGAGCGTAAAATCTGGGGATGGCGTTCGGGCGGGGCGTAGACCAACAAAAAGCCGCCGCCCCCGGCCCCCAACACCTTGCCACCGATAGCACCATTGCGGCGGGCCGTTTCGTACCAGCTATCAATTTTGCTATTGCTGATCCCCGAAGCCAACTTGCGCTTCTCGACCCAGCCCTGATGAAGTACTTCGCCAAAGCCTTCCAAGTCATTTTGCTGAAGGGCCTGCTTGATCTGGTCTACCAACCCGACCATAATTCGCAACGAATTGCGTTTGTCGCCCTCACTTTCAACATTGGCACTCTGCTCCTGCAAAATATTGCCTGCCGACCGAGTTACACCGGTATAAAGCATCAGCAAATTATTTTGGAGCCTCTGCTTGGTTTCAGGGGTACAAATCACCGGGTCTACAAAGACGCTTTCGTCCGGGTTGAACTGGATATGTTGCAGACCGCCAAAAGCGGCGAAATACTGGTCTTGCTTGCCGATCTTTTTGTCGCAACGTTCGATCTCAACTTCACAAGCTTCACGGGCTAATCGTTCGGCTCCGGCATAGTGTCCAGAGTAGGCGTAGAGGGCGTTCAACAACCCGACCGTGTAAGTGCTGGACGAACCAAGGCCGGTTCCCGCCGAAGGAATATCCGAAATGGAGGTAATTTCGATCCCTCCATCCAGTTTCAACATCCTCATGCTTTCGCGGATCAACTCGTGCTTGAGTTCGCCAACCGAATTGACCATTTCGGTTATAGAGTAGCTGGCCCGAATTTGCGAGTCGAACTTGCGGTTGACCGTAATATAAATATATTTATTGATAGCAGTCCCCAGTACTGCGCCTGGCTCCTGTTTGTAGAAAGCCGGGAGATCGCTACCCCCTCCTACAAAACTTATCCGTAACGGTGTCCGCGACACAATCATGATGCTTCTCCTTGCAGAATAAAACAAGAGGATTTGAATAAAGATAGATAAACCCGGATCAAACGAAAGCGTGTGGATAACCCAGAAATAAATCCACCGACAGAGCGGTCTCCCACCATCAGTTATGAAACAGTTTATTAAGTTGGAAGCGGCAAGGTGTAATAATCATAAACATTTAATTCCTTGAAGCCACAAGAGGTATAGAGCGTAAGAGCCTGCTGGTTCTGAGTAACTACGTCCAACTCAAAATGACGCTGCCCCTCTGATAACAACATTTGAACGGTTCCTGCCAGCAGTTGCCGCCCGTAGCCCTTACCTCGATAGGTTGGCACGATCCCCACCCCTCGAATGTAAATACCTGGCCCCTCCGCAAGCATCCCAATTTGCCCGATATTCTCGGCCCCTAATCTGGCAAATAGATAGCGACTGCCTACCGCCTCTATATCCCGCCGCAGTTCCTCTTCCGAACCCCAGCCCTTATCATCAAAACTAAGCGCCAGTAGCCGTCTTAATTCGCTTAGATCCTTGATTGTGACTTCAATAAGCTTTAACTCACCACTCGGCTTAACCGCCGCTGCCAAATCGGTAGCCTCGGCTTCCATCCGATATTCGGAAAAATTGTATTCCCCTCCAAATGCCTGGGCTACTAGCGGGGCTGCCGAAAAAGCTTTGTAGGCGACTAAAAGTAGACGTGTAGCCTGCCGATTGATAGCCTGGGGTAGCGCATAGGTAAATAGTTGGCGAAAGATAGCTTGCCTGCGATAGGCGGGTAAGACCAGGCCAGTTATCTCATACTCGTTCCCAAAGCTATCCAGTGGCAGATAACCAACCAGTTGGCCCTGGTCGTAATAACAGAAATCGTTGACCGCGTCCGATTTGCGAATACTCAACATTCCCCAGTTGAGTTTTACCTCAAAACCATCGTATTTATTACAACTTTCAGCCAGTTCTCGTATTTCGCTAATGTCCTCGGTAGTTAGTCCCCGTTTTTCGATCAAACCCTGTCGCATTCTAAGCCTCTTTTTAGGATTCGCTCTTAGAGTAAGTTGTAAAATTACTGGCCCGATTTTGGTAGGGGCGACCCTATGTGGTCGCCCTAGTTGACCGTGCAAGGTGTTCACGGGCGACCACATAGGGTCGCCCCTAGCCAGACCAATTTCTTTGCAGTTCGCTCTTAGCTTTTGAGCAACTTAACAAGTTCGCCACTGGCCTCGTATTTGCCGTGCGAAGGCATAATATAGACCCCCTGGATCAAATCGTGAATGTCGGTGACGACTTCGACCCCAATTTTCAAGCCTTCCTGCATACCCTTTTCTCCGGCGTTTTTCATACGTTCCAGGATTTGGTTGGGAATGACGATGCCGGGAACCTCGTGGTACATATATTCGGCGTGCTTATAGTTGTGTAAGAGCATAATCCCAGCCATAATCGGCACTTTAATCTCCCCGACCGAGGCCAGGGTATCACGCAGCAAGGTCGGGTCGAACACCGGTTGGGTCATAATAAATTGCGCCCCGGCATCCAACTTTTTACGCAGTCGCTCAAGCTCGGTCGGCAAATCGGTCGCAGTTGGGTTAAAAGCAGCCCCGATGTGGAAATTAGCCGCCATGCCGATACTTGTGCCGTTCCAGTCAAGCCCCTGGTTAAAACGGCTCAACATTTCGACCAGTCCGATAGCATCAACATCCCAGATACCACTCGCACCCGGATAAGTCCCCATTCGAGGCGGGTCGCCGGTCAGGGCCAGGATATTGCGAACGCCATTAGCGTGCGCCCCGATCAGATCGCTTTGCAAAGCCATCAAATTGCGGTCGCGGCTGGTATAGTGAATGATCGCTTCGACCCCAATCGACTGCTGGATCAAGATCGCACAGGCCATGCTGCCCATCCGCACCCGCGCCATCGCATTATCGGTAATATTGACACAATCTGCGCCCAGTTCGGCCATTCGGCTGGCCCCTTGCAACATTTTGGTCGGGTTGATCCCAAGCGGCGGCAGCATCTCGACGCTGACGGCAAACTCACCCTTCGCCAGCTTTTGGGCCAAACGGGTTGGTTCGATCTTTTTAACCTGCTCTAAGGTGCGGTTCAAAGGCGAGTCAGTTGCGCCAGGGTCGGTATGCGGCGGGCTAAACTGGATACGTCCGGCCCCCGGCAGGAATTGTTTCGGGCTGGTACTATCGGGCTGCACCGTTTTGAGCGCGTCACGCATCGCGGCAATATGTTCGGGGGTTGTGCCACAACAGCCGCCCAAAATTTTGGCTCCGGCCTCTACAAAACGCGGCACATAGGAAGCAAAATATTCAGGCGTGGCATGATAGAACAGACGGCCCTCGATTTGCTCCGGCGCTCCGGCATTGGGCATCACCGAGAGATAGGGGAAGCCAGGCTGGGTCTCCGCCAATTGCTCTAGCACCGAAAGCGCCCCCTGCGGCCCGATATGGCAGTTCAGCCCAATCACATCGGCTCCCTGCGCCCGTAACATCGTCATCGCCTCGGCAGGCGTATGGCCGGAAAAAGTATGCCCATCTTCGCTAAAAGTCATCTGGGCTACGACCGGCAAATCGGTGATCGCTTTCGCTACACTCAGGGCGTGTACCATCTGCTGATAATCATAAAAAGTTTCCAGCACCAGAAAATCGACCCCGCCCTCCATCAAGGCTTCGATCTGCTCCCGGAAAGCGGCCCGCATCGCGTCCGGTTGGATCGCGCCCGACCCCCGCGACGACCCTAACGGCCCGACCGACCCGGCGACCAGCACCGATTCGCCCGAACTGTCGCGCACCTCGCGGGCCAGTTTAGCTGCCTTCAGATTAAAAGCCCGTACCTTATCTTCCAGACCGTACTTCGCCAGCCGATAGCGATTGGCTCCAAAAGTATTGGTTTCGATCATTTGCGACCCGGCCTGAATATAGCTGCGGTGGATTTCGGCAATCAATTCCGGGCGACTGGCATTTAGTTCTTCATAGCAAACTGTAAAGGGGATGCCCCGGCTAAAGAGGGTCGTTCCCATTGCGCCGTCAGCCAGCAATACGCCGCTCTCAAGTTTTTCAAGTAGTGGATTATACATAGTTATGATTTTAGATTTACACCCCTGCGGGCGCATGCGATTTACGCTTGTTAAATAGATTAGGCGGCACACATGGCCGACGCTTATGCAACATTGCGTTTGTATTATATCACGGACAGCTTTGCAAAATTAAATCCGATAGTGTTCACCACCAAGCATAGCAGTTGAGAATGAATTTGGAATGAATCTATCCCACTGTTATAGTTAAAATAAAGCCAAATAAAGCCGATTTGCCGGGGTTTTCCACATCAAAACAATCATAAGTAAGCTATAATTGACCTTAGTATCAGCAAGATTTAGCCAATCAGTCAACAGAACCAATACGTGCGGTCGCGGTCGGGGAGAAGAAATTCAGCAGGGATAGAAAACCGATAGGGATAAGGAAAATTAATTTCATCCTGTTAACGCCTGTAAGGGTGTGTCTATCCCTGTTAATTTAAGAGGAGAGCGAGAAAGTGCTAAACAGATGGGAGAACGGAACGAAGGCGCAAGGCGATGCACTTGAGCAACTGGTCTATCAATCGCGGCTGGTAGGGGCCGAAGAAAGTCTGGTGTTGTGGGGCGGCGGCAACAATAGCGTCAAACTGCCCGGCACAGATTTGCTGGGCCAACCGCTCGATTTGATGTATATCAAGGGCAGTGGCAGCGATATGAAAAGTATCGTGCCACGCGAATACCCTGCCGTCCGGCTCGATTACATCTTGCCCCTGCTCGAACGCGAGGCTCTGACCGACGAGGAGATGGTGGCGTATCTGGCGCGTTGTGTAATGGACCCGACCAGCCCGCGCCCTTCGATTGAAACGCTGCTTCACGCCTTCTTGCCCTGGCGGGCCATCTTGCATACCCACGCCGATGCAATCCTGGCGATCACCAATACACGCGGACGTGAGCAGACCGTCCGGGAGTGCTTTGGCGGCAACATGATTTTAGTTCCCTACTTACGGCCTGGCTTTGCGCTCAGTCAGCAGGTGGGACTGCTGGCGAAAAAGCAGCCCGGTGCAGACGGCCTGATTTTGATGAATCATGGGCTGATAACCTGGGGTGATAGTTCGCAGGAAGCCTACGCCAAACATATTGCCCTGGTTAGCAAGGCCGAAGAGTTTGTCAAGCGCCGCCGGTCGGGAGGCCGTCCAACCCTGGCTTCGCTTACCCAAAGGCTGACCGAGTCGGGAGTTATCCCGCAGATTACCGCCGTCAGCAAGAGTACAGGCCGGGGTAAACGCCATATCGATGCCGCCAGTCTTGCCCCAATTTTGCGGGGGCTGTTAGGGCGGGATAAGCCGGTCGTACTCGAATACGACGACAGTCAGGAAGTGCTGGAATTTTTGGCTCGGCCCGAAGCAGGCCGGATCACCCAGGTCGGCCCGGCTACCCCCGACCACCTGCTCTATACCAAGCGCTATCCGCTCTTTTTGAACTTGCCGGAAAACCCGGAGCAGCACAAGGGATATATCGCCCAAATGGTCGGGCAGTATCAAACGATCTATAAAGCCTATTTCGAGAAGCACGCTGCACCCGGTGAGAAGATGCTCGAACCCTGGCCGCGTGTGGTGCTGGCTTCTGGCCTGGGGATGTGGACGCTGGGTAAGGATGCGCGAGCGGCCCGGATCGTCCACGATATTTACCATCACACCATCGAAATTATCACGGCGGCTGAAACGTTGGGCGGCTTTGCGACCCTCAACGATCAGGATGCCTACAATGCC
Organism: Chloroflexia bacterium; assembly: GCA_038210655.1. Lineage (GTDB taxonomy): Bacteria > Chloroflexota > Chloroflexia > Chloroheliales > Chloroheliaceae > 54-19. Next base: position 145,305 of record JBBQWM010000011.1, read on the forward strand.
GAATACTGGCCCCTCGAACTTTACAAGCTGACGCTTCTGCCCAAAGAAAAAGAACTGGCCGGACGGGTCGCCCTGGTGACGGGGGCCGCCAGTGGGATTGGGCGGGCAATTGCGCGGCGGTTTGCCGAAGAGGGCGCACACGTGGTCGTGACCGATGTGAACGCCGAAGGAGCCGAGGCGGTTGCTACCGAGATCGTCCAGAAGCAAGGGTTGCGACGGGCGATCAGTCTGCGGTTGGATGTCACCCGCCCCGAAGAAGTCGCTAAAGTAATGGCCGAGACTTGCCGGGCTTACGGCGGGCTAGATATTGTAATCAGTAACGCCGGGGTCGCCCACGTCGGGGCGATAGACAAGCTAGACCTCAAAGACTGGGAGAAAAGCCTGGCGATCAACACGACTGGACATTTTCTGGTGGTGCGGGCCGCGCTCGAAGTAATGAAAGCCCAGGGAACTGGCGGCAACATCGTCTTTAATGCTACCAAAAATGTAACCGCACCCGGCAAGGATTTCGGAGCCTATAGTGTCGCCAAAGCCGCCGAAGCTCAGCTTTGCCGGATCGTCGCTATCGAGGCTGGGGAGTTCGGTATTCGGGCTAATATGCTCAACCCGGACGCAATTTTTGAAGGTTCGCAGCTATGGAGTGAAGAACTAAAACAGCAACGGGCGCAAGCTTACGGTCTGACTGTGGCCCAACTACCTGATTTCTACCGACAACGCAATTTGCTCAAGACCGAAGTTACCGCCGAGGATGTTGCCGAAGCAGCCCTCTTCCTGGCCGGGCCACGTTCGGCTAAGACTACCGGGACGATGCTCCCGGTAGACGGTGGTGTGCGGGAGGCTTTTCCGAGGTAGGGGAGGGAGAAGAGGAAGAGGTAACACAGATGAACACGGATGGGACGGATGAAGGCAGAATAGAGAATGCAGAAGGCAGAAGGCAGAATGTAGGGTGCAGGATAGAGAATGCAGAATGCAGAGTGTAGAATGTGGAATAGCCTGTTTATGTCATTCTGAGTAGTTACGAACTAAGGGACTCAGGAATAATAAAATATCCTGGTAGGGGCAACCCTGGGTGGTTGCCCGTGAACACCCGGCCCGGTCTCCGAGGGCAACCACCCAGGGTTTGCCCCTACCTACATTGGCACAATTATTTTAACTACACAGTCTTGTCATTCTGAGCCGCAGCGAAGAATCTAGATTCTTTGGCGGGGAGGCATCTTTGGCAAAATCCAGCCTGTCTCCCGCCTCAGCAGTGCGTCCAGTAAAGGCTGACAGTCTTTTACTCTTAATTTAGCCTCAGAAATGTTACATTAACAGTGACAAACATTACTGGACGCACTACTCAGTAGACAGTCCAGTAAGTCTTGTCAGTTATTTCTCGATCAATTGACCTTAAAATGGCTAACCAATTGGGACAAGACTTACTGGACTGTCTACTGAGTAGACAGTCCAGTAAGTCATGTCAGTTTAGGATAGAGCCGGTGCAAAGTTTGTCTGGCTTTCACA
>JBBQWM010000012.1:0-141901 GCA_038210655.1 Chloroflexia bacterium
CAAGCTGGCTTGCACTGGGCTTAACCACATCAAAACTTAAAGCGTTGGCAATCAATAACTTCTCCAGACCGTTTTTGATTGCTGAATGGGACATCGCTATCGATTTGACAAATTCATTCTAACCTTAACTTGTAACCTATGCGCTAAAGCCTATCCGAAAAATCTAGGGACGATCTACAGGCGGAGCCATATCCAACAAGGATGAAGGATGAGGGATGAAAAGGGACTGAGGACTGAGAACTGAGTAGTCCAGTTGTATAACATTGCTCTGCCAATGGATTTCCTCTTTCATCTCTCATCCCTTATACTTCATCCTTCATCCTTGTTGAACCCAATGGATTTTTCGCACAGGCTTTAGGCGGACGAACTTCGCTCAAGTTGGGCAAGTAAGTGGGAGACCTGGGTTTGTGGTTCGCCCAGGCGGGCCAGCGCCTTTTGAACCTGCTCCAAATTATCGCTCTCTAAGTTCTGTAGCACCTGGACTTCGGCTTCGCGCACCAAATTATCGCGTAGCTCGATCAAAGCCAGATGCAGTTGATTGGACAGCTTGAGCAAATAACTATCGAGAGCGTGGCGGGCCTCTGGTGGAAGCGCTTCGGCGGCAAGTACTGCGTTTTGCTCTGGCCCTTCTTCTCTATCGTTCTGCTCTATTTTTTGCTTTTGAGTAAAAGCAATCATCTTAGACACCCCCAATAGTTTATTGCCTTCCAGTATTAGCAAGTGAAGGTTTGCTTTTGTCCTGTGTCTTAAGTGTAAAATACTATCTGTCCAAAAGTGTCGCATCAGTGTCCCAGGTTTGAAACAGATTCTGACACAACCTCTTTGCTAGGAGCCAATCTAATAGCCATTAGGAGACAGACGCTAAGGATCAATCTGGGTAGGGGCGAATTTTTAAGCCAATAGGGATATGTCAAAAAGAGGGATTAACTACTAGACATAAGAATGTAGTTATGTTATTATAGATCAAAGAAAGGTGGTTCTGGCTTTCGGCAAAGTCGGAATGGATCGCTTCTAAACGAATAAGCCAGCTTGAAGGAAAGCTCACAGGCGCTTGAACAAGCACACCGGATCGTCACAAAATCGCCTTACCCCAACCGGGACGGGCCAATATACTTACCCCAAACATCTGGCACTTGGGCTGGCTCTTTGGCTGTCTTTAAGTTTGAGCCTGGCTTTGTTTACGCCGAGCCTGGCAGTTGCCGCGCCCGACCCCATTTCACCTTCGGTTAACGCCGCGACTGCAATTGCGGTAGATGCTTCCAGCGCCCGTATCCTCTATAGCAAAAATATGCACCGCCGCCTACCGATGGCAAGCACCACCAAAATTATGACCGCCCTGACCGCTCTGTGGATCGAAGGCACTAATCTGTCCGATACTTATCAGGTCGTCAAAGAGGATTTGGTGGGTGAGGCAGCGATGGGTTTGCGGAACGGCGAAGTGGTCAGTTTTGAGGCATTGCTCTACGGTTTGATGCTCAACAGTGGGAACGATGCAGCAATGGCAATTGCTCACTACGCCGGAGCCAAATTACCCAATACCGGGGCCGACCCGGTCACGCGCTTCGTGGAGCGGATGAACCAGAACGCCGTCAATTTGGGTATGCGTAACAGCCATTATGCCAATCCACACGGCCTCGATCAAGCCGAACACTATACCAGCGCCTTCGATCTGGCAATTACCGGTTGGTACGCCCTTAAAAACCCGACCCTTAGCAAAATTGTGGCAACTCGTTCAACCTTGATAGCCGGGCATAATTTAGCAAATATCAACCGACTCTTGCAACGCTACGGCGGGGCTAATGGGATTAAACCGGGCTTTACCGACAACGCCGGATATTGTCTAGTCGCCAGCGCCAGCCGAGGCGGTCAAACCGTCATCTCGGTTATCATGGGTGACGATGCCCGTAGCTATAACTCCGACCCTGATACGTTGCTCAATTATGGATTCAGCCAGCTAAGCCAGTCGGAAATTCAGCAAACTATCCAGCAGGGCGCGACTACCGCGACCGCCACTGATTTCCTGGGCCGGGCGAGTGGCGACCGATTGATCCCCCTTAACAGCGCGACGGTGGGCGGTTCTGCCAATAACGCTAATATCGTCAATATTCCGGCGAACGGCGGGGTTATCAACGCGCAAATCAACCAGGGCCAAATCACCCCCGGCGCAACTATCACACCCCAGACCGATAATACCTCCTCGACTGGCAGCAGTGATACTTCCTCGACTAAAAAAGAAGGTGGCTTCAACCTGTTTGGCTTGCTTTTCGTGCTGTTGATCGCGGTTGGGGTTTTTTACTGCCTGTTGCGCTTTACCCCGCTAGGGGGCGACCGAGGCAGAAGTATTTCCTATTTGATGGAAGATTATGCCGCCAGAGGGTTTCAGTTGGCCCGGAGCGGGGTACAAAAGGTCTGGGGTTTTGTGCGGCCCGGTTCGCACGAAGATCAACCCGAACAGCAAAGTTTGGCTCGACCTCGCCCAACTTCGCCGCCAACCAACCCAATGATGGCTCAACCAGACCGCCGTCCGACGGTGCCACCCGATCCGAACCGCGTCAGCCGACCGCGTACCACTTCCACCTATACCCGGATCGAAACCAACCTTTCGGATGAGCCGAGCAATGATACCGAGGCCGAGCAGCCAAATCGCCAGCGTCCGGCCCGACCTATCGGCTATTCGGGCGATACGCCCCTCCAACCCCGCACCCGCCCAAACACCGAACCGCCAACCGGCTTTAAGGCTCCGGCCTCGGAAGGGCTACGCGGCCCGAACCCACTAGAAAATTTCTTTGACGATGTTGACCCATTTAAGGCCGATTTGTCGGGCGACTTTAAACCAGCCTCAACCGAGCCGGCCCCGCCTAAACCTTTGCCCCCCACCCGACCGGCCTTCGATTACCCGAATCGGACTGCTGCCGAACCGCAGCAAAAGCCGGATGAATCTTCGAGCGGCTATCGGTTGCCGCCAACTTCCCGTCCGCACCCGCTTTCGGACAGCTTTGGTACGCCTTCGCGTCCGCCTCTCAACCCAGGGATCGGCCCGTCTACACCGCCGGGGGGCAGTAGCTATGTCCCGCCACGTAGCAATACAACCCCGCCTCCTGCCCCCCGTCCACCTGCCGAAAGCCTCGAAAATTTGGCGATGCGGGCGCGACAGGCTATCGATTATGCTTATGCCGGGCGGATCGGAGCCAGTACCGACGAATTTCGCCGGGTGGTCGATCAAGAACCGCTGTTCGATTTCGGTAGCATTGAGGAATTTGATCAGATGCCCTTGCTAGGCTTTAAGGCCCTGGCGACCGCTTACCGGGATAGTGGGCATTTCAAATTTGCCATTTTGCTCCTCGATATGGCTATCGACCATTACCCCAATAACCTCGAACTCCGCAGTATGCAACGCAATATCCGCCGCGATGCCGAGCAGTAAATTTTCGATTGAGCCAACAAACTATTCAATTAAATTTAGACTTATGCTATACTTCAAAAGTCGGTACTAGAAATCGGAACGCTCAAGGCGGCGGAGAGCCTAACTTGGAGTAGCAAAATGCTCGGATGGTTGCAAATCCCCCTTTATCTGCTTTTGTGTAGTGGATTGGCGCTCGTAACGCTTTTTATAGTTATGGCGACGATCCGGGGTTGCCAGTTGCAATGGATCGAAATACGCTTTCGGCGGCAGTTTGCAACCAAACAATATGACGAAGCCTTAAATACGCTTGACCAGGCCCTCAAGCTAAATCCGACCAACCCGATTTATTATCATCAACGCGCCAAAATTCATGCCGAACTGGACGACTTTTTGTCGGCGGAAGAAGATTACACGCACGGCATGCGCTTTGCTCAGGGTGCTACCGCCTACGCCGGACGAGCCTCGGTACGCTTGGCGCTCGGTCGCTACAAAGAAAGTTTGATTGATGCCAACCATGCTATCGCGTGTAGTCGGCTGTGGTGGCGGGGTTACTACGAACGAGGCCGAGCCTACGCCGCACTTGGGCATTACGCGATTGCGCTGGAAGATTTTAACCAAACCCTCGAATTAAACCGGGTTCCACCCCCCGAAGTCTATCTGGCCCGCGCCGAAGCCGCTACTCATCTCGGTGATACCGAAACGGCAGGTCGCGACCGTCTCCGCGCCGAAGAACTCTTGCGCCGCTAGACCCGTCCATTGACGGAGCAATGTCTAACAAAGACCGGGGTATTATGTTGGATATGGCTCCGCCCATAAACCGTCCCTAGATCGCCCCTAGATTTTCGGTTAGGTTCTTAATTACAGCCGGAGTACCGGAGTAGCAAGCTATGGTAAGGCACTCTCCGATGTGTTAATATATTAGCTAGATTTGGCCTTAGCAAGCAGTAAACTGATAAATTCTTTTAGCATGCGGAGAAACTTTCTTATGATAGAACAAAACCAAACAAGCCTCAAGGGTGGTACACCCCCGCTCGAAGAAATCAAATTTTCCTCCCTGGCAAAACGCTGGACGGTTGTCATACTGGTCGCCCTAATGATTTTATTTTTGCTCCATGTTTGGGAAGCCTTACCACCGTTTATCTGGGCGATTGTGACAGCTTTTGTGTTTAATGGCCCGCTCAAGGCGCTGTCCAATCGGTTTGGCGGGCCACGCTGGGTCTGGGCCGTCGGCATTTACCTGATTTTCTTTGCGGTGCTGGGGGCGGCCCTGGTCTGGCTAATACCAGCTATCACCAAAGAGGCCAAAGTTCTATCAAATGATATTCCTATTATTCGGGCCAACGTGGATGACTACCTCGACAAGAACACCACCGTCAATCTGGTAGGCATTGAAATCGCCTCTGAAACGGCTCGTAATAGTATCAATAGCGTATTAGATCGGTTGCCAGACATCGCCCGCGAACTTGGCCCCGGACTGCTTTCCAAAACCTTTCGCTTCGTGATCGACTTCCTGCTCTATATTATTGCCACTTTCTATTTTATGCTGATGGGAGGTCGGGCGATCTGGGGCTTTATTAATACGCTACCACTTCTGTATCGGGGTGAAATCCGCAACCTCGTAGTTCGCATGAATATAGTTTTGGGAGCCTATATCAAAGGGCAGATTTTGCTGGTACTGATAATGAGTGTTGCCTCGTTTATTACTCTGACTGTACTAGGGATACGTTACTCTTTGCTGCTGGGTATAATGGTTGGAGTCTTAGAACTGGTTCCTTTTGTGGGGCCGTATCTAGCAATCACAATTTGCAGCGTGGTAGCCTTTTTCCAGCCAAAAGGCAATTTTGGTCTGAGCGGGGCTTTGCTGGTTATTCTGGTGGTTGTGCTACTGTTTATCTTGCGCCAGTTGGAAGATTATCTGGTTATCCCGAATATCATCGGGCGGATCGTAGAGTTACCGCCTTTGCTAGTAATCTTCTCGATTATCACCGGGGCAGCGTTGTTAGGGCCGATGGGTCTTTTGCTGGCTGTACCTATCGTGGCGGTAGTCAAAATTGTGGTGGGCTATCTTTATTATAAGCTGGTCGATGCCGACCGACAGAAATTATTCGTTCCAGCCGATACCAACTTTGAAAGCTTGTTTAAGACTCTGAACGATTATCCGCCAATGTCAAGACTGCTGATCGTGACCGACCCACAAGCCGAGTATTTGCACGACCCGACAGCGTTGGAACAAATACGCGAACTTGGCATGCGAAAACCGCTCGACATGGCTTTCTATTGCGGTAAAGAGGGTGATGCTGCCGAGAAAACGGCCCACCACTTGCGCGGAATGGGCTTTGCAATTATCACAATGGAGCAGGAGCATTTTCTGAGCAATTCTAATAGTTGAGCAGGTATTAAATATCAGGTGCTTGCCTGGCATCTGATACTTGATACCTTATTTTATTATGTTACAGTCTATAAATAGTCTTTCTGCAATCAAGTAGTTAAATGCGACGGTTCTCTTTCTCGGAAATATGGCGCGAACGGAGCAGAGCGCTGATAGTAATCGGGATTTTGGTAGCGATCCTGGTTATACTCTCAGTGTTATTGTTGATACCCAATCGGCCTCCGCCCCGTCCGACGCTGCTTCCCGCTACGCCTAGCGCTGGTCTGCCGTCCCCGACCCCCAACCCGACAATCAGCCTGACTCCCACTCTAGTGCCTGCTCCGACCCCTACCCCGACTTTGCCGCCACGTACAGCCAGTCTCAACCCACAGCACGGTATTCACGCCCCGATAGCCAATCAGTGGAGCGACCCGCAACGGCAAGCTCTGGCGGCTTTCAAAGATAGCAGTGGGCAAGCCGGAGCGCCAGGGTTGGTTTTGGCCCTGAGTAGCGATGTGCAAGCCAGCAACAATCGCGCCCACGCTCGCCAGGAAGAAGACCTCTATCAGTATACCCGGCAAGGAACCGAAATTTACATCCGGCTTTACCCACAGCGTTTTCCGGGCGGCTTTACCGAAGCGGTCGAGACTTCCGGGGGTCGCAACACGCTTAGCGGTAGCCCGGAAGATGTCGCCGAAGATATTTATAATTTCGTGGACGGACAGCAACGGCGCAACGGCTGGCATTTTAGCCAGATTATACCGGGCAACGAGCCAGACATTGAATGGCCTAACGAAGTGTATGCCCAAAATTTACTAGCCTGGGTCGGAAATGGCGACCCAACAAAGTATGCCATTATGAACCGCTTTTATAGCGAGGTCTACCGGGCCTGGCAACGCCGCCTCGAACGACCCGATGCGATCCCCTTTCAGGATGTGGTACTTTATTTTCCGCCACTCTCCCAGGACGCTACCCCCGACTCGACCACTCTCTACGCTACTTTCAATTTTTATCAGGGGAGTGGCCCTGAACAAAAAGTGGTCGGCAACCGTTACGATCCACTGCAAGAAGCAATCACGCTTTATCAACGCTTTAGCTGGCATAACTATTTCCAACCGGGTCGGGCCTGCCAGGATGTAACCGCCACCACCTTCCCCGATTGGCTCAAACGAGGTCTGGAAAGTGGCTGGCCCGCCGTTATTGGGGAGGCCGGTTGGTCGCCCGAAAAGTTGGTCTTGCCAACTCAACGCGATAGCCGGGCCGCGCTGGTCCGTTTCTGGCAACTGCTAGGAGTCAAGTGGGAACCAAAGCTTTATCAAGATGAGCGCCCTCAGTGGCGTACCTACGACGATCTTATCGATGGCGCACGCTTCGAGGACGATCTGCGTGACTTTACGGGTGGCTGTCATGTGCGTGGCCTGAAGCTGGCGAGACTACCCGGTATTGCCGTCTGGTTGGCCGGTTCGGATGGCAACTTTATCGCCGCATTGGGCGTAGAACCAGGACCACAAGGGGCGATCCGGCGCTGGATGAGGGCCTACGCCAATCTCTTGTTATAAAGTCTGATGGTTGCACCTCAGCATGGAGATTTAGACTGGCTTTAATGGCTGGTGTGGCTCTGATGGCAATTCCAACTGGATTGGATCACCTGGACGCACCTCACCGCTAATCATGACAATCCCCATCACACCCGCTTTACGGATTAAATTACCCTGTTCATCACGGCCTAGCACCGCCTCCATAAGACCGGGCTGAATACCGTCAAGCTGAATGCAAGGATTACGCAAGCCAGTCAGTTCGACCACTGCTTCCAGACCTAGATGTAGCCGTGTGCCTGTCGGCAATTCCAGCAGTTCGATCCCGCGGGTCGTGATATTCTCGCCCATCTCACCAGCAGCTACAACGAAGCCAGCTTTACGAAGTTCATCGTGCAGTTCAGCGGGGATCAAATGCACCTGACGCAGATTTGGCTGACTCGGGTCGCGGGCCACTCGTGACCGATGCTTGACCGTAACACCCATGTGCGCGTCCTCCTCGACCCCTAATCCCGCCAGCAGTCGAATGCTCAGTTGCTCCGTTTTACGCATAGTATGGGAGGCACTTCTATGCACCACCTCAACGACCCCATTCATCGAAACCTCCTTTTATATTAACAGGGATACACAGGATAAATTTAGCTTTGTTTATCCTCGATGCATCGGCTAACGTTCTTGGCCTGGCTGCGCTCCGCTTACCTACCTCGCTGCTAGGTAAGCAAAATCATAAGCTTGCCCATGACTTCTTCAAATACACTCTGAGGGAGTTCACAAATACGTTCTGCATTGCGGGCTTTCCAATCCAGGCTCTTAATTTGATCGGATAGAATAACACCGCTTACACCAAGCCCTGATGGAAGATGGACTTCCCACGGGTAGTTTTTGACCTGATTAGTAATAGGGCAAACAATAGCATGGCCGACCTTACCGTTATAACTATCGGGGGATAAAACAAGAGCAGGTCGTCTTTTGGCCTGCTCTCTTCCTAAGTGTGGGTCAAAATCCAACCACACTATATCACCGCGCATTGGTACATATTCAAAAATCAGAGACGCACTCATTACAAGTTATCTCCTACCATACTTCCTGACCTAATGCTGGCCCAGTACTAATTTCAGCGTGCAAATTATCCGCAGTTACGGCTTCTAACATCTGCTCTAAAGAATAGACCGGGCTTTGAACAGTCTCGATAACCAGCTTTCCATCCACTATAGTTTCGCGTACTCTGGTCTTCTGATCCCAGTTCAATTGTTCCGCAATGGCTTTTGGAACGCGAATTGCAAGGCTGTTACCCCATTTATCAATTTGCCCTATCACGTACACACCTCCTCTTAACCATCTGATTGCAATGTATCTACAATGTATATACTGTTAATTATATCAACCATAGTGATTTTGTCAATAAGAGGGTCGGTCGCCTTCATCTTTTGGAGAGTGGCCTCAATCGCCGCCGAAAGCGTATCCGGGTCGAGGCGCAGCACGTGTGCCTCACTTAGGCCGAATAGAAAGGCCTTATAATCATTTCCCATGTGTGTTGTTCTATATAAATCGTTCAGACCAGAACGGTTATAGCTTATCACAAGGGAGCAAATCATATAATCTTGTGGGATATGTAATACAATCTAGCAGATAGAAAAAGCGGCTAAGATATGGTAATATTAGGCAGAACAAAATTACCCGAAGAAAGCTATTTTCAGCAGATTGAGCAGAAGGGCTAAGTTGGATGAAAAAGATTGCAATCGGTCTGCAAAAAGGCGGAACCGGCAAGACCACTACCACACTGTGTCTCGGTCGTGGTTTAGTCGAGCGCAAGCGCCAGGTTTTATTGATTGACCTTGACCCCCAGGCTAATTTGACGACCGCCGCCGGGATCGATCCTATCACTATCGAAGGCACTTCTATTTACGAATGTCTGACCAATAACGATACGCTGTTGAGCGAGGCGATCTTTGAAACCAACTTTGGTTTTGATATTGTACCGGCGACTATCGCGCTTTCGCTGGCTGAAAAACACCTGCTAACTGCCATGAACCGCGACCGTAAACTCTACCGCAAGATTTCCGAAATGGAAAAGCAGAGTCGTCAAAACGAGCGATTAGCTTACGATTATGTCTTGATCGATTGCCCACCCAGCCTGGGCATTTTGACGGTCAACGCGCTGGCGGCTGCCGATTATGCGCTGGTTCCGCTCCAGGCCCAGCAATTCGCCGCCTACGGTCTTAACTATTTTCTGGATACCATGAACGAAGTTCGTTCGGAGTTTAACGATCAGCTTAGCTTGCTAGGGGTAGTTCTGACCATGTACAACTCGCGCACCAAGGTCAGCCAGGATGTCGCCGCCGAAATGCGGGAAGCCCTGGGCGAAAGAGTCTTTGATACTATTATCCGCACCGCTACCATCTTGGCCGAGGTAGCGACGCGGGGGCCGGTGCAGGTCTACTCTGCTCGGAGTGAAGCATCGCAGGAATATAATCGGTTGGCAGAGGAGGTAATTAAACGTGTCGAAAAACCCTGATTTTAATAAAAGAGTAGCTTCGCCCCCCGCCCCACCTCGTCGGCTGGGGGTGGTTTCCAAACTCATTGCGGATAAAGCCAACCATCTCGATCAGAGCGAGTCGCGAAACTCCGAAGCTTTGATTGTTTCGATTGAGAAAATCAGGCCAAATCCGAAACAACCCCGGAAGGTTTTTGATGAAGAACGCGATCAGGAGTTAGCCGATAATATACGGGAAAATGGAGTTTTAGAGCCATTAATTGTGCGGGAAACCGTCGAAGGTCAGTACGAGATCGTAGCGGGCGAACGGCGCTACCGGGCCGCTAAACTGATCGGGAAAACGACCGTCCCGGTGATAGTTAAGGATTATGACGATCAGCAGGCTCAATTTATTGCAGTGGTCGAGAATTTGCAAAGGGTAGACCTTGCCCCGCTTGACGAGGCTAATTACTTCAAGTTCCTATGCGATAACTATAATTATAGCTACCGCGACATCGGAGCCATGATCCACCGTAGCCCTAGCTATGTCAACGACCGTATGAAGCTATTAAATCCCAGTCTTTCAGCCGAAGACGAAGGTGAAAAAAATCACAAGCGTTCGGAAAACAACCAAAAGTTACAAAAATCACAATTAGATGTCGCTAAAGCTACCGAACGTAATCTAACCGGCGGTCGAACTCTTAGCAGTTTTGATGGCTGGCTGGACAAAACCCGGCGCAACCTGACCCAACTCAAACCCACCGAACAAGCCGAACTGCGTGACAAACTCGCTCTACTACGTTCAAAAATCGAAGCGCTCGAAAAAGAATTACCACGAGATAAATAAGAACTAAGTTTTACGTGAAACATTTGCGGCTTTTACCATCTCAAAAAAGTACGGGCAGTCTGGTATAACTGCCCGTACTTTTTAAGTTAATACGCCTTTATCGACTTTATCACGAGAATAGGATGCTATAAGTAACCACTAACTGCTCCCCGTAGCGCAAATGAATAAGCTGCTCAAACCGATCAAGATAATGCCGGGCAGAGTGATAATCAAATCTGTTTCTGAAAATCAGGCTGTATTTGCAAATCCCCGCTTGACCCTGCGATACGGTTACATTACCTGATTGCTCCCCTAGCCAGCCTAATGACGGGTAGAAAACGCGGGTGTTTATCCCCTGCTCTGTCAGATAAATCAACAAACTTCTCCATTCAATCAGGATTGCTTTCGCTTCCGATAGGTTAAGACTCTCGATTACAGCCTGATAAAACGGCAAATAAATCGTAAAATGTATCCCCTCCTCACCAGGTAGGGGCGACTCCTGATGGTCGCCCTCCTGGACAGACATAAGACCTACCCTGGCCTCAATTGGTAGGGGCGATCCCTTGTGGTCGCCCTCTTGGGCAGGTACCGTCCTTTTTTGAGTAGAGGCTACAAGCCCGTCCTCAGCATTATCAAGCATCTCCAACTGTAATTGATACTGCAAGGGCGTAGCAGGCTTCCTGGCGCGGTTTCGGTGCTGTCTGGCAGAGCGTTGTTCGGGTTGTGCCAACGCTAAAACTGGCTGGGCAGGCTCAATCCTCTCGATATGTAGTGGCACTTTCAGGTGGTTGTTAGCTTGAATAGGTGCAATTTCCGCCTCTACCGCCACTTTTTGAATGGATGTGTTGGAAGTTGTCTCCAGACTGATAGCGTTCTGGGTATAATCAGCCAATGGGGTAGATATATCTTCTCCCGAAGGCGGATAATGCCACTTAGCGAGAGCCTGCCGTTGCTGCCGCTCACGAGTCAGGCGATTTTCCCCACGCTCGATCAGACGACGCACCAAACCGCAAGGATTGGTTGTGGCATTTTCGCGAGCGTATTGAATTATATCCGGCACATATTCGGGCGGTTTACGATGCTGAATGACCAGCGAAGCCAGTCGATCAGCCGTTTGGGGGTCAAAACCAAAATTTTCGAGCAAGATAATGTTTTGCGAAAAGTCAGGTAAATCGGTACCTTCACCCACCGTTTCACGATCCAGATGGTTTGAATAATTGGCTGGTGTATTGGCTGTTAGTCCATTTTGCTCGGCATAATTAGCAATGAAATCACCACCAACCAACTTTGTCGAAACTATGCGAGTAGAAAGTTTGGTTTCTAGCATGGTGGTGTTGGTATTAGGTTGATTATTTAGGTCTGGTTCTTTCATGTTGGTTTTGATTCTTGTTAGAATCGGTCCCTGAGTCCTGTTAGAATCAGCTTCCGATTCTGGTTGGAAGCGCGGGCCAGTTTTTCTTAGATTCGGTCGTTGCGTTTTTACCGCCTCAAGAGCCACTGCCGAAAGCGGGGTGTTATCTATAGGAGTCGGTGTGATCGCGCTTGCCGTTACTATATTGGAGGGTACAGCGTCAGAAATAGCCTCAGAGGGTTGCTTTTTGATCGGTTTAGCCAACGTTTTTAGAGTGATATTATCATTTCGCAACGCCTGTTCCCTGGCTTCCCGCGCCCCTTGACAATGAGCCACGAACTTGCAGCGCTGGCAATATTTAAGGCCAGTTGCAACCGCAAATTCGGCCCTGGTCAGCGGATCGGCAGTCCGATAAATGGTTGCGTCGGCTTTGGGGTTAGCTCCCAGCCCAGCCGCTTTTTTCCGTAGTTTCTCGACATCGCTATTAGTGGCCTGCGCGAGGTCTTCAAAGCCTGGCAAGGTCGGTTGATAGCTCACCAAGCGGGCGCTTCTCAACTCTTCTAGCAAATTCGGTAGATGTCGCATCGAAGCGCCCAGTACTTCCGACATATCACGGCGACCCGGCCAGGCGATGTCCGAAACTGGCTTCCATTCTGGTCTGCGTCGTTCGAGTTGGCGCAAGTAACCCCACAAGTAAACCGCTTGTGGGCTAACCCCGGCCTGTCGATAGCAAGAATAAAACTCGTTCCAGAGCGTAATATAGCCAGATTGTTCTTTACGGCGATAAGGTTCGTTCAATAATACTTGCCGATCTTGCTGGGCTAACGGGTTGCCAAAGATGTCATGATCGGGTAATAACTCCCCGGCGATGGATTGTTTTTTTCTGGGCATGTTACCGCTCCCCATCAAGTTTACATAACGTTATAATACTTTCGGGCAATATCCTCTCAATTGGTAGGGGCGATCTTGTGTGGTTGCCCTGCTGGGCAGACACAAGACTGGCCCTTACTATCAGTTTTTGAGTAGACATGTCGGTCAGACTATTAAGATAGAGCGGTGTAGCACTCTGAATTTGCTCAGGGCATAGCAATAGAGCTTGCATTTTCGCAAACCTCCTTAAAATCAGCTCGCTACCTATTGACAGGAACATGGCTAGGGGTTAAAATAAAAGGGCATAAGAAAACCATGTTGCTGTCAACAAAGCGGCAATTAACGGTTGAGAACTCCCAGAGCTTGGCGGCGGAAGGGAGTTTTTCATTTCATAGCACAAAAACCCTGCTTAGGGTTCGGTTCGGTGTAGTTCCATCTCTTTCTCAAAACCTTTCAAACGTCTATATTCGGCCAGACTAACAATTACTGCCGCCGGACGACCCCGCCGGGTAATTACTTTGGTAGCATGCCCGGTTACGACATCTTCGATAGCGGAGCTGGCCCGCGTCTTTAAGTCCGACACGGATATAATATCGTCGGCAAAGTCGAAATTTTGTTGCATTTTCGGGCCTTTTCTCCTCCGCTAATTTGACACTCTATCAGGGTCACCAATAGGGCTAATTAATAGTACCTATTAACTGATTCTGATTATAACTTGCTTTGTCCAATTGTCAATTACTCAATGAATGAATAGGGCGAAATTTGTCCCCTTGAATCGTTTAAAGCGCCATATCCCTACTAAGTTATCCACATGTAGAAGTTTCCTAACCTCTCGATTTGTAGGGCCGAACCGTTAATGGGTAGTGTGGTCGCCCGTCATAGGCAGCTATAGACCGGTTCTATCAGAAGGTGCCAAATTTATCTATACACAGGCTTTTGTAAACTAGCTAGGGGCAGGGAAGCTTTCAAGCTTTGAATTTGTGGGAGGCTTGTTCTACGATATGCCGGGCAATCTTGAACTGCCCAACGGTTGCCATTGTATTGGTAAGTTTGTGGGCGATAGTCGAAAATTCAGTCCGTTCCTGGGTCTGCACTTTATTGCCTGCTTCGTCCAAAATTTGCAGGGCTACTTCATAAATCAGCCAGGGCGTGCGGGCTACCTGAGCAGGGTCGCGGTGTTGGGCGATGTTTTCCTGGATCGCTTGTTCGGAGTTGGGTTTGGCAATATTCACATTATTTTTCAAAACACTCTCACACCAGTTATCATACGACCGGGCGACAGCTTCCGATAGTTCGTTAATATCGCGTTGCCGATAATCAGGTAGTTCGGTTCTGGCCCTTGCTACAATTCGTTGGATAGCTTCTTCCCGGTTTTGTTCCAGCTGCACTTTAACCGCTGGAAAAGCTGATTTGTCAGAGTTATCGCTCATCCTACACCCCCAGCAAAATCTACGTTATTAGGCATAAGGTTATTATACTAAGGAACCCATCTAAAGGAAAGCTTTTTTAACCCCAAATTAAATTATTATTGAACATAAAAAAAGAGCCGTCTCTTGACGGCCCGGCTCTTTTTGTAATTTCCACATTCTGCCTCAAACCTGATTTGTAAATAAAACTCTATCTGGGTTCATCCCTATCATCCGTGTTACGACTTCACTTTTTATTTGCTTTTTGGAATGCGGCCTAACAAATAGAACTCGTCGTTGGGGCGCATATTGGTAAGATGAGCCATT
This sequence comes from Chloroflexia bacterium, assembly GCA_038210655.1. Lineage (GTDB taxonomy): Bacteria > Chloroflexota > Chloroflexia > Chloroheliales > Chloroheliaceae > 54-19. Next base: position 14,560 of record JBBQWM010000012.1, read on the forward strand.
CGGTTGGAGAGGGCGAAGAAGGCTGCAATCGCGCCGATGTCCCAAATGTCTTCGTCATTAAAACCATGTGCGTGCAAGGCGGCGTGATCGGTTTCGTCTACCTCGGCGGGCCGGACAGCCACCTTGATGGCAAAGTCGAGCATGGCTTTTTGGCGCGGCGTGATGTCGGCCTGCCGATAGTTAATCGCTACTTGATCGGCGATCAACGGATTCTTGGCGTAGATCCGCAAAATCGCACCGTGCGCGACTACGCAATATTGGCATTCGTTAGCAGCGCTGGTTGCTACCACGATCATCTCGCGCTCGGCTTTGGTTAAGTTGCCCTCTTTGAGCATTAGCGCATCGTGGTAGGCAAAGAAAGCCCGAAATTCCGCCGGGTGATGGGCCAGCGTGATAAACACGTTTGGTACAAAGCCCGATTTTTCTTGGACGGCTATAACTCGCTCTCGAATATCTTCCGGCAAATCTTCCAATTTAGGGACAGGATAACGGCTGACAGGTTGCTCGCTCATTGCAATCTCCTTTAGGTGTCAGGTATCAGCTAAAACTAAGTCTGGAAAGGCTAAATACAACTATCGGTCAGGTTTCGACCCTTTTCACAAAACAACTAGAGCCTATCCCAATCGGTTGACAGTCCGCCCCTACTGGGAATAGGTTCTTAGCCTGACACCTGACACCTCTTAAACCAACTCGATACTAAGTGCGACTGCACCGCCCCCACCGAGGCAAAGCGTGACCAACCCGCGCCGCCCGCCGGTATCTTGTAGAGTGTGGATCAGAGTAGTCAAGAGTTTGGCCCCACTTGCGCCAATCGGGTGGCCGAGCGCGATAGCACCACCTCGGACGTTGAGTTTGCTCTTATCTAGCTTAAGTTCTTTGACGTTGGCGAGTACCTGGGCCGCAAACGCCTCGTTAACTTCGTAAAGATCGAAATCGCCCAGTTGCATTCCGGTTTGTTCGAGTAGCTTTCGGACCGCCAGGGTCGGGGCGGCGAACAAGTATTTTGGTTCGATCCCGACGTAGGCATAGCCAGTGACGCGGGCCTGGGGTGCGATACCGTGCTTTTCGGCGGCAGGGCGACTCAAGACGACCATTGCGCTTGCTCCATCGCTCAGACCGGGGGCGTTGCCCGCCGTCACCACTCCGCCGTTTGGCTTAAAGACAGGAGCCAGCCGACTCAAAGTATCAATGGTCGTATCGGGGCGGACTGGTTCGTCGGTTTCAAAGAGCGTAACGCCTTTCTTGGTTTTGATCTCGACTGGGAGTATCTCGCGCTTGAATGCGCCGCTCTCGATAGCCTTGACCGCCTTTTGATGACTGGCGGCGGAGAATTCGTCCTGCTCGGCTCGTCCAACCTCGAATTTCTCGGCGATAATCTCGGCGCTCATGCCCATATGATGGTTCTCGAAGGGACACCACAACCCGTCGTTGACGACCGCATCAACCAGTGTGCCGTTGCCCATGCGATAGCCGGTACGCGCTTGCGGCAGCAGATAGGGCGCGTTGCTCATGCTTTCCATACCGCCTGCCACAAAAATATCGGCCTCGCCCGCCTTGATCGCGTTAGCCGCCAGCATGACCGCTTTTAGGCCACTTCCACAGACCTTGTTGATAGTCAGGGCCGAAATCGAAGCGGGTAGCCCGGCCCCCAGCATGGCCTGTCGAGCGGGAGCCTGTCCTTCCCCGGCTTGCACCACGTTACCCATAATCACTTCTTCGATCAATTCGGGCCGTACTTCCGCCCGCTTCAAGGCTTCTTTGATCGCCAATGCTCCCAACTGGGGCGCGGTCAGGCTGCTCAAAGCCCCCAGGAACTTGCCGGTCGGAAGCCGCGTCGCTCCCGCAATCAGCACTTCATCGCTTTTCATTGCTAAGACTCCTTAATTTGGTCAGTAGTCAGGTTTGGCTTTTACTGTCCTACGATCAAAGCCACGCCCTGACCGCCGCCGATGCACAGGGTGGCGAGACCGTAACAGGCCTGGCGACGCTGCATTTCGTAGAGCAATGTGACCAGCACGCGGGTTCCGCTTGCCCCAATTGGATGGCCCAGGGCAATCGCGCCGCCATTGACATTCAGTTTGGCCCGGTCGAAACCGAGTTCTTTACCGACGGCGACCGATTGGGCCGCGAAAGCTTCGTTCGCTTCGACCAGATCAAGGTCAGTCAGTTTAAGTCCGGCTTTACCAAGCGCCTTCCGAGTAGCCGGAACTGGCCCCATCCCCATAATACGTGGCTCTACGCCCGCCGAGGCATATCCCCGGATGGTAGCCAATGGTTTCAAGCCAAGTTCGTCCGCCTTGCGGCGGCTCATCACCACCACTGCCGCACCGCCATCGTTGAGGCCGGACGAATTGCCCGCCGTCACGACTCCATCCTGGGGCTTAAAGGCGGGTCGTAATTTGGCAAGCGCTTCGGCGGTCGTATCGGGGCGAGGTTGCTCGTCCTTATCAAAGACAGTCGGCCCCTTTTTGCCGGGTACTTCGACCGGCACAATCTCGCTGCGGAAGACTCCGGCTTCGATAGCCCGTGCCGCCTTTTGCTGGCTTTGCAAGGCAAATTCGTCCAGTTCTTCGCGGGTCAGTTTATATTCGGTGCAGATGTTTTCGGCAGTCACACCCATATGATATTGGTTGAAAGCGTCCCAAAGACCATCCCGGATCATTTCGTCCACCAACTGTCCGTCGCCCATCCGATAACCAAAGCGGGCTTTTTCGAGTAAAAATGGGGCGCGGCTCATGCTCTCCATACCCCCAGCTACAACTACATCGGCATCCCCCAACATGACCGCCTGGGCCGCCAGCATGACTGCCTTCAGCCCACTTCCGCAGACTTTGTTGATCGTCAAGGCCGGAATTTGCACCGGCAATCCAGCAGCAATAGCCGCTTGACGGGCCGGGTTTTGGCCTAGCCCGGCCTGTAGTACGTTGCCCATAATCACTTCATCGATTTGTTCGGGCTTTAAATCGGCCCGTTCTAGCGCCGCTCGGATCGAAATCTCGCCCAGCTTGATAGCCGAGACCTCGGTCAGCCCACCCCCGTAAGTTCCAATTGCGGTACGTACCGCGCTAACGATAACCGCTTCCTCTATTCCTGCCATAAAGCTTTCCTCCTCGAATAGGTTTTATGGTTGCCAAAAATCCGCTTGAGCCGGATTCTAGTAGGTTTAGCTCCAAAACGCAATTTTAATTGGCATTGTAACTATTCACCGCCGAGACGCAGAGGACGCAGAGAAAAGCTAAGATTTAGAGCGTATGCGAAAACGCCATTGGCGGAGCAAGGTCGAACAAGGGATGAAGGCTGAAGGATGAAGGGGACATCCATGGGCAGAGCAATGTCACACAAAAGAGGGGCTTTGTTGGATATGGCTCTGCCCATAGATCGGTATCCATTGACGGAGCAAGGTCTTACAACAAGTCCTGCTAAGTAGTAAACTCATGTCACCCTGAACGAAGTGAAGGGTCTCGGTTCGTGGGCTAGAGCCAGGTACAGGAAAAGATTCTTCACTTCGTTCAGAATGACATCTACCTAACCGGACTTGGTATTACAAAATGAAGTTAGCCAATTCATCAGGTATAAACATCGGCAATTTATTCAATTAATCCTGCTTATCCCTGTTAAAATGAAAGAAAGGTATCATGTCTGATTAGTGACCTGATACCTGACACCTGACTCCTAATACCTGATACCTGCCTCAAGCGGCTTCCTGAACTTTTAGTTCGTGGTGGACAAACGGGAGCGGAACAGTTTCGCCGATCAGCCATTCCTCAAAGAAGGAGACCAGCCGACGGCGATATTCCGGGCGATTTTTGAAGTAAATTCCGCAATGACTCAGACCTTCCTCAACCCAGAGCGATTTTGGGCCGAGAGCAGCCTCATAGAGGGCATAGACGTGTTCGGTTGGGATCATCGGATCGGCTCCACCGTGCAAGAAATAGATCGGGCGCGGCGCGATTTTGGCGACCTCATCGATTGGCGAAAAATCGGTCAGGGCGTGGCCTGTACGGTAGGTAAAGAGCCAGTCCACCGTCTTCAGTACCGGGTGAACCGGCAGATGGCTGGTTTTGCGCCAGTGGTGAGAAATTACCGCCAATCGGCTGGTAAAGCTACTATCGGCCCAGACCGCCTTGATCCGCTCGTCACGGGCAGCCGCGACTAAGGCGACTGCCGCCCCCATCGAACCACCCAACGCCCCAATAATCGGCTCACCCAGGCCTTGCTGCTCGAAATGGTTATACACAAAAGTGACTGCGGCTTGAAAATCTTCCAACTCGCGGTCGCCCAGTGTCAAGATTTCACCTTTGACCCGTTCGGAGCCATGACCTCGGTAGTTGAACAAAAGCACATTGAACCCGGCTTTCCACAGGAAAACGCCCAAACTGAGCATTTCTTCTTTGCGACCCCGGTAGCCATGTGCCGTTATCACCACCCGCCGTTCTCCCGGATGATAGAGTAACCAGCCTTGCAAAAGCCGTCCGCCGGTTGTCGGAAAGACGACTTCGATAAAATCAGCATCAAGTTCATAAGGGGTAAAATTGTATTCTTCCATCGGGTCGGGTTTGGCAGGTTCTACTACCTGTGACACTACCCAATTAGCGGTTCCCAATGTTAGCACTGAAGCGGCAATCCCACCCGCCAGGGTCAGGCTGCCAACTATCGCACCGGGAAGTTTAGACCCTCGAACCAACCCGGCCAACCCGTCCTTTTTATTAGGGTTTTTATTTTGTATTTTTGGTTCTTTCATTGCCCTTGATCCTTTTAATATTAATAACTCGGCTATTGCTTACTCTCTCATTTATCATTAACCCTTTGCAAATTTTGTACCAACAGATAGCTGGCTTACCAGACCTAATTCGATTTTATTTTATGAAACTTTCTTTGCTATAATTAACTGATTAACCAGTTAATTATAACTTCGATTGTAGCATAAAAAGAATAGCTGTCAAGCTGTTTTTGGCGAAAATGATTACCTCAAAGTTTGTAGAAGCTCGCTCCTACAGGGGATCAATCTCTTTGCAAGTTGCTTTAGGCAGGCCCAAAACCTGCACATACGACCAGTTTTTGAGAGGGTCGAAAAGCGGCGGTTTGTAACTTGACAGCCAACGAGGGCTATTCTAAGGTAAGATAGGCTAAGGATATACGGAAGGGAGAAATATGGAAACCCAAACCCAGGACTGGACTAAGTATATAGAGCAGGTATTAGATACCTTGCAAGCGACCTATCTTGGTAAAGGTTCGGTCGAACTAGACGACCCTTTTCAGGTCTTGATCGCTACGGTTATTTCTCAGCGCACCCGCGAGGAGCAAACCACTATCGTCTCCAACCGACTATTTGCCCGTTACCCGGATGCGACCAGCCTGGCAGAGGCTCCGGTCGAGGAGTTGGTCGGGATTTTGCAGGGTTCGCTCTATCCCGAAGTTAAAGCGCCCCGGATCAAGGAAATCGGACGGCTTTTGCGCGACAACTTTGGCGGACAAGTCCCGCGCACGATAGACGAATTGCTTTCGCTGCCGGGGGTAGGACGCAAGACGGCTAATTGTGTGTTGGTTTATGCTTTTGGGATCGCCGCTTTGTGCGTTGATGTTCATGTCCACCGCATTACAAACCGGCTCGGCTGGTTCAAAACCAAAACCCCCGAACAGACCGAAAAGGCCCTTGAGAAAATCTTGCCCAACCGCTACTGGTTTACAATCAATCGGTTGATGGTGCAGCACGGGCGGGCGATTTGCCTGCCGAGCGTGCCACAATGTCGGCGTTGCCCGGTGCGCGAGTGGTGCGAGACCGGGACGCTAAATCCAGGCGAAGCAAAAGGTTTTAACCCTCGCTAAAACCTTTCTCGCGTTTTTCACCCTGCTGCTGGATCAGCTTGGCGACCAACCCAGTCCAACCGGTCTGATGACTTGCGCCCAGACCGGCCCCGGTCTCACCATGAAAATATTCGTAGAATGAAATATTGTCGCGCCAGTGTGGGTCGTTTTGGAAATATTGGTTATCGGCATTGAAAGGGCGCTTTCCAGTAGTTTCGTCGCGCTCGAACAACCGCATCAACCGTTGTGACAAATCGTCCGCGACCTCATTGAGCGTTAGATATTGGCCCGACCCAGTTGGACACTCTACCTTAAACTCATCTCCATAATAGTGGTGAAATTTTTGGAGCGTTTCAATCAAAAGATAATTGATTGGGAACCAGACTGGCCCACGCCAATTGGAATTGCCGCCGAACAACCCGCTCCGCGACTCGGCTGGCTCGTAGTCAACCCGCAAAGTAGTCTGGTCGAAGTGCAGTTCGTAGGGATGTTCGGCGTGAAATTTACTGACCGAACGAATCCCATAATCGCTTAAAAATTCGTTCGGGTCGAGCATTCGCTTTAATAAACACTTCATGCGATGGCCGCGTACCAGCCCAAGCATACGGCGCTCGCCCAGACCTTCTACTTCCCAGCGCGAAATCAGCCGCGCCAGGTCGGGCCGGTTAGTCAGATACCATTCCAGGCGTTGCCGGAAACCGGGCATTTCGGTCAGTAAATCCGGCTCAATTGTTTCGACCGCCAGCAGGGGTATCAGCCCGACCAGTGAGCGGACTTTTAGCCGAATATAGCCTCCGTTCGGCAAACTCAGCACATCATAGAAAAATTCGTCCTCGTTGTCCCACAGGTCGATCCCCTCCCCGCCCAAATTGTTCATTGCATCGGCAATCGAGAGAAAATGTTCAAAAAACTTGGTGGCGATGTTCTCATAAACGTGATTTTCGCGGGCCAGTTCGAGCGCAATTTTCATCATATTCAGGCAAAACATCGCCATCCAGCTTGTACCGTCGCTCTGTTCCAGGTAGCCGCCGGTCGGTAGGGGGGCGCTACGGTCAAAGACCCCGATGTTATCCAGGCCCAGAAAGCCGCCCTGAAAGATATTATTGCCCCCCGAGTCCTTGCGGTTGACCCACCAGTTAAAACTGAGCATCAGCTTGTGAAAGACGCATTCTAAGAAAGACCGATCAGCCTGTCCGGTCTGCTTATGCTCAATCTCGTAGACGCGCCAGGCAGCCCAGGCCAGTACCGGCGGGTTGACATCGCCAAAAGCCCATTCGTAGGCCGGGACGGCTCCATTGGGATGTTGATACCATTCGCGCATCAAAATATCAAGCTGGCTTTTGGAGAAATAGCTATCGACCAGGGCCAGGGGAATACAATGGAAAGCTAAATCCCAGGCGGCGTACCAGGGATATTCCCACTTGTCGGGCATCGACATCACCCGCTCGTTATAAAGATGTCGCCATTCCCAGTTTCGAGCGTGCAATCTTTCGCGCGGTGGTGGCGGTTGGGTCGGGTCGCCTTTGAGCCACTGTTCGACGATATAGTGATAAAATTGTTTGCTCCATAACATTCCGGCCAGGGCTTGCCGTTGTACCCTTCGCTCATCATCCGAAAGACTAACCGGTTGAAGCTCGTTATAAAACTGCTCGTTTTCTTGCTGACGGGCCTTAAAGATTTCGTCAAAATCGGCAAAGGGCTTGAAGTCGGTAAGCTCTTCGTTAGTAGTTGGGAGTGGCGGGATAGTCGTTTTGGATTCGGGGGTAAGCGCCTGGGGTCGGGAAACCTGAGCCTGCGGGCTGGGAGCCTGGGCCGCCTGACTTGGAAAGCGCGAATTGACCTGGCACAGCCGTAAACGGATCACCTCGGTCGCGCCCGGTTCAATCGTTCGGGTGTAATGGGCTGCCATCTGAGTGCCAGTCTTAGCCGGGTTGACCGCCGTCCGTTCGCCGTTGACCACGTAATTATTGATGCCATCTTTGACATAAGGGCTGGCGTTGGGCGCTCCGAAAAGCCGTTGCGTATTGGTCTCGTTGTTGGTAAATAATAACTCGTCGGCCCCTTCGCAGTAGAGATAATATTCACCCAAAATATGATGGGTAGCTTTGACGGTCGGGACCGTACCGTCGTGGCTAAGGCCGATCCCATCGCCTGTAACCTCGTCCAGCATCGGATAGGGTTGATTGTAATCCCAGGCCCAGGTGTTGCGAAACCAGAGCTTTGGTAGCAGATGTAAGGTGGCCCGTTCCGGCCCGCGATTAATCGCCCGCACCTGGATCAACATATCTTCCGGGTCGTCTTTGGCATATTCGATAAAAATGTCAAAATAGCGATTATCGTTAAAAATGCCGGTATCGACTAGCTCGAACTCGTTTTCAGCCCGACCCCGCCGGGCGTTCTCCTGCACCAACTGGCTGTAGGGGTACGCGGCCTGCGGATATTTATAGAGCATCTGCATGTAGCTATGGGTTGGGGCGCTATCCAGGTAAAAATAGTACTCTTTGACATCCTCGCCGTGATTGCCCTCCGGCCCGGCCAGACCAAATAGCCGCTCCTTGAGAATAGCGTCCTGCCCGTTCCAAAAACTAAGCGCAAAACAGATCCGTTGCTTATCGTCCGAAATGCCGCCAATGCCGTCCTCGCTCCAGCGATAGGTGCGCGAGCGGGCGTGATCGTGCGGGAAATAAGTCCAGGCGTTACCGTCGGCGCTATAATCCTCTCGGACGGTTCCCCAGGCTCGTTCGCTCAGGTACGGCCCGAATAAATCCCAGCGCCGTCCACCGGCCTGGACTTCGATCAATCTTTGCTGTTCTGGATTCATCTTGACTTTAAGGCTCCTGCTAATGGTTCGACGGCCTCTTTGCTGCTGCTTGTTAACGAGATTGGCCTCATCAGACAAGCTTTGAAGAAAGCCCCTGGCCTACGGCTGATGTAATATTGCCGCCGTCCGGCACGAAACAGGTCTGGAAGAGACGACTCTAACTTTAGCAAGTTTTAGTCCTTGCTCGATTACCAGGGATGGTCGTCTCTTTATTATAGCTTAAAGCAGTTAGAATGATCCGATCTGAATGCTTAGATTTTTTAGACTGGCTGGGCGACCGTTTTTAGTTGCCACTCGCGATCAGAGTGTTGACCGCCCGCTACCTCGACCGGAGTACCCGAGAAATGGTCAAGCCGAGCGTAAAGGCGTGGCAAGACGGCCTGAATGTCGCCATCATTAAGGCCGAAATCAACCGTTTCGACCCGTAGCCCCGCCTGATCGACCGTAATAACCCGGAAGCTGAAGGCGACTAGCGGCGCTCCACACTGGATATAGGTCCAGCCTGCCCCGTCGGGGCCATAAATGCTGTTGGTGTGATTGTGACCGCAGATATAAAAAGCCTGACCCGCCTGGTGTTCGCCAAAGGCTTGCCGTACTTCATCCGAGTTGGTGATGTTCATGCGATGTTTGGCACTAATGGCAGTGGTATCATAAATCGGATGATGGCCCATGACGACCAATTGCCGGTCGCCAGTTGCGCCACGCCGGAAAGCTTCGGTCTCGTTTTGCAGCCATTCCAATTGAGCAGGTGAAACGTAGCCACTCCAATCGATGTCGCAAAGCAGTTCGCGCCCGGTATCGAGTAGCACGAAGCGTACTCCATCCTGGCTAAAAGCGTGATAAAGCTCATCCCCGCTTGCTTTACCACCTACAAAATAAGGCCGTAGTTCGGCCTTGGTTAGCGCAGCAGTATCATGATTGCCGGTGATAGCTACCAATTCCAGCCCATGCCAGGCGGCAGCAGCGTACAACCCTTGAATTTCGCTATGGTTGCCGTAGTGGACAATATCGCCAACGGCGAAGACCCGGTCGGCTTTTTGAGCCGCGACTTGCTTGAAAAGAGCCTCGAAAAAACGGTCTCGCCCGGATTCTTCCTCCTCCGACTGATAGTCGGTGTAATGCAAGTCCCCCAATACTATAAACTTCATGACCCATTTACCCTTTCTTTTAATGCTCAAGGTTTTCGACGACTCAGCCAGATTGCTTGCTTCTCGTGCATTATCCTAATATTCTACGTGATTTAAACGCGGCTGTAAATGAATTTTGTCACAAGTTTTTTTAACCACTTATAGCTGTTAATTTCCTTGCAACAAAACTACGGGCCGGGAAGATGCACCAAAAGGTTTCTTCAACCGTTTAAATATGTGAATAGTGTCGCAAATTCCGTAAGGTAAGCTGTAAGCTTGTTGTGGTATGGTAGCTGTAGTTATAGTATAATAGCAAATAAGGTGAGATAGAATTTAGCCTATAACGATTGGATCGAATAATTTTTGCTATCTTTACCATTGATCTATTCACGGCGATTTAGAGGGCTTTTCCACTATAATAAGATGGTCATAGACGACCGATAGGGAAAGTCGGCAAGGGGTTGAACTATGTCTGATAGTTATATTACGTCCCACGCTTTTCAGACCTTTCTGAATGTTGAACTCAGTAAAGCTTTGGAACGCTTCGATCACGAAGAAGCGGCAGTTTATATTTATTGTCACTTGAGTCCGGCCTACGAACCAAGCCGCCGGGTATTGGTCGTAACCGAGGCCAATAGCGCCCGGATCGCGGTTTGTATCGAGGCTGCCTACGAACTTTTTGAAGGGGACATCCACCACTACGTTCGGCAGATCGGGACTATTGCCCGGAGCGAGGCCGCTACCAAGCTAAGGTTGCTGGTTTCCGAAGCCCACGAAATAGTGCTGGCCTGGAAGCCGACCTTCGCAAACATCGAAGATAACGTTTTTCTGCCAAACTAAGGCGATTTACGATTTATGATTGTAATTTCTTAGCGTTCATCTTTGGGCGACTGCATAGGGTCGCGCCTATCCCCAATTTTGATCTAAGGCGTGGGCCTGGCTATTCGCCCCACTTGAGAGCCTCAGCTTGTCACGTCCTTTGGGGATGTGCGCGACGGTTAGCCGGATTGAGCATTTAGAATTATGTCTCTTCAAGACGCTGATGCGCCTGCCGACGAAAAATCTGAAATTGTAGCCTCGCCCCTGGCAGGCTTAAATCAAGCTTCCCCACTGGTGGGTAAACCTTCCGCGCCCAAAGCCAAACCAAATTCCGGCTCAAAATGGGTCGCGCTGGCGGCAGTCTGGCTGATTGTCATAGTAGCGGTCTGGTTTGGGCTGCATCCTCTTTTTGACATCGAGTTCCCACTTTTCCCAGCCGAAATTACCGCAAGAATAGGTGGAGCGTTAGGCGGACTGCTGGCAGATGTCGGGCTGTTGATCTTGTGCAGTCTGGCTTCGGCGGCTTTTGGCTGGTGGATTTTAGAAAAATGCTGGCAGGCTGGGGCAGCCCGGTTGAGCCGCGCTGAATTGGCGATTTTTAGTTTGGGGTTAGGCTTGGGTCTCAACATCCTGCTGATTTTTGGGGTAGGTCTGCTGGGTGGGGTCAATTGGGTCGTGGCCTACGGGCTGCTGGCGGGCGAACTGGGCTTTCTCTGGCTGCGCCGGGGTTTAATAAGGCAGATCGGGGCATCCTGGCGCGGGTTAGGCCAAAATTGGCAGGTGACGCGCCGATGGGAGAAAGGGCTACTCGTCTGGCTGGCCTTTGTGGGAGGGGCGACCTTGCTTTTGGCGTTGGCTCCGCCGTTAGCCTGGGATGCCCTGATGTACCACCTGGAAATACCGCGCCGCTACATCGAAGCCGGACGGATCGAGGCTATTCCGCGTAATCCTTTCGCCAGTTACCCACTTGGGGCTGAGATGCTTTTTACCTGGGGCATGCTGCTGCACGGCGCTGGACTGGCCCAGGCTTTTAGCTGGCTCTACGGCCTTTTGGGGGCTGCCGCCTGTCTGACCTTCGCCCAACGCTTCTTCAGCCGATTAGAACCGCGCCAAAGGTGGCAGGTCGGGCTATTGGCGGCTGTTCTCTATTTATCCAGCCCTTACGTCTGGGTCTTGATGACCTGGGCTTACACCGATCTTTTCCTGACTTTCTATACCCTGCTGGCTTTCTATCTCTTGTTGTTGGCCGTCCAGAGCGTCGGTCAGAAGGGGATCAGTAATGGCTATGTAATCCTGGCGGGGCTAATGGCTGGTCTGGCCTGGAGCGGCAAGTACACCGCTATTTTTGGTCTGATCGGAGCGGCGGGCGGGGCAGGCTTGCTGGCACTCTGGCAACGTCCGCGCCCAGCATGGCGGCAGTGGTTTGGCTGGGGCTTGCTTTTTGCGGTCGTGGGCGCTCTGACTTTTGCGCCCTGGCTGATCCGCAATTTGATCTATACCGGCAACCCGCTTGCGCCGTTTTATGGTGGGATGCGAGGCTGGGACGCAGGAGAAATAGCGGCGGTGGTCGCCCAGGATGGGGGCATTCCTTTAGACCTGTCTACTATTCTAGGGCGACCTTTCCAGATGGTCTTGACCGGACGCACCAGTCGGGCTTTTGATGCGACCGTTACGCCGTTATTTTTGGCTTTGCTGCCATTGGGGGTCTGGGCGGCTTTCCGGGAGCGGGTGGCGGCGGCGACCTGGCTGATGATCGGCTTGACCTATGCGGGCTGGCTGTGGACAATCCGAAATAGCGGCTCGCCCGATCAGACTCGGTTGCTCCTAGCGGTTTTCCCTTTACTGGCCCTCATAACGGCCTATGGGGTGATCGATTTTATGAGCCTGCCCCGGCGGATAACCGGGTTGTTAGAAAAGCTGATACCTGGGGTGGTCGGGGTTTTTGTGGTAGCAAGCGCCTTCATGCTGAGTTTGTACTTTGTGGGCAACGACCCGCTACCCTATCATTTTGGGCTGCAAACCGGCGGGCAACGGGTCGAGAGCCAGCTTGGGAACGGCGAATACTACCGGGTGACGCGCTTTGTAAACGAGCAATTACCCAAAGATGCCAAACTCTTTTTGTTTTTAGAGCCACGCGCTTATTACTTCGACCGAGCGCTCTCTGCCGATCACAATAACGGTGGGCAGTTTTTTTCCTATGTTACCGGCTACAAGACCGCTCCGGCTATCTATGCTGAATTGCTCAAGCGTGGCGCGACCCATGTCCTGGTCAACGAATCTTTGCTGGGCTTTTTGCTCAATACCCCCGGCTACGAACTAATTGACCGGGCCAAAGCCGGTCGGCGGGTATTGGACGAACTGGAAGCGGCAGGTTATTTTGAGAAAGTCTACCAAGAGCGCGGGCAGTATACCGTTTACCGGCTCAAACCCTATTCAACTTGACAAAACTTGCCCGAAAATGATACGCTTGAATAGCTAATTTAGCACTCAAGATTAGAGAGTGCTAAGTTGTAGCTCAAAACAACCCCGGAACTGAAACTAACCAGTGCAACAGTTCGTACTTTTATAACAAGAATAGACCTGGCGTTTGTATTACTATTCGAGGTTTGGGAGCAGGTGCAGAGATGGCAACCGAAGAACTTGAAAACCGGGGCGAAAAGCGCTCCTCCCGCAAAACTGGGAGCCGTCCTCGTAAAAGTGAAGGTGAACTCGCTAGTCCGGTAGCCGGAAGCGATTTAAGCGATCAACTGTCGGAGCGACAGCGGGTGATTTTGCGGATTATCATCCAGGAATTTGTGACGACTGCTACGCCAGTTAGTTCGGAAGGGCTGGTAAATAAGTACCGCTTGCCTTATAGCTCGGCTACCGTCCGTAACGAAATGGCTGATTTGGAACGGCAAGGCTATATCACCCATCCGCATACTTCTGCCGGGCGGGTTCCGAGCGATCTGGGTTATCGCTATTATGTGCAGAACTTGATGCAGCGTCAGGGCGGCTTGAGTACGGTCGAGCAACATACTATTCAACATCAGTTTTACCAGATTCACCTGGAACTGAACGAATGGTTGCGGTTGGCGGCTTCGGTGACAGCCCGGACAGCCCACAATGCGGCGTTGGTATCCGCTCCGAGGGCCTATGATAGTCGGCTCAAGCACGTTCAGTTGATCGGGGTGCAGGAGCGCTGGGCTTTGCTGGTGATTGTGACCCAGGATGGCACGATCAAAGAACAGATGTTAGCGCTGGATGAACCGCAAACTCAGGATGACTTGACGACTGTCTCTAACCGATTGAACAGCCTGTTAACCAACTTGAACTGGAAGCAGATTGAGACCCGGTTACGCGATTGGCCCGAAGACCCTAATAAAGTGGTCGCCGGGCGGATGATGGAAAGCCTCAAAGCGCTTGACCGCGCTCAGGATGCCCAGGTTTACCGAGATGGATTGGTCAATATTTTGAATCAGCCTGAATTTAGCGACATTGAGCGAGTACGCCAGGTAGTACAGGTCATCGAAAATGGGCAGAGCATTACCAATATCTTCCCGGAAGTGCTATCGAACGATGGCAAGGCGGTGCAAGTTATCATCGGTGGTGATAACCGCTTTGAAGATTTACGGATGTTGAGCGTGGTATTGGGCCGCTATGGGATCGATGGACAGGTGGCCGGGGTAGTCGGTATTGTTGGGCCGACCCGTATGGAGTATGGGCGCTCGATCTCGACGGTGCAGTATATCTCGCAACTGTTGAGCGGCCTGATAACCGAGCGGCACGGCTGATGCAGGAGTAAACTGGGTTGGGTAATCCAAATTTTTTGATTTTGGTTATCCAAGCCCCGCACAAGGGGCCAAATAAAACTGAAGGGGGCGGACGGCCCCTTTCGTATGTTTGGATTGTATTATAGACATATACAATTCTAACACTTTGATTATGGCAATCGGTGTCAAAGGGCAATATAATGGCACAGAGTCTTATTATATAAAGAGGTGAGTATTAAAGTGAGTACCGAAATTAACACTAATGAAGAAGCGGTAAATTCGTCCGAGCCGCCAGTCTCAACCGAACCCACTAACGGTTCGGGGGCCGAAGGAAGCTCGGTCGAACAATTGCGCCAACTGCTGACCGATGAGCAGAAGAAAGCGGCGGAGTACCTGGATAGCTGGCAACGGTCGCGGGCTGACTTTCTCAATTTGAAGCGGCGTACCGAGCAGGAGCGGGCTAGTTTGAATGCGGAAGCGCGTACCAAATTACTTATCAAGATTTTGCCGGTAGTAGACGATTTTGAGCGAGCCTTGCAAACAATGCCGGAGAGTTTGAAAAACGAACCCTGGATGAATGGCGTGGCTCTGATTGAAAAGAAACTTAAAACTCTGTTAGACCAGGAGAACGTCGTCGAAATTCCGGCAGAAGGGCTGGAATTTGACCCGCGCTTCCACGAAGCCGTCCAGAAGGACGAAGATGGCGAGGGCGATAAGGAAGTCGTGACCGCCGTCTACCAAAAAGGCTATAAACTGGGTGATAAGGTCATCCGGGCAGCCGTAGTCAAGGTAGGCCGTCAAGGCCGTCAATAAAGGGATGAGGGATGAAGAATGAAGGCTGAATAAGAAATTGATTACTACTTTGCAAGTCTGCAAATAGGAAAAGATTTATTCATCCCTCAGCCTTCATCCCTCATCCCTACTCTAAGAAGTAGGGTTAGGGAATGAGCAAGCGCGATTATTATGAGGTATTGGGGGTTGCGAAAACCGCGAATGAAGACGAGCTTAAAGCTTCCTACCGCCGACTGGCGAAAAAATACCATCCCGATGTAAATAAAGAACCGGGCGCGGAAGATAAATTTAAAGAGGCGACCGAAGCATACACGGTGCTGACCGATAAGCAAAAGCGGGCTACCTATGATCGCTTTGGGCATGCCGGAATGAGTGGGGCCGGAGCCAACCCGTTCGAGGGCTTTGCTGGCATGGGCGGCTTTAGCGATATTTTCGAGCAATTCTTTGGTGGGGTGAACCAGCAATCTGCTGGGCAACAGCGCCGGGTTCAAAAAGGGGCCGACCTCAAAACCACCGTTACGTTGACCTTTGAGGAATCGGTTTTTGGGGCTGAAAAAGAAGTAATTATCAACCGTTTTGATACCTGCGGTCGGTGTAAAGGCAATCGGGCCGAGCCTGGCTCCGAAACACAGCGTTGCGAAACCTGTAAAGGAACCGGCGAAATCCGGCGTACTCAAAACAGTATCTTTGGTCAGTTTATCAATGTGACGGCTTGCGACCGTTGCCGGGGCGAAGGCCGGATTATCGTTTCGGTCTGCAAAGAATGCCGGGGTGAAGGTCGGGTGCGGGTCTCGAAGCCTTTGATGGTGAAGATTCCCGCCGGGATCGACTCCAGTCGCCAGATACGGATCACCGGGGAAGGCGAGGCCGGGCCGCGTGGTACCCTGCCGGGCAATCTTTACGTCGGGATCGTGGTCAAGGAACACGCCCACTTCAAGCGCAAGGATAACGACATCTTGTTGGAATTGCCTTTGAGCATCTGGCAGGCGGCGCTTGGCGATAAGGTCGAAGTACCGACCGTCGATGGCCCAATCGAGGTTGAAATCAAGAGCGGTTCGCAAAGTGGCGATATTATCCGCCTGCGCGAGAAAGGCGTACCCTTCTTGCAGGGTACGGGGCGAGGCGACCAGTTGGTCAGCTTGCGGGTGATCGTGCCGCGCAAATTGAGCGAAGATCAGCGCCGCTTACTGACCGAACTGTCGCGCAGTATGCCCCGCGAACAGATCGGCAAGCCCAGCGATAAAGACCACGATGATAAAGGCTTCTTTAGCCGGATCAAAGATGTGCTAGGCCAGAGCTAAGCAACAAAATGTATTAACAAAAAACGTGGGGTCATATCCCACGTTTTTGCTTGTTAGAGCCTAATTCTTAGCGGGTCAAGACAACTTTGCCGATTTGTTGGCCTGACTCGGCGTGGCGATGGGCGGCAGCGACTTCCTCGAAGCTAAACGATTTTGGGTCTACTAGCGGTTTCAGGTAGCCTTCGTCCACCAGTCGGGCCGCCTCAGTCAAGATTTGGCCGTGCCGCGCCCGCCTTACGCCTTCCAATAGTGGCATCAGCATGTAAACCTCGTGCAATGCTAACCTTTTTTCGTAGAGTGGCCGAGCATCAAAAGTAGTCGATGCTCTGCTTGAAACCGAGACTACACTACCATTCAGAGCGGTAGCCTCAAGGGCCTTATCCAGGTCTTCGCCGCCAAGCGTATCAAAGACTACATCAAAGCCTTTACCATCGGTATATTCGTCCACATATTCTTTTACCGAATGAGTTCGGTAGTTGATACCGACATCCGCCCCTAACTGGCGGGCGATAGCCAATTTTTCTTCCGAAGAACCAGTCGCAAAGACTTTGGCTCCAGCCCATTTAGCAATTTGAATACCGATATGACCGACCCCACCGGTGGCGGCGTGAACCAGCACAGTTTGACCGGGCCGAATTTTGGCCTGGTCGATCAGCCCTTCCCAGACGGTGAGAGTCACGAGCGGCAAGGCTGCCGCCTGGGCCATCGTAAGCGTTTTGGGTTTGTAGGCGAGCAGGGCCGCGTCTGCCAGCATAAATTCGGCTAACGCGCCACCCTCGCCCTTTACGCCACCCGCACAGCCATAAACCTCGTCGCCCACTTTGAAATTGCTAACTCCTTCGCCGACTTCCTCGATCACACCCGCTACGTCCCCGTGCAAGACGGCAGGCAGGGCCGGAGCAATCGATAGCCCGTAACGCCGGATTTTGTAATCGACCGGGTTCACGCTGGTGGCGGCTACCCGGATCAGGACATAACCTGGAATAACCTGGGGTCGCTCTAATTCCATAGTCGTAAATACTTCTGGTTCCCCAAATTGGGTAATAACTTGTGTCTTCATATTTTTACAAACTCTCCTGATCTATTTCTATAAGGGACTCAAAAATAATAAAATACCCCTAGATTGGGACAATTATTTTATTTGCTTCCCTAAGTTATATTTAGCCGAGACTGCCCGATTGTCTTAGTGACAGTTAATTATTAACTATACTACCTCTTATTGCAAGTAGATACAAAATTGTGGTATAGTATCAAAAAAGGTACTATTGGAAATTTGAAAGGACTCAAGGATGAACGATAGGCGGCAGTATGGTTGCCCGGTAGAAGCAGCACTTGATATTATTGGCGGAAAATGGAAAGGGGTTATTCTCTACTATTTACTGGATGGTAGCAAACGGTTCAACGAACTGCGGCGACGTTTGCCCAATGTCACCCAACGGATGCTGACTTTGCAACTGCGCGAATTGGAGCAGGATGGCGTGATCGCGCGTAAGGTCTACGCCCAGGTACCGCCAAAGGTCGAATATTCTCTAAGTGAGTTCGGAGCCAGCCTGGAGCCGATCCTACTTTTGATGTGCGACTGGGGCGACCGTTATCATACCGAGATCAAAAAAATTAAATCGGTAGGAGAGCCGGAGCCAGCCTTTGATCTGGTTGGAGCGGAAGTTTGAGCCACCAATTTCGATTGCAAATTGCTTCGAGTGGTATAATAGAAAAGGCGAAAACTAGAATATATTGCAAAGAGAACCAGATATTAGAACAGGCAAGGGTAAATACGCGGTGATTAGAGAACAAGCTTCATCCAAATTAGAAATCGGTGGGGAACATATCCACGATGGGCATAATCACGACGGTCATTCTCATGGTCACGCTCATGAACATCATCGCGTTCCAACCGGGCGGGACGGGCGCGTCGGGTTAGTCTTTCGTCTGAGCCTGATTTTTACAGCCTTATTTGTCTTAGTCGAATTTGGGGCGGGCCTGTGGTCGAACAGTCTGGCTTTAATCTCGGATGCCGGACACAACCTGACCGATGTGCTGGCCCTGGCTTTTAGCTGGTTCGCGCTGGTCGTCGCCCGCCGGTCGCCCAATTATAACAAGACCTACGGCTACCACCGGGCCGGGATTTTAGCCGCCAGCCTGAACGCCGCGACCCTAATTTTGATCGCTTTCTATATCTTTTATGAGGGTGTCCAACGGTTGCTCCACCCGGAGCCAGTGGCAGGGTTGATCGTCATAATCGTGGCCTCGATTGCACTGGTCTTAAACCTGGGGATTGCCCTGGCTTTGCAAAGTAGCGCCAAAGACGATCTGAATGTCCGGAGCGCTTTTATTCACATCCTGGGTGATGCGCTTTCGTCGGTCGGGGTGATCGTAGCTGGATTGGCAACTCTGCTGACTGGTTGGGCCATCTTCGACCCGGTCATTTCTATGCTGATCGGGCTTTTTATTGTCTGGTCAAGCTGGGGGATCGTCAAGGAAGCGACCAATATTCTACTGGAAGGCAGTCCATTGGGCCTTGATATGGTGCGGCTAATCCGCGATTTGATGCTGATCGAGGGGGTCAAGAGTGTCCACGACTTGCATGTCTGGACCATCGGCGGTAATTTCCGGGCGCTTTCGTGCCATATCCTGACCGACAATACCAGCCTGCAAGAAGCCAATGCCACCATCCAGGCGATCAAGACTATGCTGGTCGAACGTTACGACATTCGCCATGCTACGTTGGAACTTGAGTGTGAAAAATGCGATCTGCCGGACGAAGTTTACTGTTCGGTGGTGCAAACCGAAAAATAATTACAACCGATTAATTCCTACCGGACAACAAAAGCCCTCGATAATTAGCCTAACTATCGAGGGCCATATCTTTTCTTTTAAGCGTTAGAGGGTTGCGCCGTTTGGCCCGCGCCGACCAAGCATTATCAAAGCGCCGATTACCCCAAAGACTAGACCAAGCCGGAAGCCCTGGGCAAAATAATCACGGCGCGGTTCGTTAGAGCTATAATTTCGCATAAAAACTGGCCCTTCCTTTATCTTCCGCTATTATAACTATATTTTGCTGCCTCGGAAGAGCGCCCCAATCGCCGCCCGGATACCCGCCAGAATTGCCGCGATCTTGACCAGTGGTGAAACTACCCCTTCACCCACGTAAGCCACCGTGCCTTTAGCGCTGTCGGCAGTTTCGTTGATCTTATCAATCAACGGCCCGACTTTGGTGCTGGTCAGACTGGTCAGCACGCGGATCAGGAAAAAGATAGCGACTACCAGCGCAATTGTAGCAATCAGTAAACCGCAGGCAAAGAATGACATAACACCAATCGACATATAAGCTAGAGTTTGCAAAGCCTGTAACGGCACCCATATAAAAATGGCGATTGGGCCGAGTACAAGCAGCAGCACTACCACAATCCCGCCGACGATCATCAAAAATCTGCTCATTGAGCTTAATCTCCTCTTGGTTGACCAAATAACACCGGGGCCAGCCTCGTTTCAGCCGGTTTCCAAACAGCTAAAAGCCGAGGGTACTGCGAGCCAATGCCCCAAAACTTACCATCGTACAATACCTAAAAGGGCCACTCTAAATCTACCAGTCGAAATGGGATAAGAAGGTGAGCAACGGCGATACCTGCTTTTCCGCCAAGTTTACCCGAACAGGCAGGCCAGGGAGTAGTAGCGGATTACCTGCTTTAAGTGAGACCCACCACTTGCCTATAGCAGGAGTTGGACCAGCTATTTCAAAAACTGCCAAATAAAATTGCAAAAAGTCAATATCCTGGTCAAGCAAGCGAAGTATAACACAAAGCTGCCGCTTACACAAAATCCTGGCACAGCAATCTTCCAACCCAGGATTTTCTTTGTATTATTCTTCTCAATATAGTATTTGCAAGAAAAATCAAACCGAAAATCAATTGGCGGAGCAATTTCCTACAAAAAGACCTGATGTAGGGCTAATCCGGGCGGGTCGTTTTTGCGTAAGCTTTGTGATGGCCTTGCTGAAAATATCTGGCGAGGTAAAGCTTGAATCTAGCTATGATAAGTAGTTTAGTACAAAACAGAAAGAGGAAATTTTTGAAAAGCAATAAGCTATATTTATTGGTAGCCGGTCTGCTACTGGCGGTGCTTTTAAGTGCCTGTGGCGATAATACACCTACCCCTACTACGACCTCTGCGCCCGCCGCCGCCCCAACGACCGCCCCTGCCCCGACCAAAGCGGCTACTACTGCTGCTGCAACCACCGCCGTAACAACGGCAGCCGCAACCACAGCTGCCACAACCGCCGCCGCGACTACCATGCCAGCTATGGCTATGACGACTGCTGCCGCGACTACTACGGCTGTGGCGACTACCAGTGCCGCCGCGACCA
This sequence comes from Chloroflexia bacterium, assembly GCA_038210655.1. Taxonomy (GTDB): domain Bacteria; phylum Chloroflexota; class Chloroflexia; order Chloroheliales; family Chloroheliaceae; genus 54-19. The sequence continues at coordinate 35,340 of JBBQWM010000012.1, forward strand.
CTGCCTCAGCCGAGGCTAAGACAATGAATATTACAATTCAGGACTTTAAATTCGCCCCAGATACGCTTACAATTCCAGTAGGTACGAAAGTAATTTGGACTAATAAGGACACTAGCTCTCATACTGTGACCGGCGATAGTGCTAAGACGCTCGACTCACCGCTTATCAAGCCGAACGATAAGTTTGAATTTACTTTTACCCAGGCCGGTACTTTTGAGTACCACTGTGAGCCGCATCCTTTTATGAAGGCTAAAATCGTCGTGACTGCCTAAGTCGTGTACTAGACCGACTGCTCGTGCAAAGGCCCTGACCGTTTTGGTCGGGGCTTTTGCATGAACACTATTTGTAATATAATTTGAGATAGAATTATAGTCCCTAAGTCGAATAGGAGTAAAAGCCTATTGTAAAGCCCGACCCGGATGTTAAGATAAACCTAGTATGGTTAAGCTCGCCACAGGCAGCTTTGGCTATACAAACGGAGCCTGGCACCAAGCTCGTTGCAAAATCAGGTCCAGTAATATCAATAGATGGGGTGTTAGAGGATATGCAAGCGGAAAGAGAAACTGAAAAAACCATTCGGTTGCAGTTGGAAGCGCCATTAGACCGGACTGAGTCTGGTTGGCGCGACCGAGCGAATTGGCTGTTCAAAGCGGCCAGTGGCGGGGGAATTGGCCCAGGCCGTCGGGGACGGTTGCGCCGGGGAGCCGAAGGTCAGGCTCTGGTTGAATTTGCTCTGACTTTACCCTTCTTGATTTTGCTGTTCGTTGTACTGGTCGAACTGGGCTTGCTTATCCGCAGCCATATGACCGTCACTTCGACCGTCCGGGAAGGTGTGCGGTTAGTCTCGGCGCGTGGTAACGCCGACCCCTCGGCCCTGGTCGCCTCCAACGGTGTGGTCTACGGCGGTAACGACGTAAACACCCGCGTCGGGCAGGATGCCGATACCGTGCTAGTCCAGAACGTCAATACTTCGCTGCAACAGGAGAGCCAGAACGTAACCCTGTTGATGACTTACCGGGCCGATGCTACCGAGGTTGACCCAGTATCAGGTCGCCCGTCTGACCCGATCTCGAACACCCAGGTCGCTACCCAGATCGGCAAGTATGGGATTGGCGGAGCCTATGGGGTATTCTACAACCCAGCCCTTAGCCTACAACCATTCCAGGAAATTTTCGATTATACGGTTACAAGGACGGTTCCTAGTAATCCTAGTAGCCCCAACAAAAAAGTTTTCTTGCCCAATGTAATGTCTAGTATCCGGTGTAATAGCATTTACGGCAGCGACGCAGTCGCTAAACCGACCGTTCCGAATCTGGCAGGTCAATCTTATGGCGGTGCAGCCTTTTGTGGGGACGGCTCCAAAACCGACGATAGCGGTACGACCGGTGTCAACCGAGCAGTCGCGCTTGGTCAGGTCAGTGGCTCGATTACCCAAAACGCCACGATGATCTATGGCAAACTCCCTTACCCTGGTAGCCCGAAGACTTGTCAGCCAGACCCCGCTAAAAGCAACGCGGTTCCTTACGTTCCGCCGACTTCTGCTGCAACTGCTACGGCTGGCTATGCAATCCAGTGTTGGCGCTACAATTTCACGCCCTGGTATCCGGCTTTGCGGCGGGCCTCGGATGTCGGCTTGAGCGCCCAGATCAACCCGGCGAACCCCGGTTACTACAATAACCAGTTTGAAAACGCGGCTTATTTTGGGTTGGATAACCCACCCAGTGGTACTGAAAACCGCGCTCCCGACTATATCGGGGTGCAGATCGTCTATAACCATAGCTGGTTCTTGCAATTCTTCCCCGGTCAGTTGACCCTGAGCGATAAGGCCGTCAAGGTAATGGAACCGGTGGGTGGTAACTTCCAGCAACCCCAACCGGCGACCCCGCCTTCGCCTTAACATTTGTCTCAAGCGGGGCGACTAAATCGCCCCGACCAATCAACCGATTGGAATAAGTTTTAGCACTGATAGAGTAGGTTAGAACGAGTTGGATCGAACTAAGCACAATCGTACTGAAGAACCGATGGGCAATCGCAAGCAGGAGATGATGTAATCATGCAAGCCGACAAAGAGCCAAACTTCATAGCTCAGTTGATAAGCGCTGACCGCCGCGCCGATTGTCGGCGGGCCAGCCGAGCCTTTAGCCGTTGGGCGCGGGGTGGGATGAATCCGGGCGAGGTTAGTGGCCCAACCGGGGCGGCCCGTCGTGGATTAGCCGAGGCGACCCGCCCGCAATCGGCCCAGGCGATTTTGGAATTTTTGTTGGTTAGCGTGCCGTTGCTGGCAATGCTTTTCGGGATACTCGAATTTGGGTTGGCCTTCTTTGAAAGCACCAATTTGGATTTTACGACTCGTGAGGTGGCTCGTACCGTAGCCGTTTGTGCCGGCGGTTGTGATAATTTTAGCGCCGGTGGTACGGTAGTCTACCGCGATTTTGATGCTTTGCAAAAAGTAGAGCAGTTTAACATGAACCTCGATAACGTTGAATATATGCTTATCCAGCATGTTGGAGAGGACGTTGACGACCCGGCGATAAACCCGGATGGGTCGGGAACACCGATAAAAGGCCGGGCCGGGCCGGATACTTATGCCAATTACAAATTTCAATATCAGCTTTATGCGCCCTCCAAAGTCAACTTTGCGGCGACCGACTTGCGTAAGAATAGTGTGCCGGCCCGGGCCACCAACCCGTCCAATTTGCGAATGGCGGATGCTCTACCCAGTCAGATTCCATTGTTGAATGGTTCGGGCTTTCCTTACAATGCGACGATAAACGCAAATTATAATGGGTATCGCTCCAACCGTTGCCCAACCAATCCGCCCAGTGCCGCTTCGGAATGCCGCACTAATATTCCGGAAGCAAAGGCTGATGGAACCGTGGATAATACCCGCCCAGCGCGTCCGGTTTGGAGTGGTCGTTACTTGTGTTATCCGACCGACCGGCTGTATGTGCAGATTGTTTATCGGCACAACTGGATTACACCCTTTTTGCCGACCGTCAATTTGAATGGTCGATCTCAGACTTTGCGCGGCTTTAGCAATCAGGACGCGCTCTACCTGAGTTCCAAAATCTATGAAAAAGTTGAGCCGCAACTATTCTCCAATGGCAGTTGCTAAAAGTAGCTAGAGGTTATAAGCGATATGCGAACGATCTTTATTACACCAATACTCTGGAAACGCTTTGACCGGTCGGCCTTGCGGCGCGGTGAAGAAGGCCAGGCCCTGGTCTTGATTGCCTTCGTGGTAGTTGCGATGGTCGCGATGGTCGGTCTCGCCATTGATGGCGGTTTGGGCTACCTCGAAACGACCCGTCTCCAACGGGCGGCGGACGCGGCAGCCCTGGCTGGGGTGCAGTGGATTCCCGACTACCGGGATGTAGCGGATGCTCGCGCCCAGTTAGCCGCCGAGGCCCAGGGTGTAAAAGTAGCCTGCTACTACAATACTGGTCTGCCTGCGAATGACCCTTATAACCAGCGCTGCCGTCGGGCGGTCGATGCCGAAATGCGCGGCAATGCACCTAACGAGCGCTACACTTTTAGCGCCCAGCAACTACAGAGCGTTGCGCTTCGCTATCAGGTGACGCTTGGTAAAATGCAGGGCCGGGTTTTCCTGGGTGTAATTGGCTTCCCCAATTATCCGATCTATCGCTCGGCGACGGCGGAATATGCCCGGTTGGTCAGGTTCGGTAGTAGCTTTAATTATTTCGGGACATTAGGCGTGATGAGCGACCACTATATGCGCTGCGATTTGCCCAACCTGGCGGATTGCGGTGGCGATGCTGCAAACTTGAGTATGTACGGCACGACCTATCAGCGTTATGTATTATCCCGGTGTGAGCAACCTAACCCGCCCACCCCGGTTTGCGTGGGTGGCTTTTGGGGTCATATCGCTGGGCCGAACATGACCCACTCCAACGGGGATGCCTACAACGGCATTCGGGATGGGGCCGGTAGCACCGGTGGTGGGTCTGGCCCGCTTGGTGGGGTAACCGTTAATCCTGGTGCTGGTATCAGCCAGCAATGTCTGCAAACCGCCGATCCGACCACCTGGTTTGTAGATCAAGTCTTTACCGACCCTGGCTCTGGAACGCCCTGTACTCTTAAGAACGGCAGTAATATTCCAATCCGCAATTACGATAGGCATCCCGATAGTCCAACCCAAACCAACGGATTTGGCTATGAACTGGGTATTGCTGTTGATCCAGCTGCGATCTGGAATTTTAGCGATACGATTGCGAATGTCGCTAACCATACCAACCTGAACGTTACTATTTTCGATGGCGCAATCGGAGAGCTGGGTAGGTCTGAAACTTTTAGTACCTCTGATGACTACCAGAACGGCGGTTCGCTTTATGGTCGTAGCCCCTACCAGGGTTTTGCTTACCAGAACCAGCTTGTCCCAACCGCCACCTGGCAGAGCAAGCAGTTTGTGTGTTCGCCCGGTACGGGAACGGCCCTTAATAATTGTAACCCGGCAGCGATAGCTGGTTCCAATCCGAGTGTTTCACGGCTGGCAGCCAACGACCCTACCCAGGCTTGTAATCCTGGTGGGGGTAACTATTCGGCTTGCTTTCCTGATACCAATAATCTGGAACTGACTTATAACGATGTGCGGACGCGCCTGACTCTTTACGGGCCGCCCAGCGTAGCGGCTATCCCTTCGACTTATGGTAACGTCAGTGGTAACAAGCTTGGTCAATTTGAACTAAGTGATATGAGTGTGCGCTGGCGGGATGCCAATCCCAACCCGCAACAACCGATAGAACTTGGTGGTTATCAAAAATATTGCTACGTTATTTTTGACGATGTAAAAGCCCTGTGGGACAATACCCGGTCAGGCGGGACAACCCCGATTTCTCAGAACGGAACCGGCCCGGATTACGCCTATAATCTAATAAATGGAGTGCCACAATTGGGGAATCCGAAGCCGCAGGGTAATCGTTATGCTTATGTCTGCCCGGCGAATGGTACCAATCCGCAGGATTACCGCTATAACCAGTTGAAAGGAACCCCGACGGCCCGTTACGGTACCGGTGCTTTGGGGGCGGCCAACACCCGGACAGTTCAATCGGGTATCCTTGACACGGGGACTGCCGCACCTTTCCCCAACGACATTGCGGCTAACCCTATCGCTGGTGGTAGTATCACCAATAATTACGGAACCACTACCACTAATGCTGATCCGAGCCAGAACCCGGGTATTACCAGTATCTGGAATGGCCCGAAAGGGAATTACCAGCAAGTGGCCGACCCGGCCCAGGATTGCCGTCGCTCGGCGATTGATGCAGACGGTTGGCCGATAGACCCCTTGTGGGGCCACAACCGTATCCCGTTTAATATGGCCTATGGCGACCCGCTGGTCAATCGGGCCTGGATTACGGCGACCCAGACGATCACTAATCCGGTCGCCCAGGGGAAAATTGCAGGCTACTATTCGTTGTACTACAGTTTTCACGGCTGGCGGTGCGATTGGGATTTTGATGGTGGTTATACTTTTAACCCCAAGCTAGACCGGACCAACCCGGACAGCCCTTCGCTCTCGAAGCAGGAGCGTAGCCTGGGTACGCCGGGGCAGTGGGATGAAGCTTTCACAATGGGCCATCCCGGTCTGATTGCGAACAGCTATCTTAATCTGGTTTTGCAGGGCAATGGGGCCAGTGCCACCGCCATTAACCGGGAAACCGTGCCGTATGGTACTTCCGGGCTAGACCGCGATTTCGGGCTACAGCCGTACCTGCATATGACTAATGTGGCGTGGTCAGCAGGGGGAGCCGTAGCTGCCGATACTAGCCTAAGCGCTTCGACCGCCAGGGTGCGGCCCGGTACCTATATGCTGCACGTCCAGAGCTTTGGCGGCTTCGGGGCCAATCGTTATTCGGTCAAGGCTGAATACGAGAACGCCAAACCGATCCCTTACAATCTGGGTAATAAAACCGTGACGGTCACACCGGTTCCGAATGTCTTTGCTGTTACCGCGATGGCCCTTTACACCAACGCCAGCAATAATGGTAAGGCGGTGCAGAACGTGATCTTCGACCTGGCTTCTATCCCGGCGGAAAACGCCGGAACCCAGGCGGTTCTCGAACTGTGGGATGCCGGTGACGTAGGTGGTACGGGTACCCTGGGCATCGAGATTTTGACACCCTCCGGCTACGGGCCGCGGGTTATCACCGGGGGTAGCAACAACCCTGCGACCTGGCAAATACCGATTGGTACCAAGTTAACAACGCGCCTGACAGCCTGTCCCTACGCAATCACGGTAGACTCGCTGGGGCTGAACGCGCAATGTTATACCGACTCGTTCGCCAACAGCAGTACGATCCAGTATGCCTATAGTAACACTCCATTCTATAACGATCAGTGGATGCTGTTGAGCTTTGCCTTGCCCAGTGCAGGCGATTACAACACTTTGCGTCTGCAATGTGCTACCAATAACGTGCCGGCAGAGTTGTGCTACTACTTCCAGATCAACTACAAGTTGAGCGGCGGTACTATGGTCGCTAACGATACCACGACCTGGCAATTGGTCGTACAGGGCCAACCGGTTCACCTGACGAATTAGAAGGCTGGTAGGGGAGAATGTCGCGAACCGAAGTTGGGTTCGCAACATTCTCCCCTACGGTCATTTTATAATTTTATAGTAACTGTTCAGGCCTGTCATTCTGAGCCGCAGCGAAGAATCTAGATTCTTCGCTGCGGCTCAGAATGACAGTGGCTCACACTCTGTAAAAGGGCCTGACAAATTCGAGGCTGGCTGAACAGTTACATTTTATAACAAGTATCAGCAAGCTACAAACCGTGTAGGAGCGGGCTTCTGCCCGCGATTGCCCTGTTGTTCAGCAAGTTACAAACCGTGTAGGAGCGGGCTTCTGCCCGCGATTGCCCTGTTGTTCAGCCAATTCGCGGGCGGAAGCCCGCTCCTACAGATGAATAAAGGATGTTTAATTTACAGGCAGGGCCTATCAAAATAGGCGATGCTAGTCGGGATTTAGCCTTGACCTCTCGTGTATATAACTTTACTAACTGCATTATTTATCTATTCTGTCTGAATGTCTATTTGGCAAAGGTGTTGAAAAATGAGAAAACTAAGTGTGGGACTGGCCGGTTTGAGTCTGGCTGCTACGGCTCAAACTAATATGGCTGGCTCTTATTCTGCTTATAGGTCGGTTAGTATTTCTAGCAATTTGGACTGGCAGACCGACCAGCGTGGGATGACCCCGCAAGGGATGTGCCGGATTATAATGGTGGCCCTACTGGTACTGGGGCCATACCTGGGGTTTCTTTTCCCGGTAAACTGGCCTGCTCCGGCGGTTGATGCGTCTGCCGCCTCGGTTTCAAATGCGGCCCAGACCAGCGCCGCCACGAACGCTTCGAGCGTGGCCCAGGCCGGAGCAAGCCCGCAGCGGCCCGGTATGTTTGGCCCGTTCAATAACGCTACCGGGCTAAACTCTATGCCCAAAATCTTCCCGGCGAGTTCCGCCACTTGCTTCTATGACCCAACCCAGCCTCCCCCGATTATTCCTTTGACGGGGGTACGCGGGGATGCCAAAAACTTTGGTGGGGGGACTATCTCTGGAACGCCAGTTACGGTAACATTGCTGGATGTTAATAACAATTTTGCCAATGTAAGCCAGTACACTAATCCTGCCGGGGGTGCCATTGCGATGGACAACACCACCCCTGGAGCGCCTTCCGATAAGATATTAATCCTTCAGTATGATGCGTCTGGCTATTTGCGTACTTATTTTGATTATTATCTGCCCGGTAGCCCAAACTTTTCAGGCCGTTATGACCGGGCCTCGGCTACGCGCGTTTATTTTAGAAGTTCCGATTGTACCGCCTACGCGCTGGTTCCCAATCCTTTGCCGGTGGGACATCCGATCCCACTCACCGATACGGTTGATCTTGGGCTGGTAAACTGGCTGGGTGTGACCATGACGAACGGTACGAATGGGGCAGGCAACCGCAAGTTTGATGTTGCGATGGTACAGCAAGCCGGGTTCGGTGGTCGAGTGTTTCTGGATGATGGTACAAACAACCCCCCGCCCCTTTATACCACCATCGGTTCAGCGACCCCTTCGGTCAACGTCTATACCTCTAGCAACGGTACAATTGGAAGCGTCCCGGTAGCGACTACCAACGTTGATGAAGAGGGCTATTATATTATCGGTGGTACGGGGGCGGCGGTCCTAAATGGCACCTTCGTCTTGAAATTTAGTGGCGCAGTCAGCACCGGTATTTTGGATACCTACTATTGTAACTATGCGCCTGGTTCCCAAACGGTGAACCCGGCTAATATGGTGCCGGTGAATGTGGTGGCCTCCCCATCGCAGCTAAATTATACGGTTACTTCCGGCGATCCAAGAGTGACAGGGAGTACCCCACCCTGTAAAACCAATTCGGGCAACCTATCGATCCCCGGTCTGCACGCGGTAATCCGTACCAACAAGCAAATTACCGGCACGATCAGCCTCGATCCGAGCGTCCCCGCCGGGACAACCGTCGATGGGGCTTATGCAGTCGCCTATCGCTATAGTGATGACAAAGTAGGCGGAACCAGCAATACCGTAACGAGTGCCGACCATAATTATACAATCGAAGGGTTGCAACCCGGCACGGCCTATTATGTGCGCTTCTTTGCGCCGCCCGTGACGAACCCCCTTACACCCCCTGAAGCGGTTGGTCAGTATTACGGTGGGCCACCCTTCACCGGGCAGACGCTGGATACGCCCAAAGGTTCTTTTATCCAAATAAATACTCCCGCCGGAGCTAATAATACACCGATTACCAACATAAATGCCAAGTTGCAACCTGGCGCGTTTTTTAGCGGACAGGTGGGCTTCTTTGGTGTTCCCGGCCCTACTACCAAAGACGTGACCGTCCAGGTTTTCCGGCAAGCCGATCTGCTTCAGGCTAACCCGCAACCGGTAGATACGGTCAATACCCGCTCGGATGGAACTTATGATACTCACAAAATGCTCGAACCGGGGCAAACCTATGTGCTGGCTTTCCGACCGTTTGGCGGGGCGCAAAGCTACATCGCAGCATGGTGCGGCCCGACTGCTCCGAACTGTGCGGCGGCGCCGGATAGTAGTGGAGCGCAAGCCTTTTTGATTATCGGCGGGGATACGATTAAGGTTGCTAACATCAACCTTTCACCGGGGGTAGTCTTAAACGGTACGCTCTACGGCTCTGATATTAATATCACTTTCCCCTATTCACTGGGCGCACTCGGTACGAACGTATCGGTCTACGTCTACAAGGTAAATATTGGGCCTAGTGGGCCGATTAGTCCAACGCTGGTACAGCTTTTCAATGTGACAGGTTCGGGAGCTACTTTCCCCTATACGACCAGTGCCTTATTTGTGAACACTGACTATGTTTTGAAATATGTGCCGACCAACCCGCCGACCGACCCCGGTTTCCGCTCGGCCTACTATACCTCGGCGTTTGTGACCGGGACGACGCTTCTATCGGGGGCCGAACCGATCAATAAGCCCCTGGCGCAGCCCTATACCCTGAATAACATTAGTCTGGTGCGGGCTTCGGGTATTTCGGTTACGCTACTGACTTATCTGGGTGGGCCGTATAGCTCGGTACGGGTAGACGTATTCGATAGCAGTCAATATCCGCCGGGGCCTGGGGTGTTGCCACGCGCGACCGGTACGACCGACTCGAATGGGCAGTTGGTTTTGACCGGCCTCGACCCCTATCCGCCGACCGGGAATCCTTATCATATTCGGTTCTCGCCCACTGGTCAGCGAGCAACGGCCTGGTATACTACGACCTTAAGTGGTAGTTCGGCGGCCCCGGTCACTTTGCCGGTCGGCGCAATTCTGGCGATCAACTTTACCATGCCGCCCTTTGTGGCGGTCGGTGGGCAGATTTTGCCAGTTGGGATCAACTGGGCCGGGTCGTCGGTGCGGGTGCTGGATGCCAACAAGGTTGATTTTGGTACCTTTACAAACGGGCCGAGCAGTCCGGTCGCCATTCAGGATAGCGCTCCCGGCTTAAATAACTGGACTTGGGATGCTTTCTTGCCACCGGGAACCTATTATTTCTCGATTGTACCGAGTTCGAGTGCGGTCTATGTCCCACACTGGTGGGTGGCGAACAACCCGAACGGGGCCGACCCTAACTTGGCGCAACCGGTCTTGCTCGATCCATCCTTCCCCAATAACGGGGTGAGTATTACCTTTGTACCGGGGGGCGTGGTGCGGGTCTACGTCAACGACTATACGTTTGCGCCGGTAGTAGGAGCCAATGTTGGCTTTTACGATAGTCAGGCTAACCTTGATAACGGCATAACTTCTTTCCCGACCGTTACAACCTCTGGTTTGCCGCCGTCGCCGCCTGGTCGGGATGGTGGAACCGGCACAACCTTTAGCCGACCGCGTAACGCCCCGGTTTGGATTCAGGTTACGCCTTCTGCCGGAAACCAGGTGGAGTCGGGTAGCGTAGCTAATCAAGCGGTAGCTATGGGCCAAACCCAATACGTTACGATTACGTTGCCGCCCACTCCATTTATCACGGGCTTTGTAAAGAGCCGGGGGCTTCCGCCTAATCTCAATACAGAGTACCCGGATCAGAATTTACAGGTAACGTTAGTAGACCCGACCAGCAATGTGCAGTTACCGGGGGCAGGGGCGACCACGCTTACCGATAATAATGGCTATTATTCTTTGCGGTTGCCACAAGGCCCGTTCAAGCTGAAGTTTTCGGCAGCCAGCAGGGAGACGCGCTACTGGTTTAATACACCCCAGCAAACCGGTACCAAAGAGTTTACGCTGGCGACGGTCATCCAGAAGCAATCGGGCCGTATTTTCGCTAACTACAACCAGATTTACGACTTCTCGGTTACGACAACCCCTAATGGTTGTCGTATAACCGATATGTACGTGATTAGTACAACGCTGACGACGGCTCAGATTCGCTATCTGACTAACTGTCAGGGTACGACCCAGTTGGGCTGGAGTATCGGTACGCCAACTCCGGGTGCAACCTGGAGTGCCTATATAGCGAGTGGTACTTTTATTTCGGTGACAGACCCCGGCGGGCCGTATACCCATACGGCGACTATCACCGGCCTGTCTCCTGATACAAACTACTACGTGCGGCCTTTTAGCCAGATGCCGCTGACGGGTGGGACAATTATCGGGGCCGATGTAGAGTTGCACGTGCGTACTTCGGCGGATGGCAAGAGTTGGTATTTTGCAGGTGGCAATACGACCAGTGCTGCGCCGGTCAGTACGACCGAAGTATTACATCTGTTTAACTATACCAATAGTCCAACGACGGCCTTTGTTCATTACTATACGACCACTGGTGGGGTCACTCCGACACCCAAGCAGGTAAACTTGCCGGCCCAGGGACGGGTAGATGTGCAGGTCTATAACCCGGCGGACGCAGCGTCGCTTGCCAGCACCGGTTATAGCGGGTTCCATAGTACGCTGGTGACAGCCAGTCAGGGTATTATGGTCGAGAAGTCGCAAACCATGATCGGAAATATAAATGGCTACGCCTATAGTGGTGGCTATTCGATACCGGGTGCGACCTCCCCTTCAAACCTGTGGTTCTTCCCGGAAATTTCGACCAATGCGGCTAAAGAGCAGGTAATCTCGCTGCTCAATCCAAGCCCGACTATCACCGCTTGTGTCCGTCTGACCTATCAAGACGGTAGCTCGACCGGGTTGGTCAGGCCGAATGGCACGGCGGGTAATCCGCAGTATCTGGTTATGGCCCCTAACACGCGCTTCCAGTTTATCGTAGGAGCCGACGTGGTCTTTGGGCCGGGCCAGGCCAACCTGGAGCTGGGCCTGAAGGTGACTACGGCGAACTATATGTTCCCCGGCTATAACTGCACCAAGACCCCGGTGGTAGCCGAGGTTGAAACACATTATGCTCAAGCCACTTTTGATCTTTATCATAAGGGGGTTGCGGGTATGATGGGCGCGTCCGGGTCTAGCCAGCGCTGGTATTTCCTGGACGGGCAAAGCGACAAACCTTACGATGTGCAGTATAGCGTTCTGAATACCAACGGCAATATAGCTGCGCCGCCCGCTATCGTGACGATTACGGCTTCGATTGATAATCCGGCTACCGGCAATATCGCGCTGACTAAGCAAATCACCTTTACCGTTCCAGCCAACAAGCGGGTCAGTTTCTCAATTCCGTCCACTCTGTTCAACCAGGGTGCGTCAGGACAACGCTTTGGCTTTACGGCTCAGGTCGATGCGAGTGATGCGGTAGTAGTCCAGCGTTCGGTACGTTATCTCTACAGTTCTAGTCCGGCCCTGACCGGTCTCTATCACGAGATCGGTGTAACACGAGCCAGTTCGCAATGGTTGTTCGCTGCCGGAGATACAATCTTCGACTCGACTACCAGGAAGTTTACCGAGGAGGCTTTGAATATTTACAACTCGAATCCGGCGGCAGTCACGCTGACGATTACCTACTACACGGATACCGGGGTGCAGGTTTTCAACAACTTCGTGGTGGCTCCCTACAGCCGAATTAACGTGCAACCATCGGCTAATGCCAGTCCGACTTACCCGTCGGTGGGTGTGGGCCGAACAGTCGCAATTAAGGTCGATAGTGGCGGTGTATCGGGTATCTTTGCCGAGCGGTTGGTTTACTGGCGTAAAGGTAATACCAACGGCGGTAACGCTATCTATGGCTGGTATCCCTCCGGCTATTAAATTGGTACAAAGCGTTAGTAGCTATTCAGGCCAGGAGTGGTCTGAATAGCTACGAGTTAATACCTGATTTCTTCAAGGGAGAATAAGCAGCAGCAAAGCCGCCCGATGTTTTAACACCGGGCGGCTTTGCTTTAACCGGGTAACTTACATCAAATGGCAAAGAGATTGGGCCGGGTAGGGTCGCCCCTACCAAAATCGGGTCAATGTTGTGGAATTTGCTGTAAAGAAGCCTGGTTCAGCTTTTGTAGCTGGCTAGAAAGATATACCAGGGACATATCCCTACGACTGCTATTTAAGGGCGGTTCACGAGAGCCAGCCCTTTTGTTTGAGAAGCGTATTACCCAGCAAGCCCAGTAAAACTTCGTAGCGGGTGCCTTTGTTTTCGGGATGATACTCGAAGCGATTGCGCTCGAAATATTGCACCGTGTAGGTTTTGCCGTCGTCCGGGTTGACCTCGTCGAACTCCTCGGAAGTCGGGAAGCCGTAGAGGGCCAGACCGCCTTTCGCCTCCCAATAGTCCTTAAAAGTGTGCGCCAGGGTGTGACCGGTCTCCGGGAAATAGAGGACGTTCGGGATCGTCGGAGGGGGTGCGGCAACCCGGTTGAAGGGTGTTTCGCCTTTGGTGCGGCGGGCTTCGGTCAATTGGTTGCCCAACAGTCCTAGCAAAATTTCGTATTGGGTTCCGGCGTTCTCCGGGTGGTACTCGAAGCGGTTACGCTCGAAATACTGGACAGTATAGATTTTGCCATCGGTCGGATTGTACTCGCGGATTGCCTCAGTGCGTGGGAAGCCGAATTGTGCGAGGCCACCCTTTGCCTCCCAGTAAGCCCTGAACAGCGGTGAGAGATTATGGCCGGTTTCGGTGTAGTAATTGCCGCCCGGCGCTTTGTTTGGTTGAACTGGGGCGGTCAGGGTTTTATCGGCGTTAGGCCAATCCAGTCGGTAGATTTGCTTATCCTTGACCGTTAGTAGCGTGGTTGGGGCGTTAGGATTGACAAAATAACTGTAATTGTTGGTACGGTCGAGCGTAGCGATGTTTTGCCAGTTGACCCCACCGTCCGTCGAATGCCACAGGTTCGGGCCTTCGAGCGTGAACAGGTTGTTCGGTGTGTTGGTGGCCTGGAAGAGATTTACCCCGAATTGCACCCCGAACGGCAAGCTAAGGTTCGTCCAGCTTATCCCGCCATCCCTCGAAATCTGGTACTGTTCGTTTTGTGGAACATACCCATAACCTCCGCTGCCCGTTCGCAGTCGGATCAGCGCCTCGTTGGTGCGATAGAATAGGAAAGCGTAATCCCGACCCCGATAGCCGATTTCGCGGAAAGTCCGCCCGCCGTCGGTCGAAAGGTGGTAAGTGGTGCGACTGCTGGAAGGGCTGCCCCCGCTCTGTACCGCCAGTAGCAGCCAATCTACCGGGGTAGCGCGTCCCGGCAACATTTGCACCGACTGAAAATATTTATCTCGGCTAGTGCGGTTCTCATAACGCTTTTCCCAGGTACGCCCAGCATCGCTTGAGGCGTAGACCGAATAGTAGTAGGGTACAAATTCGTAGAATTTCTCTTCCGGGATGTCCGCGCCCTTAACGGTGACGTAGACTATCCGCGCATCCTGGGCCGCTGCCGAGACCGACTCGACCTTGCCGTTGAACTGTTGCCCGCGTTCTTCGTTGGTACGCCCGCCGTCCGCGCTATAATAAAGCCGCCCGTTTTTCAACCCATAGAGTTGCAAAGTCCCATCGGCAGCAATGGCCGACGGTCGGAAGGGTAGGGCCAATTCGTCGGCAGGATTTTTACCGATTCGCACCGCATTATTGCCCTCGGTAAAGCTAAAGAGCAGGCCGTTTTCCTCGTTGCATAGTGCCAGGTTGCGGTTGCTCAGTTGTTTGACCTCTCCGGTCGCATAGTTATAAGAAAAAGTTCCCTTTGCTTCCTCGTTATAATAAGAATAGCCCCTGGAAACGATCACGGTGTTGGGTTGGGTAGCATCGAAGCAGCCAATAGTGTTGGCTTCTTTGTTCAAAGTAACACCGGTATTTTGCCAGCCACGTGTTTCGACCGGCGGGGTAGTTTGGGCCTGAGCCTCGAAGCTTTGGGCCGCTAGAAGCAAAGTTAGAATTATTAAAGTTGCCAGGGCCGTGCCGCTACGCCTGGATTTCAAAATTTGGTTCATGCTGGCTCCAACCTTCCTGAATAAAATTAAGAGTCCATCAAAGTACGGTTGAGTTGTTACAATATTATAACGGATTGAGGGGAGGCGGGTTGCACCCGCTAATGGCCCAGACGCTGCTTGATGTGGCGGCGCATTTCCCAGCGCGGATGGAACCCGCCCAGGCGGGTCGTCAGAATGCGGATGCGGGCAATCGTCGGGGCAGCGGCTTCTTCGCTATCGAGCTTCGGGGGGCGGTTGGATTGGATAGCCGTAATAAGGCTCTGGCAGTCCGAGAATAGCACGACATGAAACTGGTCGGCGGCGGGCAGGTTGCGCTCGTCTTCCAAGCGCCCAATCAGATCGATCAGGGCCAGTTCGACCGCGACCGCCTCGGCCTCGTAGCTGGAAGCAACCCGTAATTCTTCCGGCCCAGTTTGCCAGGAAGACCGTCCGACCGGCGGGTTCAATATCATACAGCGATAGGAAGCATACCCGGCAATACCGTCGCGTAGCCCTAGTTTTCGCAACCGGGATTGGTTGGAATTGGCCCGTTCTTTGTCGGTGTAAAATCCGCCATCACTCCAAATTGCGGCTAGTGGCAATTTGCGCGGGTCGAAATTAGTCTGGATCGGCAATAATATGTCTTCCTGCCCTCGGCTGATTACCATGACATCCCGATTCTTACGTACCAGCGCCAATCGGTCGATCAGGTATTGGATTTCGGCGGCGGTCAGTTTGAGGGCAACCCCGCGCACCAACTCATTCGGTTCGACCCCCGGATAATCATAGAGGGCTGGGATCAGTCGCAAAAAAAGCGCCTGAATATGGTCGCGCTGGCTCAGTTCGACCTGGGGGCGAGGGTCAGGCCGGATATGATCGGTTTGCCGTCGGATTTCCTCCTGGGCTTTGCGGGCTGTAAAACTAATTTTCATGCTTGCTATTATACCACTATAACAAGTTGCTCGGTTAGGCGAGTGCAAATCTCTTTTGTCTGGTAAACCTGGTATATTTCTTGCCTTTGAATTAGTGATACAAAAACGAAAATGAAAACTAACAAAAGGAGGGACAAATGTTGACTGCAACCCATAACCGAACCACGATCCTATCAATAACCGCTAACACCTTTGACCAATCCCAATTAGCCAGTGCAATGAAAATTTTGAGTTCGCTGGATTGCAAAGCGGGCGGCGCTCGTGAAGCGGTCGAACGGGCTATTTTGAAATTGAGTATGGGAAAGCTGCACTTGCTTCAATTTTACGTCGATGAAGCTAACAAGGATTGGCGCACTTTGCTCAATTGGTTCGAGATATAAGAGCGATTAAACTATAGCGCTGGCAATTCCCATCGGTAGTTGGCTGTCCGGCTTTTGAGCCGTCCATGCTTCGATCAGCTTGTGGGCAGCCTCAGCATCCTGCTCGTTGAGGCTGCGGAGCGGCAGCGAAAGCTGCACTTTGATTTCGTTCGGGTCGAAAAAAGTGATATAACGATTAAAACTATCTTCTTCCGGGCCGGTGTAGGCAATCCCATTTTCTTCCAGCCGCCGCCGGTATTCTTCCAGATCGGCTTCTGAACTCACTTCAAATGAGACGTGTTTTAGGGCACTCGATATACCGACCTCCTGCGGGTTTTGCGGCACGTTCCGCACCTCGAAGAAAGCCAGATCACCCCCGTTCGCCAGCTTAAAGAACATATGAAGATAAGGATAATCCTCCCCGGTGCTGGGTACTTTCGGCTTTGAGACGTGGGCGACCAACTCAAGGCCCATTATATGTGACCAAAAGTGGGCTGTCTTATCCATATCCCAGGTCACATAGGCGATATGGTGCATCTGCTGGGCTATATTTTCCATCTTTCCGGCTCCTTTATATTAACAGGGATGTACAGGATTAACAGGCTAACACGACGCTAGTAAATTGCTCGGTTTTGGGGGACGGCTCCGGCTTTCCAGGTTTCGAGCGCGGCCCAGGCCAAGCGTCCGTCTTCCTCGTCCAAAGTGCCGACGTTATAGGCGTATTCTAGCCGCACGTCGTTGACCGGGTCAAAGAAGTAGATCGATAGAAATAGCCCGTGATTAACCGGCCCGATTACCCCGATACCGCGTTCCTGGAGCGTCGCTTTGGCCTTGTGCAAATCTTCCTCGCGCTCGACCTTCATCGCCATGTGTTTGATCCAGCGCGGCAGAGGGTTAGAAGGCCAGCTTGTCAGACCTTCGACTTCGACAAAAGCGACCCGACTCCCGTCCAGCATTTCAAACATGATAGTTAGCTGTTCGCCAAAACCGCTTTCATCAAGGCTCTCGATTTTAGTGTCGGGATAGGCGGTCAGATCACCTGGACGTAAGGGGCGGCGCTCGGCGGCGACTAGCTTCATGCCCAGCACCTCGGTATAAAACTGAACCGTCGCCGGGATATTATTGGTCAGATGGGTTACATGGTTCATTTTTTGCAGCTTTGCCATTGCTCAATCTCCTTTGATGCCTGTGGTATAGAAATGGCTTTAACCCTTCTAATTTACGCTTTAGCAGGCCAAACGTCAAGCCAGTTCGGGCTTAAAACCCGTTAAACTCTTGACAGAAGCTACATATTTTGATATGCTAGGCATAGAAAAGTAAGTAACCGTTCTAACAGTAAGAGGCGGTGAAATTGGCAATATTTTAGCCGAAAGGTCGGCGGTTTTACACGGGAAGGTAATTTAGTATGGGAACCAAGACTTCTACTTTGATCGAGCCACTAGAGTTAAATACTCAAATGTGTCCAAGATATGAAAAAGCAATGTCCATTTTGGGCAAACGCTGGACTGGTCTGATTATCCGGGCGATGATGGACGGCCCGCTTCGTTTTAACGAACTATTGAAAATGGTCAAGCCGGTCAGCGACCGATTGCTAACCGAACGGTTGCGCGAACTGAGCGACGAGGGACTGGTAATCCGCACGGTCTACCCCGAAAGCCCGGTTCGGATCGAGTACAGCCTGACCGCCAAAGGCCAGTCGATGAAGCAAGTCTCCGACGCGATCCAGAAGTGGGCCGAAGAATGGGTCACTTTCGAGGAACTCGGTATAGACATCACGAGCGGCCAAGAACATTAGATTATAAAAATAAAAGCCCTTCCCAATCGGGAGGGCTTTTTATTTTGTAACTACTCAGGCCATGTCATTCTGAGGCGGGGGATTACCTGGATTTTTGCCAAAGAAGCTCCCCGCCGAAGAATCTAGACCCTTCGCTGCGGCTCAGGGTGACATGGCTATGTAGTTACTTTATTTTAAATTAACCTGGTTGGCTAAAAATGCCAGGGATACTTGAACAGTACTTTGGCTGTGATATTGCTTTTGGGGACGCAGCCGAAATAGTGCGAATCGAGGCTGACGGGCCGATTGTCGCCCATTACAAAGTAGCAATCTTTGCTCAGGACGGTCGGGGCGTAATTATAGGTAGCTTTGTTCTGGATATAGGTCTCACCCAGGGCCTGATCGTTGATATAGACGACCCCCTTGCGGATTTCGAGCTTCTCGCCTGGTAGCCCCACCACTCGCTTTATCAAATAAGGCTCACTCAGGTGCAGCCCTTCGGTCGAGACCACTACTATATCACTGCGCGAAGGCCCCCCGGTCAGCTTGAAAAAAAGTTGGTCGGTCAAGACCCGCTCGCCTGAAACGGGTAGCGTCGGCAGCATACTGGAACCTTGTACATCATAAGATGGGATGATAAAGCGGATTACCAGAAAAGCGATCAGCCAGATTGCAGCGTAGCGGGCCAGACTTCTGAGGAACCTCCGCTGGGGGCGGGCCGAGGCAGGATTGCTGCCAGGAGTTGGGTCAATTAGCGCTTCTGAAGGTTGACCTACGTTATTGAAATCGCCGGAAGGGGCAGTGCTGGTGGATAATTCCTCCGGCGTTTGATTGTTTTCGTCCATTGGTAAAGATTCTCTAATCCTTGAGTATGCTTAAAAATGCTTGTTGATTACGACTCCGGCTTACACAGCCCGGTTAGAGGGTTGTCCCCCTTTCGATTATAGCATAGCAGGCAAACAAAAACCGCCCAAATCAGGACGGTTGAGAATATTGTGATGAAGCTCACACTATACGTCGGAGGACTGCACCCGCGCCGACATGTGCGCCTGACAATCGGGGCAGTAACCCTGGAAAATCACTTCGTTACCGATAATCAAAAAGCCCTTTTGCTCAGTGTCCGGTACGCTCAGGGCCGGGAAACTGGCCGAAACATCTTCAAGGCGACCACAAGGGACTAGCTTGCCCTTCTCGTTATATTTCGTACCGATGCACAGCAAATGGCTATGGCGGTCGGTGCGTGGGTCGAACCGACTTTGCTCTCCATCGTGACGCAGTTCTAACAGTAGGCCAAGTTTGACCAATTCATTCAGGGTCTTATAGACCGTCGCAACCGAAATATCCGGGATAATATCCTTGACTTCCTGATAAATATCATCGGCGGTCGGGTGATTAGTTTTATTTTCGAGGGCCTTAAAAATCAAGCGGCGCTGGGGGGTGACTTTCATCGGGTTGCCACCCAGGGTCTCGCTTTCACGTATTTTAGCGGCTATCGTATCTGCTGTGAACATAACTTGTACAACCTCTTCCTAACAGCTTATCCCATTTCTATTTAAGAATCATTCTTAATTAGTTGAGACATTATAACTTTTTTACATGGGGCTGTCAAGCTATGAACCAATTTTGGGTGCGCGTCAGTTTTTTGCAAAATAGCCAGGCTGTACCACACTCTAAACCGAGGAGTGGGTATAGGTTAGGAAAATTTCCGCAGAAAATTTTTCTAACCTATACTTTTAAATGGTTTAGAGCGGGATCTTCACGGTCACTCGTTTTTATTGTTTGAACCCAGGCAAAATCTGACTCTCACCCCCCAATTTCGTATAGCACCAGCGCCAGACGGTCGAGCGCGGTAGCTGAAACGCGCCGGTAGTGACTATCGAACCAGCGCAAGGTGTCACGTTGCCAGTCCGGGCTGTGTAGCCAGTTGGAGTCGGCGGTCAGTTCGGCGGGGCGGGGTGGGTCGTGCAGGCTGTTTTCGGCAGCATTTAACTCAAATACCACCCAGACTCGTCTGGCCCGCGACCCAATTTCGGCCTCGGTCGGCCATTCGGAGCCAAGCTGTTTGACCAGGGCCGGAAAGATATTGGGGTAAGGATAATCCTTAAGCGGAGATTTGGTCGGGGCCAGACCGGGGTTATAGTAAACCAGGGGTAGCCAGCTAATATCGGTCGCCGTTACGACTAGATCGCCCGGTCGAGCCTGCTCGTTTAAATAGCGGTTGACCCGATTGGCATCATAGCGGGCGATATAAAGCGGGTTGAGCGTTCCGGTATAAAGATCGGGGAGGGCGGCGAGAGCTAACAAAATTGCCAGAGCGGTTGGTACGCCCGCCAACAACCAACCTCCCGCCCGTTTGCGTTCTGGTCTGAAGATAGCCCAGCCGATTAGCATGTAATAGTGGGGCGAACAGGCGATCAGGGCTTTATCCAGGTAGAGCGGCTGAAAGGCCAGCGAGATTATAATTATCAGGCCGAGCGGCGCGACCAGCAGCCAGACCGAAAGCCGCAGCCCTGGGTCGGCGGACTTTATCAGCCCAGTGCCGACCTGGGCCACTACTATCGAAAAGATTACCAGGGCCAGCCCAAAAGCCGCCACAAATCGCTCGGCCTGGATTGCCCCAAAAATAAAGGTGTAAAACGTCCGCAGTACTATTAGCACATCCGGCGCTGGTATCCAGAAATTGCCCTTGATTGTTTCGAGGCGGCTACTCAGTTTGGGCAAAAGCAAAAGGCCGCTTACCAACCCGGTCAGCGCGTCGGTTGCGATCAGGCGGGAGAGTCTGCCGGTTTGCCAGTAATGCCGCGCCCGGAAAAGCGGATAGAGGCTCAAACCTGCCAAATAAAAGGCGGTCGTAAAGTTGCAGAGCAGACCAAGTGTTCCGGCTAGACCCAGACCAACCCAATCGAACCAGCGATTATGGTCGAGGGCGCGAAGCCAGCAAAGGGTCGCCAGCAGCACAAAAAATTCGAGGGTAGAATAATTGCGAAGTTCTTGAGAGAAATAAATTTGGAAGGGTGAGAGCGCGGTAAGAGCCGTCGCTACCAGAGCAATACGCGGTGCAAGTGGGAAGAGCCTTCGCCCGATCCGCCAGACCAGCCAGATCGCCGCAACCCCCGGCAAGACCGAGAGCAGCCTTAGCACACCGTCATCAGTTCCGAACAGCCCGATCCAGCCTTTGAGGGCCAGATAATAACCGGGGGGATGGTTGTCCCCGGCGTTGAGGCGAAAAAGCGTCTCAAGGTCTTGCCGGGCATAGACCGCACTGATTGCTTCATCGAACCAGAACGGACGCGCCCCCAGCCCAATTAACCGTAACGCCAGACCTAGCCCGGTCAGCGCAAGTGCAATACGTTCGGAATGTTGCTCGATCCATTTTGACATTGAGGAAGCTTTCGTGTGCTACGTTAGTGTGACGCTTGGCCCAAAGCTCTAACGGGCCGCTACTATTGTACCGCAGCTTTGCCAAAAAACCAGCCCCTCAAATTTGCTTTTAGCCCAGGATACGGAAGTTAGAACGATTGACGTTCTCCGACCACTGTCGTCTGCCTGTTTCAGGTCGGGGTTGGTTGGACGCAAAGCGGCGAGGAGCCAGCGATTGAGCGTAGCGGGCCTCACCCCAGCAATATTCTTCGTCGTCGGCGGTTTCAGGGGCCGTTTCGACTTGTGGCTCGGTCTCTTTATCTAAATCAAGTTCTAAAGTGGTTAGATACATTGTCTTGCCTTACACTTCCTGCCTTGCGGCTTACTACTTTGTACAAAGAGCTAAATTTGTATTGAACAAAAGTTCGGCTCCTTACCGCTACATAGTACAAAAAGTGTGCCACCAATACTATGATCGGCGGCACAGCTGGATTGTAAGAACGATCACATGTTCTGAACTTAAAGAGGGCGGCGCAATTCCCGGTTTGAGGTTTACAAGCTTAAAAAGGTAGCGTGGTCTTCTTCGATCATCCGACGAGCGCCTGCTGCATCAGCCCAACCGTCCAACTCAAAGTAAGGCCGGAACCAATCCTCGATTTTAGTAAGGAACTCGCCCGGTAATTCGTGGTATTCAGCTAACGAACCAAAGCGCGTATCCTTAATATCGACCGCCAGTACTTTGTGGTCGGCATCGCGCCGGAGCAGCACCCCGATAGGCCGCACCACCAGAAAATCGCCCTGGGCCAGTTGTGTCTCGCTCAGGATCAGCACGTCAAGCGGGTCGTGATCGCCCTGGCTATGGGTCTGGGGAATCCAGCCGTAGGGGGCCGGAAGCGGGCGGGACATTACCAACCCGGTTTTGACAAATTCGCGGCGGGTTTCGTCCCAGACCGTCCGCTCGGTGCTACCCTCGACTTGCTCGACAATTGCGTAAACCTGAAAATCTGCTTCTTGGTCGGCGGTTGGGTGCAAAGGCAAAGCTTCAAAAGGATAACTCACGTCAGGCTTATCTCCCGGTTTTCTTCCGAAGCTCGATAGATCGCCAGAATGATTTCGAGCGGACGGCGGGCATCCCGCCCGGTGATCGCTGGGTCGCGGTTTTCACGTAGCGCGGCAACGAAGTCGGCGACCTGGGTGGTGTGGGCGCTGATCCCGATTGCGGCAGGATCGGCGGCCCCGCCTTCTTTGGAGTCAGCCTGGGCTTGTTGGGCAATTTTATCGCTCAGGCCATAGCTGCCGGGGTTGCCCAGTTCGGAGCGTAGAAAAAATTCTTTGAGGCGGTCGGCCTCGATAATGGCGGTCGCATCGCGACCATGTAGTTCGAGCCGTTCGGGTAGACCGGGATAGACCGAGGTGCTGCCGGTGATCGTGCCAAGCGCCCCATTTGCAAAGCGCAAGATGGCTACCCCCACGTCTTCAACCTCGATCTGATGGGTGCGGGTGATCGTGGCGGCTTTGATCGAGACGACCGGCCCCATCAGCCATTGCAACAGGTCGATATAATGCACGCCCTGGTTCATCAAGGCTCCCCCGCCGTCGAGCGCTTTTGTGCCACGCCAATCGCCGCTATCGTAGTATTCCTGAGTGCGATACCATTTGATAACCGCTTCGCCCAACACCAGTGGGCCAAATTGCCCGTTATCAATTGCGGCCTTGATTTTTAACACGTCGGGGGCAAAGCGGTGCTGGCTGATAACCCCAAGTTTGACCCCGGCTTCGTCGCAGGCGGTAATTAGGCGGTCGGCGGCGGCTAATGTAATTTCGATGGGCTTCTCGACCAGCACATGCTTTCCGGCCTGGGCCGCTGCGACCCCGATCTCAGCGTGATAGCCGCTTGGTACGCATATATTTACAACTTCCAGGCCAGGGTGTTGCAGGAAAGCGGCTAGATCGGTATAGAAAGGCACCGCGTAGCGTTCGCCCAGCGTCCGCGCTTTTTGGAGGTCAGTGTCGCAAACCGCCACCAACCGGGCCGCTGCGACCTGCTTAATCGAGTCGCAATGCACCGGGCCGATCACGCCGCAGCCCACTACCCCAAAGCCGATAGGGGCTATATTTGCCATTTGGGTTTGTTCAAAAGACATTGGGTTCTTCTATCCTGGCTAAAATAGCTTTGAAGGCACTGACCGCTTCGTGAAAGAGTTGGGGGCCGCTAAACCCGCCATACACTCCACTCGCGCTGAGGTGGGGTTCTAGCGAAGCATACCCCACATATCCCTTTTGATGCAACGCTGTTACAACCTCTTCTACTTCGCCCTCACCTGCGCCTGCCACGACGACCCGCCCGTCCTCGAAGAAGGCATCTTTGATGTGCAGATAAGTGATATGACGTTCCAGCAAAGGATAGGCTTCGGTAAAGGGTTTTACTCCACACTGGACAAAATTGGCCGGGTCGAAAATCGCCCGTAAATTAGCCGAGCCGACCGTATCGAGCAAATCGGCACAGCGAGCGGCGGTATCACCATAAATGTCCTTCTCGTTTTCGTGCAGCAAGATCAGGCCGTAGGGTTGGGACATTTCGGTCATGCGTTCCAGGCGGCGAAAGACTTCCGAACGATACTTGTCGTAAGCAGCCTCGCCTTCCTCTTTGGGCATAAAGAAAGAGAACAGCCGAATGTACGAACTGCCCATCCAGTCGGCGATCTCCAAAATGCGCTCGAACTGCTTTAAGACCGGCTCGAACGGCTCGGTTATCAGGCTTTTGCCAACCGGCGAACCAATCGCCGAGACCCCAATCCCACGGGCTGCCAGGCTCTTTTCGATCCGTTTGAGATCGGCGTTATCGAAATTGGCGACGTTCTTGCCCCAGGCTCCCCGCAATTCCAAAAAGCGAATATCCTCTTGTTCCAGCACATCCAGTTGTTCGTCCAGGTCGGCGGCAATCTCATCCCCAAATGCGCTCAAGATAAACTCGGCGGGCTTGCGCGACGAGGCTAACAACTCTTCCAGGCTGTCTGACATGATTTGCAATACCCTTCTTTTTCGTATGGCTAATAGCAGTCAGTGGTCAGCCCTAAGCTGACCGTTTGTTATGGGCTATTTTACCCTATCTATTCGGTTTTTGCGACTGGCTAAAAACAGATTAAAGATTGTGCAAAGATTACTAAACTGTCACGCAAAGCCTTTGACAAAAAGAGTAATTCCGAGTAGAATAGTAGGGAATGAAAGACAGCTAAAAATACCGGGAGGAAAGTAAAGTGGCGGTCGAGGAAATGCGGGATGATATGGATATGGAGTACGTGCTGGAACTGGCTTCTGCTTTTGATAAGCAGGCGCGGGGGCATGTAGTTGCCAATCCAGATATTACTTTTGAAGATTCCAACCCGTTGTGCGGCGATAAATTCAAGGTTCAACTCAGGCTGAACGAGGACGGGGAAGTCGAGGATGTCGGGTTTACAGGCCGGGGTTGCGCCGTCAGTCGGGCGACCGCGATGGTCTTGATCGACAAACTTGAGGGCCAAAATCTAAAAACGTTGGACAAGGTTAGCCGGGACGAACTGATCGAGGAACTGGGGATCGAGATCAATAGCGCCGTCCGTCTCAAGTGCGCCGGGTTAGCCCTTCGTACTGTCAAGGCTGGTTTGCAAAAAGCCGGTTACAAAGTGTCCGCCCCGGAAGAAGAAGATTGGGCCGAAGCGAATTAAATTGGGAATTCGGAATATAGAATTCAGCTTGCAGAATAAAAAGTCCAGTTAGTAGAGATTATACTTAACTCATTTGTAATAGTACATTCTGCATCCTACATTTGAATTGTGTATTGAAGAATGGAGCGTAGAAGGATGACGATAGAAAAAGAGGTAGTCCGGGCCAAGACCGAGTTCGGTACGCCGTTGCTCAAAATTTGGAAAGCCCGCAAAGGGTTGACCCGCGAGTTGGTCGAAGAGATTAGCTGGCAAAAAGACGAGCCGGATTGGATGCGGCAAAAACGTCTCAAGAGCTTTGACATTTTTGAATCCAAGCCAATGCCAACCTGGGGGCCGGACTTGAGTGATCTCAATTTCGATAACCTCACTTTCTATACCCCGCCCGGCTCTAAAAAGACCCGCAACTGGGACGAAGTGCCGCAAGACATCAAGGATACTTATGAAAAGCTGGGTATTCCCGAAGCCGAACGCAAGTATCTTGCCGGTGTCGTAGCAGTTTATGACAACGAGACGGTCTATGAAGGCATCAAAGAAGAATATAGCAAGCAGGGTATCCTCTTTGCCAGTATGGACACGGCAGTCAAAGAATATCCTGACATTGTAAAGAAGCACTTCATGACCAACAACGTGCCACCGACCGACAACAAGTTTGCGGCTTTGCACGGGGCGGTCTGGAGTGGTGGCTCGTTTATGTGGGTTCCACCCAACACCAAAGTTGACTTGCCTTTGCAAGCTTACTTCCGGATGGAAGGCAAAGAAGAAGGCACTTTCGAGCATACTATGCTGATCGTTGAGGAAGGCTCGGACGCGGAGTATATCGAAGGTTGTACCGCCCAGCAGTACAGCACCAACTCTTTGCATAGTGCGGTTGTCGAAATCTTTGTGCGGAAGTCCGCCCGCGCTCGTTACACGACCGTCCAGAATTGGTCAAGCGACGTGTACAACCTGAACACCAAGCGGGCGCTGGTCGAGGAAGAGGGCCGCATGGAGTGGGTCGGCGGTTCGATGGGCAGCAAGATCACCATGCTCTACCCCTGCTCCTACCTGATCGGCAAGGGCGCACGGGCCGACCACCTGAACATCGCTTTCGCCAACAAGGGCCAGCACAAGGACGGCGGCGCGAAGGTCATTCACGGCGCACCCTACACTACCTCGAACGTGTTGGCAAAGTCGATTGCCAAAGACGGGGGTCACGCCGGGTTCCGGGGTCTGGTGCGGATCGCGCACGGCGCGTATGGCTCGAAGGTTAAGGTACGTTGCGACGGTCTGTTGATGGACGAGTTCAGCAAGAACGATACTTATCCGAACATCCAGGTTCACCAGAACAACGTCACTATCGAACACGAAGCGACGGTCGGTCGGGTTTCGGAGGAGCAAATCTTCTACCTGATGAGCCGGGGTTTGAGCGAGGCCGAAGCGATGGCGATGATCGTCAATGGCTTTATCGAACCAGTTACCAAGCAACTCCCGATGGAGTACGCGCTTGAGTTGAACCGTCTGGTCGCCCTTGAAATGGAAGGCTCTATCGGCTAATAAAGCGTAGCAGTGGGAGGCTATACCACTAATGGTACAGCCTCCTTTTTATTCTTAATGTTCAGGTACGACATAAGTAATTATTCAGGGCTGGTTTCACGAGTTAGAAACGCTTTTCAAATTGAAAAAAGGCTGTATAATTACAAACATAAAGAGATTTTAATTGTTATACTACATGCGTAGAACTATGGTTGGTGTTAGTGTTATAGAATGGAGTACAGGGACATGGCAAGAATATTGTTAGTGGAAGATCTTGCAGATAATCGTGAGCTTTTCCGTGACGTGCTACACCTGATAAATGATTGCGAAGTACTAGAAGCGACTGATGGGCCAATGGCTATTGAAATGGCTCGCCACGAACAGCCTGATTTGATTTTGATGGATGTAAGATTACCAGACATAGATGGTTATGCCGTGACCAGACAAATAAAGTCCGACCCCCGCCTGGCGGCTATACCGATTGTATTTGTAAGCGCTCATGCGCTGGACACCGAGCGCCAACGTGGTTATGATGCCGGTGGAGATGGTTATATTACCAAGCCAATTGATATTCATCATTTTATGGCCGAAGTGCAACGTTATATTCACGAGGCTCAACAAGCCAAACGTGTCTAACAAGGGATGAGGGATGAAGGGAAATATCCAGTGGCAGAGCGACCTCACCCAACCGTACTACTCAGTCCTCAGTCCTCAGTCCCTTTCATCTCTTGCGGGTATTTTGTTGAGGGGATTTTAGGCCAGCTTTTTGGCCTGACGCTGACCACTCGTAACAAACCAGCCTGCCAGTAAGCCTATTCCTGTTCCGGCAATTAGAAAAGCCGAGATATAACCGGGGCCATCCACTACCAAACCGAGGGCTGCCGT
Source organism: Chloroflexia bacterium (assembly GCA_038210655.1). Taxonomy (GTDB): domain Bacteria; phylum Chloroflexota; class Chloroflexia; order Chloroheliales; family Chloroheliaceae; genus 54-19. The sequence continues at coordinate 62,709 of JBBQWM010000012.1, forward strand.
ACCGATCCCCTGCCCCAAGAACAGGCTAAAAGCAAAAAGCGAAACCGCCGTCCCACGCGCTCCGGGAGCCATTTCGGTTGCTTTGGTCTGGAGGGTGCTGTGCAACATATAGTAGCTCAGGCCGAGCAAGATATTAACCACGATAAATAGCACCCAGCTTTGGAGCAGGGCAATCACGCTGTAGCAAACAAAAGTCAGTATCCCACCCAGTAATATCAAGCCGCTTTCGCCAAAGCGGGCCACCAACCACCTGACCGACCGACTGTAGATCAAATTGCCCAATCCAAAGCCGCTCAAGATAAAGCCGATTGCCAGATAGGACAGGTTATACTGGTCGCGCAAAAAGGCCCCCAAAAAAGTGAAGCCTCCAAAAAAGAAGAAACCTTCGATAAAAACCGCTATAATCACCAGTCGAGGGCCTGGGCTAGTCAGTAGTCCCCAGTAGGGCTTGAAAGCGGCCCAGCCCAGCCTAGCTTCCGGGTTGAGTTGGGGTGGATTTTGTTGAGCCGCCCGCCATAGTATCCAGAAAACCACCAGCGATACCAACCCATAAAAGAAGAAGATCGCCCGCCAGCTAAGAAAATCTGCGACAATTCCGCCCAGGCTGGCGCTCAAAATCTGACCCAAAGCGACCGCCCCCAAAAAGCGACCGATAGCGGCCTGCCGTTCCTGATAGGCAAAGTTGTCGCCAATATAGGCCAGCGACATCGGGATCGTTGCGGCTGCCGCAACCCCGGTCAAAAAGCGGAGCAAGCTCAAGATAGCCAGGTTTGGCGCAAAAGTGCAAATAGCAGTCCCAATCGCAAACAAGCCCATCGTTATAGACATCACGCGCAGTTTGCCGATTCGGTCGCCTAGTGGCCCGTAGACCAGTTGAAACAGGCCATAGGGAATAGTATAAGCTGTCACGATTATGCCGGTGCTGCCTACATCGGTTTTGAATTCGCTGGCAATAACATGGAGAAGGGGGTTTACTACCCGCACATCGGCGGTCACGATAAAAGCTGCCGCACCCAAAATAGCAACCGAAACATGCTTGAGAGCCGGGGCGGGCGACCCCGGCTCTACTAACAAGCCTGACTCTTTCATTAAAAAGCTGCGCTCCTCGAAAATTAACAGGGATTTACAGGGTGAACAGGATAAATAAAGGTAACTACTCAGCTTATCTACTTTGGGCGACCACAAGGGTCGCCCCTACAACGAATTTTGGGTAGGGGCGACCCTTGTGGTCGCCCGGTCTGTGTAGTTACAAATAAAGTTCCCTATTCTTAATGAACTGACTAATTTATGTTATACCCGCGCCCCGCGTATATTATCCCCTATAAACAAGCCTTAAAGATAGGTTGACTGTGTACAACTACAGGTGGGCAAATTATACACGAGAGTTATTGCTGACAGCGGTTTCTTCCGATGTGCAAACCGCGACGACCGGGGTAGGCGCCAAAGTACGTCGAACCGCATCCCCAAAGGGCAAATTGAAACGACCACCGTTCGCCGTCCGCCGCAAATTGACCACCACGATCCCGGCAGCGACCAGCGCTCCACCGATAGCCATATTCAAAGTCAGGCTTTCACCAAGCAGTATTATTCCAGCCGTTACACCGCAGACCGGGATCAAGAACAGGAAAACCGTAACCTGGCTGGCATGATAACGTTGCAGCACCTTGTACCAGGCCCACCACGCAAAACTCGAACCCAGTATCGCCACATAAATCGTCCACAGGCCAAAAGACCAGGTCAAGTTGATTGGGCGGTCTTCCAGGCCAAAGCCCAGCGCCAGAAGCGGGATCGACCCGAATAACGACTGCCAGGCGGTCATGCTAACCATATCGCGGTAGCCAAACAGCTTGACCAAAATCGAGCAAAAACCCCATACGCCCGCCGTCAAAAGCAATAATAAAGGCCAGTAGAAAGCGACTTCGCCAAAGCTCTTGCCGCCCAGTACCAACGCCAGCACCCCGCTAAAGCCCAGTACCAGTCCAATAATCTTTTGTTTGGTCAAACGGTCGCCCTTTATTAGCCAGTGAGCCAGGATCGCCACGAAGAAGGGATTGGTATTGAGTACAATCGAGCTTACCCCCGCCGGAACGTATTGTAAAGCCGTAAAGATGATGCCAAACATCACGGTTGTTTGCAATAGGCCCAGCAAAGCGAACTTGCCAAAATCTATCGGGCGCAATTTACTCAGCCGTTTTGGTTGCAAAGCGATCACCAGCAACGGCAACGCTCCGATAAAAAAGCGCAGTCCGGCAGCCTTGAGCGGCGGTGCATCGTGTATTATCGCTTTCATCCCGACAAAAGCGACCCCCCAAATCGTTACGACGCAGCCGATTAGAAGATAATCGATCAGCCGGATCGGTTTGTAGCCCTGCTGCGGAACGCTCTGAGCTACCACTTCTGACTTATTCTCAACCGTTTTTAATGAATTCATTTTTAATTTCCCTGTTTCTTTACTTAAAATCATGAGGCTATCTATATACTGCTGAACACAAAGCAATTGAACTAACCAATTGTCTGTAGGAGCGAGCTTCTGCTCGCGATGGAAGGGACGGCTGAGTGTTCAATCGCGAGCAGAAGCTCGCTCCTACAAGGGTCAATATCTATGAATTTTACCATAAGTACTACAAAGCTTAGTATAACGCGGTTTGTTGATATAGCTAACACTTATTTGGTAAGATTTTGATGCTTGTATGGCATCAACTTTTTAAGTTATAGATTTTTGCCAGTAAAAAGGCAAAATGGAGGCTGGTATGGAGTTCCGGCAACTGACCTATTTTCTGACGGCGGCCCAAACCCAGAACTTTCGCAAGGCTGCCGAACTTTGTATGGTGGCGCAATCGGCCCTTAGTCGGCAGATCGCGGCTCTCGAAAGTGAACTGGGGGTCGAATTGTTTCGGCGGGTGGAACGCCGGGTAATCCTGACCGAAGCCGGGCAGGAGTTTACGGCCTATGCCCGCACTGCCCTGGGCCAGTTGCAGCAAGGCCAGCAAGCTATGATCGAATTAAAAGCGGGCGAACGTGGGTTGGTAACGCTTGGTTGCGTGGAGGCCCTCGCAACTACTTTTTTGCCGCGAGTCTTCGCCCGCTTTCACCAGCTTTACCCTCAGATTCGGCTGCGGGTCAGCGTGCGCGGGGCGGACGAACTGATGCAGTTGGTTGAGCGGGAAAGCCTCGATTTCGGCCTAGTTTTTGACCCGACCAGCCACTCCGAATTGTTGGTAGTCCGTGAGCTATTCCGCCAACCGCTTCAACTGGTGGTCTCGCCTCGGCATCGGCTAGTTCAACTTCCTCTCCCGCTCCGCTTCGAGGAAATCGTGACCGAGCCGTTAGTACTATTCCGGGAAGGCTTTGGGTTGCGCCGGATCGTCGAAAGGGTCTTTGCCCAGCGCGGCTTTGCGCTGCACCCTCTGGTCGAGATTGATTCTATCGAAGCCCTCAAAGAGTTCGTTAAGCAAGGGGTTGGCCCCAGCTTTATTACCGAAGCCTTGCTCAGGCCGGAGCAGTTAAAAGAGGACTTGCGGCTATTGCCGGTCGCCGACCTGACCGAGGAATTTATTTTTGGGCTGGTCTATCGGCGGGTCGGAACCGTCTCGATGGCAACCAGAGGCTTGATCGAAGCGATCACCGGCTCGATCAAAAGTATAGCTAACAACACCTAGCCGTTTAGCCGGGTTACGCTCTAGCCGGATGAGCGATGCGGGCAGGCCCGCTCTCAGGTATATTACAGCAAGTTACAAAGAAATTGCGTTGGTAGGGGCGACCCTTGTGGTCGCCCTCAGAGACCCGACATGGTGTTCACGGGCGACCACAAGGGTCGCCCCTACCGTAATCCCTTGTAGGGTGCGACCCTTGTGGTTGCCCAAAGGGGAAATTGAGTAATTAATAATAAATAAATAAAGAGCAAGGACAAAATTATGGAAACTGCATCTGTAAATAGCCTCGTCAGCGCTTTATCCAATCAAATGGCCGATGCGGTCGAGCGAATTGGAGCTTCGTTGGTGCTGGTCAATGGGCGGCAACGCCAACCCGCCAGTGGGATCGTCTTCGCGCCGGGCCTGGTTTTGACTGCCGATCACGTGCTGGAACGCGAAGAAGATTTGACGATCCAAGCCCCCGATGGCACTACCTTACCGGCCCAGTTCGTCGGGCGCGACCTATCGACCGACCTGGCAGTTTTGCGGGTGCCAAACCTGACCGCCCCGGCAGCCTCAGCCTCGTCCGAAACGCCTAGAGTGGGCCAATTGGTTCTGGCGGTGGGACGACCTTCGAGCGAAGGGCCGATGGCAAGCGTTGGGATTATCAGTGCTACCGGTGGCCCGCTCCGCACCCGTCAGGGCGTAACCCTCGAAAAATATATTCAAACCGATGCGATCCCTTACCCTGGTTTTTCGGGTGGGCCGCTAATCGACCCACAAGGTGCGGTATTGGGCGTGCTTTCGACTGCCGTTGTCAGTAGCGTGGCCCTCGCAATCCCGGTCGGGCATGCCTGGCAGGTAGCCCAAACTCTGGCCCAGCAGGGTTTTATCAAACGCGGTTATCTTGGTATCAGTATCCAGCCGGTACAACTACCCGCCGCCCAACGTGCCGGACGCACTCAGGAACGCGGTTTGCTGGTGGTTAAGGTTGAGGAAGATAGCCCGGCCCGGCAGAGCGGTTTGCTGGTGGGAGATATACTGGTAACGCTGGACGGTCAACCGGCGACCGGGGCCGAGGACGTTCAGGCCCTCCTAACTGGCGAACGAGTCGGTAAGCCGGTGGCGGTCGAAATCATTCGCGGCGAAGGCTTACACACTCTCCAGGTGACGGTCGGACAAAGGGCCTAGAGGGATTTACGATTTACGATTTACGATTTACGATTTACCCCCAGAGGGGGCGAGGCCGCGATTTACGATTTACGATCCATGTCATTGTCATTGTGAGACGTTGTACTCATAATGACACAGATGACATGACACTTGGGTGTTAGAGTACTGACAATGGTAATCGCGACAACTTTTACTTGTTAGAGTACTGAGGCGAAGGCTTAATCCTGAGCGGGCTAGTTAAAATCGTAAATCCCTTTGGATAGAATAGAGGTAGAACTAACATGACCCTACAATTTGAAGTCGCTCCCAATCAGGGCGATACACTTTCGGCTTCGATCCAGGAAGTGATTGACCGGGTTCTGCCCGGTGTAGTGCAGGTACGGAGCGGCGGACGCGGGATCGGGGCGGGCGTAATCTGGGGATCAGACGGCGTTATCATCACCAATCATCACGTCGTGGTGGGCGAAAATCGCGGGAAAATCCGAGTATATTTGGCAGATGGGCGCGAGTTCGAGGCCCAGGTGACTGACCTTAACCCGCAACTCGATCTGGCCCGGCTGCAAATCCCGGTCGCTGATCTTCCGGCCCTGCCGGTCGGCGATTCGACCCGGTTGCGCGTGGGCGAATTGACTCTGGCGATTGGGCATCCCTGGGGCATTCCGAGTGTCGTGACCGCCGGGATCATCAGCGGTCTGGGGGAAATCCGCAACCAGGGCAGTCGCAACCCACAAGTTGCTCAGTACATTCGCTCCGATGTCCGGTTGGCTCCCGGAAATTCGGGCGGGCCACTCCTGAACGCCGAAGGTGCTGTTATCGGGATCAATTCGATGGTCTTTGGGGGCGACCTGGGGATCGCGATCCCTAGTCAGGTGGTAAAAAAATGGCTGGCTGAACTCGGTACAACCGGCCGCAGTTATCTTGGACTAGGGGTGCGCCCGGTCAAGTTGCGGATACTGATGCCGGGCGACCCTGAGCCGACCATTGTAGTCGGCTTGAAAGTAGCCAATCTGGATGCCGGCGGCCCGGCCGAGCGGGGCGGTTTGCAGATCGGCGATGTGCTGTTGGAAGTAGCCGGACAGCGCATGCGCGAAGTAGCCTCGTTGAGCGGTTTGCTGAGCCTTAACAAGCCCGGCACGCAACTCAAGGCCCAGCTAATTCGGGGCGACACAATCCTAACCCTGACGCTCGAAGCGGGGCGACAGGAGCGCACTTGATGATCCAGGTCTTTATTACCGCGCCGACCCCGGTGATGCGGGCCGGGTTGCGTAGTCTGCTGGCCTCTTCTGAAATAGAAGTAGTCGGTGAGGGTGCCAACCTGGACAATTTGTCTGCCGAGGTCGAACGGGATAAAGTTGATGTTCTGATCGTGGCTGATCCGGCCCTCTTGAGGGAAATTGGGCGAGGTGTACTTGCCAATCGTGCCGCCCTGGCTCTGGTGGTCTTAGCCGATGACGAGCAAACCGTAACGGCCCTGTCGAGCCTGTCATTGGGTGGCTGGGCCGTTTTGTCGCCGGATGCGCCGGGTCCCGAACTTCGCACCGCTGTCAATGCCGCTTATCAGGGCTTGACCGTCCTACCCAGGCCGTTAGCCGAAAAGCTGCTAGGCCAGCGTTCGCCCGGTGAGGCGCTGGAAGTCGGGCCGTTCGGCGAGACCTTGACGGGCCGCGAACAGGAAGTGCTGGAACTACTCAGTCAGGGGTTATCCAATAAGCTGATCGCGCGGCAGTTGCAGATCAGCGAACATACCGTCAAATTTCACGTTTCCTCGCTCTATGCCAAGTTGGATGCTTCCAGCCGGGCCGAAGCGGTTAGCCGAGGCGCACGTCTCGGTCTGATTACTTTCTAAAGATTAATAAAGAGCTTAAACCGGGTCTATTTTCCGCAAGAAACGCTGGTAAATCTGATAGGAAGCCAGGTCTTCAAAATACTCACCTTCCGGCATAGGGATACAAAGGGACTGCCCTGTCTTTGCTGCTGCATTAAGGACATACGACGGGTCGTCGCCCTCGTCGCGTGACCAGCCTCCCAATCGCTCGGTAAAAGCGTCGTTCCAGGCCGCAATCCCCCAGACCTCTTTACCCAATTCGGGCTGATCGTTTGGGCGGGGGGTGGTTCTGACCCCGGTCAGGCGCGACCCTTCGCGCTCGACCAAAAACATACGGGTAATTTCGTGGTTGCTAAAGCTACCCAACACCAATTCAATCTGTGGATCAAGTGCTTCCAGGCAATAGCTAAAAGCGTTTTGGGGTAGAAAATAGGTATCGGGAAAGCCGAACAGCACCCGATGACCGCGTAAAAGTGGGACACAGGCTTGCAAATTAGCCAGCAAGCTAGGGCCGGGAGCCGCCACGTAAACCAGCAAAGCCCCATTAGATAGGCGATGTCCGAAGTAGCTCAAAACCTGTTCGGCTTTTTCGGCCCGCACCGGCACAACCACCATTTCGACCCCGGCAGCCATCATCCGATCTAGCACATAATCGGCGATCACACGGGGCCGACCACTCGGATCGACCCCACAAGGCAGCAACTCTTTCGGGCCGGGATAGGGTCGCCACCGTTCCGCGAACCCGCCCATCGGTACTAACCCTACCAACATTCTTTATCTGTTCCTTTCAAGACTATTCCAACAAAAAAGCCAAACCCGGTTTGGCCTGACTTTTTATTCTATGACACAATACAAAGCCCCTGAGCGATCCACTTATTTGTAGGAGCGAGCTTCTGCTCGCGATTGAAGCAACGGCTGGGTTGTTCAATCGCGAGCAGAAGCTCGCTCCTAGAATCGGTCAATTACTCTGCTGTAGGCTGGAAATCCCCAACTTATAGCAAAGGTCTATCAGACCAGCGGTTTATGTCCGTTGCCATTGCCGTTAGAGGCTGTGTCATCGTCGTCTTCGATCGGGTTATCGGTCAATTCGATAAACTCGTCGGACTCAACCGGGTTAGTGTGGAGATGCCCGTTACCGTTGCCATTACCGTTCAACCGCAACTCGTCCAGTTCGGAACCGCGCCCCCGGTCTTTGGCGGCGGCGGCCTGTTCTTCGCGCACGATAGCGACCGAGGCCACGCTGTCGCCCTTGCCCTCCTTGAAAGTCATCACCATCACGCCCTGAGTAGAACGCCCCTGACGGCTGACATCGTGGGCCGCGATCCGCGTGACCATCCCACTGGTGGTCATTAGCATGATCTCGTCGTTGTCTTTGATGACTCGTGTGGCGATAATCCGGCCTGTTTTGGGGGTAAGGCGCATCGCAATCACGCCCTGTCCGTAGCGGCCATGCGTCGGGAACTCGTCAAGCGGGGTGCGCTTGCCGATACCGCCCGAAGTTATGATAAACAAATCGGCATCCGGCAGTACAATGTCCATCCCGACCACATAATCGCTTTCGTTAACCAGCCTGATCGCGTTCACCCCAACCGTGTCGCGGCCCATCGGACGCACTTCATCTTCGCGGAAGCGAATAGTTTTGCCCTCGGCGGTCGTTAGAATAACATCGCCTTTGCCCGCCGTTTCCCACACAAAGCTCAATTCGTCGTTGCCCTCTAGCTTGATTGCTATCAAGCCATTGGAGCGAACAGCGGCGTACTCGCTTAGATTGGTGCGCTTGATCTTGCCGTTGCGGGTCGCCATAATCAAATACTCCGAGTTGGCGAAACTGGTTACAGGCAACACACTTGTGACCTGCTCGTTCTGGGTAATCGCCACCAGATTGATAAGCGGCAAACCCTTCGCGGTACGGCCTGAGTCGGGTACTTCGTGAGCTTTGACCTGGAAGACCCGGCCCTTGTTGGTAAAGAAAAGCAAGCTATCGAGCGTATTGCAGATAATCGTATGCTTGACAGCATCTTCCTCGCGGGTAGTCATGCCGGTAATACCTTTACCGCCGCGCCGTTGGGTTTTGTAGGTATCGTGCGGCAACCGCTTGATGTAACCCTTGTTCGTGACCGTTACCAGAATTAGCTCGTTCGGGATCAAATCCTCTATCGAGAAATCCGATTCGGCTCCAGCCATAATCAGGGTACGGCGGGCATCGCCGTATTTGTCGCGCAACTGGGTCAAGTCTTCCTTAATCAAAGGCAAAATCTTTTCCGGGTTGTCCAACAAGTCTTGCAAATAAGCGATAGACTTTTGAAGCTCGTTAAACTCGTCCAGCAAGCGCTGGCGTTCGAGGGCCGCCAACCGCCCTAACCGCATATCGAGAATGGCCTGGGCCTGCTCGTCGCTAAAACCAAACTTCTGCATCAGGGCTGGTTTGGACTCGCTGTTATCTTTGGAAGCCTTGATAGTCTGGATCACTTCGTCGATCACGTCGATAGCCAGCAGCAAGCCTTCCAAAATGTGAGCGCGTTTGCGGGCCTTATCAATCTCGAAACGGGTACGCCGGGTGATAACCAGTTGCCGCCAGGCAATATGTTCGCGCAAGATGCGCCGCAAGGTCAACAACTTTGGCTCCATGCCGTTGTCCACCAGGGCCAGCAAATTACAGCTAAAGCTGGTCTGAAGCTGGGTATACTTGAAAAGCTGGTTCAAAACCTTTTTGGGCTGGGCATCGCGTTTGAGTTCGACCACCAACCGAATACCGTTGCGGTCGCTCTCGTTAATCATGTCCGAAATGCCATCCACCTTGCCGTCCTTGACCAGTTCGGCGATCCGTTCTTGCAAGGTTTTAAGGCTGACCATATAGGGCAACTCGGTTACGATGATGCTGAAGCGGTTTTTATTTTCCTCGATATGGGCCTTAGCCCGCACCACGATCCGGCCCCGCCCGGTGGAATAGGCTTCCTTGATCCCGTCGTGGCCCAAAATAACCCCGCCGGTCGGGAAGTCCGGGCCGGGCAGAATTGGCAGCAATTCGTCAACCGTCGCGTCCGGGTGATCGATCAGATGGATCACCACATTGCACAGTTCGGTCAAGTTGTGGGGTGGGATATTGGTTGCCATCCCGACCGCAATACCCTGAGCGCCATTCAAGAGCAAGTTGGGTAGCTTGGCCGGTAGTGCGACCGGCTGAAGTTCGCTGCCGTCGTAGTTCGGTACAAAATCGACCGTATCTTTATCAATATCCTGCAAAAGATCATCCGCAATCGAGGCCATGCGGGCTTCGGTGTAACGGGCGGCGGCGGGCGGGTCGTCTTCGATAGTTCCAAAGTTACCCTGTCCATCGATCAAAGGGTAGCGCAACGAGAAATCTTGCACCATCCGGGCCATCGTATCGTAGATCGCTGCGTCGCCGTGCGGGTGATATTTACCCATTACGTCGCCGACAATCCGGGCGCTCTTACGATAAGAGGTGTTAAAGCGGATATTATTCTCGTGCATCGAATAAAGAATGCGGCGATGCACTGGTTTAAGACCGTCCCGCACGTCTGGCAAGGCTCGCTGGATAATTACGCTCATGGCATAATCCAGATACGCCCCGCGCATTTGCTGGTCGATGTCTACGACTTGTACATTTCCGATATTGTTATCGTTACCGATTTCCATATGATGTTTGTTAACCCTTCTCCAGTCTGCTTATCTGGTAAGTGTCGTCCCCAAAAGGTGGTATCTAGCGAGGTTAGCCGGTTGGTTTAGAAGAAATCCCCCATTACATAGGCTTTGCCAAAGCCATTTAACCCGGTACCGCTACTCTATTTTTTGTAAGCCTTTGCGACACGCATTGATCCTATCTTTTATTGATTTAACCTTGTAATTATACAATTATTCGGCTCAAAAGTCAAAGAATCGAACAAATCTTGAATTATTTTTATCCCATCCCAAAGCCATAAATTTATCTACATCGTCGAGTTTTGTTCTAATTATGAAAAGTGGCCCGAATGGGGAATAAAGAAGTCAGAATGCAGAAGTCAGAAGAGGGGAGTTATAACACAGATGAACACAGATAGGACGGATGAACACAGATTAACAAGTCAGAAGGCAGAAGGCAGAAGGCAGAATACGCAGGAAGATTAAGAGCGAAGCATTTATTGTAATCGTAAATCGCGGCCTCGCCCCCTCTGGGGGTAAATCTTTTTATGCTATACTGCCGTTCGGCTCTCGACTAATTCTTATCTGATAGCTTTTGAGGAAAAGATGTGGCGCTGTATATAACACTTTGCGGTAATATTGGGGTGGGTAAGACGACCCTGGCGGGCTTGATGGCCGAACGCTGGCGCTGGCAGCTTTATGCCGAGTCGGTCGCGGATCATCCCTACCTGGCTGATTATTATGCCGACCGACCACGCTGGGCTTTAGCCAGCCAGTTAGTTTTCTTGGAGCGGACTTTCCGTCAACAAATTGCGATTACCGGCGGTGAGGCCAATGCGGTGCAGGAGCGCAGTGCTGCCGAAAACTTTCGGGTTTTTGCCCGTTCGCTGTATGAGCAGGATATTTTGCCCGCCCGCGAATACGGCACCCTGAGCGATTTGTATGCAATGCTGGAAAGTATTGTGCGTCCGGCGGATTTGCTGGTCTATTTGCGGGCGACCGAGGAAACCCTGCTGCACCGGATCGCGCTGCGTGGACGTAGCTACGAAGCCAGTGGAGTTGACCGGGAGTACCTGACCGCCCTTAATCATTCTTATGACCGCTTTTTCGAGGATTACCAGATCGGCCCCAAATTGCTGATTAATATGGACGATTACGACATCAGCCTGCGGCCCGACGATGGTCACGAGGTATTGCGTCAGATCGCCGAAGCGACCGGCTACGACCCGGAATTGGTGCTTTTTTAGCATAACCCTTCACCTGGCTGCACCGAACTAGCAGGCCGGGTAGCTTTGCCTATAAATATCAGGCCCTTTCGCGGCTAAATTAACCGCCATCTTTTATATTCCAGCTAAATCCCACTTCCATTAGCCTTTGCCGCTTTTGTAGCAAAATGCCGCGATATTGACCCCTGTAGGAGCAAGCTTCTGCTCGCGATTGAAATGACGGCTGGGTGTTCAATCGCGAGCAGAAGCTCGCTCCTACAAACAAATAAGTGGATAGCTCAAGTGCTTTGTATTTTGCTATAGATAGTCCCCTATGTAATTTTACACATTGACCGATCTCTTAACCGCTTTTATTCTATTTAGCCAAATGTGTAATGTTATAGATGTGCTAATTCGGGGCCTGTGATAAAAAGGTGGTGGGCGATGCGTTACAGCCTAATGGATATACCCGCAAAATAGTCGCTGCCAGCTAGAGTCTGGCGCAGGGTTGAAAGAAAGAGGGTCAGTTTATGGTAAAGCATAAGGCTAAAGTGGCTAAAAGCGAAAAACCGCAAAATACTCCTGCACTAAATTCGGACAAAGATAAGGGTGGGGTAGAAGAAACTCACGAGCAAACCAGAAGCCTGACCCCTTATAACGCTACCAGCCAGCTTCTAAATTCCAATACTACCGCCCAACGCCAGGTAATTTTTCGCTCTATCGCCGGGCAGTTTGGCAATGCTTACGCTACAAAGCTGGCCTCGGTTATGCGTTCTCCCGATGGGGCCGCTCCCCAGGCCAACCTGGATGCCCTCGACTCCTTGATGGGTCTGACTAAACCGGCCTCCTCCTACAACGATGAACAGTTAAAAAAAGCCCGGCAGTTAGCCCTTCAAGAAAGCGATGGCGATAAACGGGCTGTTTTGTTCAAGCTTGTGCAGCAAAAAGTGCCTTATCACGGTCAAAATGACAATGAAAGCCTCGGTTTTAACCCCGCGAAGCATCAGACTACCAAACTAGGAGTTATAATGTGCAACCTTACCTCTTTGGCGATGACTTTGGAGGGGATCGGCATCACTTTTTCCATGGCCGAGCAAATGTATCCCGATACTTTTGATCAGTATAAGGCATCTATCGAGAACGAAAGAGATTTAAGCCCCGAAGATCGTCAGAAATGGGCCGATGCAATTCAGCCAGCTACCCAATACGAGGATTTCTTAGAGCAAATGCGGGTTGTGCATAAAATTGATGCCCGTACCAGTTCTAAAGCCTGGGATAAGCTGTCCGACCTGCTGGGGGCAAAACTTACCTATGTTGGAGAGGGTCAGCTTGCCAAAGATTGGTGGGTCAAGCACGCTGAAAAGGCTTTCGGGCAGGGCAGTTCGGTTCTGGTCGGGGTGGACAACCACATCATTCGCCTTCAATCGGTCAATGATGATGGTCTGGTGTTCGATGACCCGAACGCTCGTCTCAAGTTGGGTGAAGGCATGACGACCAGGGATGGTCAACAACTGGATATGAGTTGGGATTACAAAAAAAGCGGCAATGACACTTTCGTACCCTGGAACGTAGCCGAAGCTTATAATTTCCGTTGGGTGCGGCTCGTAACAGCTACCAGCGTCGAGAATAAACCTGCTACTTTGGAGGTAAGGTCACAAACACTCGATAAAGCCAAGCAAGCCGACCCTACCAAAGAAAAAGCCTCTCCCGACCATGCTACCAGTCACGATCTTATTAAGGCCGAGGAGCAGCCTAAAGTGCTGGCGGCCCTACGTCAAGGCTTGATGCAGGGACTTAGCAAAAACGCACTGGCAGATAAGGGCTACTTTGCGATCCGAGGGGAGAAGAAAATTGACCCTAGCGATAAGCATGCCGTAGCCGAATGGCTCTATATCAGGGACACGCTGTTGCCGAAGGTCAAGGATAATTTTGGCGGCGACTTTGTGAAGGGTCTTGCAGAAGGGATCATGTCTTCTTTTAAGTAAGCCGTGCTTGCAATAGCTCAATGCTAAAGTCAGGTTCTGCCACACCCCAAACCGAAATTTGACTATAGCCTAGAAAATTTCTTGCAAGAAATCTTCTAGGCTATATTTTATATTGGTATAGGATATTGCTATAATGCCACCCCTAAATGAAATTTCTCAAAATCGGTTATAATAGCCTGAAGATTGGTTGGTTCCTAAAAATAGAGTCAGGATAGGATAAATGACCCAGATCAAAAGGCTAACAAACTTGGCCGTTACGGGCCTATTAATGGCGTTGCTGCTGGGTGCTTGCGGCGACTCAACTGCGACGGTTGTGCCGAACCCGACCGCTACCCCGGTCATTACGACAGCGGCAGCTACGACTGTTCTAGCGACGACCGTGTCGGCGAGTACGACCGTGCCGCCGACCGTTGCTACTACAGCCGTAGTGCCGGCGACGACTGCCGCTATTACTACGGTGGCTCCTGGGACGAATGCCGCCAGTGCCGCTCAGGTTGGGGCCGCACCGCTGACGACCGCCTGGGTCAAAGACGGGGTTTGCTATGAAGTTTTTGTGCGGAGCTTTTTTGATAGCAACGGCGATGGCAAAGGCGATCTGCCCGGCCTGATTTCAAAGCTGGATTACCTTAACGATGGCAACCCTAACTCGACCAAAAGCCTGGGGATCAACTGTATCTGGCTGATGCCTATTACAGCTTCACCCAGCTATCACGGTTACGACACGACCGACTTCTACAAAATTAACCCCGACTACGGTACAAACGATGATTTCAAAAAGCTGATCCAGGAGGCCCACAAGCGCGGCATCTACATCGTGATGGACCTTGTGCTAAACCACACTTCTAACCAGCATCCCTGGTTCAAACAGGCTGCCGCTGACCCTAAATCGCCCTACCGCGATTGGTATATCTTTAGCCCGACCAATCCGGGCTATAACGGCCCGTTTGGGGATCGAGCCTGGTTCAAAAATCCGGCGGCGGACGAATATTATTATGGAGTCTTTGGTTCGGATTTGCCCGACCTCAACTATCGCAACCCGGCAGTTACCAAACAAATGCAGGATGTCACTCGCTTTTGGCTTCAGGATATGGGCGTAGACGGCTTTCGGCTGGATGCGGTTAAGCACTTGATCGAGGATGGGCAGAAGCAGGAAAATACGGACGGAACCCACGCCTGGTTACGTGACTTCCGCAAGATTTACACTGCGCTCAAGCCGGAGGCTTACACGATTGGCGAGATTTTTAACGCTTCTTCGGAACTCTACCCCTATTACCCCGACCAGTTGGACGCTTACTTTGAGTTTGGGATCGCCCGGAGTGTCCTCAACAGTGCCAACCGGGGGCAAGCTTCTTTCGTAGCTCTGGCTCAGGACACCAACAACAAACTGCCCTTCCAGCGTTATGGTACTTTCCTGACCAACCACGATCAGGATCGGGTGATGGGTGTGTTGGGTGGTAGCCTCGATAAGATGAAGGTAGCGGCGGCGGCGTATCTGACCTTGCCCGGCTTACCCTTTATCTATTATGGTGAGGAAGTGGGCATGCAAGGCGGCAAGCCCGACCCTCAAATACGCACTCCGATGCAGTGGACGGCTGACCTCAACAACAGTGGCTTCAGCACTGCCAAACCCTGGGAACCCCCCAACGCCGATACTGCAAAGGTCAATGTCCAGGCTCAGGAAGCCGACCCCGACGCGCTGCTCAATCTTTATCGCAAGCTCATTCAGACTCGGCGGGCTAACCCGGCCCTTTCACAGGGTAATCTACTGCGGGCGAGCAATAGCGAGTCGTTTAGTGTGGCGACCTATTTACGCTATACTGATAAACAGGCGGTATTGGTCGTTCTGAATATGGGTGATAGCCCGGTCAAGGATTTGAAAATCTCGCTAGAAAAGAGCGATCTGGCGGCAGGTCAATACAGTCCGACCGCTCTCTTGAACGTCAACGCGCCAGCCGCAACCTTTGTACCTTTTACTGTGGGAGCAGGCGGCGCACTTAGCGAGGTTACGCTCTTACCGAATTTACCGGCCCATAGCGGTTATGTTATCTTACTGAAAAAATGATACTAATCAGGTATAAGGTGTCAGGTGTTAGGTATCAGGTAAGTAGTTCAGACCCAGACCTGACACCTGACACCTTATACCTAAAAGCAAGGACTTTTTATGCCAGTTTCAAACGAAGCCCGTCAAACAGCCGCGCAATGGTTGGAAGCTAACATAGCCGAGTTAGTCGATTTCTTGCGGCAACTGATTGCCACGCCCAGTCAGAACGGAGTCGATACCGAGCAAGAAGCCGCCGAATTGATCGCCGCTAAGTTGAGCCAGTTTGGGTTTGCGCCCCGACTTTTGGGCGACCCGACCCGACCTTCGGTGTTGTGCGATTATGGGCCACGCCGGGCCGCCCGTAAGACCCTCTGGCTGGAAGCACCCCTCGATACGGTGGTGGCGGGCGAACGCGCTGCCTGGGATTATGACCCGTTTGCCGCCGAGATCGTAGACGGCAGGTTGTACGGACGGGGCGCGGCGGATTGCAAGGCGGCGATTGCGATTTTTGTCTATGTCGCGGCGGCCCTTCGACAGGCCGGAATCGAGCCAGAAGGCAATCTGGTGCTGGGCTTCGATGCCGACGAGCAAGGCGGAGCCTTTACCGGCATCAAGACTTTGCTCGAAGAGGTTGGGTCGGTCGATAGTTGTATAATCGGCTACCCCGGTAACGACGAGATTGCGATTGCAGCGCGGGGTTTCTTGCGCCTGAAAATCAGCACTACCGGGCAGAGCGCCCATACCGGCATGCGTACCAACGAACAATATGCCAACGCCATCAGCCTGATGGCCCGGCTAATCGTCGCTCTGGAAGCCCTCGAAATGGCCCATACCCCTTCCGAGTTGTTCTGGTTTGGGCCACGCCTGACTATCGCGCAGATCACGGGTGGGGCCGCCATCAATGTCGTGCCGGAGAAATGCGAAATCGGGGTAGACTTGCGACTCGTGCCGGGGCAGAGCCAGACAACCGTCTTGAGCGAAATTACGGCCTGTCTACAAGCGGTACTCGGCCCCGAAGTTTTCGCCAGTCGCGTTCAGCTAACGCCCTATCAATATGAACCGGCCTACGCTTCACCCGCCGAAAGCGAGATTGTCCAGACCCTCAAAGCCAATGCCGAGCCGATTTTGGGCAAAACGATCAAGCTGGTTGCCAGTGGGCCGAGCAATATCGGCAACGTGGTCGGCAACCGGCAGATCGACACGATCAACGGCTTTGGCGCAACCGGGGCCAACGTCCACGCCGCCAACGAATATGTCGAGGTTGCCAGTCTGTTACCAGTCGCCCAGGTCTATTTAAAAACGGTGCTGGATTATCTAAAGTAGGTCGATCACAAAATAGGATGTGTATAACCAATCGGTAAACCCTTGAGGTTTGATATGCTGCGACGGCTGTCCATCTGGGCTGAGAAATGCGCCAATCGGCCCTACCTGACGCTGAGTGTTCTGTTCGGGCTATGTTTGGTGGTATTTATAGCTACTCTGTGGGTTCCGCGTGTCGATGGTCTGCTGATTGGCTCGGACGGGGTTTTTTATTATGCCAACTTGCGTTCGCTTTTTTTCGACCACGACCTGCACCTGAGTAACGATTATTTTGGATTACTCGGCTTTGTGCCGGAAGGCTTTGATACGCCGCTCTACCCGGTTGGGATGGCTCTGGTCTGGCTGCCCTTTTATACCCTCGCGCATGGGATGGTCTGGTTGTTCCATACGTTAGGAGCGCCGAGTGAGCCGGACGGCTTTGGCTGGAGCTATCAGATCGCGGTCTGCCTGGGTAGTATGATTTACGGCTATCTGGGGATGCTGCTGGTCTTTCGGCTCTGCCGGGAATTTTTCAGTCCTTTGATCGCGCTTTCTTCTACGCTATTAATCTGGTTTGGCTGGAACATCCTTTATTACATGGTCTTCGAGAACTCGATGGCCCATTGCACTTCGTTATTGCTCATTACCGGCCTGATCGTCTGGGAGCGGCTGGAACAAAAACGACATTTTGTGATTTACTGGGCCGTCCAGGGCTGTCTGATCGGTTTGGCGACGATGGTACGTCCGCAAGATGGCGCGTTTGCGGTGCTGCCCGCTATGATTTTACTGCTCCAGCTATGGGAAGCGCTGCGACAACGGTCGGGGCGCGAAGCCGTTCAGGTTGTGTTACACGGGCTAATCTTTGTAGTGACGGCCCTACTAACCTTTGCTCCTCAACTGGCGGCTTCGCAGGTAGCCTACGGTCGATTGCTAATTAGCGGGCAGATGGTCAAGGGCGAGACTTTTGATTGGACATCACCTCAACTGTTTTCAGTCCTGTTCTCGACCTGGCACGGCCTGTTCACCTGGCATCCCCTGATCTTGCTGGCGGTGGTCGGACTGGGGTTGTTGGCCCGCTCCTACCCCTTCTATATTTTGCAACTAGCTGTCGCCTTTTTGGTGCAGCTATATATAGTAGCCAGTTGGAACCACTGGTGGCAGGGCGATGCTTTTGGCGGGCGGGTCTTTATCAGTTGTGGGGCGATTTTTGCGCTGGGTCTGGCGGCGGTGCTGGATTATCTGCACAAACGTTTTGGCATTTGGACGCTTTTGGCAATTGGGTTGCTGACTCTGGGCTGGAACGGCCTTTTTATTGTTCAATATCGGTTGGGCTTTATCTCCAAGAGCGACCCGTTAAGCTGGCGCGAATTAACCATCGACAAACTGACCTTTCTTTTCTCGCGCAAGCGGTGAGTAAGAGCCGCTCTAAGATTGCAAGAAATTTCACACAATCCCTTGACATTGGTTTGTCGGTATGTGATACTGTAGAAGTAACCATTACTACCGTTCCGGCCCAATTTATCGCTCAAAACTGCTCTTTGGCAACCGCAAGTTTGCCTCCCAGGATAGGAGTTTTTGCCCATGTTGGAAGGATTTGTTCCGATCCTTATTTTGTTGGTACTGGCAATAACGCTGGTTTCGGTCATCATCATCGCCTCGTTTTTTATCAGTCCTAAAAAGCCGAGCGCGGCTAAGTCGGCCCCTTACGAGGGTGGTGTCCCGCAAATGCAGGCAACGCCTCGCCGCTTCCCAATCAAGTTTTTGGAAGTAGCGATGCTTTTTTTGATTTTCGACATCGAGACGGTCGCCTTTTTTCCCTGGGCGGTACTGCTCAACCAACTCAAGCTTTTTGGGCTAATCGAGATGGGTCTCTTTTTGCTGGTGCTGGGCATCGGCTATCTTTATCTGTGGCGCAAGGGCGCATTTAACTGGGAGAAGGAGTTTTAGCAATGGCAGGCAATTTTAGCCAGAGGGATTTCTTCACGAATAATGCCGTGATGCCGGGCGATATACAATCGATGCGGAGTGCCTCGCCGGTGGGTGGGGTGGTTACGACCAATCTGGACAAGGTGGTCAACTGGGGGCGGAGTTCTTCGCTCTGGCCGGCCCTGTTTGGTCTGGCCTGTTGTGCTATCGAGATGATGGCGACTTCCGCCAGCCGTTTTGATATTGCCCGCTTTGGCTCGGAAGTCTTTCGGGCTTCGCCCCGGCAGGCCGATCTGATGATTGTGGCCGGGCGTGTTTCGGCTAAAATGGCCCCGGCAGTCCGCCAGATTTACGACCAGATGCCCGAACCCAAGTGGGTGATTGCAATGGGCGCGTGTGCCAGTTGTGGCGGTATTTTCAACAATTATGCTATCGTGCAGGGTGTAGACTTGATTGTCCCGGTAGACGTATATGTCGCTGGTTGCCCGCCCACCCCGGAAGCTTTGATCGAAGGGGTGCGGATTTTACAGGATCGGATCAATTCGGGTGCGCCGCGCCCGCAAGACCCCATCGAATATATGCCGGAGGTGGTGCGTGACCCAAATTTCGGACGACACTTCTAACCCGCAGGAGGTTGCCGCGCCCGCACCGGATTTGCTCGAAGCTTCGCGCTTCCCGCACGTCCGTCCTAGCTCGATGCGGGCTGCCGACAATACGCCGACTTTTATCGTACCAGCTAGTGATCTGCTCGAAGTGGTCAAGTATTTGCGCGACGAAGCAGATTTCAAGCTGTTTGAGGATTTGACGGCGGTCGATTGGCTACCCAAAGAGCCGCGCTTCCAGGTTGTCTATCATTTCCTGTCACTCTTAAACCGCCAGCCGATCCGCCTGAAGGTCGAAGTGCCGGGAATACAGCCGCGCTTGCCTTCGATCACGGGTCTGTTTATGGGGGCCAACTGGTACGAGCGTGAGGTTTTTGATCTGTTTGGGATTACCTTCGAGGGCCACCCCGATCTGCGCCGGATCGAGATGCCGGTGGACTGGGAAGGCCATCCGCTCCGCAAGGACTACCCGACGACCGGCCCGCGCCGCCCGAACCTACCCTCCAACCAGTTCCGGCCCGACGGTCGGAACGGAGCGCCGCAGGTTTAAGCTTGCTTGTCGTAGTTGAGGATGTATTGTCAGATGCTATGGAAGAAACCAGTCCACCAAAGCACTTTAAAGGTGGCTGGGGTACCGAAATGGACCTGGATGATAGTACTGCTCAAGTGGTGCTTGACACAGCGATTCAGATGGAGGACGAAAAACAGTTATACGGCTATAGTGCTGGTAAGGTTTATGTATTTCAGCCCCACTTAGTAGGGGTCTATCATGGTTATCCAGCCATCAAAAATGGCGATGTTTCTTCAAAAGCTTTGCGCGAAATGCTCAAACGTGAGATTATAAACAAGAAAGAGTATATTAAGCTTGTCAAAGAAGTTGGGGGCAAGTAAAATGGCTAATCAATTACGGTTTGAGCTTAAGAAACTAGCCAATCCTTATCCAGTAATGCATAATGCTGATTTATGGGGACAGTTGTCTGTAATAATCTTGACCGATGGGCAAGTTGTTTTGCTACTGCGAACGCAGTCGAATTTAGATGCTCTGGCGGAGTGGTTTGCTAAAAGCGAGTATGCTTTAGCTCATGATAAGCTTTCCGATAAGTTCTTATTAGAAGGCAATCAACCTACCCTAGAAGAAAGCCTGGCTGTAAGTTTAAACAAACTGCAAAACCGTGACTTCGCGGATGATGATGAAGAAGCAATGTTTGCCTGGCACGATACATTGGCTGACTATAATCGTCATCACAGCTTGCGAGTCGCTTTAGAAGCTAATGTCCCTAACATTATTATTGGTTGTAATCGAGGCTTCGGCGAAATTTCTTTTACAGGTGATGAGGACAAAGAGAGTTATCCTCAGCTGCCGGACTTTTATGCCGATTTGAAGGAATGGTCATACTCGTTCGATATGGACGACTTTGTAACCGACCTACGTAAAGAGTTAAAAAGCTTCCTACTCGAATGGGCTAGTCCACTTCAAAACGAAGCTCCTCGCTTGCACGCCAAAGAATTGCTTGAGCAACTCGATAAAGGCGTACTAGGTCGGGTATGATCTATTGTAATACAGGCTTTAACGAGGTTAGATTAATCAAAATACTGGGCCGCTAACAATAGTAAAATGAGGTAAGCAGTTGGAAGACCTGCAAATAAAAGACAAATGGCTCGACGATGACGAAGAGCAATATTTAATCGATACCGAAGATGCTGCCGACCCCGACAAAGAGTTGATGACCATCAATATGGGGCCGCAACACCCTTCGACTCACGGTGTGTTACGCTTGATCGTTACACTACGGAGCGAAGAGGTTGTTAAGTGCGAGTCGGATATTGGCTATTTACACACCGGGATCGAGAAACAGGCCGAAAATAAGACCTATAACCAGGCTCTTACGCTGACCGACCGCACCGATTATCTCAACCCACTTATCAACAACCTGGGTTTTACCCTGGCGGTCGAACAATTGCTGGGTATTACGGATAAGATACCACCGAGGGCGACTGTCGTGCGGGTAATCTTGTCCGAGTTGCAGCGTATTTCCAGCCATTTGGTGTGGCTCGGTACGCACGCGATGGATTTAGGGGCGGGCAGCACCTTCTTGTACGGCATGCGCGACCGTGAGAAAATCCTCGATATTTTCGAGATGTGTAGCGGTGTACGGATGATGACCAGCTATATTATGCCCGGTGGGTTGTACGCCGATTTGCCGCCCGGTTTCGAGGCCAAAGTAAGCGAGTTCATCACCTACTTTAAAAAATCCTGGCCCGACTATGACCGCATGCTAACGACCAGCGAATTATGGTACGAGCGTACCAAAGGGGTCGCCAAACTTACCGCCGAGGAAGCCCTGAACCTGGGCGTAACCGGCCCGATCTTGCGGGCCTGCGGTATAAACTACGATGTGCGGAAGATGTTCCCCTACTGCGGCTATGATACCTACGATTTTGAAATACCAATTGCTTATAACGGTGACGTGTATGATCGGTTTATCGTCCGGTTGAAAGAAGTTGACCAGAGTATTCGGATCGTCGAGCAGGCCCTTGCCAAATTGCCGGGCGGGGAGTGGCAGATCGACGACCTCAAGATTGTACCACCCAAGAAGTACCAGATTGCGACCAATATGGAGTCGTTGATCCACCACTTTAAGCTATACACCGAGGGTTACAAGCCGGTGGCGGGCGAGGTCTATACGCGGGTCGAATCGGCTAGGGGCGAACTGGCTTACTATATGGTTAGCAACGGTACGAACAAGCCTTATCGGATGCACATTCGCGCCCCTAGCTTTGCCAACTTGCAGTCGATGGGGCCGACCCTGGATGGTCGGGCGATGTTCGCCGATATTGTAGCCGCTATCGGTAGTATTGACATCATTTTGGGCGAGGTTGACCGTTAAGAATAATCTACAGATATACAGGCTAAACGGGATAAAAATCCTGTCCAGCCTGTACATCCCTGTTATAAGGGTATATGGATAAAGTAGAAGTTAGAACCCAGGAACACAAATTGAGCGAGGCCGGACGGCAGCGTGTCCTGGAATTGAAGCGGGAATATCCTAGCAGTCGGTCGGCTTTGCTACCGGCCTTGCACGTGGTACAAGAGGAGTTTGGCTTTATACCCGCCGAGCCAATGGCCGAAGTCGCCGCGATTTTGGAAGTATTGCAAGGCGATGTCGAGCAGGTGGTTACTTTCTATCGAATGTACAACCAAATGCCGGTCGGACGCTTTCACATCAAGATTTGCGATAGCATCGCCTGTTACCTGCGTGGCTCGGACGAGCTAATCGAGCAAGCCGGACAAAAGCTAGGAGTGGGCCTGAACCAGACTACCACCGACGGTCAGATTACTCTTGCCAAGATTGAATGTTTGGCGGCTTGTGGTGCGGCCCCTTGCCTTCAGGTCAACGATGAGTATCTTTACAATGTCACGCCCGAAAAACTGGATGAGGTTTTGGAAAAGCTCACAACGGCTCAGGAAAACCCGTACTATATTCCATAAGTAAGTATCAGGTAAATCAGTTGGCTAACACTTGAAACCTGATAACTATTTTTAGAGAGAAGAAAATGCAAGAGCAAGCGCAAGTATTCCCGCCTCCCCCGGTCTTGATGACCGAAAAGCCGCCCTTCGAGTACCAGCTTTTGAAGCACCGGGCCATACCGGGCATGGCAAAGCTGGAAGTCTACCGGGCTAACGGCGGTTACAAGGGTCTCGAAAGGGCCGTCCTCGAAATGCAGCCGGACGAAGTGGTCAACGAGGTTAAAGCTTCCGGGTTGCGCGGGCGAGGCGGAGCAGGCTTCCCGGCAGGTACCAAATGGAGCTTTATCCCCAAAGTTAGTGGGCCGAAATACGTCTGTTGCAACGCTGACGAGTCCGAACCGGGTACTTTTAAAGATCACGAGCTAATCGAAAATAATCCGCATCAGTTGATCGAGGGCGTGCTAATCACCTGCTATGCGATTGGGGCCGAACACGGCTTTATCTACGTGCGGGGCGAGTTTGCGCGTGGTATCCGGGTTCTCCGGCGGGCGCTCGCAGAAGCGAAGGCGGCGGGCCTGATCGGGTCGAATATCTTGGGTAGTAATTACAGTTGCCAGATCACGGTGCATCCTGGGGCGGGCGCTTATATCTGTGGTGAAGAGTCGGCTTTGCTGGAATCGCTAGAAGGCAAGCGCGGTTTCCCTCGCTTGCGGCCTCCTTTCCCGGCGGTAGCCGGGTTGTACGCCCGTCCAACTGTTATCAACAATTGCGAAACGCTCTCCAATGTCTCGCATATTTTGCGCGAAGGGGCGGCCTGGTACAGTAGCTTTGGAACCGAAAAGACCAAAGGCTTCCGGGTCTATTGTCTGAGCGGACATGTCGAGCGACCTGGCAATTACGAATTGGCCTGTGGTACAACTTTCCGCGAATTGATTTATACGCTTGGCGGCGGTGTCTGGAAGGGTCGTAACATCAAGTGCTTGATCCCCGGTGGTTCGTCCACTCCCATGTTAGCGCCTACCGATGAGGTATTGGATACGCCGATGGATTTCGAGGGGATTGCGGCGCGTGGCTCTATGCAGGGGTCGGCGGGGATCATCGTCTTTGACGACCAGACCTGTATTGTCGGGGCCGTCTTGCGTTTGGTCGAATTTTATAAAGAGGAATCCTGCGGCAAATGTACTCCCTGCCGAGAAGGTACGCAATGGCTGGTGCAGATGCTTCATCGGCTTGAAAACGGCGAAGGTCGCCCCGGCGATCTGGATACGCTCTTGGAAGTCGGCGGCAATATCGAAGGCAAGAGCTTTTGCTTGCTGGGCGATTCGGCTCCTGTCCCAATCCGTAGCGCCATGAAACTCTTCCGCGAAGAGTTCGAGTATCACATCACCCACAAGACCTGCCAGGTTGGGCCACGCGCCGGTAAACAATTGGTAGGCGTTCACTAAACGATCTAGGATTTGGCTAAAATTTAGGATAGTTCTATTATTCAGCCCTAAATAATTCTAGGGTGGTTGCGCTCCTGGTGATGAAGTTGACGGTAGGTTTGCTAAATAGTCCAAATCATCAAATACTTCTTGTGTGCGGCTCAAGGCTTTTTGGACGATAAAGGTAAGGTTAGGGAAGGTGTTATCATAATCAGCCATGTTGCGGTCGGGCCTCAGTCGGCTGAGATTTGTCCCTATCCGCACTCTAACCGCTTGATTACTACTTAAGAACTCATGCATCACATACCAGTGGGCATTCATTCTGTGGGGTACAGGGTTATTCTCTCTGAAATGCAAAAAGTTACGAGCGCTAATAAAAGCTCCATAATAAGCCCGGCTAATCGCCGAACGTAACCGGGCCTCATCGCTGCTGGTAAGTGGATTTTGGATTTGAGCAAGCTCGTCAGCCAAATCAAAATATTCTTTCCAAGAAAAACTCATGCGGCTGGTAGAGGGGCTACGTCTATAATGAACCTGCCCTGCGAACGCTTGGAAGCATACAACCCCCAATTTTGATCTATTTCATGAAGTTTATCAATGGCCTCTTTAACCGGCAGGCTCGTATACACCTGCATTATTAACTGGTCTGGGTAGGCCGCCTCCGGGTCAGAAGCAACCTCAAACCCTAGTTTGGCTTCACCAAAAACCAGCCGAACCTGATAATAAGCTTCCATCAAAATAAAAGCGATTTCCGGGTTATGCTGGACGAAGCTCAAAATAGCCTCATCTTCGTTGGTAAAGTAGGAGGAAGATTGGAGTTGAACCGGCTCCTGTAATTCTAATTTAGACATAATTAGTTGCCCTCTTTTGCTCACTCTCACTTTAGCTACACACAAGCCAAAGTATAGCGTAACTGATTATACAACTTTATAATCTATCAGGCACAATCTGCCGGGTCGCCCGCGATTTTTCCGAGGGCGTGCGGTAGGGCTGCCAGAATTGCTTCGAGATTCTCCCGCGCTCCTTTGGGGCTGCCGGGCAGGTTGATAATCAGGCTGCGGCCTCGGATACCGACGACGGCCCGCGAGATCATAGCGGTCGGGGTCTTGAGCAAACTGGCGGCCCGCATCGCTTCAGCCATACCGGGAACTTGCTTTTCGATTACCATTAGTGTCGCATCCGGGGTAACATCGCGCGGTGCGACCCCGGTGCCGCCCGTCGTCAAAATCAGGCTCAAGCCTCGCTCGTCCGACCATTCGACTAGCTTGCGCTCGATCAAGGCGCGGTCGTCGGGGATGACCTCGTAGGCGACTACTTCGCAAACCTGGGCTAATTGAGCCGCCAGCATATCATGCAAGCCAGGGCCACTGGTATCGGGCCGTTGTCCGGCAGCACTCCGGTCGCTCAGGGTTAGAATCCCCACCTGAAATAAAGCTTTTTTATCTTCGGTTGTCGCGCTATTTGGCTGGCTCATATGTTTCCTCTTTTATTAACAGGGATAGACAGGACTCACGGGATAAAAATTGCTTGTGCTTATCCCGATTAAACTCGCTAATTTGATTGGCACACCTGTTATACTCTTGCAAAATGCCCCATAACGAATTTAGCCCTCAGCTATCGGTTTCTTGCTACCAACCTTTGCGGTCTGGCTATCGGTCTGTTTGCGTTCGAGGCGGCGGGCGGTTTGCTCGGTCTGGGCAATGGCGCGGGCCGCTTTACGTTCAGCCAATCTGTCGGGAGCATATTCGCCCTGATATTCGGGCGGCAATAGTTCGGCAATTTTACTCATCATAAGATCGCCCAGGTCTTGCAAGCTTTCGCGCCGACCGTCCGGGCCACTGTCGGTCGGTAGTCGGTAGGGGTCGCCTATGCGGACTATCACATTTGGCTTGCGCTTTTTACCGTCCGGCCCATACTCTTTTTTGCGACTGATTTTCTCGGTGCCGCTAAAGGCGACCGGCACGATCCAGGTTGCTGCCTGGGCCGCTATCAAGGCCGCCCCGCTATGACCTTCCTGAAGCGCGAAAGTCTTGGAGCGGGTTCCTTCCGGGAAGATCACCACTACTTGACCCTTTTTGAGCAATTCTATCGCCCGTCGGAGGGCTTGCCGGTCGTATTTGCCCCGGTTGATCGGGAAAGACCCCATCAGTAGCGCCATCCCACCCACAAAGAAAAAATCGAGATATTCTCGTTTGGTGACATAAAAAGGCGGGCGCGGCACCAAATTATTCATAAAGACCAAATCCCATTGGCTCATATGGTTGGCGGTAATTAGCAGACCGCCGTTGCGGGGGATTTTCTCGGCCCCGTAAATCTTCCAATTGGAATTCCAGTAAGCCAGGATGCGCCCGACAAACCAGGCCAGATCGAACAGCCATTCGTGGCAGACCCACCAGACCGCATAGCTAAATCCTTGCCAGATTTTCTCAAGTAGCTTCATCCTTCCCCCCATTTTGGCCGACCTTTTCACTCCAAGATTACATACCGATCAACCACCCTTAAACGGCCCAACGATCTCTTTGGTAATCCATCCACCGTAGAAGTCGCCCGGTTGCGGCTCGACCTGCTCGTCGTTGACCAGACAGCGTTCCATTTTGCTCGGATAGAATGCTACATAATTTTTTAGTCCGGTGTAATCTGCGGTCGGGTTGGGATAATACCAGGCCGCGTTCGGGGCGGTTTTATCGCCAACCTTGACCGTGTAGTATGCGGCACTGCCTTTCCATTCGCAAAAGGTGGCCCGGTTGGTCGAGGTCAAATACTCGGTTTTGAGGTCTTCGGGCGGGATATAATAGACCGGTGGATGGCTGGTTTCCAAAATGCGTTTGGCCCGCCGCGTATCGGCGATTATCACCCCATTAAAGAAGATTTGAATATGTTTGTCGCTATCTTCCATACGGGGCGGTCGGGGATAGTCCCAGACCGATTCCTGACCTGGCCCCGGTTCGACTTTCTTTTGCCAGAACATTGTGTTACCCTTGCTTTCTAACTTAAAAATTCCATAGCGATTTGCACCAGCCAGATTATAGCACTCGGCCCCGCTCTCTGTCAGCCTTTATTCCGCTTGAAGCAAGCGCTAAAATTTGTAACTGCCCGAACTCTTATATACATAGCCAGATTACGGCAAAAAAAGAGTTTTGTGTTATAATTTTTTGGACAAAACTGTACTGTTTTATATAACCTAAAAAACATAATACAATCTCGCCTTAACTCAATAAGCTTGTTTTGGTCTGAGCGTCGCTAATTTATCGAAAATGAGGCGTTAAAATTAAGCAGACCGAATTTAGAAGAGATTTAGAAGGAGTAACTTGTGAAAATGTTCACCCGCATTCGTAAATCCCTGGCGCTCGGTGGCGCTTTGCTGTTGGTTTTGAGCCTGGTTTTGGCGGCTTGCGGCGACCCAACTGCCACGACCGCCCCGGCAGCGACAACTGCTGCTGCAACTACGGCGGCGGCAAATGGCGCGGCGGCTACGACGGCAGCGGCAATGACGACGGCAGCCCTGGCGACCGGCACCGAGAAACCAAACCCCCTGCGGGTTGGTTTGATCCCCAACCTTCAGCCTGATACCGTCAAGACTCAGTACGCCAACCTCAAGACCCACCTTGAGAAAGAGCTAGGCGTGTCGGTCGAACTCTTTGTGGGAAGCGACTATCCGGCAGTTGTGACGGCGATGGCGACCGATAAGTTGGATATTGCTTACTTTGGCGGCCTGACTTATTTGCAGGCCAGAGAGCAAGCCGAAGTTTACCCGATTGTAACCGCTATCGACCGTATTACCAAAGACCGCACCTACACCAGTGTTATAATTGTCCCCGCCGATAGCCCGGCCCAAAAGCTGGAAGACCTGAAGGGCAAGACTTTTGCATTTGGTGATGTTGCCAGTACTAGCGGTTCGCTTTACCCGCGCATTATGCTCGATCAGGCCGGGTTAAAAGTGCCGGGCGATCTTAAGGACATAAAGTACACCGGCGGTCACGATGCGACGGCCCTGGCGGTGGCGAACGGCTCGGTTGATGCTGGTGGTTTGGAGGAGCGCATTTTGCTACGGCTGATTGAGCAGGGCAAGGTCGATAAAAACAAGGTGCGGGTTCTCAAACGCTCCGAGCCAATTATGGGGTATCCCTGGGTGGTGCGGGCCAAACTGGATAAAGATTTGGTCGATAAAATCACGACCGCTTTTCTAAATCTCAAAGACCCCGAACTGCTCAAGCTGGTGCTGGCGGACGGTTACGCCAAAGTTAGTGCGGCGGATTACCAATACGCTCGTGAGCAGGCGATCCGGTTGGGTCTTTTGACTGTTAAGAAGTAACCGAATGTCGATAGTAAGGGTCGAAGGGCTACGTAAGATTTACCCAAATGGGACGGTCGGGCTGGATGGCCTGACCGTCGAGATTGGGTCGGGCGAAATGGTTGGTATATTAGGGTCGAGCGGGGCCGGTAAGACGACCCTGTTTCGTTTGCTCAATGGTACGCTGTACCCAACCGGCGGTCAGCTAGAAGTGTTGGGGCAACGGCTGGACGGTCGGCTAGGGCGAGGCGACTTACGAAAGTTGCGGACCCGCTTGGCCCTGGTCAGTCAGCACCACAACGTAATCCCCTCGCTTTCGGTGCTAAATAATATCTTGATCGGGCGACTAGGACAGGTCGGGACGGCTCGTTCGTTGTTGAGCCTGGTTCGCCCCTCGCAGCACGAGCGGCAACTGGCGCTCGAAGCGCTGGCCCTGGTTAGCCTGCCCGACCGCCTTTATCATCGGGCGGAAGACCTTTCGGGCGGGCAGCAACAGCGCGTCGCAATTGCCCGTGCAATGGCGCAAGGGGCCGAGCTTTTGCTGGCGGATGAGCCGATTGCCTCGGTCGATATGCGGAACGCCGGGTTGCTGCTTGATCTATTCCGGCGGCTGAACGAGGAATTGGGTGTTACCGTCGTGATGAATTTGCACCAGCTTGATTTTGCGGTACGCTACTGTCGGCGTATCCTGGTGCTAAAGGCCGGGCGTTTGGCTTACGACGGCTCCCCGGAGGACTTGCAGGATTTTGATATTTACGGCGAGCTTGATTCGCCGGCCTTAGAAGAACCTTCCGCCGAACCGCTCGAAGATTGGCCCGAAGCCGCTTTGCTGGGCGAAGCCGAAGTGGGCGAACTTGTTAGAAAAAGAAAAGACGCTAATTGATGATTGAAAGCAGTTCTAAAACTAATCGGACGCGCCAGGGGTTGCGACTGCCGGTCGATCTGAGCAAGGTTGAGTTACCCGGACAGCGCAATTTCCGCTATTCCAACCTGTTTATTTTGGGCGCAGTGGTATTTGTGGTCTGGTACAGTGCAAACGGCTCAAAAGTAGCCATCGAGCCGTTCTTTGATACCCGCAACCAGAAACAGGTTGGGTTGTTTGTAGCCGGGTTGTTTCCGCCCGATCTGTCGCCTGAATTTTTGAGCCTGGTCTGGCAACTGACGGTCGAGACTTTCCAGATTTCGGTGATTGGGACGGTGCTGGCAATCGTGCTTGGGTTCCCATTGGGCCTTCTGGCGATGCGGCAACGTGGCGAAGAGATGAGTCGGGAGGCGGTTGGGACCGGGCGTTGGCTGACGCGCTGGGGATTGTATTATCTGGCCCGGTTGTTTTTAAATACAGCCCGCGCTGTGCCGGAGTTGATCTGGGCTTTGATTGCGATTATTTTTGTCGGGTTGGGGTCGTTTGCCGGGGTAGTCGCCCTGACCGTTCATAGCGCCGGGATTTTGGGCAAGCTCTACGCCGAAATCTTCGAGGCGGTCGATCAACGCTTGGTCGAGACGGTGCGCGGGGCGGGTGGCAACGAGCTACAAACCCTCTTTTTTGCGCGTATCCCGCTGACTTTGCCGGTGCTACTCTCCTATACCATGTTTCGTTGGGAATGTAATATGCGGGCGGCGACCGTACTGGGCTTTGTGGCGGCGGGCGGGCTTGGCTCTCAGTTGCGGGTCAGCATGAACACCTATAATTATCCACAGGTGACGACTCTGGTAATCGCTCTTTTAGTATTGGTCACGCTAGTTGATTTGGCGGGCCAGTTCTTGCGCCGTCGCATTCTGGATGTGCCGGAGGTGGCCGCGTGCCGTCCCGACCCCGCCGATCTGGTTGCCCCTTCGGAGACGAAACGATCTAATACCAGGTCCTAATAAGTAGTAAACTCATGTCACCCTGAACGAAGTGAAGGGTCTCGGTTCGTGGGCTAGAGCCAGGTACAGGAAAAAGATTCTTCACTTCGTTCAGAATGACATCTACCTAACCGGAC
This sequence comes from Chloroflexia bacterium, assembly GCA_038210655.1. Classification (GTDB taxonomy): domain Bacteria; phylum Chloroflexota; class Chloroflexia; order Chloroheliales; family Chloroheliaceae; genus 54-19. The sequence continues at coordinate 93,202 of JBBQWM010000012.1, forward strand.
TTGGTATAATACTCTCTAAAGGTGGTTTTATCCTATGAAATAAAAAGGGCTGACCTCATCGGGTCAACCCTTCTTTTTATCTGGTCTTTCTACCAAACCTGAGCCAGTTTAGCGCAACCAGCGTAACGGATCGTTAGGGACACCGTTAATCAATACTTCAAAGTGGACGTGACAGCCGGTCGAGTTGCCGGTCGTACCTTCCAGACCGATTACCTGACCTTTGGCTACGCGCTGCCCTAGCGAAACGTTCACCTGCATAAAGTGACCGTAGCGAGTGCGAATGCCACCCCCGTGATCGATTACGGCGTTGATACCGTAGCCGTAGGGCGACCATCCGGCCTCTACGACTGTTCCACCATCGGCGGCGACGGTTGGGGTACCGCAAGTGGTCGCAATGTCGAGACCCTTGTGGATACCGTACCAGATCGGCTGGTTGAAGTAGGTTGTGATAACCCCTCGGATCGGCCAAACCATGCTCCCGGTGGCACGTCCGGCGTTAGGAGCGGGGGCTACCACTTTGGGAGCCGCTTTTTGCTGGGCTGGAGCGGGGGCCGGATTGGTTTTTTTGGCCGGGGCCGGCGCAACTGCGACGGGCTGTTTAGGTAACGGCGCAACCGCCGGGGCCGGTTTACCAGCATTAGCACTGGCCGGAGCCGAGGTGGACGGCTTGGGAGCCGGAACCGGGTCTGGCACAGGTGGCGGAGGCCAACTTCCACCCGGCACGATCAAGGATGCCCCCGGTTGGAGCGCAATCCCACGTGCTACGTTGTTGGGCTTAAAGTCGATGATATTTTGGGGCGAAGTACGCAGATAATCGGCTACTCCGTCCAATGTATCACCCTGCTTGACCTTGTAGATCAAGCCGTCGGTCGGCAAAATCCGAATTTGCTGGCCCGGTTTGAGGCCGTCGTCCAGATCGTTGTTCGCCAGCAAGGTATCGGTTTTCAAACCGAATTTCTCAGCTACGGTCTTGAGAGTATCGCTAGAGCGTACCGTATACATATAAAGCTGGATACGTTGCGGTATACTGCCACCCGGAACCATCACTTCGGTCAACGGTTTGAAAACCGTACTGACATCGGCCCCTTCGAGGTTATTAAACTTGTAGCTCAGAATAACCTTTGGGTCTACCCCATAAATATCGGCGATCCGCCCGACCGTATCGCCCGGATTGGCGATGTGGAGCATCCCACTTACAGGCGGTATAATCAGCTTCTGTCCGGATTTCAACTCGGTATCCGGGTCAATCAGATTATTGGCATAAAGGATTGTTTCGAGGCTGATATTATTGGCGGCGGCCACCGAGCGCAAGGTTTCTTTGTCTCTTAGGATGACGGTGTTAATTCGGCGCGTAAAAGCGGTACTGTTAGCCGCCACTGCGCTAACGTAAATCTCGCGACCTTCGCCGGTAATGAGCATATTTCCGGCTATCATCGGGGGGTTGGGAATATCAGCGTAGGTGCTGCTGATGCGAGTTGCCAGCCCGCTAAACCCACCAAAAACCACTACGGTGGCGGCTAATACCAGCATAGCGGTATGCGACCCATAGCGCCGAGCATGATGGGTCATGGCATCGGTCGAGGTAGTTCCAAAATGGCGAGCCGCCGCTTCGGGCGCAACCCGGTTGAACCAGAAGAAATTACCCGGATGTTGCAAGAACTTCCGCATTTCGCTCAGGAGCCTGAAATCGGCCCGGCGGAGCGGCGAGAAGATCAGCTTGAGAACTGCCCATAAAACGATAAAAGGCCACAACAAAATCGTTTTGACCGTCTTGGCTGTATCGGGCCGGGCTGACCGCCTGCTATTGTAGCCGTGATCGAGACCAGCAATCTCGTCAAGCATTTGCCGAGCTTCGTCTACGGCGCTGCGTGAGCGCCCATCTTTCGGTGAGGGAGACTGATTAGGATTGAAACTTTGCTCATCCTGATCGATGACACCGGTGTGGCCTTTAGTTTTAGAAGCAGAGGTGTCGTTGTCGGTATTATGAGTCTGTTGCACTATTGGGTTTCAACCTCCTATAGAGCCTGCCGTTACGCGCTCCAGCCGATAAAAACTAACTGACCTAAGCGCACAACCGAAGTCAAGCCCAGCTTGCCAGCCCCAACGTTGGGACTGAACTGGTTTGCTACTACAAAGACTTCCGCGCAACTTAGCTTTTACCGAAACACAATCAGCCGGGTAATGCAATCCTCAAACTGACTTGTGACCGTAGGGAGCAGTTGCCGTACTACCTGTTTGTACAGATAACGGGCAACAACAGGCGTTCCTGAGATTCGCCAGAGCAGTTCGCCGCCAGTGGTTTGTAATGGTGTTACTTACAAATCTGAGAGCGATCAACCCGAATTAGCTTTCAGTATAGCAAGTCCTGACGTTTTGTCAAATAAAACAAAAATTTCAGCTTTCTAACCTCCTATGTCTATTGACTTCAAGCTCAATTGCTGGTAGATTAACATAATAACTAAACTATATGAAGTAGGCGAGAACTAGAATGTCATCAGATTTCAACAACTCGAACCGAGCAAAGCCCCCGCGCTCTTTTAGCGCCAGGGACGAACGCTATTCTGATCGGCCTTTACTGGACGATCTGTTTGACGATAGTCCTTTTGAGCCTGCTTCTGCCGAGGGGCGGGAACCACCCGCGCCCCGTCCTGCCTCGCCAGGCCCGGTCATTCGTGGCCCGGTTGCACCGCCTGCGCCTGCGCCCGCCCAACCGTCGCCTACCCCGGTTCCAGCTTTCTTGTCCCACACGCAGACCAGCTTTCGGCGACCGCTCGATTTTGATCTGCCCGAAGACCTGGCTGACCTGGGCCTGACCGTCCGGCGACCCAGCACCGGCACTACCGCCACGCACCGCTTACAAACTCCACAAGGGCGCGATTTTGGCTTGCGTAACGCCGGCACCGCAGTTGAAAATAACTCTACTGCCCTGGAAGGCGAGGTGGTCGATTTTGATATTGAGCCGGAACCTGCTTCATATATATCCAATGCCCCTCAAAGTGTGGCTGATGAGTTGCGGGCCAAACGACCCTATACCACCAGTGATGGCCCTAACGGTCGCGCCCGCGTGGTCGGGGCCGACTCCTTTGATGATCTGGACGAAGATTTTGCAGAAGAAGAAGAAACCGTTGCCCTCGATACTTCCGAAGTGCTTCAGTCGTCACCGCGCCGTCGTCGTCGCAAACGGGGCGCTTCCTTCTTTGGGATTCGTTTTCGCAATTCGGCGGTCGCCTGGGGCGCAGGGTTGCTCTGCATTATAATTATTGGGGTCATTCTGACCTTTTTCGTCCTGTTGAGCCGCTTTTTGGAACGAGCGCCAACCGACCGCTTTTCGGTGCTGTTTAGCGCTTATGGTGACGGTCAGGCTTATAATAGCCTGAATGATGGATTGCCCTGGGCTAAAAGTTTTAGTGTCAATTTCCTGGATAAAAGTAGCCTGGTTAACCCCGACGTGCGTTTGAGTGGAACAACCCTCAAAGATGCCGCCACCGCCCGTGCCGAGGCGGTTCGGACGGTTACGGATGTGGTCGTGTGGGGTTATTACGACCGAGGGGCGAACAAGCTTTATAGCTACCTTACATTAGCTCCCAACGGCCCTTTTGACCCACCGATAGGCCGGGGGCGCGAACTGGTCAACCGGCATTTGTTCGAGCCGGAGCAGCTTATTTTTGTAACCTCCCCACCAACCGATAATGCGGCGGCTCGTTTGCCGTTGGTCGATTTGCTTTATGCGATTTCCTCCTATTATAGTGGCGACTATGATAAGGCGTTGGTAACGCTGACCCAGCTTTTGACCAAAGCCGAGCCGGAAAGCGAACCGGGCTTGAGAATGTTACGGGCGGCGGTCTTGTACGCGATGGGCAAGTATCCCGAAGCTATCGACGACTATAATCAGATCATCAAGATTAATCAGGCGGCGCTGGACAAAAATCGGCCTACTCAATTCCTGCCTTTGTTTGCTTATAGTGATCGGGCTTTTATTTTCGGCCTTCAAAAGAAGTACACCGAAGCAGAAGAAAGTTTCCGGGCGGCGTTGGGGGTTCCCAAAGATTTGCCGCGCAAGGATTTTGCCAAACGGCTTGAACAGGCGGGCGACCGCAAGGACTTGCCCAAAGTTTATGCCAACTACGCTCAGGCTATACTCGACCGTACCGGGGGTGATCTTCTGCCCGCCGAGTTGAGCGAATGGCAAACCGGGTTGGGTGAAGCGTTCCGGCTCGACCCGAAATTAAGTCTGGCCCAACACTATCTTGGGCAAGTCTACCGCTACGAGGGCAAGTATGATGAGGCTATCGGTAGTCAGTCGGCAGCAATCAACCTGGACAATAACTACCTGGAAGCTTATTACGAATTGGGCCTGAACTACTTGCTCAAAAATGACCAGAACCCCCAAAACGAGTTCTTAACGGCAGCCCTGGATGCCTTCCGTCGCGGCGAGGGCCGTGCCAACGATATTGCCAACCAGAACCGCCAGCGCCGTCAGGACCTCAACGAACTTGGCAACCCGACCCTGGCGGCGGTCTGGGATAACCGTACCCGCGAGTCGGAGGAGCAGCTTAACCGCTTGCGTTTTGGCACTGCCCGCACTTATCTTGAACTGACCCGTCGGCAGGGTAAAGACCTGGGCAACCCGTTCGACCGGGGCTTGCGCTGGGTTAAAAGCGAAAAGACTCCTTATGAGGAGGCCGGGCCACGCCTCAAGCAGTCTCTCGATGTCCGCCCGAACGACCCGGATACTAATTTCTATTACGGTCAGTACCTCGATTTGACCGGCGAGGGCGACGCTGTACCTTACTATAAAAAGGCCAAAGAACTCGAAAAGAACCTGGAACGCAAGTTAAACTATTATTCCACCTTGGCTCGGCAGTACAAAGCCGCCGGTAAGAACAACGAGGCGATTACCGAGTATAACGACTTTATCAAGCTCGACCCGAACCGGGTGGAGGGCTATATCGCGCTTTCCAGTCTGTACTATCAATTGGGTCGTTACAAAGAGGCGGCGGATACTGCCAACAGTGCCATTCGGCTTGCCAAAAACGATGTGCGGGTGTATCTGGCGGCAGGTGAAGCCCAACTTGCCAATAATCAGTTGCCCATCGCGGTCAATTATCTCGATCAGGCCGTCGTGTTAGACCCGACGCTGGCGGAAGCCCATCTCAAGCGAGGGGTGGCCCTCTTTCATCTGAATCGGCGTTACCCTGATGCGCTGGACTCGCTTAACAAAGCTCTGGCCCTCAACGACAATCTGGCGGAAGGCCATTATTACGCTGGAATTATTTACTACGAGAACCGCAACGACCCTAAAAAAGCTCAGGAGCAATGGGAAAAGACGGTTGCGATCAACCCTGGCTACGGCGAAGCCTGGATCAAGCTTGGTCTGCTTTATAGCCAGCTAAATATGTTGGACAAAGCAATGGCGGCTTATAACCGGGCGCTGGCTATCAATGAGAAGGATGCTCCCACTCACTATTTTCTTGGATTGCTTTATGAAAGCCGCAATGATCTGCCTGCTGCCGAGGCTCATTATCGCCGGGCGGCGGAATTGAATTCCGGGCTGGTAAATGCGCGGTATCGGCTGGCAAGCGTCCTCCAACGTGAGGGCGGCAAGCTCGATCAGGCTTTGGCAGCCGCTCAGGAAGCGGTTAAGCTCGACCCACGCAACCCGGAAGCTCAGGTTGCTTTGGGCGATTTGTTGCTGGTCCGCAATCAACTTGGCCCGGCAACCCAGGCATATAAGACCGCGCTGGATAACCGTAATAACTACCCGGAAGCTTTTTACGGTCGATCTGAGGCGCTCCTCGGTCAAAAGCAACTTGATGCGGCCCTAAGCGATGTCAATCAGGTTATCAGTTTGCGCCCGGCCTGGGCCAATGCCTATTTGTTGCAGGGGCGAATACTGACCGAGCAAGGTCAGGTTGATGCCGCCAACGCCAGTTTTTCCAAAGCGCGTACCCTCGACCCCGATAATCCGGCCCTGCTCTTTAATGTGGGCAGTCTCAACGAGATGCGGGGCGACCTGGATGGGGCTATCAAAGCCTATGAGGGTTCGCTCAAAGGCGACGAGCCGAATACCGAGACCCATTTTCGCCTCGGTAAGCTCTATTTTACTAAGCGTGACTTTAAGTCGGCTCTGGCCCAATTCCAGCGCACCCAGCAGTTAGACCCAAAATATAATCGGATTGACTACTGGTTGGGCCGTACTTTCGCCTTCTTAGACCGTAACGACGATGCAAAAAATAGCTTTGAGGCAATGGTACGCACCGAACCGAACTTTATCGAAGGGCGTTATGAGCTTGGGAATATCTATCGCCTCAAGGGGATGATTGACCCGGCCCTGACCCAGTTCGATGAAGCAACCCGGCTTAATACTAATTTTGCCCCGGCCTGGTTGAGCAAAGGGCAGGTTTACGAACAGTTGGTTGATCTTCCAAAGGCAAAAGCGGCCTACGAGACTGCCCGTAAAACGGCTACCGATCAGCAGGTTCGGGATGCCGCAAGCGCCGCCCTGGACCGCTTGGGCGCAAAATAGGTTGGGAACCGGCTCCCGTATTTTCCCAGCGGCTATCGACGTTTTCTATAGTAAATTGCAAAATTACTGGCCCGTTCCTTTATTAGGGGCGACCCTATGTGGTCGCCCTCGGAGACGCGGCACGGTCTTCACGGGCGACCACATAGGGTCGCCCCTACCAGCCTATTCTCTTTACACTTTGCTTTAGCACTCTAGCACAGGATTTAAGCATGCTACCAACCGACCTGCCAGCCGCCAAACGTCGCCGCCGTAACCAGAATTTTAGGCTGGCGGCTATCTTGCTGGCTTTTAGTCTCGCTTTGCTGATCTGGGTAGACCTGGATTATATCATGCCGATCCAAAAGCTCGATAAACCGAACTTCAACAACGATCTGGGGGTTTTTTGGACGGGAGCGCGAACGGTCTGGCAAGGGGGCAACCCCTATATCTACGACTCGACCGCTCTTTTTAACCGGATCGCATTGGAAGCGGGTGGCGAGTCGGATGTCTTTCTTAGCCCCTTTTATCTCTCGCTGTTTTTTATGCCGTTGGCCCTTTTCCCCTTGAATGTCGCGGCCTTACTCTGGTTACTCTTGAGCCAGCTTTTGTTGGGCTTCTCGGTCGGCATGATAATTCGGGCTAGTGGGCAACGCTTGACCCCTGGGGTGTTCCTGACCGGGTTAGGGCTGGCTCTCTTGTGGCGGGCCTGCTTCGAGGTAATGATCCTCAACAACCTGAGTCTGGTAATGCTTTTTGCGATTGCCGCTTCCTATCACTTTAGCCGCACCGGACGGCCTTATCTGGCGGGTGGCATGGCGGCGCTCTTGCTGCTCAAACCTCAACTTACTTTTTTGATTTTGCCACTGCTGCTGGTAATGCCTGGCCCGTCCAAAGATAGTACGGGAAAAGAAAGCGATTGGCTAAACCCTTTTACCTACCGGCGTTGGGCGGCTTTCGCTGCCGTCTGTGCGGTCTACGCTCTTTATAGCTTTGTGGTCTTTCCCGGTTGGGTGGGGGACTGGCTCAAAATTGCCGCCGGACGCAATACAGCCCAATTCGATAAGGAAATGACTTCGATCCGCAGCATTGTGGCAAATTTCGTCTCGGATAGCACCTCTATTCAGCCGATTTATTTTGGGCTGGCGGCGCTTGGTGGGCTGGGCTGGTTGGTTTTCTGGTGGCTCAACCGCAACAACGGGCGCGACTTCCCCTATATCCTCTCGATCACGATAGGGGTAAATTTGCTTCTCGCGCCTTATAACCGCAGCTACGATTTTTGTATGCTGGTCTTTCCGCTCCTGTTTTGCTACTTTACGCTTCGGCAGCGCGAGATTGCTACTGACAAGACCGGCCTCAAGCGGTTTCATTGGAGCCGATTTTGCTGGCTGCTACTGATCCCGCCCTATATTCTCAAAGAAATCGCTCTGCGTAGCGGCAATTTTGCCTGGGAAAATATCACTACCGTCTTGATAATATGCCTTACGATCCTGGTCTGGCGGGTTAGTTTGAGTGCGCCCCGCTCTACAAGTAATCAGCTAGAAGCGCCGCCCACCCCGCATCTGTAGGCAGGATCAAGCGTCCATTGGCGGAGCCATATCCAACAAGGGATGAGGGATGAAGGGTAACGTCCATTGGCAGAGCAAGGTCTTACAATCGAGCTACTCAGTCCTCAGTCCTCAGTCCCTTGTTCGACCTTGCTCCGCCCATAGACCGTACCTAGCTTTAACGCTTGTCAGGATTGTTATAATCCAGCCGATAACAATTTAATTCCAGGCCGGAAATCGTAAAATAGAGTGGACTGGTCTTGTAAGTATCGGGCGGGAGGGCGGCATAGGCTTGCTCGGTAAGCAAGATTTCCATACTTTCGGCCAGGTCTTCGCCTAGCTTTGAGGACAGGTTCATCTCGTTACCAAACAGGTCTTCATCGTCGATCACGAGGGTTGAGCCAAAGCCAATCCCGACGCTGCCATAGATGTCACTATCCTGGGGTAAAACGCTGTCGGCGGCTCGAAAGGCCCGGAAAATACCCAGGGCGGCTTCGACCGCTTGCGATGGGTGAGGGAAAGTCGCAAATAAATTGTCGGCTTCCTGCTTGATGACCGTCCCGCCGTTTTCCTCGATAGCCGGAACCGCCAGGGCTTCCATTTGGGCGATCATCCCCAGAAAATGAATAATTCCGAGCTTCATAGTAGTGCGCGAGAAGCCGGTCATATCCAGAGCTAAAATAGAGACCTCCTTTTCAAAACGCCGTTTAATCTGCTGGTCGATTTCGTTTTTGCGGTCGGGGTATTCGTTACGCTCGCGAAGCATCTGCTTGAGTTCGGCACGCGCCGAAGTAAGATGTTCGGTTTTGAGACCCATAATTATTCTCCTGTATGCTATAGCTCGATCAGGGTGTTATCCGCACCCCATAGTGTGAAGCACAAGCACGGGATTGACCCGTTCAGGACAAGCACAAATCCTATCCTGATAAAGACGGTAAATTCTAAGCTAATGCCAGACCAAATCAGAAAATCGTACTGACCTTATTTTATCAAAACAAGCTAAAAGAATAAACGGTTTTTAAGACCAAAATAGCCAGTAATCTTCAAAAGTAAGCTTCAGTCTCAAAGCAATTCAACTTCTATTCTAGCCCCAACCTCTCGCGGAACATTTTGATAAAGCCGGGTACATCTAACTGCAAACAGACCTCGGCATTAGAAGGGTGTTCCAGGCGGATGCCAATTGCGTCGTCATATTCGCCCTTATTTTCGACCAGATCAACCGCCATTTGATTGTAGCCGACCGATTGCCCCCGTGTAAACTTGCCCTGAGTCTCGACATCGACCTGCATTCGTTCGGTTTGTACCAGTTCCGGGCGGATCGCTACCCCGACCGCGAGTGGGTCGTGCAAGCGTGCGCCATTATCAACCCCGTAGACCCGGCTATAGTAACGCAACAGTTCGAGCGAGGCAGCAGCGATAGGCGAAAGGCTTTCGCGCTGGGCTTCCAAATGAGCGATTTCGCGCCAGCGCAAGAGGGCCAAATTAGTCACATCCAGCCCAACCAGCGTAATAGCCGCGCCGCTATTCATGACCGCCTGGGCCGCTTCGGGGTCATTATAGAAGTTGGCCTCGGCGACCGGCGTGATATTACCCGGTGTCCGTACCGCGCCGCCCATAATAATTAGCCGTTTGAGTTTGCGTCCAAAATGGGGGTCAAGCAAGAGGGCCATCGCCAGGTTGGTCAGCGGCCCGACCGCGATGACGGTCAACTCGCCGGGGTAACGTTCGGCCATATCGATCAAGAACTTGGGGGCGAGTGGTACGACCGGCTTGGCGGTTGGTTCGGGCAGTTCAAGCTGACCCATCCCGTGCGGCCCGTGAAAATAGGTGGCAGTCGTCAACCGGCGCACTAGCGGGCGGGCCGCGCCCCTCGAAACTGGAATATCGGCCCGGCCTGCCAGTTCCAGCACCGCCAGCGTATTGCGGGTAGTTTCTTCGACCGACACATTGCCCGCAACCGTCGTGCAGCCGATCATTTCTAGTTCGGGCGACCGCAAGGCCAGCATCAAAGCCAGCGCATCGTCTACCCCGGTATCGACATCCATCAAAATTTTCGTTGGTGTACTTGACACAATTTGTCTCCTTCAAAATTAAATTAATGTGTGATATTGCTCTGTCAAAGGACGGATTGATGAGTATTGTAGCAATTGAAGAAGTATTAGACAAACCGCCAGGCAGCAAGATGACGCGGATTGTTCGAGGGTTTGTATGATTGGCAAGGCCAGCGATAGCACAGGAGAAGCGGCCTTCTGCTGGCCCTTGCTGCTAAATTCCAAGCATTTTCCTCAACTCTGTTACCTCTTCCTCTGGTATGAATTTGTGATACTTAGCCTTGATAGTGCTGTCATAAAGGTAAGTCGAGCCTACATTCAGCGTATTAGCACTGCTATTAGGATTGTTGTCATCATAGAAATAAAAACGCATTAAAGTAGAATCAATAAAATTAACCCCATTAGACCAGTCCTTTTGATGATTTAAGAAAAAGGAAGTCGCTATCTGGATGGTATTAGGCTCAGAACTCTCTTTCAATACTTTACCATTTTGAGTAACTTTAATATGAACGATTGGCTTCGTCTTATTAGACAAAAACTTAAAATCCATGTCATGGGTATCTTTGATAACACGGGTTAGAATAAGAGTTCCCATAACGGCTATAATAACCAGAGGTATAGTTAGCAGCACCAACCGTTCTTTAAGTGAATAGATGCGTTGGGGCCATCCGAAGATATTTCGTTGGCTGTTCATGACGGCTCCTTTTTGAATTTAGATTACAAAGCCAAAATTTTGTTTATTCTTACTATTTCGCTATTTTCTAAATATTTTGAAAATGGTACTGACTCCCCGGTAAACTATCAAAGTGGCGCTTAATATGTAATTTTTAAATAAAAGCTTAGTAAGGCATAAAATAGCACAAACAACAATTGTAAGTCAATCCCTGATACTCCCCAAATTTGGGGATATTCACCAGAAATACCCTAATCTATTTGTTATTGCAAACCGTATATTTAGATTAAGGTGAATGAAAAATTTAGGAAAAGGTGGTAGAATACATTATTAGGAAGAAATTCTAAGCATTTAATCAAAACGGTCCCAACGTTAGTGGCAGTTACATTTCGCTCCCTACCCCACAAAGTTTGAATTGAAAGCTCGAAGGAGCAGGGTAATGAACAAAATAATCTCTTATCCTCGTGAACGGGAAACCCGCTTAATACCGGCGGATTTATTTCGGATGTACCGACAGCGTAGCGAATTGAATTATAGCGAGTTGAGCCGGTTGCTGGGTTTTAAGAGCGACCGAATGGTACAAATTTGGGAGGGGGGTTACGGTCTGCCAACCGCCTCGCGGTTGCAAAAACTGATCGAAATTTATTTGGATCAGGCCGTTTTCGCCCCGGAGCAAGCTCGCCAGGAGGTTCGCCAACTTTGGGATAGCGTCAGGCAAGCCACCGAGAGCTTTGGTAAGACGACCCGGCCCTATCCCGAATTTGATAATAGCTGGTTTGAGAAATTGCTGGCGGGTCAGACCCAGCCTGAACCAGCCTCACTGCACTCTACTCGGCCTTTTCTCATCCCACCACCGGAGGCTGCTGCTTCATCCCCGCCTGACAATTTGCCTGCTCCGCTCAGTTCTTTTATCGGACGGGAGCGGGAAATAGCGACCGGTTGTGCTTTGCTGCATCGGAGAGGGGTGCGCTTGCTGACCCTGATCGGCCCGGCGGGGACTGGCAAGACCCGGTTGGCGCTCCGTATGGCGGCTAATTTGCTGGACGAAGGCGAAGGGCGGGATGGTCTTTATTTTGTGGCACTGGCAACCGCGACCGACGCGGATCAAGTGCTGGCGGCTATTGCTCAGGCGTTGGATGTCAAAGAGACCGCTGGGCAACCTCTTTTGCAAAGCCTCAAACGCCATTTGCACGATAAACAAACTCTGCTCGTGCTAGATAATTTTGAACAAGTAGTGTCGGCTGGCCCTTTGATAGCTGAATTGCTGGTCGCCGCTCCCCGGCTCAAAGCCCTGGCGACGAGCCGTCAGGTTTTGCAGCTTTACGGAGAGCAACAATTCGAGGTTCCGCCGCTCAGGTTGCCCTCGGATGATTTGGAAGGCAAACTTTTGGCGATAACGAAGGGGGCGGTGCGGCCCGACCCGGCGGTTATTACTGCGACGCTTTTGCAACAGTCGGAGGCGGTTCAGCTTTTCGTCGAACGGGCGAAGTTGGTCAAGCCCGATTTCGTGTTGACCCCCGATAACGCGGCTGCTGTCACCCAACTTTGCCGCCGGTTGGATGGGCTACCTCTAGCGCTTGAGTTGGCAGCGGCTCAGGTCAAATTGTTCTCGCCTGCCGCATTGGTCGTCCAGTTGGGGATGGTGGCGGGGTTTCAGCCTTATTTGCGTTGGTCGCCCCACACCTCCGGCGACCGCCCGGAACGCCAGCAAACCCTGGAACGGGCGCTGGATTGGAGCTATCGGCTGCTGAGTGTTGAGGAACAGCAGTTTTTCCGAGGTTTAGGCGTTTTTGTAAACGGGTGGACGGCTCCGGCAGCTAAGTCGGTGGTCGGTTTGTCGGGCGAAGGGTTGACCGCTCTGGTGGACAAGAGTCTGGTAAAGCACAAGACAGGTCGAGATGGGCAACCCCGTTTTGAGTTGCTGGAAACGCTACGTGAATATACTTTGCTGCGGTTGCGCGAGAATAGGGCCGAAAGCGGCAAGCAAGAACTGGACGACCTTCACTACCACCACGCCCTTTATTACCTCGAATTGGTTGAGGAGGCCGGGCCTCAATTGACCGGGCCGGAGCAGACCCTTTGGTACGCCCGGCTAGAAGACGAACACGACAATTTGCGGGCGGCGCTCGGCTGGTTGTTAGAACAGGGCTGGCGGGCTAGTAATCTGGAACTGGCGGCCCGGTTAGCGGCAGGCTTGCGGATGTTCTGGTGGGTGCGAGGCTATTTGAGTGAAGGACGGCGCTGGTTGGAGACGACGTTGGCCCAGGTGCGGGCCAGCAAGGGCGGCGCGACTGTGGCGGCGGCGGTCTTGGGTAAGCTGGTTAACGCTGCCGGGACGCTGGCCTTTTCGCAAAATGATTACGGACGGGCGCACGCCTTGTATCTGGAAGCTTTACGACTCCATTGCGAATTGCAGGATAAGACCGGGCAGGCGCTCAATTTGAACAATCTGGGGTCAGCGGTTCTCAACCAGGGTGACTTTGCCGGGGCCAGAAAGTATTACCAGGAAAGTCTCAAGTTACGCTACGAATTGGGCGACACCTATATGACGGCGGTTGCGCTTGGCAATTTGGGGACGCTGGATCGGCTGGAAGGCGACTACGTTCAGGCCGAAGTCCGTTGCGAACAATGCCTGACCCTCACCCGTGAGGTGGGCAACCAGCAAGGAATTGCTCGTGCGCTGAACTACCTGGGAGCGATTGCCTTCGACCGAGAGCAATACGAACGGTCGGCCCAATTGCCAAAGGAGAGCCTGACCTTGCGCCAACAGATTGGCGACCGGGGCGGGATCGCTGAATGTCTGGAACGCTTGGCCGGGTTGAGCGGAGTGCAGCGCGATCCGGGTCGGGCGGCTCGGCTTTTTGGGGCGGCGGAGCGCTTGCGCGAGACGATTGGCGCACCCCTTCCGCCCTATCTCCAACCCGATTACGACCGAGATCTGGCGCTTGCCCGCAAAGATTACCCCCCGTCCGATTTTGCGACAGCCTGGGCCGAAGGCCGGGCGCTCCCGCTCGATCACATCATTGTGTATGGGTTGGAAAGAAGCTAGGCGCGGGCCGGATTGAACAATTTAGCTGCCGGAGCCGTTTATAAGGGCAAGGGGGTCAGCTAGTGCAGCTAAAAGGCCGGAAAAGTCGCTTTCGTCCACCTGTGGCGGCGGTCGATCAGCAAATAAAGAATGAGGCGACCCGACCGGCGGAGCAATCCGGCGGTGGGGTGGTTCAGTCGCGTCCGGGGCGGGGTCGTCCGCGCCAAAGCCTGCTATGGGCCGGGCTGGTCGGTGGGCTGACGCTAGGGCTGACCTGGCTGGCGCTATGGCTCACGCCACCCGAACGGCAGGTTTTGGTCGGTCTGGAAGATACCAGCCCCTACACGACCTCTTTTTATCTCCCCGAAAAAAACGCCAGCTTCAGCTACCGTTGGACCCGCCCGGAATGGCAACTGCGCTTTGCGGCGGTCGGGTCGCGCCCCTATCAACTGCGACTGGCTTTGCTTAGTCCGGCCCAAAACCCGCTAGAGGTGACGGACAGCGCCGGGCGGCTGATCGCTACGTTTAGTCCGACCGCCGAATTACAGACCTACCGTCTAACGATCCCTGCCGGGGCCGTCACAAGTAGTGGCGATCTGCTGCTGTACTTCAAGACTGCCCGCTATATCCCGGCTACTCCCGACCAGCGCGAACTTGGCCTGGTTGTTGCCAGCCTCGATCTGAAAGGGCAGGGGTTAAGCCTGCCGCCCCTGGTTGTGATCGTGATCGGGCTGGCGGTCTACGGGTTGGGGCCGAGGCTCCTTCGGGTCAGACGCAAGCGGCTAATTTACAGGCTGGCTTTGCTGGTCGCTACCGGGCTGGTCGGACTGATTACGTTTTGGCATATCAGCCCGGATTACCGTTTCGAGCCGGACGACCCAACTTTAGACGCGGCCCTTTCAGGCTTTTACAAGGCCGAGCGCAACGAAGCTTACGCCTATCGCTGGGCGCAACCCGATTGGCAACTGAATTTGCCCCAAATCGAGCGCGGCAACTACGAATTGCGGTTGGGCGCTCTCGCCCCGGAGCCAGTCACGGTCAGCCTGACCGATAGCCTGAGCGGGCAAATCCTAACTACCTTTCAAGTCACCGACCGTTGGAAGCTATATACTCTGGCGCTTCCATCGGACGGGCAGTTACAGCTGGCTTTTCACAGCCCCGGCTATCTCTCGCCTTTCGACTCGGACGACCGCAGGCTAGGCTTGATGATCTCGCAACTCGACCTCAAGCGGCAAAACGAAAGCGGCCTACTCTGGCTGGCTCTAGCATGGCTTGCTTATCTCCTATTGCTATTTCCGCTCGTCATAAGTGTCTTCAAAAGTGATCAGACATCAGAAATTAGAAATCAGAAATTAGAGATCAGAAATCAGGTATCAGGTATCAGCGATCAGGTTTCAGGTATTAGCGATCAGGTGTTAGGTATCAGCGATCAGGTGTCAGGTATTAGCAATCAACCCATCACAGCCCAACTTCCCACACCCGATCCTCAGCCCTCAGTCCTCAGTCCTCAGTCCTCCTTTTTCAGCCCTCAGTCCTC
Organism: Chloroflexia bacterium; assembly: GCA_038210655.1. Lineage (GTDB taxonomy): Bacteria > Chloroflexota > Chloroflexia > Chloroheliales > Chloroheliaceae > 54-19. The sequence continues at coordinate 108,540 of JBBQWM010000012.1, forward strand.
AGCCCTCATTCCTCTTGCCTTGCTCGGCTTTGGCTTGCGGGCGATCAATCCGGGGGCCTTGAGCATTTTTATAGACGAGGCGTTGCATATTCGGGCGGCGCAAATGGTGCAGGCCGGGGGCGGCTTGGACGGACTGTTCGTAATGGCAATCGATAGCAAAGCTCTACACGGGTGGGTGCTGGCTGGAATGTACGGGTTGGTCGGGGCCGATCAGTTCTTGTTATGGGCGCGGTTATTTTCGGCTTTATGTGGGTTGGTGACGCTGTTGGCTTGCTATGGGCTGGCGGCGCGGCTGTTTTCGGTACGGGCCGGGCTAGTGGCTGCCGGATTATGGGCGATCCTACCCTTTGCGGTCTGGCACGACCGTCTGGCGTTGGTAGACCCCCTTATGACGACGCTGGTCAGCCTTGCGCTTTATTTCAGCTTGCGGGGGTTGGAAGTATCGGGGCGGTGGGCCGGGTTAGGGTACGGGCTGTTGGCAGGGTTTTGCCTGACCACCGCTCTTTTGACCAAGTTACCGGCCTTGCTGATTGCCCCGGCCCCACTACTGGCCCTGGCTCTGCTCTATCGTCCCGCCGAATGGAAGTGGCGATGGCCCCGGTTGGGGCCAATCTATGCCATCTTTGGCCTGACCGTTCTGCCGGTAATCGCTCTCTACAACGGGCGGTGGGGCGGAGGCCAGCAGGAGGACAAGTTGAGCGGCCCCCAACTCGGTCTGCTCTGGGACAACTTGCTCACGCTGGCACAATGGAGCTATACTTATTTGACCTTGCCTTTGAGCTTGCTGATTGTTTTGGGCTGGCGGTTCGCTTTTAGCCAAAACTGGCGGGTTGCCCTCTTTTTGGGCCTGACCGCCTTGCTGCCCGGTCTGGTGATGGCGGCTACCGCCCGAACGCTCTATCCGCGCTATCTGTTATTCTGTCTGGTTCCGGCCCTGGTAATGGCTGCCGGAGGTCTGGTCTATGGCCTGGATCGGCTGCGGGAAAGTTTGAAACCGGGCGCGAAACGCTATCTTGCACCGTTGGTAGCGGTCGGGCTGCTGCTGTTGAGCTTGCCTGCACTCTGGTTCGACTTTCAGACTGTCACCGACCCGGCTCAGGTCAGCCTGCCAAAAGTAGACCGCTTTCAGTATATCGAAGGTTGGCCTGCCGGGGGCAAGGTCGAGCAAATGGCGACCTACCTGCGCGATAGTGAGCCGCAAAACGGTCAGGTACTGACGGTTATCGGGGCAGACTATATTTCGTACAGCGCTTTGCAAATTTATCTCGCGCCGCGTCCCGCGCTAAATTTGCTTTTCGCTGCCGGGATGTCTCCGGTCCGACTGGAAAAAAAGGTGCGGACGGCCCTGACCAGCGGCCCCACCTTTTTGCTGCTGATCGAGCCAAAGTATAACGAATTGTTGCAAAACTACCGCCAGACCTATCCCGATCTTACTTTCCAACCGACCCTTACGCTCGATAGACCGGGTGGGCAGTATCGGTTGGTGGCCTATCGCTTACTTGGCAGGGCGAACCCGCCAGCTCGAGCATTTGTCTAAAAGGTTTTGCGATGCTAAAACCGACCTCCGCACCTAAAACCGCCTCGGCCCACTCTACCGAACCGCCGGAGATAAGTCAACGCCCCCTATTCTGGCTGGGCCGGAGCAGTCAGGCGTTGCGGCTGCTGATCCTGACGACCCTGACCGCCCGCTTGCTGACGATGCCGCAATTTATCGAGTCGGGCGATGGGCTTTTCTTTGCGCGAGGGGTGGTGCGCTATTCGACCTATGAAGTGCGCCCGCACTGGCCGGGCTACCCGGTCTATATCTGGTTGGGCCAGCTTTTTCACCTGGCAATCCCCGACCCGGCCCTGGCCCTCCATCTGATCGCCGTACTCGCCTCGTCCCTGAGCATCTGGCCTATCGCAGCCTTAACTTCCGATTTGCGGCGCGAAGGGGGCGGCACAACCGAGCAGGCCCAACTTTGCGGCTTGATAGCCGGGCTGACCTGGGCTTTGTTGCCCTTGCCCTGGCTTTCCGGCAGCGAAATCTATAGCGATGGGGTCGCGATCTTTGTAGGGTTGGTCTTACTCTGGTTAAGCTGGCGTGGAATGCAGGCCGGGGTAGCCGCCGGAGGCTGGTTATTGCCTGCCGCCGTGTTGGGTGGATTGCTGCCGGGGGTCAGGCTGTCCTATTTTGTGCTGCTGTTGCCCTTGGTTTATGCCGTCTGGCGACAGCGTGGGCAGCGCGTTTTTGGTTGGCCTTTACCGTTCGTGACGCTGGTTGCAGTTGGCTTGAGTGGGATAACCTGGTTTGGCTGGCAATTAGCGGTCGAGGGCGGACGCTTCTTTGAAGCGTCTAATAACCATCTGAGCGGTCATTTCCAGACCTGGGGTGGCAGTCTCTTGACCGACCCGGACGGGTATACTCGCCCGGTACGTCTGCTCTATTTGACGGTTGTTTACGGGTTGGGCGGGTGGTGGCCGGAGGGCGGTATTCCCCTCTGGCGGTTGCCGCTCAGTTTGTTGGTAATCGGGTTGGGGGGCTTGGGAGGTTGGCGGCTAGGGCGGCGAGGTGGGCGCGTGGCCCAAAGGTTGCTGGCTCTCTGGCTGTGGCCTTATTTGCTGTGGGTGCTGGTCAGCCACGACTTGAATATCGCTCGTTATACTTTCCCGGTTATCGCACTGCTGGCGATCCTGGTTGGGTTGGGTTGGCCGGATTGGGTCGGTTGGCGCAGGCTGGCCCTGATTGCGGCCCTGGCGGGTTCGTTAGCTTTGGTTACAGTTCCGCTTGCGCTCGATCACCGCCTCAGCCCGCCGGTTGGTGAAAGTCTGGCGGTGTATGTCAATACCCAACTCGACCCGGCTACCACCGCCCTGCTTTTGACCGAGAACACTCCGCCCCCGGCCTTTATTCACATCTTCCTGTTTGAGCGGGCCGCCGCCCATCCCTATAACGCTATCGAGGCCCGTCAGTTGCAGTCCGAAACCGAAAAGCTCGAACGCGAAGGTCGCACCGTCTACACCCCCTGGTCGCCTGGCAATCCACCGACCGGCCCGGTAGACGGCGGGAAATGGGTAGCGGTCGCCCGTTTCAACCAACCGCGTCTGCTCGACTCGCTCTCTGATCTGGGAGGGGCAGGCGAGGTCTGGCTCTACCGACATATCCCCACCGCACCCCAACCCTGACATTTAGGGAAGCAAATAAAAATAATTGTTCCAATGTAGGGGCAACCCTGGGTGGTTGCCCTCGGAGATCGTGCCGGGTGTTCACGGGCAACCACCCAGGGTTGCCCCTACCGGCATATTTTATTATTGTTGAGGCCCTTACAGAAGCGCGGCCAACCTATTACAAAATCGCTCGACTTCCGCTTCGGAATTGTAATAATGCACCGAAGCCCGCACCATTGTTGGCAACTGGCGGTTTTCGGCATCCAGGCGGGCGTAATTGGGAACCGAAATCGAGACGTTGATTTTATGGGCCGCTAATTCACGTTGGATTGCTTCGGCTTCTTGGCTCGCCGCGCTAAACGTGACAATACCGCACTTTTCGGCCCCGATGTCGCGCACTGTCACGCCCGGTAAGTCGCTCAAGCGGCTACGCAAATCGGCGGCGAGGGTTGTTACCCTTTCTTTGATATTGTCCAAACCCCAACCGAGCGCGTAATCTATTGCTACTCCCAGCCCGATCTTGGCGGCGTAGTTACATTCCCAGTTCTCGAAACGGCGGGCATCAGGTCGCATTTCGTATCGATCCAGCGCGACCCATTCCGCCGCGTGCAAATCTAAAAAGGGTGGTTCCAGCCGATCAAGAATGTCGCGCCGGACATAGAGAAAGCCGGTTCCACGTGGGCCACGCAAAAACTTGCGCCCGGTCGCCGATAGAAAGTCACAGCCAATTTCCTCGACGTTTACCGGCATTTGCCCGACCGCCTGGCAGCTATCCAGCAAATAGGGTATCCCCGCGTCGCGGGCGATCTTGCCGACTGCCGCCGCCGGGTTGACCAGCCCACCGTTGGTTGGTACGTGGGTAATGGCGATTAGCTTGACCCGTTCGTCAATCGCGTTTTGCAAAACTTCGATGGAAATCTGACCGTATTCGTCACTTGGTACGACCTCGATGATCGCGCCGGTTTTGCGGGCGATCTGCAAAAAGGCAATGTAGTTGCTGGCATATTCCGAAAAAGCGGTCAAAATGCGGTCGCCAGGGCCGAGCGGTAGCGAGTAAAACGCCATATCCCAGGCGCGAGTGGCATTTTCGACAATCGCAATTTCGTCGCGCTGGCAACCCAGCAATCGGGCGGTCACATCATAAACATTTTCGACCGCTTGGTTGGCTTGCTTTGCCGCTTCGTAGCCGCCGATTTGAGCTTCCAATTGCAAATGGGCGATAGTTGCATCTAGTACAGGTTGGGGTGTCAAAGCTGCGCCCGCGTTGTTAAAATGCAGTACATTCTCGCAGCCAGGGGTATCCTGTCTGGCTCGTTCGAGGTTGATCGTCATTGTCTCCTTACTTTCGACTAATCAGATTGTTTCCGTGCCGATAGCAACCGCGACGCTGGCTAGATATTCGGCTACTATCGGGGCGGCTTCCTGGCTATATTCGTTAAGAATTCGCTCCGACTGCTGATCGAAAAGCGACCCATCTTCGCGGTTCAAGACCATAATTGCACCTAGCAAACGACCTTCCTGGTAGATTGGAACGGCCAGCGCCGTATCAATGCCGAGGGCTTTGGCGTGATCCTGGCGTACCCGGTTATCGCCTGCCGTCTGGCAAACCAGCACCGGTTCGCCCGCCTGAAAAGTTGTCCCGCATAGGCCACTGGTTGCGGCAGGCGCTCGGCGATTTTGCAAGCGGTCAATATGTTTGCCCGTCCCGGTCGCGTAATATACCTGCTGCCCATCGTCCTCAGCCAGGGCGACCACCACCGTTTCAGCGTTGGTTAGCTCTTTGGCTCGTTCCGCGATCTGTACAAGGCTTTGGAGCCTATCATTTTCACTTTCTGACATAATTTATTAGCCTACCTTTTCTTCGGTGATCGCCATGACCTTAGTCAGCTTACCGTTTTCGATGAATTGCCAGGTGCGGCAGCGATGGGTGTCATCGACCAGATGGATCAGTTCGGCCATTTGCATCGCCGGGTTTTCCTTGTAATTCCAGATCAGCACAATGTCGTCAGTACCGACCTCGACCGCGCTACCCTTGAGGCGTGGTATATCCAACCAGAGCCTGCCATCGGCAAACTTGCCGGGATATTCGTTGCTCTCGACTTTGCCGTCGGGCCAGGTATAGATGTTACGTTGGAAATATTCAGTCCCCTTGCGCCCGATTTCCAACCGGCTTTGGTGGGTATAGAGCAATTTGCCCTCACAATCCAACAGATTATAAGTGCCTTCCCAGACCCCCATGTGTCGCTCAAATACAGGAAAATCCGACATGTCTCACCTCCTCGGAAATTAACAGGGATATACAGGATGAACAGGATAAAAACAGTTTTATATAGCTCCCTAAGTGACTACCCCAGTCCTCAGTCCGCCTTCATCCCTCATCCTTCATCCCTCATCCCTTCTAAGTCCCTTCTACGTTCCCACCCCCAGGTAAAGCTCTTTGACCTGCGGGTTTTGCTTTAAGTCGTCGCAAGTGCCGCTCAGGGCGATCCGGCCCCGCTCTAGCACATAGCCTCTATCGGCTAGTCTGAGCGCGACCGAGGCGACCTGCTCAACCAGCAAAATTGTTAGCCCCTTCTGGCGGTGCAAGCGGCCCAAAAAGTCGTAGACCTCGCGCACGATCACCGGGGCGAGACCCAGGCTCGGCTCATCCAAAATCAAGAGGCGGGGACGGGTCATCATGGCCCGGCCTATCGCCAACATTTGCTGTTCGCCACCACTGAGCGTCCCGGCCAGTTGTCCGCTTCTTTCGCGTAAGCGTGGAAAGAGCGATAGCACCCGCTCGATTTCCTCGTTAAAGACCTTTTTATCGCCCTTAAAGAGATAGCCACCCATCGCCAGATTGTCCAAGACGGTCAGGTTGGTAAAGACCTGACGGCCTTCCGGGACGTGGGCGATACCGAGTTTCGCGATGAGGTGGGGGCTTTTGGCAGTAATGTCCTGTCCGTTAAAAGTTATTTGGCTGCCGGATTGAGCGCGTTGCAGACCCGAAATAGCCCGCAAGGTGGTCGTCTTGCCCGCGCCGTTCGCCCCAATAATAACGACCGCCTCACCTTCGGCTACGTTCATTGAGACCGAATGAAGGGCGCGGGCTGTGCCATAATTGACCGAAACATTTTCCAGGTTCAAAAGCATCGGCTATTCCTCCGGCCCGGTTTGCAGTCCGGCCCCGACCTGGCTCCAGGCCGCGATGTCCTGGGTGCTGGCTTCCTCGTAGTCGTCGTCTGCGCCCAGGTAGGCTGTAATGACCTGCGGGTTTTTCTGAACTTCTTCCGGCAAGCCCTCGGCCAGCTTTTCGCCATAGTTGAAGCAGGTTACACGCTCGGCCAGCTTCATCAAAAAATCCATATTATGCTCTATCAGCAGTACTGCCACCCCTTGCTCCTTCAACCGGGCGACCAGGGCCGATAGACCGCGCAATTCTTCGGCAGTCAGGCCGGTCGCCGGTTCGTCCAAAATCAAGAGGGCCGGGCCGACCGCCAGAGCGCGGGCGACTTCCAACAAGCGACGCTGCCCGTGTGATAAGTTGGTCGCCGGTTCGTAGGCGTGGTCGGCGAGGCCAACATAGGCCAATAGCGCCAGCGCCCGTTGCCGCAAGACTTTTTCTTCTTGAAGTTGGGGTGGCAAGTGGAGCAAGGCGGTCAGAAAGTTTTGGTGGGTGTGCAGGTGAAAGCCGACTAGCATATTATCCAGTACGCTCAATTCGCCAAATAGCCGGGAAGCCTGGAAGATACGGACGATCCCCCAACGGGCCAAACGATGCGGACGAGGGTGGTCGAGGGTCTGCCCGCCATAGCTGAGTGACCCGGCGGTGCGGGGCATGTAGCCGCTAACGGTATTGACGAAGGTCGATTTGCCGCTACCGTTCGGCCCGATTAGGCCGTGTATCTCGCCATAATTGACGTGCAGATCAACCCCATTAAGAGCGCTTAACCCGCCGAACCGTTTGACTAATCCACTTACTTTTAAGATGGGGACTTTTTCGGATTGCCCGCGCCGCAAGAGGGAAGGGTCTTTGGGTTGGACTGTTTGGGCCAGGATAGCGGTCTGTTCGGTTTCGCTTTTGGGTGGACTGACGCGGGCTGTAAACAGGTTTTGCAAATAGCGACCGGGCCGGGTCAAAAGCCAGGTCCCAACGATCCCGCGTGGGATGACCACCATCGTGAGCAGCAGCAAAATACCGTAAGCCAGCACTTGATAGGCGGTTCCGCTCTGAGTTTTGGTAGCCTGATTAAGGGCATCCCCTCCGATGACCAGCAATCGTTCGAGCGTCACGGCAAAGATTACCCCCAGCACCGGGCCGACCAACGTTCCGGCCCCACCGATCAACAGGCCCACGAAAATGGTCAGAGTGCTATCGAGGGCCGCTAAAGTTGGGTTTACAAAGCCGTTCAGGTGCGAATAGAGCGCTCCGGCCAGACCTGCAAAGCCCGCGCTAACCGTAAAACTCAGTAACTTGTAGCCAAAAACGTTTACCCCTAGCGTAGCGGCGGTTCCCTCATCGCCTCGGATTGCTAGAAAAGCTCTTCCGTATTTCGATTTTACCAAATTGCGGATCAACCAGACCGCTAGACCGACGATCACCCAAATCAAGTAGAAGTATTGGGTAAGATCAAGCCGGGTATCGTCTAGCAGGCTTGGACGCTGAATACCAACGATGCCGTCCTCACCGTTGGTTACGCCCGTCCAGGCCAGTGCTATCTGCACCAGAATCAAGTTAAAGCTGAGGGTAATCATAGCGAAATAAAGGTGCGCGGCCCGCAAAGTCGCCAGGGTCATGACCGCGCCGAGCAGGGCCGCCACGATAAAAGCGGTCGGCAACGAAAGCAGGAAGGGCAACTTGAGCTTGGTTATCAAAAGGCCAGTGGTGTAGGCTCCCAGGGCATACAGTCCGCTATGGGCCATCGAGACCAAATCGGTATAGCCTAACGCCAGATTGAGCGAGTAGGTCAGCAGGATCAAAATACCGGCTTGGGCCGCCAGTTTGATGTAAAAATTATTGTTACCGACCAGTTGAGGCCAGAAAAAAATCAGCAAGGCCGCTACCGGCAGCCAGGCCCAACGAGCAGCGTATAGACCTAATCCGCTGATTGCCGCGCTTTGCGTTCGTTTCATGGTGGCCTGGCTCACTGCTTCTTTCTCCTTAGCTGTTGACTACTTGTGAAAATCCCCTTAACTCTACAGGGTGCTATAGTAAAATCGGCTAATCTTCAAATAAAGCTTTAACCGACAGCTTAAAGTCGGGTATGACGGCTTCGCCACTTAATTCGTCCTGGACACCCAGTACCTGGGGAACCAGTTCTTTTTCCAATCGGTAAACCCAAACGACCTGACTGGAAGGCTCAATCACCCAGACCAGACTTACCCCGGCCTTTTGATACATCCGCACTTTATTAATTATGTTGGCTAAAACATCGCTGGGCGAAACAACCTCGACTGCCAAATCGGGCGGCCCCTGCACCGATTTTTCGGTTACAGGTATTACACGGCTGGCAGCTATAAAGGCTAGATCGGGTATGCGTACCGTCGGTTTTGCAGGATCGGTTGCATCCAAAACAAAGCCCGTGTTAAGCAAAACCCTTCCTAGTTTGTGGAGTTTAACAAAAAGAACTAATTCCATGCTAAGGTTAATACAAATGCGCCCGTGTCTATCCCCGTTTATGTCCAGCCTAATTAGCTTGCCTTTAACCAGTTCGTAATATCGATCCGGTTTAGGCAATGCTTCGTATTTTTCGAGCGTATAGGTACGTCTCAAATTTATAGCTGATCCAATAGTCATATTTTAGCTATTTCCCCTTTAGTATCCCAATTCTGGCTTTTAGCTTCTGGCCTCGGCTTTTACCCGGCGCGGTCTGGTGCGGACTGTCGCGCCAAGCGATGCCAACCCGGTCGGCTTGAGCAACAACACCAGGGCCAGTACTGAGTATACCACCACATTGGCGAGATTCGCCGACGAGAAGATCACGACCGAGATTTGCTCGACCAGCCCGATCAAAAAGCCGCCCAGGATCGCCCCGCGTGGACTGCCCATTCCGCCCAGCACCGCCGCCACAAAGCCTTTAATGCCCAGGTCGAGGCCCATATAGGCATCGGCCCCCGTAATTGGTGCAATCAGAAAGCCCGCCAGCCCGGTCACAACTGCACTCAGGATGAAGGACAGACTGATGATGCGGTTGACCGGGATACCCATCAGCGAGGCAACCTGAGTATTATTTGAGGTCGCCTGGATCGCCTTGCCGGTGAAAGTACGGGTCAGGAATAGCTCGACCGCCACCATAATAATGACGGCAAAGACCAGGATTAAAACGCGCTGCCAGCTAATGCCCACGATACCCAGGTTTAGCACGCCGTCGATCAACGGCTTGGGGGAGCGAGCCTCGGTTCCAAAGGGCAAAATCGGCAAGGTCAGACCGTTACGGATGATGAGAGCGACCGCCAGGGTCGAAATAATCCAACCAAAACTGGATTTTGCGAGCCGGGTCGGGATCATCACCATCTTTTCGACCACCAACCCGGCTAGAATCATAACTCCAACTGTTCCCAGCACAGCCAAAGGTAGCGGCCATTTATATTCGACTTCAAGCTGGAAAGAGACGAGCGCCCCAATTGCCAGGAACTCGCCTTGCGCCAGGTTCAAGATGCGGGTGGTCGAATAGATCAGGTTATAGCCGATAGCGACCAGCGCGTAAATCGCACCGACCGCTATCCCACTTACAATGGCCTGTAAGAACTGGCTCATTAGACTTTGACCTCTTCAAAGCCAAAGGTTCCGTCGGCCTTCTTGATCCACTTGTAGAATAATAGCGAACCTTCCCGGTAGCTTTCGTGGTTGTCGGGTGTAATCGTCAGAGGGTTGCCGCTGGGGGCTTCATCGGCAGACAGTTTGGTCTTTTCGATTTCCGCCTTGACTTTTGCCGAGTCAATCGAGCCAGCCCGGTTTGCGGCTTGCGCCCAGACCCTCACGCCGTCCGCCGCCAGAGGCGAACCCTTAATCGCTTTCGAGCCGGTATTGTCGGTCTGCACGCCGTACTTTTCGATTACCAGCTTGACGTGTTCGGCGTAGGCTTTGGGCTGTTTGTCGAACGGAACGTCCGCTACCCAACCCCGGTAGCCGTTGACCATAATAGTGCCAAGAGCCGCGTCACCGCCCAACGATGGGTAGGTAAAGCCTTCCAGACCGCCGACCCCAAAGATTTGAGCTTTATACCCGGTCTGGCCCATCGCCTTCGGGATACCTGCACCGATAGTCGAGTTGCCCGTCACGACGATAATCGCGTCGGCCCCGGCATCTTTGGCCTTCAGCACGCGGGTGGAAAGGTCTTTTTCGTCGGCCTTGAATAGCTCGGTTGCGACTACACTGATGTTATATTTCTTGAGTTGGTCGGGCAAGGCTGCCGACAAACCTTTGCCGGTGGCATCCTCGACCCCCATAATAGCGGCCTTCTTAACCCCCTGCTTGCCCATCACCCGCGCCAGTTCGGGAGCCTGAAGCGAGTCGGGCTGTTGTAAGCGGAAGGTGTAGGGAGCATCTTGCAAGACTCCGTCGCCGCTAACCGTCACCAACATCTGAATGATCTTGGCATCGTTGACGAATTGCTTGGTCGCCAGGGCGTTGGCGGTAAAGGTCGGCCCCATCAGCATAGCAATCTTGTCGTTGCTGATAAGGTCTTGTACGGCAGTGACCGAGTCGGCGGGCGCTCCCTTGTCGTCTTTTGTCACCAGCACCAGCTTTTTGCCCAACACGCCGCCTTTAGCATTGATAAGGTCAATCTCGACCTGGGTGCTGTTTGCGAGGTACTGCCCCAAAAAGCCGAGTGGCCCGGAGAAGGGACTAACCAGCCCAATCTTGATCTCCCCACTCAATGCGCCTGCCGCAGTCGTCGCCGAAGCCGCCGTGGTTGCGGCCACAGCAGTCGTTGCAGGGGCGGCGGTAGTGGCAGCAGCGGCGGTGGTTGCGGCGGCAGCAGTGGTTGCAGCAGCGGCAGTTGTCACGACAGCTGCTGTAGTGGCCGCCGCCGCAGTCGTCGCTGCTGCCGCCGTTGTGGAGGCCGGAGCGGTCGTCGCGGTTGGATCACCGCACGCCGCCAGTACCAACGCCAGCAGCAGGGCCACGGCCAGTAGACCGCCCAGTCTGGCCTTATTCACAAAGCCAAATCCAGATTTTATCATTTTCTTGCTCTCTCCTCTTTCGTACCAACTAACACTAAACGCTCTAAATTTGAACCGTGAATTTCGCGCCCCGATGGGTCGATTGTAACTCTTGCAAATAGCCATTCTCGACCGCTTGATAGACAGTCGAAAGCTTGCCGGTGCTGCGGCAAAACGACATTGTGCCGGTCGCCGTGTAGAGCGGGCCATGTTCGACCCCCGGCGGTCGCCAGAAATAGCAACCGGGGGTCATCAGGCCACGCGGCCCTAACAGCATATCGCCGGTCAGCTTGTAGCTCTCCTCCACGACGGGGTGGACTTCTTTGCGGTTCTCGCGCCAGCCCGGTAAAATCCCTAGCAGCCAGCTAGTTGCGCCACTTTGGGGGTCTTGCCGCAAAATCTTGACCATAATACCCAGTTCGCTGGGCTGTTCGCCCGCGCCGTGTGGCCCCCGCCAGGACATCTCTTTGGTATCGAGCAGCTTGACATATTGGTGAGTTTTGGTATCCGGTAAGGAAGCATTAGCGGCGATAAAGCGGGGCCGTCCATCGTACATCGCCAGGATCGTACAGCCGTCCGGCCCAGTCTCGGCCTTTGTAGTGAGCATTCCGGCGGGGAGATAGGTGTAACAGTTGGTGGTATAGCGGGTATCGTCGATTACGAAATCGCCTTGCAAGATGAAAAGCTCTTCGGCGGCCTGGTTGTAACCCGCCTGATGGCGCTGCCAGCCTGCCGGAAAATTTAGCACCAGCGAACAAGCGCCCGTTTCATCATCTTCGCTCAAAGTACGGACGGTCACGCCGTCATCGTTCCAGAGCGGAAACGGCTGCCATTCCAGACCATTGCTGTCCACAAATTCAACATGAGGTCGTGCCATTTTAGTACTCCTTAGCAATTTCAGATAACAAAAATATACCTGCAATCCCGTCTGTTGCAAGATCAACTCGCGAATATTTGGTAAAGCCCCGGTTCACCCGGCAATAGAGGCTGACGGCTTGTCGTTCGCTACGCCGGGGAGTGGGCTGTCTGGTCTAGTAATGAATAACTCTTGGTAGGTCTTTGGCCTGGGCAATCCAGTCGCTAACTTGGCTCTCGCTAGGCAGTTTGCGGACTACCTTCTTCTGCTCGTTAACCTCAGTCAGTTTCTTGTGTAGATTGATGGCGTTGCGTTGAGCCAGTTCGGGAACTGTATCCACCCCGGCTTCTTCCAACAAATCGGCGTATTCCCAGCCGATCCCCTTGACTCGCTCCAGATCAAGGTGATTGACCCATTCCAGGATCAGCTTGATGCTGATACCAGATTTTTCCGCTATTTCATCCCGGCCTTTAGGGGTTGCGCCTTTTTCGAGCAGTTCCGCCGTCGTATCAATCTCCGCCGACTTGAGTTTTGCCGCGTATGCTGGCCCGACTCCTTCTATATCGGTTAGGTTTGCCAATCTAAGTCTCCTTGATTATTGATAGAATTGTCAAATGTGATTCTGGCGAAATGTAGCCACCGGATTCTAGCGTTATTTTAACCTTTTTTCAAGAATATATTCAAGCCTAGATCGAATCAGACTAATAACAGCATACTGCATTGTTACAGGTTTGCGCCTGCGCCTACCTCAATAGGAACTTCTCTTTCAAGCGGCTCATAATGATTGACCAACGTCGAGCTAACCCTTATGAGCGACATTGTACCGCTGCGGGTATACATTGGGCCGTGTTTGCGATAGGGCGGGCGGTAGAAATAACAGTGGTCGGTCATAGTCATCCGCTCCCCTTTAGTCATGTTCAAATTCATGTCGCCGGTCAGCTTGTAGCTTTCTTCAACGCAATCGTGATGTTCGCGGCGCGGCTCAACCCAGTTTGGCAAAATACCGGTAATAAAAGTCATCTCGCCCGTATCGGGGACGTGACGCAAAATCTTGACCATAATTCCAGCCTGTGGCCCTTCGGCGATGGTCGGTTGCCAGTGCGTTTTTACGGTATCGATTTTGCCAATAACGCCTTCCGATAGGCCGTTACCGGGGCGCACTTCAAAGGCTTTGTCCCACATCGCCAGCATAGTACAGCCGTTCTCGCTCCACATCGGGCCGTGTTCGGCTCCTGCCGGGCGGTAGCAGTAGTTGCCCTCGCTATATTCGTATTCGCCTTTGTGCAAGTCGCCCGACACGATAAACAGTTGCTCTGGAGCCTGGGTCACAAACGACTCGCTGTGTCGCCAGCCCGCCGGAATTTTCACGAGACAGGTGCTGGCTCCGTCCGAAGGGTCGATGCTCAACACGCGCACCTCCACCCCCGTCGTCAGCCCCTTACCAACCACCTCAAACGGTTGCCACGGAACCTCTTCCTCGTGAATAAACTCAATATGTTTTCTTTCCCACACCATTTTATTGCTCCGATTTACGATTTACGATTAACGATTACAATAAACGATTACAATACATGCTTCGCGCTTACTTCTCTTCTGCATTCATTATTCTGCATTCTGCATTCTGACTTCTGCATTGTTCATCTGTGTTATCTCTCCCCTCTTCTGCATTTCTCACTTCTTCGCCACGAATAATTGCCAGGGGAAGCGCCAGGCGGCGGGAACAGCCGTCTGGTCGGTAATCAGGCCAGTTCCATCGTCGAAAGGCAACATCTCGGCCTGTGAAAAACCAAGTTCGCGTTCCAGTTTTAAGTAATCGGTCTCGTTGAATACGCGCATAAAGACTTCGTTATTGCGGCGGGCATGACCATAATAGATAAATTCGCCAAAAGCCCCGCCCGGTGGGTTATGGAAATCGAGGTTTACAAAGTAGCCGCCCGGCTTCAAAATGCGATAGACCTCGGCAACGGCTCGCTTGAGTGCGGTTGCCGGGAATTCGTGCGGCATAAACGTGCCGTGAACCAGATCGAAACTATTATCAGGGTAGTCGAGGTATTCGATATTTTGCTGCGAGTATTTGATGTGCAGACCTTTTTCCTTATTCGTCCGCAAATAGGCCAGCTTGAGACAGGGCGCGGAGATGTCTACGCCGTAGACCTCGGCTTCGGGGTAGGCCAGCGAGAAAGGATAGGTGCTTTTGCCGATACCGCAACCCCAGTCGAGGATGCTGGCAAACTGTTTTTCAGGTGCGACCTGCTTGATCGCTGCTGCCAATCGGAAGTGTAAATCATCTTCGTGCAAATGCATGGGGGTAGTCGTTTTGCGCCCAAACTCGTAGACCAGGCCGGCCAGTTCGTCCGACCAGACTCCGCCGGGGTGCTGGTGAAAATCGACCTGACTATAATAGCGGGGCATCTCAAGAGTGGGTTGGAGGCGCAACTCGCCGTTGGCGCTGCCTTCGCTGGCGGCGACTTCCAGGGCAGCGGTCAGTTCGACCCGTTGCTTGTCGGCGGTCGGCGCGATCCCGAACGGCCCGGCATATTTGAGGCGCTGGATATGGCGTTCCAGCCAGCCGTAAAACTGGTAAGTTGGGCGGGGCCGCATCAGCTTTTCCACCTCATCGGCGGATTGTGGTGGTTCCGGCAATCTGGCGGCGACTTCCTTATATTCGTCATAAAGCTCGCGGTAGAGCGTGCGCGACCAAAAGAGCTTACTACCGAGCAAGAAATCCTGATAGGCTCTGGTAGTTCGGTCGGCCCGCACGACCACTTCTGATTTGAATTCTTTAGCTGCCGCTTTTTCGATTTCCAGAGATGGAACTGCCATCGTTGGGGTAGGTTGTATCTGCGCGTCCTCAGTGATCTCTTCGATAATAGCGGCTTGTTTTTTATCGGCTACCGTCATCGCTTTTTCTCCTGCCCCAAAACGGGCGCTAAAACACGGGCGACAAAAGCATCTCGTTCGCTGGCCTGGGCTTGCCGTGCTTGTGGGCTGGCCTCATAATTCTCAATCGCGTCCGGCTTGAATATCCCAGCTTCTTCCAGCAAACTTTCCAGCACTTTGTTGCGATCCCGCAAAATATAAACTTCCGCCGCCAGTGCCATGACGACCCCCATCAAGCGGTCGATAGGGCTATCATCTTCGGTTGGGGCGGATTGAGTAAAGAAAAGCTGTTCTTGCATACGCTTCCGCTTTCACAATTGACTTGAAAAGATGCGAGGTTTTCTTTTGGCTGATGCGTTGCTAACGATTAGAGACCGTCTTGTTCCACCAAATGGAACGTTATTCGAGCAGGTGGAACAATTTTAGCGTACTATTTTTGGTTTGTCAATTCTTTTTGGCGATTTGCGGTTTAAGATGCACAAAATCTCTACCCGGTTTATTATAGCCTCCGAAGCTTATACCTTTCAACTAAAGGAGAATAGCAGTCAAGAAAATCTTCAATTAGGCAAGAGTGTAATAACGAATTTCAGGCTGACATTGCGGGACATTTTGAGTGGGATTTAGTCATAACCAATGAATAATACTTTGATTACACAAAAAGTTGAAGCCCTAATCCAAGCTCTCAAAGACGAAGATAGCAAGGTTAGAAACAAAGCTGGCTGGGATTTGCAAGAGCTTTTTGATATACAAGCGATTGAACCTCTTATAAACGCTCTTACTGATGACGATGCGGTTGTAAGATTGTGGATTACCAGAGCCTTAAGTAAGCTCCCTGATTCTAGAGCCACTATACCGCTTGCTAATTTGCTTAACGATGAAAATGAAGAAATACGAGCTTATGCTGCTACTGCATTAGGTAATATTAGAGACCCACAAGCTACTCTGGCACTGATCCAGGCTCTGAAAGACGTAAATGACAATGTGCGTGGGGAAGCGGCAGAGGCTTTAGGTAAAATCGGCAATCCTATCGCAATTAAGGCTCTCGTAAATGTGTTTGAGGATCAAAATAGCACAGTGCGCTTTGAGGCGGCCAATTCTTTAGTTAAGTTGGGAGACAACCGAGGTTTCGATCTACTTATTACTTTGCTTCAAGATAAAGATAGCGATGTCCGAATTTTCACAACTGAAACGCTTGGTCGGTTAGGTGATCCACGAGCGGTAGAGCCTCTTATTAACTTACTTGGAGACCAAGACAATGTTGTACGTTGTATGGCAGCTGATGCGCTAGAAAGTCTAAAAGATAGACGAGCCTTTAACCCACTTTTACTTTTACTAGAAGATCAAGATAAAGATATGCAATGTAAGGCAATTAGAACTTTAGGCTTTATTGGAGATACACGCGCTATTAATATTCTTGCCAACTTTCTGGATTCTACCGATAGCGAAATACGACTTGCTTCTGCTATAGGCTTGAGCCAATTTAAGGATGAACGTGCCTTAGAAGTGCTTATTAGCTTGCTTAAAGATAAAGAACCTTCTATACGTCAGGCTGTCGCTGCTGAACTGGGTTATCTAGGCGATAGGCGGGCGGTAGAACCTCTCATACAAGCTCTACAAGATAAATACGATTTTGTACGTGGTTGTGCTGTCACTTCTTTGGGTCAACTTGGTGATAAGCGGGCGTTGGAGCCACTTATTCAAATAGTTATGACTGACCCAACCTATGTCAAGTCGCGGGCAGCAGAAGCTTTAGGTGAACTTGGAGATAGCCACGCGGTTGACGCTCTTGTTGTAATGCTGAAAAGTGATGATCCCCCAGAACGGTTTTGGGCTGTCAAAGCTTTAGGCAACATAGGAGATGCCAGAGCCTTAGTCGCCCTATCCTTTGTAGAACAAAATGACACAGGTCTGCTTGTGAATAGTGGTAGTATAAGTGGGACTGCCAGTCAAGCTATAAAGCGTATCAAGCAACGAATAAAGGAGAAAGGGCCAAATGTCTGAAGCAGACGACTTTGAGAACAGTGGGGGCGAAAAGCCCCAAAAGAAGCCGTTTACCTACCGTGATACGTTGCCGCTCAATGTCGAGGTGAATGTACAGCCTTACCCGTCCGCGCCACCACCTCCGCCTATCCCGGTCGCGGAGGACGACGACCCGCGCACCTCGAAAGTACTTGACATAAGCGAAGCGGTCAGTCGTTATGTGCCGGACGGGATCGAGAGCCTTGCGATTGGCGGGATGCACATGCACAATAACCCGATGGCTTTGATTCGGGAGATCGTGCGCCAGAAAAAGCGGATTAAAAGACTGATTACCAGTCCTGCCGCTTGTATCAATGCCGATTTGTTGATCGGGGCCGGACTGGTCGAGGAAGTTGTCACAGCTTATATCGGGTTTGAACATTTGGGATTGGCTCCGGCTTTTCGGCGGTTTGCCCAGGAGGGGCGGCTAAAGGTCTACGAGATCGACGAACTAACCCTGACGCTGGGTTTGAGGGCGGGCGCGGCTAACCTGCCGTTTGTGGCCTTGCCGCCCGGCCTCGAATTTAGCGATGTCGCAAAGACCAACCCGGAGTTTTATCGTTCAGCTACCGACCCCTTCACCGGGCGGGCGGTGCTGGTCGCACCCGCTCTCAAGCCGCAACTGACGCTGGTTTGTGTGCAACAGGCCGATAAGTTTGGCAACGGTCTTTTCAAGGGCAGTGTCTTTACCGACCGCGAGATGATTATGGCGGCCCAGACGACCGTCTTGCAGACCGAGCAGGTGGTGTCCAATTCGCTGCTGACCCGCAACCCGCAACTGGTCAGTGTGCCGGGCAGCTATATCGCCGGGGTGGTCGAAGCTTCGTTTGGGTGTCACCCGACCGCCTCGCACCGTATCTACCATTATGAAGAAGCTCATCTCAAAGAGTATTTGCAACTGGCCGCGACCGCCGATGGGTTTGAGCAATATCTTGAAAAGTACGTCTACGGCAAGAACGAAATAGAATACCTGGGCCTGACCGCCGTCGCGGAGGGTTGAGCAGGTGTCAGGTATCAGGTGTTAGGTGTCAGGTATATGAGGGTCTGATTGGTAGGGGCGACCCTTGTGGTCGCCCTCGGAGACCTAGCCTTGTGTTCACGGGCGACCACAAGGGTCGCCCCTACCAGGAATGGGTCGATATTTGTGTTATTTGATTTAGCCTGGAAAGGAGCCTTGAATCGTTGAGCAAACCAGTCGCCAGTGTTTTAAAAGCAATACCCGATGAAGATTTGGACGATTTTATCAATATCGTAGCGAACGCCTATCCCAGCATAAAGCTGTTTGGTGAAGAAGCCCGCCAGAAGTTTAAGCAGCGCACCAAAGGTTTGGGAGAAAATCCAACCCTGCATCTCTACGGGTTGTACCGTGAAGGTCAGCTTCAGGGTAGTATGCGGATGTTTGATTTCACCATGAAGCTTCTGTCGGTCAAAGCGCCTGCCGGAGGGGTGGGTTTGGTCGCGGTAGACCTTTTGCACAAAAAAGAAAAGGTCGCCAAAGACCTGATCGCCTACTTTCTTCAATATTATCGAGAGCGCGGCACAAGCATAGCTTTGCTCTATCCTTTCCGGCCCGATTTTTACAAGCAGATGGGCTTTGGCTATGGAACCAAGCTCAACCAATATCGGATCAAACCGGCCAGCCTGCCGAGTGGGGGAGCTAAAGAGCAAGTCGAGTTTTTGAAAAAAGACGACGAGCAATCGCTTTT
The DNA here is from genome assembly GCA_038210655.1 of Chloroflexia bacterium. Classification (GTDB taxonomy): domain Bacteria; phylum Chloroflexota; class Chloroflexia; order Chloroheliales; family Chloroheliaceae; genus 54-19. The sequence goes on from JBBQWM010000012.1 coordinate 127,293, forward strand.
AGACTGCTACAACCGCTATTTAGAACTTACCAATGGCCTGATCGAGAAAAAGTCGCACGAAATACGCGCCCTATTCGATAATGCTGAGAATAAAATTATCGTTTACCGGGCTGCCCCAACTGCCCCAGTGACAGGCTATCTGGTGTTCAACTTCAAATCGACCAACCCGGATAACTTTATGCTCAACAATATGGTAGTCAAAGAACTGGCCTACGAGTCGAGCGAGGCGCTCTTGGGGTTGCTGGCTTTTTTGCATAGCCAGGCCGATCAGATTAGTAATATTATTTTGTATAGCCAGGACGATACTTTTCACTATTTGCTGACCGACCCGCGCAATGGCAACGAATCGCTTATGCCGCACGTCTTTCACGAAAGTAATGTCCAGGGGATCGGCCTGATGTACCGGGTTATCGATACAAAGGGCATTTTCAAAACGCTTGCTAATCACAATTTTGGTGGGCAAAACTGCAAACTAAAGCTCTCGATCCGCGATAGCTTTTTAAAGGCGAATGACGGCAGTTTGATAATCCATTTTGAAGAAGGACGGCCTCGCTTGTCCGAGAGCGGGGAGTATGCGGTTGAAATTGGGCTAGATGTCTCGGATTTTTCGTCGCTCCTGATGGGTACGGTAGACTTCAAAAACTTGTATAGATACGGGCTGGTGCGTATTTCGGAGCCGAGTTACATCGAAACCTTGCAACGGCTCTTTTTGGTTGACCAAAAGCCGATCTGTTTTACGGCTTTTTAATAACCCGTTTAACCCTGTCATTCTGAGCCGCAGCGAAGAATCTTGGTTATCCCGACCATTGGTCTACAAGACTATGCCTGAGATTCTTCGCTACCGCTCAGAATGACGATAATTATGTGTCGTGGCACTCACAATAACACAATCCGTATTATTCGGATTAACTATTAGAACCAAGTTTTGGGTTTTGCAAATGGCAAAGGAAGTAACATGCAAATAACAATTGAGGAAATCGGCGGTCGGCGCGGCAAGGGCTTTGAGACCCAGGAATTGATGGCGGCGGTAATGTCGCGGGCGCTCAAGGATGGCGAGATGGTCGGGACGGGGGCGGGTAGCGCGGTCGCCAGGGCCGCTTGCCGATTGGCCCAATTGCTTCACGCTCCCAACTTGAGCTTTTTGGCCGGTGGGAGTGGGGCCTACAATCCTTATTCGGAGCCGTTGATGCCTTCCAGTTGCGATTATAGCCAATTGCTGTGTGATGCGGTCGTTCCGGTCGCCGATGTAATAACCAGCATCACAGGCGGCAAAGTTGATTTGTTCTTTTATGGGGGCCTACAGGTTGATAAGTACGGCAACGTCAACCTGAGCTTGATTGGCGACCCGGCCCGCCCTACCTTGCGTGGCCCTGGTTCGGCAGCCTTACCCTTTATGACCTCGGCTCGTAGTGGAATCATCTTTATGACCGATCATAGCCCGCGCAGCTTTGTCGAGAAAGTCTCTTTTATAACCGCACCGGGCTTTTTGGATGGCGGTGAAAGCTGGCGGGCGGCTAGAGCCGAGGGTCGGATCATGGGGAACGGCCCGACGCTGCTTGTCTCCCCGCTGGCAGTGTTGGATTTCGAGGAGGAGTCGAAGGCGATGCGGCTTGTCTCGCTTCATCCGAACGTAACCCTTGAGCAAGTTCAAGCCGCGACTGGCTTCGAGCTAATCATTCCGCCCGATGTGCCAACGACCCAACCGCCCACCCCAACCGAACTCCGCCTCCTGCGCGAACTCGACCAATACAGGCTCTTGAAATAAGGCAGAATGCAGAATATAGAATGCAGAATAGTAAGATCAGAGGCTAATGCTCTAAAACTTTCCCGCATTCTGCATTCTACCTTTTGCATTCCCCAAGGCCAGTTACGACCATTGCGTAACCTGGCCCAGACTTTTATCGTGAAATAAGCAATCAGGGCTTGCCGCCCGCTCACTTCTGGAAGAAATTTCAGGCTTGCGCAGGTAGGGGCAAATTCAGGAATTCCTCGACCATCGGCACAATCCAGGCCGAGCGATTCATGACGGTTACGTGGGTGGTGCCAGGGAGGATCGCCAGGCGGGAATTGGGCAGTCCAACCAGATCGCCGACCACGCCGCCGCCGAGCAGCCGGAACATGTCTACAATGTGTTCGGGGCGAATAATATCGGAATCACCTAGGATCAAGAAGGTCGGGGCTTTGATGTCTTTGATACTTTCGGCCGACCATGAATAAACTTTGGTATCGAGGTCTTTCATCTTTTCAACCAGCTTTGGGAAGTCGGCCGGATTAGGGGCGACTTTATCGTATTCCATTTTCGAGGGTGTCCCCTCGAAAACTTCCGGCGTGATATTGTCCATAGCCTCCATCAATTCGGAGTACATCCCGGCGGCGTTGTAGCTGACCGAAGCGGCTACCAGTTTACGGACCAGTTGCGGATAGCGCATCGCCACCTGGACGGCCACCCCGGCCCCCAGACTGTAACCGAAAATATCGGCCTGGGGAATGTTGAGGAATTGGAGTAAGGCCGCCACGTCATCGGCCAGGATTTCCATCCGAAGCGGTCGGTCGATGTCGGGGGTCCGGCCCTGCGCCTGGAAATCTAAGGCGATAACCTGGCGAGTTCTGGCGAGGTCCGAAAGCAGCGGCTGCATGGCGTTGGTACTCATATATGCGCCGTGCAGAAGCACCAGCGGTTCGCCCGTGCCGTGAATTTCGTAGTAGAGATTGAGGCCGTTGACCGGGGCATAGTTGCCCGTGTAATTCTGTTCCGTCGCCATAAAAGATGCTCCTTTTGCGCTTATACAACCTATAAGATGAGTGAGACAAGCTGGGTTTATCTTATCGCAGATTATATGCCTGACTTAGCCTTTATCTGGCGTAGTTTGTAAAAAGTGCCGGATTTCCGATGTCGTAATAAAAATAAACAAGGCAATTGCAAAGTCGGGAGTTGAGTTCAAAGGGATACAGGAAATAGACCAAAAAATCTTTCGTGGTTACAATTGGTTGTCATAAAGTAATCAAGCATAACCAGAAAGGTTTTTCGCGATGAATTATACTCGGCGCAAATTTGAATACTTCTTGCACAAGAAACTTTTGGCTTTAGCTTAGTCCAACATACTTTATGTTCTCTACCTCGACTTTGCAACTGCCGCACCCGTATTCCCCGCTAAACTTTACATTGAGGTAGGGCTGTGTTAAAATCGCTTAAGTTTGTGCGAGGCTGCACATAGTAACCCCGCTTGTATCAGGCGGAGCTAAGCGGACTATCTTCTGATAGGCAGAATAAGCTCAATTTAGCTATTGTTTGGTTGATTTGCTAACAATTCGCCTTCTCGCTCCAGCCTCTTGCACCAATTGCTCGATTTTCAAACATACGTTTATCGTTCTGTCTCAATATTTTGGGGTAGAGACAGGCTGTAAGTCTGTCTAGGGGGCAATGACCGATCCAGTTGCCGGAAGTGCCACTACAAATTGAGATACTAGAAGGTATTCTGAGTTAGCAACCGGTAAGCAGATGCCGGATGAAGTTTATTTTGACCCTGAAGTAGCAGGAAGCTTTAGGCAAAAACCGACCTGAAAGAGGAGGAAGTCCTATGTTTGGTGCATGGCTCGGAATAATCTACGGAGCCGGGCTGATTGGTATCTTGTTCTCATTTTTTCTAGCCCGCCAGGTGCTGGCGTGTGACAAAGGTACGCCGGAAATGCAGGACATTGCCGCGAAGATTTACGCCGGGGCAGTCGCTTTTTTGCGCCGCCAGTACGCTACAATCGCTCAGTTGGCAATCGTAGCGGCTATTTTGCTGGGCGTGCTTTTGACCCTGTTACAGCCCAAAAATCCAGAACAGATCAAAGGCATTGAACTGGGTATCAAAACATCGATAGCCTTTTTGGTCGGGGCGATTTGTTCCGCCATTTCCGGCTTTGTCGGAATGTTTGTAGCGGTGCAGGCTAACTTGCGAACCGCTGCTGCTGCCCGTCGGAATCTGGCTGCCGCTTTGCAGACCTCCTTGCGGGGTGGAGCGGTTTCGGGCTTTTTGGTAGTAGCTCTTAGCTTGCTCGGTCTGACGACGATCTTTTTAGCCTATGGTGGGTTGGAACTGGGAGCCGACAAGCCGAACCCCCAGACGGTTAACAATGTAATTGCCAGCATCGTAGGCTTTGGGTTTGGGGCCAGCTTTGTAGCCCTGTTCGCCCAATTGGGTGGTGGTATCTACACCAAAGCCGCCGATGTAGGGGCCGACTTGGTCGGGAAGGTCGAAGCCGGTATCCCCGAAGATGACCCGCGTAACCCGGCGGTAATCGCCGACCTGGTGGGCGACAATGTCGGCGACTGCGCCGGTCGTGGGGCCGACCTTTTTGAATCGACCGCCGCCGAGAACCTGGGCGCAATGATTTTGGGCGTATCACTCTTTCGGATCAGCGGTCAACCGGCCTGGATTATGTTCCCGTTGGTCGTCCTGAGCTTTGGTGTGATCGCTTCGATGGTCGGGACATTGGCCGTCCGCAGCAGCAACCGCCCACACGACCCGATGAACGATCTCAATTTGGGTTATTATGTGACTGCTGGGCTTTCGGCGATTGGGATGTTTGGCACGTCTTACTGGATGCTTCAGAGCGATAAATATAGCGACGCAGGCTGGAAGTTTGGGCTGTGTGGTCTGATCGGTATTATAACCAGTGTAGCTTTTGTGTTTATCACCCAGTATTATACTTCCGGGTCGTGGAGGCCGGTGCGCGAAATTGCGAAGGCCAGTCGTACCGGCCCGGCAACGGTGGTGATTAGCGGTACGGCGGTTGGTTTTGAGACGACGGCCTTCCCGACGATTGTGATCGGGGCCGCCTTGCTCGGCTCGTTCGGGCTAGGCCAGTCGATTAGCGGGGTGGACTCGGCCCACACGTTTGATTTTGGTATTTTCGGGACGGCAGTCGCCACGATGGGAATGCTAATGAGTGCCGCTTATATCCTGGCGATGGATACTTTTGGCCCGATCACCGACAACGCGGGCGGTATCGTCGAGATGAGCAATTCTACCGACGAAGTGCGCGAAGTAACCGACGCGCTCGACGCAGTTGGCAACACGACCAAAGCCCTTACCAAAGGCTATGCGGTCGGGTCGGCAGCGTTGGCGGCTTTCCTGCTTTTCTCGGCTTATGTGCAGGAAGCAGGGCTGATTAAGAATGTGCGCGAGGTCAACCCTACTACCGGCGTACCGGTCGGAGGCGACCTGGGTAAGACCGTCTCGATTGTCAATATCTTCGACCCAACGGTCTTTGTAGGCGGCTTTATCGGCGCAATGTTGGTCTTCTTGTTTAGCTCGTTTGCAATTCGGGCGGTCGGCAGAGCGGCCCAAAGTATGATCGAAGAAGTCCGCCGCCAGTTCCGGGCTGACCCTGGCATTATGAAGGGAACCAGCCAACCGGATTACGCTCGTTGCGTGGACATCAGTACGCGGGGGGCCTTACGCGAAATGATTGTACCGGGACTTCTGGCAATCGGTACGCCGGTGGCGGTCGGCCTGATCTTGCGGGCGCAGGCGGTCGCCGGATTGCTGATCGTCGGAACTATCACCGGCGTATTGATGGCAAACTACCTGAACAATAGTGGGGGAGCCTGGGACAACGCCAAGAAATGGATCGAGGCTGGCAATCTGAAGGACGAAACCGGCAAGGTGCTGGCTAAACGGAGCGATGCCCACGCCGCCGCCGTGGTGGGCGATACCGTAGGCGACCCGTTCAAGGATACGGCCGGCCCGGCCCTTCACGTGCTTATCAAGTTGCTGGCGACCATTACACTGGTATTGGTTCCGTTGTTCGTCTAATCAACGGTCTGGAAGACCTAAAAGTATACTCTTCCTGAATAAACTCTTTTTTCCTGCCGGTAACATTCTTGATATACTGGTATGGGGAAAAGAGTTTATTAGTTTGTTTGGGGTCATAGAGCTAAAAGTGGTTTTAGTTCGAGAGGATATGATATAATAATAGCCAGAATGTACCAAGCTAGTACTATTTAGCTACAGTAAGGAAGCCTGTTATTATGAGAGAGTGCGCCAAATCATTGACATTTGGTACACTAACCATTACATTAGGTTAGGGTTGAATAAACAAGCATTGCCTGAACTTAATTCCTTTTTTCTATCAATTACTTAGTAGTTTTCTAGTAGAGCAAAATCCGTGGACTTAGCTAACCGTTCTCGCAAACTTATTTCACAGCGAATGCAGGGCCTGGAGCAAAAGCGCAATGCGCGGCTTTCCTACGCCCGCTGGTTTTTTGTGCTGGCGATCCTTGTTTTGTATGGGCTAGAGTTGACTATCAACAACCAACCACTTCTCTTTACCAATACTATAACTTATCTGATCGCTGGTTATGCGGTCTATAGTCTGGTAGTAATGGTTGCCAGTATCACTTTTGCCCGTCAAGCCAAGTTGCTGCCGGTCGCTACTTTGCTGCTAGATGTAGGATTGCTTTTGGCAATCTCCTGGCAAATTGGAGCAGCCGTGCCAATTTTTGCTTTAGCCTATGCCCCAGCCCTGTTGCTGCTGGTGACAGCGGGTGTTCTGGAAAGTGGGGCGGCTATTTTGGCAGTGGGGGCGGTTAATACGGCTTTCTTTTTAACCAATACGGCTTCTAACCGACTTGAGCTAAAATCGCCCGAAGGCTTAACCATGCTTGCCACCTTTGCGGCGGCAATTTTGCTGGTGATCTCGGTCTTTATCATTACCCAGACCCGTACCGCTTTGGTTCGCGCTCACAACGAGCTATTGGAAGAAGCTATCGCCAATGCGAACTCGACCAATCTAAAGGAATTGCAAAATCGGGTCAAGGCCGTTTATCGGGTTGCCAGCACTCTGAGTGCTACATTGGATTACCACAAGGTTGTTCATAACATTTTGGTAGAAGTCCAATCGGTTTTTGATCTGACGGTTGGGGCGGTTATGATCTTTGAAGGCACCGTCAACGCGATCCGGGTAGCCGACGCGATTGGCCTGACCGAAGAAGAAAAACGCAAGCCTATCGAAACTCGTTACGGCGCAATGCGGGATGTTTTAGCCGATGGTAAGCCGACCCTGGTAGCCGACGAAGAGACAATGGAAGAGTGGCGCAAGCTTTTCCCTTCGCTTGGTAGTTGCCGTAATTTGATGGTCATGCCCTTGCGGGGTGGTTATGAGGTCTACGGTCTGCTGCTGATTGCCAGCAAACAGCCTGATGCTTATCACGTGACTGACCTGGAAATGATGGTAGCCCTGACCGCCCATACGATAGTAGCGATGCAAAATGCGACCCTCTATCGCAATCTTTTGGAAGATCGCAATAAGATGTTGACGGCGGAAGAAGAAGTACGCCACACGCTGGCCCGTAACCTGCACGATGGCCCCGCTCAAGCGGTTGCTGCCTTCTCGATGCAAACCGAGTTTATCCGTCGTCTATTCAAGAGCGAACCGGAGCGGGCGATGGAGGAATTAGCCCAGCTTGGCAAGCAGGCCCAGCAGACTTCTAAAGAAATCCGTACCTTGCTCTACGAATTACGTCCATTGGTTTTGGAGTCGCAAGGTCTAAATGCGGCCCTCGAACAATACGCCAGCCGTTTCCCATTGACCCCCAACGATCCGGAGGTACATTTCTCGGCCTCCGCCGATTTTACCAATCGGCTCAACCCGGCAGTCGAGACCACTATCTTTACTATTTTGCAAGAAGCGGTCAACAATGCCCGCAAACATGCCCAGGCCCGCAACATCTGGCTCAATATTGATTTCAAAGATGGGTTTTTGGTGGCTTCCTCGCAGGACGATGGCAAAGGCTTTGATCTGGCTGCCGTCGAGCGTACCTACGACCAGCGCGGTAGTCTTGGCCTGACCAATATGCGTGAAAGAGCCACCCTGGTCAGTGGTTCGGTCAACATCGTCTCGCAACCGGGCCGGGGAACCAGCGTCATCATCCGTATTCCGCTTACCGAAGCGACTATGTCTGCACCGGGGGTTAGCGCGGTCGGCTAAATATTCCAGACTTTGCTACAATTTAATTAAGGGAATTAAAAGCAATAAAATATACCCAGATGTGTTAGAATTAAAACCTAAGTAATCCTGGAGGTAAAAGCATTGGAACTCAAACTTGCACAACCTCTATGTGGTCTAGCTTAGCGGAGGTGATGCCTAAGAGCCGTTCGGTTCATCCCTTGCTCTTTTGCAGGTAAGCTGTTCATTTATTGCATCTCCTGCAAACTTAGTTAGGGAACGCTTGCAAAGTCGGTTCCATGAAGCAATCTAAAAAGTCGTCATCTACGCCCTTTAGCTTGCGCCGCTGGCAAAGCGAATAAAGTTCTTCAATGGCTGAGTAAGGGAAAAACTGCGCGTTAAGTGATTTAAATTGAGGGCGATTGCATTCTCTTAGCACTTTGTCCCTATCCTCATCCGGCGCGGCTATTACCCAGCGTACATTTTGAATAGCTGGAAGTGCATCTTGAAATCCCTTCATACGGGTTAGACCGCTCGTTACTCCAGTGCTGTGTTCTATCTCTATAACGGCAGGCATAAATTTAGCATTCCTGAACCAGACACAATCAATCAGGAGGGCTGCATGTACTGCTTCGGGGAAGGCACTAAGCAACCGTTCATCATTAAGTTTTGCTATAACGCCGGGCATTTCTCCAAGTTTCTTATCTTCGTACACAATACCCTTATCATTTTGAGCTACCCAAGTTCTAAAGCGAAGCTGCTGTCCAATTTTGACAAGGGCAACCTGTATCATGGCGTGCCGTCTTGCCATTTCAAAATCTAAGCCTTGCTCTGGCGCTTTCTTCGGTAGCACTAGAGCTTCATAAACAGCTTCGGCTGTAGGAATTTCCGAAATGACGACCCCGGTGTTGATTTCTTCTATAAGCCCTTGCTTATGGGGTTTATCCGGCATCCATATAAGGTGTTTGTGGCCTTCCTTTACCTTTGTAGAGGAAGCTATATACTCAATGCGTCCGGGGCGACAGAAATAAAATTCCGGTGTGTGGGCAAGCAAGGCTTCCAAAGCTGACCGGGTGTTGTAGCTCGCTCCTAACACCCGATCAAAATTTATAGGGATATTTTCACGAATAGCATTAGCTACCCTCCATATCATTTGTGATGAGATAGTAGTTTTTTTCGCGTCTCCCCGGCCCGTGCCTTTATTTGGGTCGTATCTTTTAATAGTGATTGGGCCTTCAGGTAGTTGAACATCTACAATAATTATTTTAGTAGTAGTTGCTGGTTCAATGTATTTGTAACTCTGGTTCTTTGGTAGGTTGGATATTGCTTTGACTATATCTGATGCTGTTATGGTGAGCATAGGCATTCTCCAAAAATTCATGAATAGTTTGTGCTATGGCTTTTGCTGCTAAATAAGGCACGCCATTTCCGACAGTTTTGAACATATTAGAAAGTGTCATTTCCGGCGGTAATTCAAATTCGCGGGGTAATGACTGGATGGCTAAAGCCTCTGATACACTAATCCGTCTAGGTTTGTAGGGGTGTAGGTGTACCTCGTTATTTCCATAAGCGGCAGTAGGGGAATATCGCCATCGATGAAGTCGCTTGAAAGATTTTTTGTTGTCGTCACCTTCGGGAATGGTCTGGAAACGGGCAAGACCCGCCCTCGGCATAAAACAATGTTGAGCGTTGGGGTGGTCAATTACCTTATTTTTGTCGAACCAGTGCTGTACAGTCAATTCGTGGGGAATGTTGCCAGGAAAGGGCAAAATGCTATCTTCGTTAAATGGGGTCATTTCCATCCAATTGTAAGAAAACACCTCTTCTCTGTTGTAAGGTGCGTATTTTTGCCAGGGCAATGAAATAGACTGTGAGGTGTAACCGTTAAGGGAATTATTAAAAACCTGATTATGAAAGCCGATTAGTAAAATTCTGTCTCGATCTTGCGCTACTCCATATTCAATACTGTTAATTAGCTTATTGTCCATCAAATAGCCGGCCTTTTTGAGCGACTGTTTAAGTTCTTCGTAAAAAGCCTTGTGGCGCTTGGTTTGCCACAATCCCTTAACATTCTCAAAAAGAAAGAAATCTGGCTTTTGGCTACATATCAAGTCAACATAGACACGGGACAATTTGCCGTTGTCACCGTCTCTGCCCCGATTTTTACCACCAACAGAAAAATCAGGGCAAGGTGGGCCGCCAATAAACCCGACATAATCTCCAGCTTGCTTGGCTCTATGTACAAGTGCTTTGAGGTGGGCTGCTCTCGTTGGCTCTAAAAGTTCGGTAATGGAGCCAGCATCATAACCAAATTCCGGTTCATCAATCTCTAGCTTGCGACGGGCGTGCTTATAAGCTACTAGAAAAGGCTTGTGGTATTCATTAGCCATGACAACTTCATACCCTGTTGCTTCAAAGCCTAAATCGAGAAAGCCTGTTCCAGCAAAGAAAGAGAATATTTTGATTTTCATTAGTTTTTCCATTTACTCTAAATTGCCGATTAACTCCGGCAAAGCTCTTAACAACTTGGTCGGGGTGTTAAACTTATATTAACATAAACCGTCAACTACTGTTAAGTTATTGGTTTGAACTAAAATCACTTATAAAGAGTGCATCCCGCCTTAAAATAAACTAAATAGGGCTGCTGGCCTTTGTCCGAGAAAACCAAGTCATAATGATCCAGATGCTCAACGCACCACCGCTTTCGGCGACCGAAGGGTTGGGTGAACCTAGCGCGATTAAACCTCACGAAATTCTGGCCCGTAGCAATTTGGCCCACAACTTTATGTTGCTTTTGAAAGTTAAATTTTATGGTCACGAGGGTTTTGCAGCTTGATCTTCTGTTTGACCCGCTTGACCATTGCGGCAGCATCGGCGGCTTTGACATCACCCGCATGCGATAGGATTTCGCGGTAGGTTTCGAGGGCTTCCACTGCATCGGATAGCCGTCCGGCTTTTTCGTAGGAAATCCCAAGATTGGCGAAAGTATCGGCGACTGCTACAATATCGCCCTGAGCGCTTTTGGCGAGTTCCAGCGCTCGTTCAAAATAGGGGATCGCTTCTCGGCCTCGGTTGAGGTTCGATAAGATCGAACCCAAAGTTGAAAGCACCGAAAAAGCGGTATCGAAATCGACATTATCGAGCGCAAAAGGGGCCGCCTCCTTAAAATAGGTAATTGCCTCGTCCTCGCGTTTGAGCCAGGCACACGCAAAACCGAGTGAGATAAGCAACACTCCTGCGCTGGCCTGATCGTTGATCTCTTTAGCTACTTTTAGCCCCTTCTGAAAAGCTTCGATAGCCTGGTTCGTCTGCCGCAAGTTAGCTTTCTTTATTCCCAACTGCTGCAAAGTCAACCCCATATTGTAAAGAGCCTCGATTTCTTTGTCGGGCCAGGGAGCCAAAGCCGCGTGGTTGGCGGCTTCCTCAAAAGCGCTGATCGACTTCTCAAACTCTTTGTTTTTGCCATAGGCTTTGGCGATTCCCGACCAGCAGCGGGAGCGACCTCGTTCGTCGCCCTGCTCAGCAAACAGGCGGTCAGCAGCTTCATAAGCGGCTACCGTTTGGGCCGTCTCGCCTTTAAGATGATGGGTCTTAGCCCGGCTTAAATAAGCCTCGGTCTGTTGTTTGAATTCTTCATTATTCATGGCCCTATTATACAGCCGTTCGCCCTTTTTAGAAAATCACAAAACTATTGGTGAGCGTGAATTATTAAGGATTCTAGCATTAAGAAGGGGCGACCGTGAAAACCTCGGCCCAAATCACTCATAACTACATATTAGAAATTTTTCGGCGAAAAATTTCTAATATGTAGTTATCCCCTGTTCCTGGCGTGACACAGTCTTGTTAGTATGTAAAAACTAACCTCATCTAAAACCACCCAGAAGAATGCAGCCCGCCTTAAAATAAGCTAAAATAGGGCTGATCTACCGCATAGCAGAAGTTTGAAACGATTTTAATAGATTTTTACTTTTTACAACAGAAAGGATTTTAACAAAATGCCAACCACTCTTGTACGCTACGCTGCACTACTGGTTTTCTTGCTGGGTGCGACTTTGTTGATCTTGCGCCAGAGCGGAACCGGTTCCGGGCGCGGCTATGATACCGTTCGGCTGGTACATATTCTGGTGGCGCTAGGGTTGCTCGGCCTTTACGAGGTTGCGATGGCCCGCAGCAGGCGGCAGGGTCAGCTTTCCGCCATCGGACAGCGCTATGGCCTGGTCGGTCGGATTGTACTGACTTTGACGCTGCTGGTCGGGATTTTCCTGCTTTTCTCACTTTTGTTTAGTTGGTTGAGCGGCACGGCCTTTGACGTAACGGTCTATTTGCATGTCCTGCTCGGCCTGATCGCGGTCAGTTTGGCGGCCCTGATATTTTGGAGACAGCCAGTCTCTAAGTAACGGGCTAAAGTATCACTAGCCTGAGTAAATGGAGAATGAATATAATATAGACTCAGGTTAAGTAAAGAATAAATTTTATATTACGAAACGGTATTAATTGCAATTGTTAAATTTATTTAATTGGCTTTCCATAAACTAAAGTCAATACTTCTATTTGGGCTGGCAAGCTTGTTACAACCTAATATAACCTCATTCTAGCGGCTACCTAATACTAGCTTTGCGGTAGGTCAAGCTGGCCTAATTCTTGCAAATGCATAATAGACGAAGAATTAAAAAAAGGGAGGGTAGCTGCTTTGGACGCAAATAGTAGGAAAAACCTGGGCGAATACTTAAAGCTGCTCCAATTACACCGAGGGGAGAGTACAAAAGCTTATGACGAGGTTGCCAAACTTTATGATGGCTTCGTCCGGGTTTGGGACGAGCATATTGCGGCGACGGCCTTAACTTACTACAACCAGCTTATTGCCCAAAATATCAAGCCGGGGGCAGTTATACTTGATGCCGGGGCCGGAACGGGCGAACGTACTCTGGCCTTGTTGCATTATAGCCAGCCTGAACGGGTAATTGCGTTGGACGCTTCCGAAAAAATGTTGGAGGTAGCCCGCTCCAAGATTACTGACCCGCGAGTGGAATTTAGAGTTGGAGATTTAGCCCGGTTGCCATTCGCTAATAACACTTTTGATGTAGTTTCGTGTACCTGGGCGATTGAAATTATGGCTGACCCGGCGGCTGCCGTTCAGGAGTTTATCCGGGTAATCAAGCCGGACGGTTTTGTAATTTATGCTTTCTGTAGTTTGCCGGGTGGGATAAGCGGAAAAGTTCTCAAGTATGTCCTTGATAAGATAGCAGCCGAAAGCCCTCTAAATCAGCTGCTTAGTGATAATGAACGTCCTTTTCACCAGTGCGAACGCTCTAGCCTGAAAAAGTTTGCGGGAGGTCTTACTACGGTGGCAGTAGTAGCCAAGTGTTGTACTGTTACAGCCCAAGCCTTGCCTGGTCAGGATACTCCTTTGATTTTAGCTGAGGCTTAACCAGATAATCCCGCCGTGGGTTTTATGAATACGATGTGTGCTGAAGGTAAAAATTTAAGGGTATATGAATATTTCGGCTTATAGATGGGGTGCCCAATTCTATGACCGCCTCTGGCGTAATTTTACCGCCAAAACGCTTGAACGTGTCCGTTTAACTCTTAACCTTAAACGGCTAAATAGTCAGTCGCAACCAATCTGTTTACTAGACCTTGCTTGCGGTACGGGTGAGCTTGAACGTCAACTTGTTCGACTGCACCCTGAAATAAAGATAATTGGTCTAGATGACAGCCACGAAATGCTATCAGAGGCAGGGCGAAAGTTAGTCGGAAAGCCGCAGATAACCCTTGTGCAAGGAGATGCAGCCCTTCCCTTGCCTTTTGCAAATGCCAGTTTTGATGCAGTGGTATTCGCTAATGCCTTGCATTACGTGGCTCAACCAGATAGTTTGTTACAAGAAGTCCATCGAGTGCTTAAACCAGGAGGACAGCTTGTAATTGAAGATTTTACTGCCCAAAGGTCTTTCCTCTGGCCCTGGTTTGAAAAGCTTGTCCGACTGGTTGATGCACAGCACTACCAAACTTATACTCTAAGTAAATTGAACCAGTTCGTGACTACAGCAGGCTTTGTTATTATAGATAGTAGTGATTTCAAGATTGACTGGTGGTGGCGCGGAATGTACGTTAGTGCTACTCGCCTCATTTAACTTGGCTACAAGAGTAATACTCAGTAGCTGTCTTCTGCACATTCTCTATGTGCGATACCAAACGGACAGCTTTACTTATTTACCTCATAATAAGCCTTACGCTATATAACTAATGCCTTTATCAGTAGATGGCAAAGGTTTGAGTGAAAAGGAAAAGGAAATGAAAGGAAGGAAAAACTTATGAGAGAGAAAAGTAATAGTACAGCTATCTTCGTAGGAATAGTGGTTGTGCTGGCCCTGGTCAGCTTGAGCTTAATGCTAGGTGGCGGCATGATGAGTGGTTGGGGCATGATGAGCGGTTATGAAGGCGGTTGGGGTTGGAATCAGGGATCACTGTGGATGGTAGTGGTAGGTTCTATTTTTATGGTCATTTTCTTGGGCGCAGTGATATTCGAAGTAGTAACCATGATGCGGCAGAATACTAACCGGGTGAATGACAATGGAGAAACGAATTTAGCACTCCTACAAAACCGTTATGCTTCGGGAGAAATTACCAAAGAACAATATGAGGATGCGCGACAAGCTTTAGGAGTGTAGGCTTAC
>JBBQWM010000013.1:0-139634 GCA_038210655.1 Chloroflexia bacterium
TCGCCCCATAGCCGTCAACATAAGAATAATATACTATTAACAAATTGTGAGCGTAAAGCAATTGAGTTCAAAGGCTTAAATCAGTAAGTTCTGGTAAGAGACTGAAACAATGCAACGGTATTTAGTTTTGAGCCTGTACTAGTTATACTCATAATTGGCTTATACTATGTTATTTATAAATTGACGGCTATGGGCGACCATAAAGATCGCCCCTACAAAGATTGGTTCCAAGTTATAGCCAGTTTACACTACAGAAGGAGCAAGATGTCATCTGAGGTAAGTGAGATAAATGTCCGGCGGGCTGGGCCGGAAGATGCCGAGACCTTGATAGACTTAATTTGTGCGCTGGCCGATTTCGAGGAATTGCCGCGCCCGGACGAGGCCGCTCGCACCCGCTTGATCGAACACGGTTTTGGCCCGCAACCCAAATTTGAGGTCTTTCTGGCCGAGGTCGGTGGGCAGGCGGTCGGCTACACGATCAGCTTTGAGACCTATTCGACCTTTTTGGCCCGCCCGACTTTCTTTCTGGAAGACCTTTTTGTGTTGCCCGACTACCGCAAGGTAGGGGCCGGGCTGGCTCTTTTCAAAAATTGCGTGGCCGAGGCCCGTCGGCGGGAGTGTGGGCGGATGGAGTGGATGGTGCTGGACTGGAACGAAAACGCCATCCGCTTTTACGAAAGGCTGGGCGCAAAACGATTAGCCGAGTGGTTGCCCTACCGCCTGACCGAAACTGACCTGGCCCGCCTCGCCGATTGACCGCGCCCGGCTATGACTAAAAGGTCGGTAGGTCTCGGTTGGCTACAAATTGAAGTAGAGATCGTGGCCCTTTCATTTGGTAGAAAGGCCACCGAAAATGGCCTATTTCAAGGACTCTATATCGCGCTCCTGCACCTGGCTGAAGAAGTAGACCGGCTTACAGGTTTTGAGTTGTGGCTCATACTGACCGCGCCATTCCGGTAAGCCGCAGCCCCATTCGCAGACCCACTCCAACACGACCGCCACCGACACGCCGGTTCGGGTGTTATAAAGTACTCCCGACTCGCTTTCCAGCCCGGTCGAAGGGCAAAGGTTTTTCTCAAAGCCAGCCGGATAGAACTCGATTTCGCTCGGTTCAAGACCCATTTTTAGCAGATCGTTATGCAATTGGCGGGCTTGCTCCCGTCGGTAAACCAGTTGCAAGTCGCGCACTTCCTCAACGGTCTGCCCCCGCATTTCCGGGTCGCCGACCATAACCGTTTCCTCGAAGTGGCTCAGACCGGCTGGTAATACCGGCAAAAATCGCTTGGTCGCCATGTTTCCCACCTTCTTTTTAGTGCTAAGTACTGAGCGCTGGGGCCGTCTAATATTTAGAATATAGGCTCAACCCAGACGCTTCAGGCTCAAGTCAATTTATCTTATTTGGGAGCAATTAAAACTAGCCGCGTTACGGCGGTAGTTTTATCTTTAGCATAATCGAGGTGAGGGTTTGGGGCAGTAGTAGAGGCTACACCGTGAAATCGAGAGCCGACCTGACTTTGTCGTCCGCACGGTCGGTCTGCTCTTGCAAGCGTTGGAAGTAATCTTTGATATTGCAACTCATAATCGCTACATTGTGGGTTTGGCCCTGATTATCTTTTACGTAATCGGTCAAAATACCTTCGTGGACATAGCCAATTTGCTTGAGGATTTTGATCGCACTGAGGGCATCAGCCCGCACTTCTGATTTGATCTTCTCGATCCCCAAATCGAGGGCCAGTCCGCCAATCTCGCTTGCCATGATCCGGCCCAGTCCAAGACCGCGCATATTTTCGTGGACAATCATCCAGGTTTCACCAACGTGACTGTACCAGGGAACCCGGTAGGTTTTGAGCAAGGCTACCGCTACGATCCGTCCGTTTACTTCTGCCAGCATTGGAAAGGCTTCTTCCCAGTGTGGCCCGCCAAACCAACCTTGCAAACTTTCCTGGTCGCTTAGATCGTACTCAAGGAAATCGCGTTGGTCTTCCGGGACGCTCAAAAAGAAAAGCGCCAGGCGGGTCTCATCGTCGTGAGTGGCAATTCGTATAATAGCGTTCTCGCCATCGCGTAATTCTATCTCTTTCGGGTAATCATCCAGCATTTTTACTTAGTCCAGTCTTGTCCCTTAAAAAAAGCCGCCTAATTCTTACTAGCTATATCAATTTTAGCATGTTTAGCCCAATGCTACAAGACAGCTTCCCATGTATTATGAATGTCGATTTGCAAAGACGAGGCTTTGCCACTCCCTAAACTAAATTTGAATATACAAAGGTTACAAAATAGGCTTCTTTTCTTATAGCTTTTGGCTTGCTTCCAGGGATAATTAAGGTCTATTGTAAGGTTGGTGTGATAGAATGGCTCTGATATGACGGTTTAGTCGAGTCGAATCTTAGCCGAAAGCAATCTTTATAACATAATTATGTCCAATAACGTCCAGGTTGATCTAGCTGCTTCCTCCGAACAACCCGAAACACCACCACCTGCGCCAAAACCCCGCAAGCGGCGCTTTCGCTTGTCCCGGTTCTACCGCGAAAATCGAGAGCCTATCGACCTTTGGATTAGCTGGCGATTGGCTTTGCTGGTAGTGCCGGTGCTGATCGGGGTGCTGATCCCACGTGGCCCAGCCTCGCCCGTCACTTTCAATAGCTTTGGCGATCTGGTGCGAGAGCGCACGATGTGGGGTTGGACACATTGGGATGGCGATTGGTACGCCGACATTGCCGAGCAAGGCTATTGGCGCGACTTTAACGTGGCTTACTATCCCCTCTATCCCCACCTGATCCGCTGGTTGGGCTTCTTTTTGACGGTCGGTCATACCAGCGTGGATGTTTTTAAGATGGCAGGGCTGCTGATTTCTTCGGGAGCGGCGCTGGCAACCTGTATTTTGTTCTATCGGCTGGCCCGGCTCGAATACGATACCGACATCGCCCGGTTGAGCGTGGCTTATTTGCTGGCCTTCCCGACCGCCTTTTTTATGGCGGCAGTTTATACCGAGAGTTTGTTTTTAGCCCTGGCAATTGGAGCCTATTACGCGGCCCGAACGAACCGCTGGGGTTGGGCGATGGCGCTGGCGGCGCTGGCGGCGCTGACCAAAAACCAGGGTATCTTTGTGGCGCTGGCTTTGTTGGTCGAATACGGACAGCAACGCGAATGGAACTGGCGCAAGCTCGACCGCAAGCTGCTTTATTTCGCGCTCCCGGTCATGACGCTTGGCGGTTGGTTCGTCTGGAACACCATCACCTTTCAGAATTCGACCATTTTTGTCGCCAGCACCCAAAAATACTTCTTGCGCTATTTTAGCTGGCCCTGGCAGACGATGGGCGCAGCCTTCCGGCGCATCAACGATCTGGACGACCAGACGGGAGCATGGCTGGCCCTGACTTATCAGCCGGACAATGTGCCGTTCCTCGATTTGATGTTTACGCTGGCTTTTATCGGGCTGGCGGCGGTGGCGATTTGGGCCACTTTGCGGGGTAAGCTACGGCCTACCTATCTGGTACTATTCCTGTTTTGCATGCTCCAACCGCTTTCTGCGCCCGCCGAATGGAGCATTCTTAATTCACTACCACGCTACGTACTGATAATCTTCCCGGCTTTCTTCCTGCTGGCCCTGGCCGGACGACGCTGGCCTAGCTTTAATCGCTTCTATTTTATGTTCAGCCTACCCCTGATGGGCCTTCTAGTAGCCCGCTTCACGATGGGCTACTGGGTAGCATGAGGGAAATGCAGAAGTCAGAAGTCAGAATGCAGAATAAAAGTCGGGAATTATCGGTTTGGGGAGTTGGGAGGAAGAGTTCGGATGTATAGGCGGGGTGGGCAGGGTGTGCAGTAAGGCCAAAGCAGTTAGCTCGTTCGATAGCTATATCTATAGGAAAATTATTTGTAGCTACTCAGGCCGGGCGACCACATAGGGTCGCCCCTACCCAAAATCCTTTGTAGGGGCGACCCTATGTGGTCGCCCAAAGGGGAGGCTGAGTATTTACAATTATTTTATCCTGTAAATCCTGTCTATCCCTGTTAATTCTAAAAGACGTATGTGAGTAAGATAACCCTATGATAGAAATTGCAAGAGAGAGCCAAATCGCGCCGGTAAAGCCCAAAAAGCGGCGGTTGCACATCGTCAAATTTTACTACCGAAATCAGGAGCCGATCCAAATTTGGTTAAGCTGGCGATTGGTCTTATTCTTGCTATCGATCCTGGCCGGAGCGTTGATCCCTTCGATTTGGGACCCGCTGCCAACCACGCCGGGCGAGATTTGGTCGGAACGGTTGATCGGAGGGTGGTCGCGCTGGGACGGCGAGTGGTATCAGAAGATTGCTACCAACGGCTATTGGAGCGATGAGCCAGTCGCATTTTACCCGCTCTATCCCCATCTCATGCGCTGGTTGGGTTGGGCCTTAACGCTGGGCCACCCTTTCCCGAATATGTATCTGGTGACAGGGCTGATTATATCGACTGTTGCCAGCTTTGCGATGGCGATCTGGCTTTATAAGCTGGCCCGCTTCGAGTATGACGGCGAAATTGCCCGTTTGACCCTGACCTACTTTTTGCTTTTCCCCACCGCCTTTTTCCTGATTGCGGTCTACACCGAGAGTTTGTTTTTGGCACTGGCTATCGGGGCTTTTTATGCCGCCCGTACTAATCGTTGGGGGATGGCCCTCTTTTTGACCGCCCTGACGGTGCTGACTAAAAATCAGGGTGTGTTCGTGGCAATCGCCTTGCTGGTCGAATATGGGCAGCAACGTGAGTGGAACTGGCGCAAGCTCGACCGCAAGCTGCTTTATTTTGGCCTCCCGGCGTTGGCGATGGGCGGTTGGATGCTTTATAACTGGCTGGCTTTTGGCAATCCGCTGGCCTTCCTGAGCGCAACCCAAAAATATTGGTATCGCTATTTTAGCTGGCCCTGGGCCACTTTTCGGGATGGTTTTTCCCGGCTTTACGGCGTGGATGAGACCGGCACAAGCCTCGCTCTCAATCATCAGGATTACGACGCGCAGTTGCTTGACATAATAGTAACCAGTTGCTTTTTGATCTTGATCCCGGTGGTGATCCGCGTAACCCGGCGCAACAAACTTCGCCTGACCTATGCGGTTTTCTTCGCTTTTTGCCTGTTCCAACCGCTTTCCGCGCCGCGCAGCATTAGCATTTTGACCTCCTTGCCCCGCTATTTGATCGTGATTTTCCCGGTTTTCTTTTTGTTGGCGAAGGCTGGGCGGCGGTTTCCATTCTTTCACCGGGCTTATTTCTTTATCGGATTGCCGCTTTTGGGCTTACTGGTAGCCCGGTTTACGCTTGGCTATTGGGTAGCTTAACCACTTGTTTATCGTAAATATATCCGGTTGTCCTGGCCTGAGTTGCTAGAGGGTGGTTTTTTGGGTTATACTAAACCTATAGATAGAAGATCGCTCTGTGGATTTGATTTGTCTATGCCTAGCTACAGATGTTCAGAAAAGATTTAGAAGGTAGGGGCGACTCTTGTGGTCGCCCGTAAACACTCGGCTCGCTCTTCGAGGGCGACCACAAGGGTCGCCCCTACAAAACATTTTCTTGTAATTTGAAGGATTGCTAAAATTGACTGAACTTGTACAAAGCGTCAGATCAGGCCAAACCGAACTCTACCCGTCGCAACCTCTGAATATCGAACACGTTTATATGTATAAGGATGGTTTGCGGGTACATTATCAGGTAGCCGGGCCGCTTGATGCGCCGCCACTGATCTTGCTGCACGGCATCGGCGGGTGCGTCAACTGGTGGCAGGAGAATTTCGGCGCGTTTAGCCAGCATTTTCGGACTTATGCGCTCGACTTGCCGGGTTTTGGGCAGACCTGGCGGCTGCGGGAAGCCGTTACAATAGAAGCGAAGGCCGCTTTTGTGCGGCGTTGGATGGGCTGGCTCGGCCTAGAAAGGGCCGCTTTCCTGGGGCATAGTATGGGTGGGCAGATTGCCATTCGGTTGGCGGCTCACCATCCGGCCCTGGTCGAGCGTTTGATCGCGGCGGCTCCCAGCGGCCTATGGTTGACCCTGCCCGAACGGTTGCGTTGGGCGCGAGAAATGCCCAAAGTGCTGGTTCCACTCCATCAAACCCTGACGATTGCGACCGGCACGATGCGGACTGATCTGGTAGCGCTTGGGTTGTCCTTACGAGCTATCCTGGCCGACCGCGATGCCGCCGCCAGTCTACAAGCCCTGACCGTCCCGATCTTGTTGTTGTGGGGTCGGGCCGATGGAGTGGTTCCACCTGCACTTGGCCCACGCACGTTAGAGTTGATCCGGCAGGCTCCGGCCCGTCTCGAATATATCGAGCGCGGCACTCATAATGCAATGTTCGATCAGGCTACTCGCTTCAATGAACTGGCCTTGCGCTTTCTGTTGGAAGAGCGGGCCACCTGAATAGGTTTTAATAAGACCATTCAGATTTATAACGAGGTATTAACGTCGGTCGCTATAATTAGAAGTAGTTAGAAAGTAAGGCAATGCAGCCTCAAGACGGTTATCACGGTTGGTGGTAAATGTGGACTGCCAGCATGATGAAGCCGTAGAATGTCAAAAGAGGTAAAATGATTTTCCACGAGGAATTTTATCTAAATTTTTCGGTTCAAGAAGCCTGGGAGTTTTTTTCGGACTTTCCCAGTCCGATCAAAGTTTTGCCGGGTGTCCTACAGGTGCGCGAGACCAGCCCTCTAAAATATCTCGGCGCAGTCAAGACCCATATTGGACCCTTTGGTTTTGTCTTTCGGGGCGATATGAATATCACAAAGGTCGATCCGATTACCCGCGAGGTAGTGCTTCAGGGCGCGGCCCACGATCACAATCTAGGCGGTCATTTTACCGCGACGGCCTACACTCGCACTGTGCCAGTTGGCCCGCAACGTACCCGTGTCACCCTCGAAGTCCATGTCGGATTGGGGGGTATTATGGGCAAAGTCGGGATGTGGTTGCTCAAGCCAAAAGCCCACAGTATTGTCCAGCACTACGCCGAATTGGTCGGTCAAGAACTGGGTCAGCGCCGCATGCGTCGCGCTCTCCAACCGTCCGCCCCGCGCAAATTGGCGACAGTTTCTTGAATGCAGAATTTAGAATGCAGAATGCAGAATAGTAAGAAGGTATCCGAAAGATCGATTGCTTGACGGACGGTCTATGGGCGGAGCCATATCGAACGAGGGATGAGGGGTGAAGGATGAGGGATGAAAGGGTACTGAGGACTGAGTAGTCCGATTGTATGACATTGCTCTGCCAATGGATGACTTGGGGACGGTCTATGGGCGGAGCCATATCCAACAAAATGTCCCGGCCCCTGTGAGACATTGCTCCGCCAATGGACGGCCCCAAGTCATCCCTCATCCTTCATCCCTCCCATTCTGCCTTCCTACAGCCCAATCCCGGATATTTTCTCGATTTGCATGCGGACGCTAACGCGCTGCTCTTTGGAAAATTGGTTCCGCATCATCTCTTTGGCCCGTTCGGGGCCGTGATAGCGGGTCACAATCGCTTCTATGTCCTTTTGGGCGTTAGCTTCATCCAGGATCGCCCGACCTTTGAGGGTGACGTAGCGATAGCCATCTTCGACGCATAGGCTCATACGCGGGTCGCGCCTCAAGTTCATATCTTTGAGCCGCCCTTTAGCGGTGTTCATAATGATTTCGTCGCCGCGCAATTCGTACCATACGACAGTTAGCTGAGGGGTGCCGTCCCGGTTGAGGGTTGCAGCCACCGCAAAACGCGGTTCATCCAGGAATCTACGCACAGACTCAGTTAGCTCCATCTTGTTATATCTTCCTTTTCTAGCCCAGGCCGCTTTGCCGGGTACTCCACTCTTAACAGAAGCCTGGAAATAATTCTCAGGTTCACACGAATTGGTCAGGATATTCGCAAAAATCGCCTTAACATCGGGTCAAAGTCTACAGGGCGACCATTACGGTCGCCCCTAGCGTGAGGTATCCGAGCCTCAAAGTGCAGTTTACCTTGCCCGGCTTTTTTTTACAAGGCTATACGATGGGCTGGGTGCGCGTCAATTTTTTGCACGGGTTCAAACAGTACTAGCAGGAGACTGTGAAAACCTAGCTCCAAACTATTCAAAAAATATATTAGAAAAATTTCCGCAGAAAATTTTTCTAATATATACTGACCTCACCGGTTTCGGGTGTAGCCCAGCCTGGCTAGTTTGTAAAAAATTAACGCGCACTACGATGGGCTAAATCCCTATCGAAACCGCTTTGCTTTCCAAAAAGGCTTCGATCCCTTCGCTACCGTTTTCGCGGCCTACCCCGCTTTCTTTGTAGCCCCCGAAGGGGATTTCTGGCGCGACCGGAACCGGGTCGTTTACGCCGACGATGCCGTATTCCAGCCCTTCAGCTACCCGGAAGATACGCCCGACATCACGGGTGAAGAAGTAGGCCGCCAGACCATAGACGGTATCGTTTGCCAATCGGATCGCCTCTTCTTCGGTCTCGAAGACGTAGACCGGCAAAAGCGGGCCAAAGGTTTCTTCGTGCGTCACCAGCATCTCGGCAGTGGCCTGCCCGACGACGGTCGGCTCGTAGAAAAAGCCGTGATCGTACTCGCCACCACTGACCCGCTTGCCACCCGCCAAGACGGTTCCGCCCTTTGCCAGAGCGTCGGCGACCTGTTCCTCGACTTTAGTAAGGGCCGATTGATCGATCAACGGGCCGATTTGAATACCGGGCTGCAAGCCGTTACCAATTTTGAGGGCTTTGGTGCGCTCGACTACTTTTTGGGCCAGTTTTTCGGCGACACCCTTCTGGACGTAGAGTCGGTTGGTGCAAATACAGGTCTGGCCTGCATTGCGGAATTTCGAGAGGACTACCCCGTCCGCCGCCTTATCAAGATCGGCATCATCAAAGACGATAAACGGAGCATGTCCGCCAAGTTCCATCGAAACGCGCTTGACCGTATTAGCGGCGGCGACCAGCAATTGCTTGCCGACCTCGGTTGAGCCGGTAAAAGTGATTTTGCGAACCTGGGGACTTTCCATAAATACGCCTGCGACCTCTGCCGCTTTCGAGCCAGTGACGAGGTTGACCACGCCAGGTGGGAAACCGGCCTCATCGAACAGCTTGTAGATTTCGAGGGCCGAAAGCGGGGTTTGCTTGGCCGGACGCAAAACGGCGGTACACCCTGCCGCCAGGGCTGGCCCTAGCTTACGAGTAATCATGCTGGTCGGGAAGTTCCAGGGCGTGATCGCGGCGATGACCCCAACCGGTTGGCGCATTACAATCACCCGGCGGTGTGGATCGCTTGGTACGGTTCGCCCATAGACCCGTTTGCCTTCTTCGCCGCTCCACTGCAAGAACCGAGCGCCAATCAAAACTTCGCCCCGCGCTTCGGCCAATGGCTTGCCGTTTTCCATCGTCAGCACCCGCGCCAACTGATCGACCCGTTCTTCCATCAAAGCGGCGACCTTACTGAGCAGTTTGGCCCGGTCTTCTGCCCGCAATTTGGCCCAGGCCGGGAACGCTTGCGAAGCCGCTTCGATAGCGGCCTTTGTCTCGGCTACTCCGCCATCGGCTACCCGACCTATCACCTCGCCGGTTGCGGGGTTCTTTACTTCAAACCAGCCTCGTTCGGCCTCGCGCCATTGCCCGCCGATATATAAACGACTTTCGATTACCTCGGTTTTTTCCGCCATTTGGGTCATCTTTGCACCTCGTTTGCTTTAAAATTTACTCTCAAATCTAAACTGTAGTATACTCCACCGCAGAGAATGTGAAAAGTTTTATAGAAAGTGCTGACGTGTCCTATTCCTCATTATCCCTAGATAACGCCCTGGCGCTTATCCGGCCCGGTAGCCAGATATTGCTTCATTCGGCTTGCGCCGAGCCGCAAACGCTGGTAGAAGGGTTGATCGCCGGGGTGCGGGCCGGACAGCCCAATTTGCAAAACCTGACCCTCTACGCCCTGACCTACCGGGGAGCGGGTGGGCCGACTCCAGCCTATGCCGACCTTGCTTTGCTCCGAAGCGGCCACCTCCACCTCAAAAGCTTTTTCCCGCACCCGGCCTTAAAAGCGGCTTCTCAGGCCGGATTGGTCGATTATCTGCCTGCCAGCTTTTCGACGCTGCCGGGGCTTTTGCGAAACGGCTTTATTCGGCCCGATCTGGCACTGGTACAGGTTACGCCGCCCGACGAGCGCGGCCTATGTTCGTTTGGCCCGGCGGCTGACCTCATCGCGGCTTTGCTTGATCTAAATCTGCCGTTGATTGCCGAGATGAACCAGCAGTTGCCGTTTGTCTACGGGCCGCTGGTTGAGCCGGGACGCTTCGCCGCGATTGTCGAGAGCGACCGAATGCCGTTGGAAGTGCCGGGACTGATCGCAGGGCCGGTCGAGCAGCAGGTCGCGGCTAATGTTGCCGAACTGATCCCCAACGGCGCGACCGTTCAGTTAGGGGTCGGAACCGTTCCCGAAGCAGTCATGAAGCATCTGCGCGACCGACGCGACCTGAGTTTACACGGTGGCGCATTTAGCGATGGGATCGTCGAGCTTTTGCAGTCGGGAGCGGTCACAAACGCCAATAAGCCGTTCGACCAGGGCAAAGCGGTGGCTTCGCTTTTGATTGGCTCTCGCCATCTTTTCGACTTTGCCCATAATAATCCTTTGATCGAGTTGCAAGGGATCGACATTTGTAATACGCCGCTACGGGTGGCCCAACTGCCCGGCTTTGTTTCGGTCAATTCGGCTCTAGAAGTGGATTATTGGGGACAGGTTAATGCCGAGATGGTGGGAGAATGGCAGTTAGCCGGGGTCGGTGGACAGTTGGACTATGTAAGCGGCGCGTGGTACGCTCCCGGTGGGCTTTCGATCATTGCCTTGCCAAGTGCTACGCCTTCCGGCAAGCCCCGGATCGTCCCCCGGTTGGCAGCGGGCAGTCCGGTCAGCACTCCCCGCCATCTGGCCCAGATTGTCGTAACCGAAAAAGGGGTCGCCGATCTGCGCGGCAAATCGCTCTCGGAGCGCGAACGGCTTTTACGGGGAGTTGGAAATGAGGGATGAGGGATGAGGGATGAAGAAATGCAGAATGCAGAATAGGGGATTTATAACACAGATGAACACAGATAGGACGGATGAACACTGATGAACAATGCAGTAGTCAGAATGCAGAATGCAGAATAGAAATGCAGAAGAGAAGTAAGCGCGAAGCATGTATTGTAATCGTAAATCGTAAGATACTAAATATTAGCTTTTCTCTGCGCTCTCTGCGTCTCTGCGGTGAGTAATTCAAATCGTAAATTGTAAGTAACTACACAGACCGGGCGACCACAAGGGTCGTCCCTACAACGAGTTTTGGGTAGGGGCGACCCTTGTGGTCGCCCAAAGTAGGTAAACTGAGTAGTTACAATCGTAAATCGTAAATCGTAAATTGTATGAGAACCCTAATATCCTACTTAAATGCAAAAACACCCCGCGAACTGCAAACGATTGCCGAGCAGTGGGAAGCGACCGTCACTGACCGTCTGACCGGCGGCAATGCTTTTCAGTTGGCGCAGGAGATGCAAAGCGAGTTTTTGCAGCGTCGTCTGATCGAAAAGCTGGATGGGCCACAACTTGAGTTAGTGCGGCTATTTGCCCGACAACCCAACTATACCGCCAATTTGCAGGAGTTAGCTGATAAGCAACAACTTGAGTTGTTAAAGCTGACTGGCCCCGCTTCGCAATTGGTCTACGCCGGGATTTTTTTCGAGGATAAGTTCAAGACCGGGGCGGACGACCCCTATGCTATAGCGCCGGAGGAGGGCCGAAAAGCGGGTTGGGGCCAGCTTTATAACTGGCGCACGAGCGGACAAACCGGTACGCCGCGCAAAATTGTGTTGGTTATGCCGCGTGAGGTGGCCCGTCCCCTGGAGCGCTTGGTAGCAGAATGGCAGGCCAGCCAGCAGCCCAAACTGCCCGGTCTGCCGCTTAGTCGTCAGCCGGTCAAATTGTTGCTGGCCCGGTTGGAGCCGGAATTGCTCGAACAGCAGGCCGAAATTTGGGGGATTGCCGGGTTGCTTGGTGAGGCCAAACCCGACGAACTGGTGGTGGAACTGGCGGGTGCTTTTTCGGACAAGGCTATGCAAGGGCGGGTTTTGGGGCAATTGCCGCCCGATAGCGTCGAGCTTTTCGAGAAGTTGCGGACGCAAGGCAGTCGCACTACCCTGTCGGCGCTGCTCGAAGAGTATGTCGGGCTGAAGCGGTTGGGCCGCTTTTTGCGGCCCTTGATCGAGCGGCGGTTGATCTGGGAGGCTTTCGAGGGGGGCGAGACGGTTATTTTTATTCCCTCGGAGGTTGCCCAACCTAAAGAGGACGCGACCGGTCGCCACCCTCAACCGCTTCAAACCGTCGCCCCGCCGACCGATGCGACCGCTTATCCGCCTTACGCGCTGGCCTGGGACGCGCTGACCTTTTTGAATTACCTCGATCAGCACGAAGTCCTCCTGACCAACCAGGGGCAGATTCCCAAGCGCGACCTCAAGAAAGTCAGCGTTCATCTGTGGAAGCCGGAGGATTTGGAAGAAAAAAACCGACTGGGTTTTATGCTTGGGTTGTACCATACCCTGCGGCTCTACGAAAATACTTACATTGATAAGCGGGTGCGACCTGGCGCAGCCCTGGAAGATTGGCTACAACTCGATTTCTACGAGCAGACTCGTCGTCTGATCCAAAGCTGGTTGGACAACCCACCCTTTACCTACCCAGTCAATTTTCCGCCCCAGTATAACAGTATCCGACTGGTCAAGCCGATTAATCAGGCTATTCTCGGCTGGCTCTCGGAATGTGAGCCGGGGACATGGTATTCGCTGGGGACGCTCTTGAGCAAAGTACAGCAGGAAAATCCCTACTTTATTCTACCCCGGCGCGAATTGCTCCAACTACTCGGTTCGCAACGGCTGGCCGAAATGGGTAAAGCCTGGCTGATTTACGAGGGCGAGATCATCCGGCAGACTTTTAATACCGTGTTGGAATGGTTTGGGATCGTCCAGGTCGGGCGCGACCCCCAGGGCAAGGTGACGACTTTTAGCCTGACCGATCTCGGCGCACAAATCGCCGGACGACCCGGTGCGTCTCACCCCCACCTGCCAGCCATCGAGAAGCCTTTGTTGGTGCAGCCCAATTTTGAAATAATGCTGCTTGCACCCCAGGTCGCAACCCTCTGGAAGCTTCTAAAATTTACTACGCCGAAAAAGCTCGATCAGGTAAGTTTGTTTAGCTTGAGCCGCGAGTCGGTTTTGCGCGGGCTGGAAGCGGGGTTTACGCCTTCTGAGCTACAGGAATGGTTGGAAAACCAGAGCGCCCAACCCTTAGCTCAGAATTTGATCGTTTCGATTAAGGATTGGAGCAAGGGCTTTCGGCGGGTCGCAGTTGAGAATGTCACTTTGTTGGAAATCGAAGACCCGGCAGCCCTGGACGAGCTTTTTAATGCCAAGCAGTATGCCGGGTTTTTCGTGCGCCGTCTGTCGCCCACCGCCGCCCTGGTTCAGCTTCCGGCTGTCACGCCTGGCTCACGTATCGACCCACTCAAGGCTTTTAAGGACAAGCTCAAGGCGGGTGGTTTTTATGCCGACTAAGCTTGATTACGAAGAGGAGTTATAGCTTTCTAAATCGCTGGTAGTCTTCGAGGCAGGGTAAAGAGCTTGCTTAAAGGTAGCTCAAATCCGTTTAACGAGCCTTCGCCTTTGAGAACGTCTTTGAGTGTCAATATGGAGGCCGTTCCATCGGCCCGGTAAATTTCGACGACCTGCCCTACCGGCCTGACGATCCAGACCAGCTTGATTGGAACTTGCCGGTACTCGTTAAGCTTTTTGTCACTGTTATCAATTTCATCTCGGCTGGAAGTTATTTCGACGGCTAAGTCGGGTGGAACAGGTACCACCGAGCGAGGCGGTTGGGGAAGCGTCTCAAAAGAGCAAAAGGCCAGGTCTGGCCTGCGCCGACCGATGCCGGGCAACTCAAAATCGGTGTCAGCATTGAAAACCCAACCCAGATTATGTGCCTCGACATATTCATCCAAAAACCGGCCTAAGCGCAACCCAATTACGCCTGACAAACCGTCAGCCATATCGATAATCTCCTCATTCTCAAATTCTAAAGTTTCCAGACCCATAATAGCACCTCCCTTATTTTCTGTTTTGTACTATTTTATCACATCCTGGATTAGCTGAGAGTCAGATTTTTGCATGGGTTCAAACAGTAATAACAGGAGCTATGAAAACACCGCGCCAAACCACTCAAAAATATATATTAGAAAAATTTTCGGCGAAAATTTTTCTAATATATACTCACCTTCCCAGTTTCGGGTGTGGCACAATCTGGCTAGTTTGCAAAAATTGACGCGCACCCCTTAGCTGAGAGGTGTAATTATAGGAAAATGCAAAGCAATTGAGCTAACCACTTAATTTGTAGGAGCGAGCTTCTGCTCGCGATTGAAGGGGCGGCTGGGTGTTGAATCGTGAGCAGAAGTTCGCTCCTACAAAGGGTCAAGTATTGTATAAGTTGGTATAGGCCAAAGATACCTGAAATCAAAGGTTTGAGCGAAATAAATTTTGCTTTCTTGACCGTGTATGTTATATTAACAACATCAAAGAATTTTGATATAATAGCTCAAATATATGGATAGAAAAGAGAGATCAGCTTCATGACGCTGGAGCAAAGACTGGCTGAGGTACGGGAACGTATCACCCAGGCGGCTCGGCGAGTCGGACGCGACCCGGACGAGATTAAGTTAGTTGGCGTGTCGAAAACAGTCGGGCGTAGTACTATTGAAGAAGCTTTCCGACTGGGTCTGACCGACTTTGGTGAAAACCGGGTCGCGGCGATTGAAGACAAGTTTGACCCCTTGCCCTATCCTGCCGGGGCTGCTCGGTTGCACCTGATCGGACATTTGCAGACCAATAAGGCCAAACGAGCCGTTGCGCTGGCAGATTTAATTCACTCGGTGGACAGTTTGAAGCTGGCCCAGTTGATTAGTCGTTATGCCGAGGAGTTGGGCAAGGTCGTTCCGATCATGTTAGAAGTGAACGTTTCGGGGGAAGCCTCGAAAGCGGGGGTGGCTCCGGCTGATCTGAGCGCCATCCTCACCCAAATCGTGCTGTTACCAAAGCTTGAGCTACGTGGTTTGATGACAATGGCTCCTTATTACGAGCAACCAGAGCGAACCCGGCCTGTTTTTGCTACTTTGCGCGAACTATTCGAAAAACACAATCCTGGCCTGATCGGGTGGCGTGATTTGTCGATGGGTATGACCAACGATTTTGAAGTTGCTATCGAAGAAGGAGCGACATTGGTACGGGTAGGACGGGCCATTTTTAGCGATATTGAAATTGAATCTGAGGTTTAACCGGAGCAAGTATATCCGGGCTATGTAGACAATCTAACTAAAATACGTAAATTAAGAGCATGCTTAACACTTCACACTTGACAGATTATCTTACAAATTTACCCTTGCTACAAGTTCCCTCTTCGCTTTTGCAAAGCGCACTCGATGAAGGGCTACGGATCGGGCGCACCCGAACCGGCTTGATTGCCTTTTTTGATTACGAGGAAGGACGCGAGGCGGGCGATGAGCTTCAGTTGCTGCGCCAATTTTTCACCTATGAAGCGGCCCGCGCTAAAGCCAGCTTTATCCGTGACAATAATACAACCCCCGACGAAAATCCTCTGACCCTCTGGTTGCCCAAAGGCCCAACCCTCAAGAGTATTATGAGCGAAACTGGTATCCGGCGGGTGTTGGTCTTACCGCTCTCGAACCCCAGCAATGGTTTGGCAAATGGTTTTATGTTGTTGCTTTTGCCGCGCAACGAGCGCGATGCCGGAACAGGTAGCCTGACTCTCAGCAGCGACGAATTGGTCGGTCTTATTTCGTTTAGTCGGGCAACTGGCAACGCCTGGTATAGTCTTCGCTCGCTGACCAATGTTTCGCGCCGCCTGGAAGACCTGGTATTGCTCAACGAAATTGCGACCGCCATTACTTCCAACCGCGATTTGGGCGACCTGCTTCAGCAGATCATGAGTACCACCAGTCAGCTTTTGCGCTCTAGTGCCTGTACCCTGATGCTGATGGATCACAAGACCGACGAACTGGTCTTTAAAATTCCAGAGGGCGAGAAAAGCGATAAGTTGCGGGAGTTCCGCCAGCCTGCCGGAAGTGGGATCAGTGGCTATGTCGCTCGGATCGGGGAGCCGGTCATCGTTAATGATGTCACCAACGACCCGCGCTTTAACGCAAAGGTCGATTTGAATACCGGGTTTAAGACCCGCGCCGTGATGTGCGCCCCGATGATCGTGCGCGAGAAGCTAATCGGCGTGATCGAGGTTATTAACAAGCTGGACAAAAGTCCCTATAACAACAACGATATGGCCCTCCTGACGACCCTGGCGGCTCAGGCGGCTATCGCTATCGAAAACGCCCAGCTTTATGCCGATCTCAAAGACGAGCGTGACCGACTGGTTGCTAAAGAAGAAGAAGTCCGGCGCGATCTGGGGCGCGACCTGCACGACGGCCCGGCCCAGGTTATTAGCGGCATTGCCATGCGGATTGCCTTTATCAAAAAGCTTTTGGAAAATGAGCCAGTCAGAGTGCCGGAGCAGTTGGACGAGGTTGAGAAAGTCGCCCTGACTGCCGCTAAAGACATCCGTAGTATGATGTTTGGCTTGCGCCCTCTCATGCTCGAAACGAAAGGGCTGATCCCAACTCTGGAGGCTTACGTCGAGAAGTTACAAACCGACCCCTGGCAGACCCACCTGGAAGTCCACAATTTTGGTGATAACGAGGATAATTACGTTCGGTTGCCGCACAACGCCGAAGGAGCGGTCTTTATTATTATCCAGGAAGCGGTTAACAATATTCGTAAACACGCTGCACCCAAAAATGTCTGGATCGAACTCGATTACGGTCAGGATGCCAGTACTATCGTAGTGCGCGACGATGGCAAAGGGTTTGATAGCCGGGCGGTCGCCGACCGCTATGATGAGCGAGGCAGCTTTGGCCTTCTGAACATGCGCGAACGCGCCCGGTTGATTGGGGCGGACTATGATCTGTTCTCGCAATCGGGGCAGGGTACGACTATTGTGCTAACTGTGCCGCACAATGTTGTTCAGCGCGGCCCAACCGGAACCGGCGTACTTAATACCAACGCCACCCCTAATGGCAATGGGAACGGTAGTGGTCTAAAACCGATCACCGGCCCCCTTACCGGCGCGAGTCTATCGGGCGGGCAGTAACGGAGTTAGATTTATATGACTATCGAAGCCTCAAAAACCTTTTATTCAGAAGCTCCCGAAGTTCAGGCCATCGAGCGCCTGTATGAGATTGGAATTACCCAGCAAAGCGAAGTTTTGGCTTATCTCGGCCAATCCACTTTTTTGCTCCCACTTTTGCAGGAAGCTTTTCAGCAAATCAAGATTTATTTACCAGAGTCGCAGCTTTTTTTAGAGCTAGTGACCGACCCAGAAATCCCGAATGATTCTAAATTGGTAGTCTTTATTTCTCCAAAAGACGAACCAGAGCCAGCCTTTGAGAAGTTCAAGCAGTTTCAGAAGAAATGGTGGCTGATAGCTTCTAAACAAGCTAAAGGTCAGCTTTATATAATGCCGGAATATCGATGAGCTTCGAGGATGGGTCAGCTTTCTATGCTGGATCAATTGTAGCTGAAAGCTACAGCAAGAGTTTAATCGAGTTTAGCTCTGATCTCGCGTAGGCCCTGGCTGTAATTTTTGATCCAGTCGTCGCGTTTGGACTTGAGTTTTGCCAGCTTGCGTTCGTAGACTTCTTCGAGCGAGAGGTTGTAGGCGGTGCAGACCTCAAACAGACTAAAAAGAATGTCGCCCATCTCGTCGCCGAGTTTTGCGCGGGCTTCCTCGCGCTGGTAAATCTCAAGCTCCATTACCTCTTTGACCAATTCGCCCAATTCTTCCACTAATGCCAGCGTCGCGCCCAACCGAGGGTGTTTCAAATCTTCGCCCAGCATTTCGGCGGCTTCGGTCTGGTGTTGGGCCAACGTTTTGCCGCCGTTATTTTCTTGTGACATAGCTTTCCAATCGGTTTGTAATTATTTACGTGTATCTGGTTGAATAATTAGGTCTGTTGACTTACCAGTGAATAAAGCTTAATTTTCTCGGCCCCGGCGCTTTCCTGATTGGAGATGCCCAACTCGGCGGCGGCGACCGGATCAACTACGGTGCTATCCGGGTTGAGCATTGCGCTATCTTCGGCCCGCACTTCATCAGGGGCCAGTTCGAGCGCTGTTACCTGGCCCCCGTGTTCAAGCATAATCAAATAGGCCAGAACTTGCCGGGCTGCCGCAGGCCACAGGCGGCGGTCTACATCCTGGTAGATGCGTTCCACGATTTGCGGAATGGTCTTGGCCCCGGTCGTCAGGGCCTCGGTAAGCTGTTGCTGGCGGGCCTGCCGGTGCAGAATATACTCGCGGATTTTCGCCGCTGGAGTGGGGATTTCCGGGCCGTGTCCGCCATAGATCACTTTAGCCTGGCTCCATTTTTCTTCCAATAGCCGGAGCGAGGCCATATAATGCGCCATATCCCCTTTGGGCGGTGCGACTATCGTTGTTCCTACCCCCAGAATGTTATCGCCGGTAAACAGCGCGTCCTCTTGTTCAAAATAAAAGCAAAGATGGTCGGTGGCGTGACCGGGGGTGTAGATCGCGGTCAGGGTCACGCCCGCCGTGTATAGTCGTTCGCCATCGTCCAATTCGATCTGATGCGGAAAGCTGGCGCTGCGATGGGCCGCGACCGGCGCTCCGGTTAACTCGCTCAGACGGGCCGCCCCTGGATAGTGGTCTGGATGACCGTGTGTTACCAGAATTAGGCCGATCTTGCCGCCGCGCTCGGTAGCGCTCTCCACTAAAGTTTGCAAATGGCTTTCGATTACGGGGCCGGGGTCGATCACCGCCAGTTCTGGCCCGACCCCGATCAGGTAGCTATTCGTACCGGTCAGGGTCATCGGGCCAGGGTTGGGAGCGCGTAGCCGTTGCACCCGCTCGGTTAGAGTGGCAATTTCAGATTTAGCCCCGGAGGGAGCAAGGCCGTGATTTTCGGTTGGTTCGGACACCACAAAACTCCTTTGCATAATTATAGGTTTTGAATAATTGCTTTGAATTTATGTTTGAGCGATCATTTTCTATAGCAACTTGCAAAACGACTAATCCGTTCTTGGTAGGGGCGACTCTTGTGGTCGCCCGTGAAGACGGTGCAGGGTCTCCGAGGGCGACCACAAGGGTCGCCCCTACCAAGACCACTCTCTTTGCATCTGCTGTAGGCTCTCAACCGAACGCGACTTTTTCGACTGGACGAGTTGCCAGTAGGGGCCGCTCAGTCAGGTACTTCTCGTAGAATCGGACGGCTCGGCGGGCATATTCGGCCCGGAAAGCAAAATATACACCGCAATGCTCGACCCCATCCTCGATCCACATTTCTTTGGGGCCTTGCGCGGCAGCATAGAGCCGATAAGCGCAATTGACCGGAACCAGCGTATCAGCGCCTCCGTGAACGATGTAGACCGGGCGGGGAGCAATTTTGGCGATTTCGTTGATGGGGGCAAAATCGGCCCAGCGATAGCCGGTACGAGCGTTAAAAAGCTTTCCGGCAATATCTACCACCGGGCGACTGGGCAGGTGGGTTTGCTTTTGCCAGACGTGCGAAATAATCTCGCGCTGGCTGGCAAAGGCGCTATCGGCCCACACTGCCATCACATCCGCATCGCGAGCCGTGGCGGTCAGCACCACCGCCGCACCCATCGAGCCGCCCAAAAGCCCCAGCAACGGATGTTCGATCCGGCTTTTGACGTAGCGCAGGGCCGCCTGTATATCTTCCAGTTCGCGGTGACCGAGCGTTATGAGTTCACCTTCCCGGCGATTAAAACCGTGCGCTCGGTAATCGAACAGCAAAACGTTAAAGCCGTTGCGCCACAAGATCGAACTGATCCCCAGCACATCCTCTTTTTTGCCTCGATAGCCACTCACACAGACCACCACCCGGCGCGTATCGGGTCGAGGCAACCACCAACCTGCCAGTATCCGATTATTGGCAGTCGGGAAGCTGACTTCTTCGTAATCCACATTAGTCTCGAACGGGCTAAAAGTGTAGGCCTCCCCCGGATCGACCGGCTTTAGCCCGGTCAACTGATCGACCAGATAGCGGGCCGCTCCCAGCGAAACCAGACTGGAAACCCCTCCGACCGCCAGACCTGCCACCCCTAAACGTTTCCAGGTTTTATTGGAGGGGCGCTCATTGGTTTCTACACGATTTTTTGCCATTGTTATTACCCCGTATATTCCGAATAACCCAATTAGGCTTGTTTATTCTGGCTAAATTTTACACCCGGTAGCGGATAGAGTCCAGCCTGAACGTGACACCTACCGACTTTGTGATGTGTTATAATAAGTTTTAATGGAAGCATTAAAACCTGCTTGTAAAGCTATTTCCGATCACTCGATAAGTATTATACGGTTTGTTACCCGGAGGAGATGAGAGAGAATTTGAATGATGAGCTGGTAGATCAGTTGCGCGAGGTGGGTCTAACCGCGAACGAGGCCAAGATTTATATCAATATGCTAGGCCGCCCGCTTTTTAAGGCTGCCGAGATCGCTCAGGTGGCCGAAGTACCTCGCCCGAAAGTTTATGAAGCGTTGAGTAATTTGTTGGCAAAGGGGTTTTGTTTCCCGGTCGCTGGGGCTGTCGCCCAATATAGCGCGGTGGCCCCCGAAGAAGCCCTTCCCGCTTATCAGCAACGTCAGGAACACGATCTGGAACGCACCTTGCACGACCGTCGCTTGAAAATAGGCCAACTGGTTGAACGGTTGGAGCCGCTTCATCAGGCGGGCCGAACTGAAACCGGCCTGTTGCGCTATATCGATATTCTGACCGAGCGCGGACGGGTTACACAGGTCGCTAATGACTTACTTAGTAGCGCCAACCGTTCGATCCTCATGTTCGAGAAAGAGCCTTACGCTCAGGATTTGCGAACGCTCAATTCCTACGAAATCGCGGCCAGCCATCGTGGAGTGGAGGTGCGCTGCGTCTTTGAGACGACCGTCCGCAACCTTAATAACCGGGCGAATGCCCTCCGTGAGGCCGGGGCCGAAGTCCGCCTAACCGAGGCGTTACCAATGAAATTGATTGTGACCGACGACCGGGCTGCTATTTGCGCTCTGCGCGACCCGATCACTGGTCAGCAAAGTCTGACCAGTTTGCGGATCGAACACCCCGATTTTACGCGGGCGATGCGGTTGCTCTTCGAGAGTATCTGGCAAACCGCCACGATTTTTGGGGCCTCTAGCGGACACGAGCATGCCGGAGCAGTTCGGAAAGAGTGAGACGATTTACGATTTACGATTTACCCCCAGAGGGGGCGAGGCCGCGATTTACGATTTACGATTTACGATTTACGATTTACGATTTACGATTTACGATTTGAAGCAGTCAGTCCATGTCATTCTGAGGCAGGGGATTACCCTAATGTTTGCCAAAGATAGCTCCCCGCCGAAGAATCTAGACCCTTCGGGGTTTCACCCATTTTGGGGGCTGCTGCTGACACGGCTGAGTAGTTATTTACGATTTACGATTAGGAACCGTCTATTGTTGAGATTGACTGGACTTAAAAAACAAAGGTCCCGGTGGGGTGGGAGTAGCCCTTTATCGCGGGCGGAAGCCCGCTCCTACAAAAGGGAGGGTCGCTCCTACAAAGTGGAGGGCCGTTTCTGCAAAAGGGAGGGTCGCTCCTACAAAGTGGAGGGTCGCTTTTGCAAAAAGGGTTGGCTGGTTCTTTACGCTTATATGGTGGTGCTGCTGGGCTTAAGCGTGTTGTTGACGGCTTGTTCGACCGACCGCAAGGCGGTTGAACCGCGCTGGTTGGTGCTGGTTACGACCCAGGAGTTAGAAGATTCTGGGCTGCTGGATGTCTTGCTGCCGCCTTTCGAGCAGAGTAGTGGGGTGCGGGTCAAACGATTGCCGTTAACGACGGCCAAAGCGCTCGAATATGCTTCGCTGGCAGGGGTTGATGTGCTGCTGCTACCGGCAGGGGCGGCTTTTGATAAGCTGGCCGGGCCTGCTCCAACCCTGCCACCCTTCCAAAGTCAGCCTTATCCTACCCCAACGGTTGCCACCGGGCCACTGCCCGAACCCTCTCCCCAGCCTTTCGGTTATCTATTTAATGAGCGTCGGCTGGCTCTTTGGAGTGAATTGGTTGTAATAGCCCCGGCTGATGACCCCCTGAAATTGCGTGATCTGCCCGATTTGGCAAATGTTTTCAAGCGTATCGCTCTGAGTAATGCCCGGTTTTACGCTCCCGGCCCCAAGTCAGAGCCGGGATACTATGCTTTTGAACAGCGGATTTGGGGCTTGATCGGGCGGGATGATCTTAAAGATCGGGGGAGCGGCTATCGGCAGGTGGATAGTGATATTGTCAGTTTGCTCAAACAAGCCGCCGACGAGCAGGCGTATACATTTGTCACTGCTGCTACTTTTGTAGCCAATCAGGAGAAACTAAAAGGTAAATTAGAAATCGGCTTTACTGGCGATTATGCTTTATTTTTACCCTACGAATTAGCTACCCCTAATAATATTGGTTCACAAGATCGCGATGTAAAGCTGGCCCGAACTTTAATCGCTTACTTGACTAATCAAAAAACGCAGGCTACTATTAGTGAATATAAAAAACCCTCTTTTAGCACTCCACTTTACCGCCCTTATTATTTTCCGGTCTATGTACCGTCTCGTAACTAAGTCTTTCGGATTAGTCCTTTAGTACCCCCTGACCCGTACCGAAAGTACCATTTGTAGGTTCAATAAACCGATTTATAATAAAGCCAGAAATTGGTGCAGTTTAGATGCAACAATTTGAAAGCCTGGACGTTTTATCAAATAGAGAATTAGAAAAGGACTGGCCGAGCTAGTTAAGCAAGAAGTACTTTAACCGTTTGTGATCTGTATCATATCGAGGCGGCACTTTTCCCAGTAAAATAGCATATGTTTGATAGAAGCAGGAACAATCTTAATATCGGCACTATATATTAAGAATCGACATGCGGTGGTATCTATCTTGCTATAAAAATAGGCAAGTGGTCAGCGGAGGGGATAGGTCTAATCAGCCTATCAGAATAGTCGGAGCCTGGTACCCGACAATAAAAAAGGCCGGTAGGGGTGAACTATGTTAGCTCACAAATCTGTGTCGCACTCTCGTTCGAGGACAATTTCTAGCTTTTATTTGTTCATGGCCCTGGCTGCCTTATTGATAATGTTAGCTCTGGCTCTGCCGGGTGCTTTCAAAACCACCTCAGATACGCCGACCGTCGAGAACAATTTCAAAACTTATAGCAATTCGCGCTATGGCTATTCTATTGCCTACCCGATCAACTGGCAGATTGTAGATCAGGCCGGACAAGGGGTCTTTACGGCAGCTTCCTCGATTGCTCAGGATCAACAGGGTGGCACGAATTTTAGCCAGCGCCAGCTTTTGCAGGCTAGTGCAACCGCTTCTCCAATCTACAACTTTAGCAAGGTAGACGTAGTAGCTTACGATCTGGAATCTGAACTAAGCGCCCACGACTTCTTGTTGGCGAAATCCAGTATGGCCCCCGAAGGCCGTCTAACCGACGTAAAGGTGGCAGGGCGGGATGCGCTCAAGCTACAAGTCCAGCCCGGTGCGGTTCTCGAAAACCATCAGGATGGCGTACTTTACACTACCGTCTTTGTAACCAGTGGCAAGCACGGCTACATCATCGCCGGTTTTGCCGCCGCCTCGGTCTTCGATCATATCCTGGAAAGTTTCCAGACCTTCTAAATCTTGAATAGTTCCACAAAGGAAAAAGAGCAGGTTTGGAACCTGCTCTTTTGCTTTTTATTCGGCTATCGCAATAACCTCGATTTCGATCAGAGCATCTTTGGGCAGACGGGCCACTTCGACCGTCGAACGGGCCGGACGG
Organism: Chloroflexia bacterium; assembly: GCA_038210655.1. Taxonomy (GTDB): domain Bacteria; phylum Chloroflexota; class Chloroflexia; order Chloroheliales; family Chloroheliaceae; genus 54-19. The sequence continues at coordinate 23,926 of JBBQWM010000013.1, forward strand.
TTATCGCCAAAATAATCGGCATAAATCCCGTTCATCTCAGCAAAGTCGCTCATATGGGCCAAAAAGACGGTCGTCTTGACCACCTGTTGAAGGCTCATTCCGGCAGCTTCCAAAACTCCCTGTAAATTTTTGAAGACCTGATGAGCCTGTTCGCGTAGTTGCCAGCTTACCAGTTCACCCGTCGCCGGGTCGATCCCGATCTGCCCGCTAGTATAAACCAGATTACCGACCTTGATCGCCTGACTGTAAGGGCCAAGCGCAGCAGGTGCTTTATCCGTACTTACAACTTCCTTGTTACTTGCCATTGCCTTTTCTCCATCTACTTTTCAATTTTTTCGACTATAATGTGTCAGTAACCTTCAAAAATGAGGGGTAGGGGCGATCCCTATGTGGTCGCCCTTTTTGGGTAGCCACCCAGGGCTACCCCTACATTTTGAGAAGATACATCTATCCCGCCTTCATCCCTCATCCTTCATCCCTCCCTGATTGTCCCATGCTTCCATCAATTCGGGTAAGCCGGTATAGGTCAGGGTCGCCCGAATCGAACTGGTGGTGTATTCCGCCGGGCTGGTTACACCGCTAAGGGTCAGGACGGTTGCAATGCCCAGCCGATTAGCTCCCTCAATGTCGGTCAGCAAATTGTCACCGATCATCACAGTTTGGGCCGCTTCCGCGCCGAGTTGTTCGAGCGCAAGACGGTACATGGGGGCTTCCGGCTTACCAATAACAAGTCTGCTTTGCCCGGTGGCAGTCTCCAGCAGCACTCCAATACTACCGGCCCCCGGTATTAACCCTTCTTCGGTCGGGAAAACCGGGTCGGCATTGGTAGAAATAAAGGTTGCGCCGGCCCGGATCAAAAGGCAGGCCCGTTTGAGACTTTCGTAGACCAGGTTAAAATCACCGCCTTGCACTACGAAACGGGGGTTTTGGTCATCTGGGTAGAATAGCCCAGCGTTCTCGCCCCCAAAGAGACAGTCCCGCAAAGGCTGCATTCCGATCACGTAGATACCCGCGCCGTCCGGGGCAACCTGCCGCAGATAAGCGGCCGTCGCCTGCCCGCTCGTTACAATTTCGCTATCGCTGATTTCGACCCCCATCCGGGCCAGCTTGAGCGAATAATCGTGGGCCGAAAGGCTCGAATTGTTGGTCAGCAGCAAAAATTTGATCTTGCGCTGCCGTAAGAAAGCGAAGAATTCGACTAGACCGGGTTGGGGCTGATTGCCCCGATATAACACGCCATCCATGTCCATAATAGCATAGCGGTAATTTGCCAGCAGCCGGTAGCTTTGTTCGGTTGTCAACTAAGCAATGCTCTCCTATCTCTACTTTTCTACTATGGTCCTAATCCCAAATTAACCTGTTTAGTATATCACAACCTCAAAAAGACTGTCCTCGAAAAAGGATAAACTGATATTAATACCTCAAATAAACTCAATCTGTTATAATTCAGGACGGGCCGTTTTGGGCCTGCCAAAAAACCGAATTACCGTTCCCGTCCGCCGGATTTATTTATCAAAGCTTGAAGGCCGGGACAGATCAGGAGTAGCAAATTCAAATGAAAAATAATAGAGCAAAACCCGCTTTGCCCCGTTTTTTGAGCAGCCTTGTGCTGGTGTTGTTGGGGTTGAGCATCTTGCTGACGGCTTGTGGAGCCGATAATAGTACTTCGCTTAGTCTGGCAACTAGCGCTTCCTCTACCACTTCGGCAGCGACAACGACGACTGCCGCCGCTAACGGTGTCGGTGCTAACCCAACTGCTGCCGCTACTACCGCCAGCGCCAACTCAACCACCGCCCCGGCCAGGGCTGCGACGACTGCCGCCGCTGCAACCACCGCTGCCCCCGCCGGAACGACGGCTGCCACCGCTAATAATACGCCGAATGGTACGCCGATTGCCGTCCCGACGGTCAGCGTGCCGGGTGCGATCCAGCAAGAGATGGACAAGGTTGCCAAACAAACTGAAAAAACACGCGGCCTGACCTTTAAACAGTCGGTCGAGCGCAACTTTATGACCAGGAACGATCTTGCCAAGTATCAGGAAAGTCAGTTCCGCCGGGACAACCCGCCCGAATTGATCGCAGTCGGCGAGAAAACCTGGAAAGCGTTTGCCTTTGTACCGGCCAAGTTTGATTACACCCGTTCCTATATCGATTTACTCAACGAGCAGGTGCTGGGCTTTTATGACCCACAGACTAAAAAGCTCTATCTGGTGGTCGATGGCGACCCTAATAAATTGAGCGCTCTGGTTAAATTTACGGCTGAACACGAACTGACGCACGGTTTGCAAGATCAGTATTTTGATTTGGAAAAAAGATTTCCCCAACGCAAGCCGACCGATAAAGAATGGAACGATGATAGTAGTTTTGCGACGCTGGCTCTGATCGAGGGCGACGCGGTACAATCGCAATACGCCTGGGTGCAGTCTGGCAATTTGACCCCCGCCGATATTAGCGAACTAACCAAGACCTTGAGCAGCTTTGACCAGAAGCAATTGGAGAGTTCGCCCGCGATCCTCAAGGATACGCTCGAATTCCCCTATAGTGACGGGCTAAATTTTGTCCAGAAGCTTTATAATAAGGGTGGTTGGGAAGCAGTCAATAAGGCTTTCCGTGAATATCTGCCCCAATCTACCAGCCAGATTTTGCACCCCGACAAGTACGACAAACGGGTCGAGCCGGTCAAAGTTCAATTTAGTTCGCTGACCGATACGCTAGGGAGCGGCTGGAAGAGCGTTGATATTAATACGCTGGGTGAATTGCAATCGCGCATCTGGCTGCAAGGTGGGGTAGATGTTGCAACCGCCAAGAACGCCGTCAAAGGCTGGGCCGGGGATCGCTATCAAGTCCTGGAAAACGGGCAAGGCCAGCTTGGTTTTGTCTGGCGTACCCAATGGGATAGTGAAGGCGAGGCGACCGACTTTTACAAGGCTTCCACTGCGGCCCTCAAGAAGCTTTACAATCTGACCGGTGATGGTGGAGCCGAGCCGAAACGAACCTGGAACGGCCCCGACCAGGATGTCTCGTTAATCCGCAAAGGAAACGAAGTGCTGGTGATGGTTTTGCCCAAAGGCGCAGGGGTCGAGAAGGTATCCGCCAAGTTTGGCTTCTAAGCCGTCTAGCAATCTTTCTTATAGCAAATTGCAGAATTATGGAGCCTTTTTATTGTAGGGGCGACTCTGTGTGGTCGCCCCTAACCGGTCCGATCTCTTTGCAAGCACGGTATTTAAGGGCGACCACAAGGGTCGTTCCTACCAATCCAATGCCGGAGAATCTCTGCTGGCAGAGTAGTTCAAGTCTGAAAATCCACCGCAATAGGGTAAACCAGGTCTAGGGGAACCCCTTTTTAACCTGCATCTCGGTTTTTAAGTATTGCAACGTGACCTTTTTCCTAAAAAAGTCTATAAAGTTTGTAAATAACCGTTAAGTGTGCTATAATACTTAACGCAAGGTAAAGAGCCTGTTTGAAATTTGCATAATTCACCTTAGAGCCTTTTGACTGAATCTTTTCACGAGATTTTTCCCTAACGACCCTCTTTGAGATTTTTGCTTTCCCTTTCAGCTCTTGATATTGGTTTCCTGCCAATTGGTATAAGGTTTGCTAAATCAGTTTTAGCTTACCATCCATCAGGGAACCGTTTCTTAATTGCTTTGCATTAGTTTATTTGTTTAAGCTCTTCACCTAGGGGAAGAGAAAGGGAGTTAACAGTGGGCAAAAAGTTGTATGTGGGCGGTCTGTCTTATAGTACTACCGAGGATAGCCTGGAAAACCTGTTCGCACAGGCAGGTGTAGTTGAGTCGGCTCGGATCATTACCGACCGTGAGACTGGTCGGGCCAAAGGGTTCGGTTTTGTGGAAATGAGCAATGATAGCGAGGCTTCTCGTGCCATTACGATGTTCAATGGAACTGATTTTGAAGGCCGCAATATTACCGTAAACGAGGCTCGGCCTCAGACCGAACGCCCTCAGCGCGGCGGCTACGGTGGCGGTGGTGGTGGTGGCGGATACAACCGCTACTAATCCCAGGCTACACGGCAAGTTTTAACTTGCTCTAGCTAAATAAAATACAAAACAGGCTACTAACCGTTAAATAGTTGGTAGCCTGTTTTAGTTATTTCGCCGTTCGGTTATTTTAGCTGGGCTGCAAAGCTTCCAGTTCTTTGGCGGCTTCCTCAAAGCCCAGGCGAGTAGCCTCTTGAAGACTTTGCCGGGCCGCCGCCAGATTCTTCATCTCTTTGTAAACGCGACCCTGCTGCAAGAAAGCCGCCCCGTTTTGAGGTTCCAGCGCTAATGCTTTTTCCAGGTCGGCTAAGGCTTGCGGGAATTCTTTTAGCTCAAAACGAGCGATAGCCCGGTTCATATAAGCATTGGCATAGCTCTGGTCAAGCCGCAATGCCTGATCGTAGTCCTTTATAGCGCGTCGGTAGTCCGAAAGGGCCGCCATAATGATCCCGCGCGTGTTATAGAGTACCGGGTCGTTTGGGCGCACCGCAATTAGCCGGTCGTTATCCGAAATAGCTTGCTGATAGTCCTGATGGTAGAAACAGGCCAGCGCCCGCCGGGAGTAAATTTCCAGCCCTTTAGCCCCTAATTGGAGGGCCTGATTGTAATCGCTGATAGCGGCGGCGTACTGGCCTAGCTCAAAGCTAATATTACCCCGGTTAAGATAAAGCCGGGCGTTGGCCTGATCGAGTCGCAACGCCTGATCGTAGTCCTGGAGCGCCGCCGGGTATTGCTTGAGTAGGCCGTTTGCTTCGGCCCGCCCGCTATAGCCACGTGGGTTGAGCGGTTCCAGTTCGATCAAGCGGTCAAAGTCGTAGATAGCCCGGTCGTACTGTCCAAGTTTAAAGTAAGCTGCCGCCCGGTTTTGATAGGCATCGGCATTCTGTCCATCCAGACGGATCGCTTCGGTCAAATCTTTGATCGCGGCCTGGCTTTGTCCGGTCTCATACAGAGCCTGCCCGCGCAGGTTATAGGCCAGCGCCAGTTGAGGGTCACGTTCAATCGCTTTATCGCAATCGGCAAGTTGGGCTTGATAAGCGTTTAGCCCGGCATGAGCTTGCGCTCGTTTGACATAGTAGATCGCTGGTTGCCGATCCAGCTGGATTGCCTGCCCAAACTCGGCTACGGCTCGTTTGTAGTCCTGCATCGCCAGATAAGTTTTGCCAAGTTCAAAGAAAATATTGGCATCGTTGGGGTCAAGTTCGGCGGCCCGTTTCAAATCTTTAAGCGCTTCGGCATAGTCTTCTATACCCAGGTAAATCATCGCCCGCCAGTAATGAGAATCGGCATTTTGCGGTTTGAGATCAATTGCTCGGTTAAAATCGCGCAGGGCGCTGGTATAATTGCCCTGCGCGGCCCAGGCCCGGCCCCGATGGTGGTAGGCATTGACGTATTTCGGGTCGAGCTTGATCGCCAGATTATAGTCGCGGGTAGCCTGAAACCACTGTTCTAAGGCGGCATAGGCTTGACCTCGCCCGAAATAAAAAGTCGGTTGGGGCTGAAGCTCGACTGCCCGGTCGAAATCCTGGATCGCCCTGGTCGGATTTTTCAGTTCAAGATACAATTGGCCGCGCTGATAATAGGCCAGCACATATTTTGGGTCAAGATCGAGCGCCCGCTCACAATCTATAATAGCCTGTTGATGCTGATTATGGGTGGCGGCTTGCTGACTACGCTGGAGATAGGCCCCGCACATACTGGCCTGGATCGAAGTCCGCTGCTGGGAATTTTTTAGAATGCGTTCGCCGGTTTTCATGAGGCTGTCCCAGTCCAGGGTCATAATCTGTTCGCCTAGTTCGAGGATCGCATTCCAATCCTGGCGGCGTTCGGCTTCGGACAGGGCGTTCGACCAATCACTAACCTGGCGGGTAAAGTTATGCCGTTCTTCTTCCTGGACGGCCCGCAGTGCTTCCTCTTTGGCGGAAGGCGAAACCGGCGGTAACTGCCCGAATAGGGAGCGCAGCCCAAATTGGGTCGTCATTTTCCGAACGGGGGTAGCCGGTTGACCAATTAAGGCCGGGTTATTTTCCAGCACCGTCCTAAATTGCTCATAGAGTTTTACCGCCGACCGAATCCGGCGACTGGGGTCTTTCTCGAGTGCTGCCGCCAGCACCTGATCGAGTTCGGGCGGATATTCCAGCCAGGGAGCCACTTCCGACAATTTTGGGATGGCGGCATTGATATGCTGGTAAGCCAGGGCCATTTGATTGCCCATATAGGGCGTTCGGCCTGTAATTAACTGGAAAAGCAAAATTCCGACCGCATATATATCGCTGGCTTTTCCGGCCTGCCCGTGCCACTGTTCGGGAGCCATATAGAGTGGCGTGCCGGTTGAGGGTAGATTATCCAGTAAAATAGAGGAGTTCTGGGACTGGCTTAAAACGGCGGTCAGGCCAAAGTCGGCTAACAACAATCGGTCACGCCGGTCGAGCAGTATATTCAAGGGCTTGATATCGCGGTGGATTAGCCCGGCTTCGTGCGCTTCGTCCAGGGCATCGGCAATCTGTTCGAGGTAACGGCAAACCTGCTCCAACGGCAAAGCCAGGGGCGGGTCGGGCGGGTTCGGCCTGATTTTTGCGGCTAACGAGCCACCTTCGGCTAATTCGGTCACGATGTAAGCCAGGTGAGGGTTAATCCCAAAATCGAAGACGCGCAAAATATTGGGGTGATTGAAATGGGCCAGTACACTGGCTTCCCGCCGGACTTCTTCGCAAACTTCCGGGTCGGCGATAAATTCACGTCGCAACAACTTGAGGGCTACGGTACGGGCCGGATGAAATTTGGTGTCCTCAGCCTGAAAAACCTCGCCAAAAGTTCCCTGTCCCAACGATTTGCCCAGGCGGTAACGATTATCAATTAAAATGCGTATAGTTTCATCCGAAGGCGGCTCAGTTTCCGATGGCTGCATTGTAAGCTAAACCTTTCATAATACTTAACTGGTCTATTCTACTTTTTTGACATTGTCTTGTCAACGTTTTTTTGAATATGGTGTGAGCGTCAAATTTTTGCACGGCTTCAAATCCTAAAAACGAGTGGCCCTGAAGACCCCGCTCCAAACCACTCAAATCCAAACCACTCAAAAAGATAGGTTAGAAAAATTTCCGCACAAAATTTTTCTAACCTATCCCCCACCCTTGGTTTAGAGGGTCGTACAGCCTGGCTAGTTTGCAAAAAATTGACGCACAATCTGAATATGTAGTGTGAGGCAAATTGGGTCAGATAGTCGAACTGCTTCGTGGTATAAATAAAACGTAACTACTCAGGCCGGGCGACCAGATAGGGTCGCACCCTACAACCGATTTTGGTAGGGGCGACCCTATCTGGTCGCCCAAAGGATGAGGCTGTGTAGTTACAATAAAACTTTCTAATCAAGGAATTTATAGCGGGCAAAAGGGCCTGCACTGGCCTATAGCTAAAATTCTAATAATTTCTGATTGGTTGAGGCGAATTGGCTTAATCTAAGGCCCAGACCCGTACCACTGAAATAATAAAAAGGCTGCTAATTATAAGAGCAGAGGCGACACACCACCAGCAAATAGCGTTGATAACCCATAATTCCATAGCGGTCAGGTAGCCGGAGAAGACTACCCCGCCGAGGGTTGCTACAAAGAGGGTCATATCGAGTTGACCACGTGTAAAACGGGTCGCTTCGGCGGAGGTTTGCACGATTTTTCGGCGATAGAAGGCCAGCCCTGCCAGCCCCAAATAGGCTATAACTCCCAAAATTGAGACCGGAATGCCCCATTTGGGTGGGAAGTAGGCATAGGCACTGCGGTTCACGGTGTCGCAACTACGGTCGGCGGTGCAGATAATCGAGGTATCGGTAAAATGCGCCCAGGTCAAATAAAGCGATATGCCGACCCCGACTACGGTCAGCCCAATAAACAACCAGTCCAACGAAAGCGAACGGCTGAAGCTACTAGCCTGAGCAGTGGCTACCTGAGCCGTCTGGCTGGCTTTCGCCCGTGAGTTTTGCGCCATAGTTTTACCTCGTAATGCCCTAGCCTAAAGTAGTTATTGGCAGAGGCGAGTATTAGTTGCCTCTGCCAATGGAGTGCAATTGCTTACTTGGCCGGTGAGTTTAACGCTTCGTCAATGGCTTTTTGGAGTTCGCTATAATCGGCCCCCGATAGCTTGGTTCCATTGACCAGGAAGGTCGGAGTTTGATTGATGCCCTTGTTGATCGCGGCAGAAGCATCCGCATTAGCCTTTGCCCGATAGGTATTCGCATCTACACACTTGTTAAACTTCTCGACATCCAACTTGAGAGCGCTTGCTAGTTGCTTGGTTCGATCTACCGACCAAAAGCCGCTGTTTTCACTAAGCGGTTGGTTGTTGTAGAGCGCATCATGATAATCCCAGAACCGTTTCTGATCGGAGGCACAATAGGCCGCTTCCAGGGTGGTATGCGATTCACGTTGGGCCGCCCGCGCATCCAAAAATGGATAGGGCCGGAAGACAAACTTTACGCCTTTGCCAGCTTTGATGTAATCGGTAGTGAGCCGCGATTGGCTGGTATCGTGCCAGAGCTTGCAACCAGGGCATTGATAATCGCCGTATTCCTCGACCGTGACTTTCGCATCGGCTGGCCCGATTTCGAGCGGACGTTCGTCGGTAGTGGCGGCGGCGGGGAGGGCCTCAAACTTGGTCGGTTGGGAAACCGCTACTATAATCGCAATCAAAGCAAGCGCTATCACAACTACCAATCCGCCAATCACTAACAACTGGGTGCGGCGGCGTTTTTGCGCTCGGCGGCGGATGGCCTCTTGCTTGGGGGTTAGTTTACGACCGCTCGGATAGTTGCCGGTATTGGTCGTCAGGGGGCGGGCGGCGGCCGGTTTTTGCTCAGCGGTTTTCAGATTGCCGGGAGTGTTACTACCTGCGGCTTCGGGGCGTGGTTTAGAATCATTCTGTTTTGCCATAGTCCTGTAAAAAGTCCTTTTCGCTTGATCGCCTTTGGCTGGCTTTTTCTAATCTAATCGGGCTGATTATAACATAAGCCCGGTTGCAGTACAAAGCCGGGCCAAAGTTAGGGTGAGTAGCAGATTTTTGCCTATGTTCAAACAATAAGACCGGACGACTGTGAAAACCTCGGCCTAATCCACTAAAAAATATAGGTTAGAATTTTTCGATTTTCCGACGAAAAATTCTAACCTATATTAAAATCCAGTTTGGAACGTGGCCCAGCCTTGCTATTTTGTAAAAAATTGCCCTGATCTATAAGAGCTTTATTGAATTTAGCGGTAGGATAGATCGTCTGGCGTTTCAGGAATTTTGGCCTCACCAGAGGTCGCCGTCTTAGGTCGGGCGGTCGAAGCGGTCGCCGCTGGAGTAGCAGGCGGGGCATCCCGGACGATTTCGATAGTGCAATCGCTTACAAGGGCGGCAATTGCTCCAACCGCCGCCAGTGGTGGCGCAATCAAGGCTCCGGCAGCCGCAAATACAATTGGCAGATCGAACAACACGCGATTGTTTTGCTTGATCCGCAGGCGGCTAACTTCGCCCTCCCGCAAAATACGTTCTACTTCGCTAACCAGATTCTGCCCGCTAACCCGGATTTCCTCGACGAACTGGCGTGGTTTTTGGTTTGCGCCCGGTTGGGGGTTTTCAACTTTTGGTTCGTTGGGCGCTTTTTGGGCGGGGTCTTTCTGATCGCGTCGCCAGGGCTGCCAATCCTTAAAATTAAATCCACCGTTCATTCTAACTACTCCTTTTAAAATTTAACAGGGATAGACAGGATAATATATATTCCCTATTCCTGCTGATCTGGCTAATTTTATTGGCGCACCAAGCACCCTGTCTTCTTTAGCTTTCCAACCTCTGTAAATCTAACCTGAGCTACCCAATTTCCATCCGGCGATCAAGAAGCTTCGCAATAACTACGTGTCAGCCACGCTAATAGTTACAAGACCAGCCCTTTTGAGTTCTGGCCTTATTGACTTAGGGAAGCACATAAAAATAATCGTCCCAATGTAGGGGCGACCCTGGGTGGTCGCCCTCGGAGGCCGTGTCGGGTGTTCACGGGCAACCACCCAGGGTTGCCCCTACTGGGATGTTTTATTATTTTTGAGGCCCTTATAGCAAAATGCAGAGTCATTGACCGCCTACAAATATTGGATAGCTCAAGATTTTACCGAGCGGCGATTTGCTGTCGTTCGCGGTCAACCAGGAAGCGGCGCAAGATTTTGCCCGAAGCCGATTTTGGTATCTGGTCGATCAGTTCCAACTGGCGGATTTTTTTGTGCGGAGCGACTCGCGCGGCGACATAGGCCATCAACTCTTCGGCGGTGGTGGTTGCACCGGGTTTGAGGACGACGAAACCTTTGGGCAATTCGCCTGCCTCTTCGTTGGGGATCGGGATGACCGCCGCGTCGGCTACTGCCGAATGGGTGAGCAGGACGGCTTCCAATTCTGCCGGGGCGACCTGCATGCCCTTATACTTGATAAGTTCCTTCACCCGGTCTACGATAAATAAAAAGCCTTCCTCGTCCATATAGCCGACATCGCCGGTATGCAGCCAGCCGTTTGACTCGATCATGTTGGCAGTCGCGTCGGGGCGGTTCAGATAACCTTTCATGACTTGCGGACCACGAGTGCAAACTTCGCCCTCCTGGTTTGGCTCTAGTTCTGCGCCCGTCGAAAGGTCGATCACCTTCATTTCCAGTCCGGGTAAGCACATACCGACCGCGCCAGTTTTGGACTTTGAAAGATCAGTTGGAGGGAGGGTCAGGCACGGGCTAGTCTCGGTCATACCGTAGCCCTGGGCGACCTGGACGTTAATGCGGGCAGCGCAGGCTTGTTCCAGTTCGCGGCTAAGGGGGGCCGCCGCCGAAAGTACTTTGGTCAGGTGGGAGAGATCGTACTTGTCCACCACCGGGTGTTTTGCCAGCGCCACCATGATAGGCGGAACCAGGGGAGCCAGCGTTATCTTGTAGTCCTGGAGGGTTTGGAGGAACTGCTCCAAATCAAAGCGTGGCATTGTAACCATCGTCGCACCCTTAAAGAGGCACATCGCCATAATTCCCATCATGCCGTAAATATGGAACATTGGCAAAATGCAGATTACCCGATCTTGCTCACCAATCGTAGACACCGGGTTCATCTGGTAGATATTGGAAACCAAATTATGATGGGTCAACATCACCCCTTTGGGTAGCCCGGTCGTCCCGCTCGAATAAGGTAGTACAACCAAATCTTGGTAGACATCAATCTCGACCAGTGGGACTTGTCCATCGCCCTGAAGCAATTCGGAAAAAGAGGTCGCCCCTTGTGCTTCGCCAAACACGAAAAGCTTTTTAACCCCCGATTTGCCCAACGCTTCGACTGCTTTATCCATAAAAGGCGGGATCGTCAGCAAATATTTAGCGCTTGCGTCGTTAAGTTGGAAGGTCAATTCGTCGATAGTATAGAGGGGGTTAATGGTAGTGCAAACCCCGCCCAGCGAGGCCACTGCCAACAGCGCAATAGCATATTCCGGCGTGTTGGGGCTGAAAATCGCCATGCACTCGCCCTTCTGGAAGCCGCGCCGGGCCAGGCTGGCCGCCACCAACCGCACCGCAGCGGCCAATTGCCCATAAGTGTAGGTGCGCCCGGTGGGGCCATCGATCAAAGCGGGTTGGTCGGACAACTCTACCGCCCGACTTAACACGGCCTGTTGAAAAGAAATTTCAGGGATTGTAATATCGGGCAGGGAACTGCGAAAGATCATAATAGCCTCCTCTGTGGGGTATCTCTCTACCTTGAGATAGGATTGTAATCCACTAAACTAACGTTAAGAAAGTTACGAAGTGCGCCAAAAGTTGATAACCCTATTAAAGCAAATTTTGGCTCAAATTGCTACTGAGCAACGCCTGGATTATATTCATCTACCCTAAAAGTCCCTTATGTCCCACAAGGAACCCGGAACATCCACTAGGCTCTAAGATGATACTAGAGTGTTCGATTTGCGTTATAATAATGATCTATTTAGGGATTTAGGTTGACTTTAAGAAGTGGTAATGCTAAATTATAGCGGTGGTGAATTTTCGCACAATAGATAATTAAGTTGTGTGTAATATTTAATATTACCAGAATGTAATAGATGAATTTTGAAAGGAGTTTGCAACCTATGCCTTCAAATAGCGTTGCGTCGGAAACCCAAACGCTCAAGGTGGGCGATATGGCTCCCGACTTTACGCTCCCGACCGCCAAAGGTACGTCCGATCAGGCGACGATTACCTTGAGCGATTTCCGGGGCAAAAAAAATGTAGTGATGGCCTTCTACCCGTTCGCCTTTACGCCTGTCTGAACGCTTCAAATGCCCGCTTACAACGCTGATCTGGCGAAGTTTGAGGGTTACGATGCCCAGGTTCTGGGTATCTCAATCGATAGCGTTCACACCAATGGGGCCTGGGCCAAGAGTATGGGTGGCCTCGACTTTCCCTTATTGTCGGATTTCTGGCCTCACGGGGAAGTCGCCACAAAATATGGCGTACTGCGCCCGCAGGGTATGGCGGAACGCTCCATCCTGATTGTGGACAAAGAGGGCAAAGTTGTTTATATCGACGTACACGATATTTCGAAGCAGCCCGAAAACGAAGACCTTTTCGAGGTGCTTCGCACTCTATAGGTTTTAGAGCGATTTTAGAACAAACTGGCAAGAGCCTTTGGCGGTTAGCTTTGCAACAAAAGCTGCCGTCAAAGGCTCTTGCTTTTTATAATTCAGGCTTAAAGCCAATACCCAATTGTTAGACACTGCTCCGGCGCTGGATTTAGCCCGGTTTGACACCTTACAGACTTGCCTCTAAAATTGGGCAGTAGTTTAGAGCAAGTTGCAAAGAAATTGGGCTGGTAGGGGCGACCTTTATGGTCGCCCTCGAAGACCTAGCAGGGTGTTTACGGGCGACCATAAAGGTCGCCCCTACCAAGAGTAGCACAACAATTCTGCAATTTGCTATAGAGGCGCAGGGGTTACTTCTAGTAAGAGCAAGCCGAAAATTTGAGTAAAATCTTCTTGGGACGGGGACGTGCTTCCCTAATAATTAATAAAGGCTGGCTTAACTCGTTTGTGGTCGCAATAGTCGGGGTCGTCTGTTTTTGGCTGGCTTTGCTGCCGGTGCATACGGTCGAGACTAATTTAGCCGATTATGCCGGTGGTCAGACCGAGCAAGCCGACGGCCTTCGCTATATTTGGACCCAACCCAATTTGCGTTTGATTTACCGAGATTTACCCCGCTTTGCGCCGGTCTACCTTCAGCTGGAGGTGTTGCTGGATCGCCCGCCCGGTTCGCCTCCGGCTCGGCTCGAAATTTCCGAAAGGCGGGGCAACCTTTCGTTACCCCTCCAAACCCTACAATACTCACCCGAACTGACCGGCTATCGCCAGTACACCCTCAAAATTCCAGCCATTAGCGGTGATAACTCCGATGAACTGGTTTTAGACCTCAAAGCGAATGGCTTTCGGGTCGCGGGCGATGGGCGCGAGTTGGGCGTGCGGGTCAAGGCGGCGACCATTACAGTCGGCAAGGGCGGCTTAGTGCTATCGGTTTTGACCCAGCCCCTTTTCCCGGCGCTGGTCATACTGCTGTTAGGGTTAGGCTGGTGGGGTTGGTTGGCGCGGTTCGGGCCGCTCGAACTGGCTTTGCTAAGTGCGCCGGTCGGTTTTATGGCTGGAGCCATGACCAATCTGCTGATTTATTCTAGCTGGTGGCTTTTGCTGGATGGGCTGCTGCTGGTTGGGACGGCCTGGGGTTGGCAGCGTTGGGGGGTTGGCTGGCTGGCGGCAGGCGACCGTTGGCGACCGTTGGGCCTGTTAATGGCTGGCATCACCGCTTTTACCGGCTTTTTTGTGCTTGCGCCGGGGCTGGCAGGCGATATTTATTACTTCCGCGAGGTATTGGCCCCGATCCTTCAGTACGGCCCCATCGCCACCTATTCGCACGCGCCGCGTCTGGTTTATCCACCCGGTTCGGTCTACCAGCTTTATTTTTACGGTCTGCTAACCCAGCCCTTTAATATCGCTTATAATCAATCGCCACTCAAGTTGCTGATGGGGTCGGCTCTGTTGCTGCTTATTCCGGCGATTTGGTGGGTTGGGCTGCATAGCAAAATTCAACGCGAACATCTGGCCCGGACTGTTTTGCTGTTTGGCTTCAGCCTCTCGCTGATCTTCGTCCCGGCAGTCTGGGTTCAGGCGGATGGTTGGCTACTGCTAATGATGGCGGGAGCGCTCTGGTTGGTTATGCTGGGCCGACCGGTAGCCTCGGTCGGCCTACAAGCCTTTGGCATTATCTACAAGGCTCAAAGCTGGCTTTTGCTGCCGCTTTACGCCCTGACCTTTCAATGGCGGTTTGGCTGGCGGATCGCCGTGTTGTGCGGTGGTGCGTGCCTGGGACTGGTGGCAGTCCTGGGCGGGGTGGGTTTCGCCTTCGATTACAAGGTCTTCAAAATCTTTTGGGAGCAACCGGTTGTGAGCGGCGAATCGGATTGGGGTGGTATCCGCACCTTTAATTTGCTGCATCTGCTGGGTTACGACCGGATCAAAGTGCCGCAACCGCTCCTGGCTCTAAGCTATTTGAGCATCGGGCTGGTTTACATAATCGTGCTACTGGTTTGCTGGCGACGTAACGCCGCTATCGCCCGTGAGACTGGCAAAGGCTCGGTAGAGCGAACGGCCCGTTCGGGGGCGGAATGGTTTTTGGCGGCAGCAGTCATAATGAGCTTTATTTTCTTCTTCTGGGTCAAGATGCACGAACGCTATCTTTATTTCGGGTTGGGGTTGCTAGTGTTGGCGGCGTTCTACCGGCGCGACCTGTATCGTCCGGCTTTGCTCTTTAACCTGATTTTTTCACTCAATCTGCTTTACGCTTATTTGCCGGAACGTCGCGACCCGGTTCCCAACAATTTCTTCTTGTGGCGGCACTTCCTGCACGCCGATTGGAGCCAAAACTTGTTATCGCTGGCCGGGATCGGGGTCTGTCTATGGGTCGGCTGGCTTTACCTACAGCCTGCCCCGCCGCCGCTTCTCGAAGCCGACCAGCACCCGGCGACAACTCCCGAACTGGCCCCACCGCTCTCGGTCTCGAAAAGCAGCCCGATTTAGAACCGATCTTCGTAGGGGCGACCATTTAATTCCATTTTTGTAGAAATAAGAAATGAGCAACCCTGAACAAGTTGCTCATTTCTTATTTCTACAGCCTTACTGCCCTCCGACAATCCCCTATGGGGCGCAGGTTGGGGTTGGTGACGGCGTTGGGGTGGGGCTAATCGAAGGGTTGAGCGTGGGGGTAGCGGTCGGCGTTGGGCTGGGCGAAGGCGTGCCGGTGATCGGTTTGGGTGTAGGCGAAGGCGTAGGGGTCTGGCAGTTCGAGATAGTCACAACCACCTGGGTCGTCGGCGGGACAACAGTCGCTTTGACAGTCGTCGGAACAGGCGAATTGGTCGGAGCGGGCGAATTGGTCGGAACAGGCGAATTGGTCGGAGCGGGCGGATTGGTCGGTTTAGCGGCAGCAGTGGCGGTCGCGCCCTGGTTGGCAACGGCGGTCGCTGTGCGGTTGGCGTTAGCATTGGCGACGGCGGTGGCGGTCAACCCTGCATTATTACCGGCATTGGCGGTCGCAATCACCCCGGCGGTAGCGGTCAGCCCGGTGTTATTCCTGGCATTGGCGGTCGCAACCGCGTTGGCGTTGGCGGTGACATTGGCGACTGCCGTGTTGGTGGCATTAGCGTTAGGAGTGTCGGTAGCCGGGATCGGTGTAACAGTTGGCAGATTCGGGTTGGGGGTCAGGGTCGGCAAAAGCGTCGCAGGCGCAATCACCGGCGGAGGCGTAGAAACTACCGTCAGGCCCGGCAAAGTATTGGTTGGGGCTGGAGAGTTATTCAAAGCCTGGGGCGTGGTTGGCCCCAGGTTATTATTGCGGGTCGCTCCCAGCACCACAAATACGATTAATGCTATCAACAAAACCACCATAAGGGGAATAAAGATAATAATAGCTTTCGCGGCATTGGACTGGCGTTGCCACCAACTTTGTTCGACTGGAGCCGGACGACGACGCGGTGACTCGTAATAATCGTCTTCGTCGTCCTCCTCGTAGTAGCCGGGAGGTGGCGGCGGGGGCGGGTTGTTATAACCGCGCCGTTGGTAGTTGGTGGGCTGGTTGGGCGTGAACTGGCCCGTAAGATTCGGGTCGGCGGGCGGGCGACGGGGTGGCGGAACCGGGCTGCCAGGTGGTCGAGGTCCCGATGCCGGCGGTATATATGGGCCGGAGGGTGGCCTATTTCCAGGCGGGGGCGGCGGTACATTATCGTAATAGTCCTCACCGTCATATTCGCCTGCATCATCAGGATTATTCTGATTACCGTTATAACGATCCATGTCGCCTCACTGAAGTGAGGGATGAGGGATGAAGGCTGAGGGATGAAGAAGCTTTACGATTTACGAGTGTAGATGCAGATTTAATATTCTGCCTTCTGCACTCTGACTTCTGCATTTTTCATCCCACATCCCTCATCCCTCATCCCTTGCTTTCACCATTGTCAAAAAGCGGTCGAACAGATATTGGTTGTCCTGGGGGCCGGGAGAGCCTTCCGGGTGATACTGGACTGTAAAGACTGGCAGACTTTCGTGGGCCAACCCTTCGACCGACCCATCGTTCAGATTGATCTGGCTAACCATCCAGCCCAGGTCGGTCGGGACTGTAGCAGCCTCGACTTGAAAGCCGTGATTTTGAGAGGTAATGTAAACCTTGCCGGTCTGCAAATCTTTGACTGGATGATTGCCGCCTCGGTGTCCAAACTTCAAACGGCTGGTGCTGGCCCCAATCGCCAGACCGAGCAACTGGTGGCCCAGGCAGATGCCAAAGAAGGGTATTTGACGAGCTACTACACCCTGCAAAGTTTCGATAGTTGGGCGGCTATTCTCCGGGTCGCCAGGGCCGGGTGAGCTAAAAATCGCGTCCGGTTGCAGTGCCAGTATATCACTTAGCTTTGCATCATAGGGTACAACTGTCGCATCAACTCCCCGCCGGGCCAGCGACCGCAAAATGTTTTCTTTCAAGCCGCAATCGATCACGGCCAGTTTTAAGGTCTGGCCTTCCAGCGAGCGGGCCGGGTAGCGATAGAGGGCCGGGGTAGTTACTTCGCCGACCACATTCTTATCGGCAGGCATCAGGCTGCTTTTGGCCCGGTTGACCAAATCTTCATCGGTCATGCCCGGCTTGACCCGCACAATCACCCCCCGCATCAAACCTTTACTTCGCAAATGGCGAGTCAGGGCGCGGGTATCAAGGCCGTAAATACCGGGAATACCAAGCTGTTGTAAGTAGCGGTGCAGGCTGCCTTCGCCACGCCAGTTGCTCCAATAGGGAGTATAGTCGCGCACGATCAGACCACTGATCCAGGGCTGCCGCGACTCGTCGTCCAGATGGGTTGTGCCGTAGTTGCCGATCAAGGGGTAGGTCAGACAGACAATTTCGCCTCGATAGGACGGGTCGGTGCAAATCTCCTGGTAGCCGGTCATGCTGGTATTAAAGACAACCTCGCCTTCACAGGCTAGGTCGGCTCCAAAGGCGTAACCTCGAAAGATACGTCCATCTTCCAGAGCCAGGACAGCAGGGCCACCCACTTCATTAATTTCATCTGGCTCGGCTTGCGCTCCTTGCGGTCTGCGCCAGTTCTGAGCCATCTCTGTGGTCTGTATTTCCTGCTGTTCTACCTCAACCTCCGCCAACTTCCCCACCATTCTAGCCTTTTACCCTCAATTATCAATTTATTGCCAATATCCCAAGAACTCGATTTAGCCTAAAGCTTACTGCATCGGCCTAAACAATCGGCCTTATTATACGGCATTCTACCCGTTAGCACAATTTAATTTCCCTGGGTGGGATGTGCGTCAATTTTTGCAAACTAGCCAGGTTGTGCCACACCCTAAACTGGGAAGTGAGTATATATTAGAAAAAATTCTGCGAAAAAATTTCTAATATATGTTTGAATGGTTTGGAGTGAGGTTTTCACAGATTTCCGTTCTTACTCTTTGAACCTCTGCAAAGATCTGACGTTCACCCCTGGCCCATTTTGCAAAAAACTAACGATCACCTCTAGCCAAAAGCCCTATTGACGGAGTGAGAAAGACCAGTTAATCTATATTTGTCTTGCGGCGCACTATATTTTACCATGCGATCTAGCCCATTTTGGATGGGGTTGTCGCTAAAGGCGGCCCACCGGCCCCGCCAGGACTTTATAGAAGAACTGATGCTAAAATTTTCACGTTTTGAATGGCGCTGGCTGCTGGCCTGGAGTTTCTTCACCCTCGGTCTGACCCTGCTGCCTTTGATTTGGGGGTTACTGATTACCCCACCCGGCCACGAATTTACCGGCATCCTCTTTAATGCCTACGATGGCAACACCTATATGTCCAAGATGGAGGAAGGGCGGCGGGGTGATTGGGTCTTTCACCTTTCGCATACCAGCGAGGCCGGTGGGGATGGGGCCGTCACCTTTGTCTTTTACCTCTTGCTTGGCAAACTGGCAGGACTGTTAGGTCTGCCAAATATTATTGTGTTCCACCTCGCCCGGTTGCTATGCGGGTTGCTGCTCTTGATCGTTAGTTATGGTCTTATTACTTTGCTCTTTACCGAACAGTCCCGCCGACGCTGGGCCTTTGTGCTGGTCTGTTTGGCTTCCGGATTGGGCTGGTTGTTTGCGCCGTTGGGATTGGTGCAACTACCCCCCGCCGATTTTTGGGTGGCGGAAGCCTATACCTTTCTGAGCATTTTCGCCAACCCTCATTTCCCGTTGGCTTCGGCCCTGCTGATTTTGATTGTGGTTGGCGGGCTATTTGGCCTGGAAGGGCGGGGTAGGCGTTACTACGGTTGGGCGGCTCTGCTTTCTTTTATATTGGGTTTTGTCCATCCTTTTATGTTGTTTACGGTGGCGGGTGTATTAGGGGTTTTCTGGCTGCGGTTGGCAATCGGGCGCGGCCCAAACTGGTTTGGATTTGCAGCCTTGATTGGGGTCGGGTTGGCAGGCGTACCCGGCCCGCTTTTGACCTTTGTCGGAACCCAGAGCGATCCGCTCTTGCGCGAGTGGATGAAACAAAACCAGACTTCAACCCTTGACATCTGGACGACCCTG
The DNA here is from genome assembly GCA_038210655.1 of Chloroflexia bacterium. GTDB lineage: Bacteria > Chloroflexota > Chloroflexia > Chloroheliales > Chloroheliaceae > 54-19. The sequence continues at coordinate 43,032 of JBBQWM010000013.1, forward strand.
GTGTCCTACGGGTTGCTGGTTCCGTTGGGGGCTGCCGGTATCTGGTGGGCCGTCCGCGCCCTACCTCGCACGCTCAAAGATGAACCAAAGCCGGAGGCGGGCGAAGAACTGCTTTATCGCTGGCAACTTATCACAGGTTGGGTAATTGTGACGGCGGTCTTGATGGCGCTACCTTTTAATTTCTCGCGGCGGTTTTCCGAAGGGTTGCATTTACCGCTCTGTTGTCTGGCGACGGCGGGCTGGTTTGAGGTGATTTGTCCCTGGCTGGCCCGACGTGGCGTAAAGCTTTCGCGCCAGAGGGCGATCCGCCGGACTTTGATTACCCTGACGACCTTCTCAAGCCTTTTGATGCTAATCATCTCAATTTCGCTCCTCTATATCAACGAGGAGCAGGTTGATCCGGTACGAGCGCCCTACTTTAGCGCGGGCGAAGTCGGCGCGTTTGCCTGGTTACGCCAGAACGCCAGGGTCGGCGATGTCGTTTTGACTGGGCCGTTGTTGGGCAATGTACTGCCCGGTCGCGCTCCAGTACGGGTTTTTTACGGTCATCCAATGGAAACACTTAATGCTGACCAAAAATATGAAGTTTTGAAGCAATTTTGTGATATAAGTACTACTAAGCCCGTCCGATCTGGTATAATATATAGCTGGGGTCTAAAATATTTGGTCTACGGTTGGCGTGAGCGCAAATTGGGCGATTTCGACCCGACTACCGCTGGCTGGCCCCAGGTCTATAATAATGATGGAGTGCAAATTTATTTGCTGTCTCCCACCACCTAGACCAATCGATTGATAGTAGGGGCGACCTTTATGGTCGCCCGGTTCGGGATACGGGCGACCATAAAGATCGCCCCTACCAAGATTTAATTTAGAAGGAACGGTCGCCGACCGTAGTAAGCAAGGAGCAATGTCGTCAATTTTAAGCATAGCTGAGGAGCTACTCGAAAAGCAAGCCGGAACGTTACAACCGATAGGGGCCGTTCTGCTCGATCAGGAGGCCGGGTTAGGTGAATTTGAAGAACTGTGCTGGCAGTATTTACATAAGCTACCTCAGCCGTTCAAGTTAGGCCGGATCAAGACGCGAATTGAAAATGAAGTTGGAGCCTTTGGAGGGTGGCGTTATGAATTCGATAGCCGCCTTTTTTTAGGCAATAATTTGCAAGAGCCGGTCGGTCAATTGATGATTACGCTTTATCGCAAGCCGGGTGGCGGAATTGACGATATTTTTCTGGAACTCGAACAGGGTCAAATCTGGTACCCCGAATTGCGCGGTCAGGGTTTGGGTCGAGCGCTGCTAGAAGTAATCAAGCAATTGGGCCAGGCCCTCGGTGTAAAAGCGATCACGGCTATTGCGATCTATGACGGTCGGTTTGCCTGGCCTGCTCTCGGCTTTCGATTTGGCGATTATCTGCCGGACGAAGCGGCAGCCCGCAAATTTCGGCGACGCTTCCTCAAGTTTTGCGAACTGCACAAGTTGACCCCGCCCGACATTAGAGATTGGGATGCCCCCCATTTCGCCCGCTTCCTAACCGACTATGAATTAACCGCTTCGGTCGGTCATCGGATGGATCGACAACGGCAATCGGTCGGCTTTGGTCGGGCTTTCCTCTTGACCCGCGCTCCTTTTTTCCTGAGCTATCCACTCGAAATCGAGGCCAGTGCGCCCACCGCTCCCGAATTGATGCTGGTTGGTTAGCTATTCAAAACTCTTTACTCAGCTTGAGTAGAGTGCTTTTCAACCGGCATCTGAAACTCTGTAATGTAGGTGCTGGGGTCGTGGCCGGGATTAAACTCGTGGTGAATTTGACGGATTGGGCCACTGGCTTTGTACCCGTGCGTTTCTACCCAACTACCTAAAGCCTGATACGCCTGGTAAGCTAAATCCAAACTGCCCCGGTGAATTACACTTGCGGATAGTTGGAGCGGCGGCAAGTTATAGACCTTGATTTGGTCGCTGCTCGGTACGGCCTGATCTAGCTGTTCGATTAGCTCTACCTCAAAATTGTCTTCCTCATCCAGATTGGGAACCGTATCGGGAAAATGCCACAGTACCAGACTTGGCCGGTGCTTGACGAACCCAAACTGCTTCAAGTAAGAGCGCAGCACTCCAAAAGGTATGCCTAGATTGCCGTAGGCTGACATAGCCTGACGCAGCGAAGCTACCAGGATTGGCTCCACTTTTTTCAGTGTGATCTCGTAATTGGTCGGAATAGTCATTTCGCTTCCTCTTTCTAGTTGATTTAACCAGCTTTCCACTCGGCTTAAGAGTGTTTCAATTTCTTTAAGCTGCTCGTGGGCCTCGGCTTGCTTTTGCTTCAGCATCGCTTTGAGTTGTTCGGGTCTAAAATCCGGCTCTAGCATTTGCCCGATTTGTTCCAGCGACAAACCCACATCTTTGAGCCTTAATATGCGGTTGAGCCGAGGTAATTGGCTGGTTGAGTAATAACGGTAGCCGCTCCACTGGTCAATCTCAACCGGTTGTAACAACCCAATCTCTTCATAATGGCGCAAAGTTCGCACCGATACCTGCCCCATCCGGGCAAATTCACCGATTTTGAACACTCTCTTGTCAAACCCTCTTATCTTTTAGCGATCTGTATCTATAGAAAATGGAAGCTTCCAGATGCTAGTATAAAGCCTCACGTAAGGTATGAGTCAAGGGTTTCTAGCCAATTGTAAATATATCGACTCGGTGGGGACAGCCCTATATATTAGCCGGAAAGTGATTGACGGTTATAATGTTATCGGCTAAGATATTTGTGTTCAAACTATAGGTTGTTTATTTTCATACACGAAAGGATAAGTAAAATGGGCAAAGACGAGCTAGAAATTAGTATCCCTTCAGGAGTGGATCAAAACGATCTATGGCAACTGGAAGATGACTTGAAAGCGATAGCGGGAGAGGAAAATGTACGGCTGGAAGAGCCGATGGATCTTATGGCGGCTATTGGGTTGTTTCTGAGCGTTGGCGGGCAAGCGGCGGGTTATGTTGCTACAGGAGTAGGTATCGCGGTTACGATCAAGGAAACTGCCAAAAAGTTATACGGGTTTCTGCATTCCAAAGACAAGAAGGACGAAAAGGACGAAGCGGCCCGTCGCAAGATGGTACTGAAACGGGCCGATGGCTCGGAAGTGGTACTCTATGATTATAGTGAGGACGACCTGGCCCAATTGCTGACCGCTCCCGACGCAACAACGGAAAAATAAGGTGCTTCGGCTTAGATTGATAGAAAGCCCGGTCTCGTTATGACAACAAATGAAAATCCCACTCGCCATGCTCTGTGCATTGGCATCGGCGAGTATACCCACGACTCTATGAAAAATAAAAATCTGCGCTACGCGCCTTCGGATGCCGCCGAGATAGCCACGAAACTGGCTGAACCACTGCGGGGAGGCTACCAGGTGACGGTACGCACTAACCCCGTCGAAACAACCGGCGAGAAAATCCGGGAAGATATTGAAGACCTACTTAGTCATGAACCCGGCGACACGGCTCTGATCTTTATTTCGGCGCATGGCGGGATATATGGGCCTAACAAAACCTTTTATTTGCTGCCTTCCAACGCTGATGTAACCAACCAGAACCCCAAAAAGGTCTTGAGTCTGTTTGATCTGGCCGGGTTGATTGATAATGCGCGGGTCGGCAATATTATCGTGTGGCTGGATGTCTGCCACGCCGGAGGAGCCACCGAGGTCTTTGGCAAGCTCGATTTTAGTTTCAAGCCCGAACTCAATATCTTTATCGGTGGAGCAGCCAGTATTGACGGTATTGGGGTGCAATCCGGCCTGTACAAACGGGGGGTCTATACCTATTGTCTGTTGGATGCTTTCGACCGCGTTCCCGACAGTGGCGACGAAGCCTGGCTGACGGTTGGGGCCATCCAGAACCAGATTCAACGTCAGATCGAGCGGCTGAACCTTGAACGCCCTAAAAATAAGATTTACCAGTTTCCCGGTACCTTTCGCTTTTTGAATTTTGGGTTACGGGTAGTCCAAAACCCGGTCTGTCTGCCTGAAAGCGTCGAGTTTGGCAAGGAAGTACGCGAGGCCCTGGCGGTGGAGGGTTTCAAGCCGCTACCGGGTGAGGCCGACCCCCTTCAACCACCTAATTATTACCGCGCCCGCAAAGGTAGCGGCGGCAATGAAGAGGTTCGCGGTGTGCTGGCCTTTAATAACCGGCAGGCTCCTTTTAGCCCCGAATATGCCGACCGTTTGAGACCCTTCCTGACTGCCGAATATAACTCCGGTCAGATTGATAAGCTGGTAGTTGTTAGCTACTCCCCTCTGAGTAACGAAGTCCAGGCGAAGTTGCAAGCGGTGGCCGTTGACAAGCCCCGCTTTGTACGCTTCGAGACGATCAGCCAGATTTGGGATACCATGATCCCCGGTCTGGATAAGCTGTTGGAAAAGCAACGTCGCCGCTTCGAGGAAGAACCGCGCGTCTCCGAAGACCCGCCCCTGGCATTGGCCCAGGTCTACACTCCCGTCCGGGCTGAAAAGCGACTCTATACCGACAATATTACCGAAATGACTGCTAAAATATTACGTTCCAGAAGGCGTGACGAGGATACCGGGGAGCTTTATACGGTGGAAGAAACCGACAAGCTCGAAAAGTTTGTCAATGAGTGGCTAGACGACCCCGACCCCCCAAAAGCCCGCTTGGCCTTGCTGGGTAGTTACGGAACCGGCAAATCTACTTTCTGTGAATGGTTGTGCGTCGAACTGGGCCGCAAACGGCAAGCCGAAGGAATCGGTCGCATCCCGCTCTATATTCCGCTCCGTCGGTTTGCCGAGGGAACCCCTCATCTGCGCCGGATCTGCGATTTTTTGGCCGACGAAACCGAAGAAGATGCCCCCAAACTGGAAGCTTTGAAGAGGCTGGCCGGCCAGGGATTATTGCTGTTTGTGCTGGACGGCTTTGACGAAATGGTAGCCCAGGCCGACGAAAATATTATCAAGGGCAATATTCAGCTTTTCGAGGAACTGGCTGTGATAAACGGCAACAAAGTGCTTCTGGCGACCCGGTCGGAATACTTTGTCCATCACCACGAGGAAGGCGCGGTGCTAAGACGTTACGAGCGGTTACACCTGCAACCCTATCGCGAGAGTGAGATTAAAACCTACCTGCGAAAGCGTTTCGGCTCGCGCAAGGCCGGGAAAACCTGGCAGGAACTGGAAAGTATTTACAACCTGCCCGATCTGGCGACCCGCCCGGTCTTCCTTTCGATGATTGCCCAGACCTGGCCCCAGTTACAAAAGCTGGAGCGGATCACCCGGCCCCAACTTTATCAATATTACCTGGAAGGTGAACTGACTCGCCAAAGCGATAAGGGCCGGGTAGATCTTAAAATATCGACTGAATTGCGAATGAGGATGATAAAGCAGATTGGGTTGGAACTGTACTTGACCGGCAAATTCCAGGAAGGTCTGACCGAGGCCGAGATCGGCGACTTGATCGAGCGTTGCCCGTTTGCAAGTGAGGAAAAGGCCACCCTGCGGCGCAATGTGCGGGAGGTCGTGACCTGTTCGTTCCTGATTAATCCGAGGGGCCGCTATTATTTCTCCCACAAGTCGTTCCTGGAATACTTTCTGGCGTTGGCCCTGCTGGAACAAATCGAGGCGGGCCAGCGGGCGGCCTTTGAGCAACACGATCTTTACGTTGTGGCGGCCCCGACCCTCGAATTTATGGCTGAACTACTGGAACCCGACAGGCAGGGTCGGATAGCCGAACTGGAAACGGCCCTGCATTGGTTGGCCGAAACTACCGCTCTATCCGGTGACAAGGGTGAGGTGACTTGGGGCAATTTGCAACGTAATTGCGCTGGGCTGCAACTGGCCTACCGCTGTTTGAGCTTGCCCTCGAAGGAAATATCCGACCTGTTTAGCTGCGCCGAGTACCAGCTTTTTATTGATGATTACATGGAAAACCAGACTTATTTTCAACCGGCGCACTGGTTACAGTATCGCTTCCCGGCAGGTCAGGCCACTACCCCCGTAAGTGGAGTTCAATACAATCACGCCCGGAATTTAGCCTACTGGCTAAGTAACCGCTACAAAAGTGTATATGAGTATAAGCTACCCGCTGTTAGCGAGGGCGCGGGCAACTGGTCTGAAGCTATCGTCGGTTTTTGGACAGACCGGGGGACTATTGAAGGATTGGTCCCCACTCAACGACAAGACTTGGTTGAGCGTACTCGCTCTACCATCGGGATTTCTGACCTCGCCCGCGACCGCACCCTCGCCCTCGCCCGCGCCCTCGCCCTCGCCTTCGCCCGTGACCTCGACCGCGCCCGTGACCTCGACCGCGCCCTCGCCCGCGACCGCGCTCGCGCCCGTGACCTCGACCGCGCCCGTGACCTCGCCTTCGCCCTAGACCTCGTCCGGGCCCTCGACCTCGCCCGAGTGGCAGGTTTTGAGCGGTTGGTGGATTTGTTAAAAAAAGACCAATTTGAGGAAGCCCTGGCCCTGAGCCATGAATTGTCGCAGACAGCGGAAGAGGCCGGCCGCCGTCGGGCGGCCCGGTTGATAGCAGTTATAGTAAAAATGAAGCTGGCCTCTAATTTTGAGGCACTGAGTGCGGCCCACCGGGGTTATGTATTGGTGTATACCGAAATTGGGCAGGAAGGCTACCGGCAATTGGAACAGGAAGAGGGCGAGGCGGGCAAATATTCCAGCGAAATAGCTGATTTAGAGAAGTTACCGACCTGGGTAAAGCTGGTGGAGGCCCGTATCCGGGGAGAATTGCCGGCCTGGGAAGGTGTTCGGGTGGTCAAGCAGTTACGGACGAATTGACGTTTTGGCCCAACCTATTCTTCAACCGGGTAATAGATCAAGGGTAACGTCAGCCTGGATACAACGACAGGTCAGTATTGTCATTCTGAGCCGCAGCGAAGAATCTTCTAGCAAAAGCTGGCTCTAGCCCAACGGGCCGAGATTCTTCACTTCGTTCAGAATGACAATACTGACCTGTCGTTGTACCTCAGAATCACACATACTTTAGTAAGGAGGAAAGCGCTGCTATACTTGAGTGTACACGGACATTTTTATCAGCCGCCCCGCGAGAACCCTTTTACAGGCGTAATCCCGCAAGAGGTCGGGGCCGAGCCGTTCCGCAACTGGAACGAACGAATTACTTTCGAGTGTTACGACCCGATGGCCTGGCTGGGTAATTTTGACAAGATGAGCTTTAATCTAGGGCCGACCCTGGCAGCCTGGCTTGAGCAGTCCTATCCAGCCTCCTACCAGCGCATTTTGGAGGCCGACCACGCCAATGTCCAGGCGAATGGGGTCGGCAACGCGATTGCCCAGGTCTATAACCACACTATTTTGCCGCTGGCTAACCGACGCGACAAAATCACCCAGATTTTATGGGGGCTGGCGGATTTCCGGCACCGCTTCGGGCGCGAAGCCGAGGCGATGTTTTTGGCGGAATGTACGGTTGACCTTGACACGCTAGATGCGTTGGCTGAGTGCGGCTTGCGATTTGCAATATTGGCGGAGTGGCAGGCGGCGGGGCGGCGGGTAGATACTACCCAGCCTTATATCGTCCGTACTCCGTCGGGCCGCTCTATCACGGTCTTTTTCTTTAACGGGGCGCTGGCCTGGAATTTACACAACCCGCAATTGGGTGATGCCGAGAATTTTGCCCGCTATGCCCTGCCGATGGCGGTCTACCGTCCCAAAAACTTCCGGCAAGAAGATCAACTGGCACTGGCAGCCAGTGATGGCGAATACTACGGGCATCATTACAAGGGCCGGGCGCACTGGTTGTCTGATCTGTTAAACCAGACCGCGCCTGCTAATGGCTGGAAGATTACTTATCCCAGCCTTTATTTGCGCGACCATCCGGCCCAGGAAGAGATCGCTATTGCGGAAGGCACAGCCTGGAGTTGCTTTCATGGGTTGAGCCGTTGGAACGGGCGTTGCCAGTGCGAGCCGACCGATTTCGCGGCTTCGACCCCCGCCTGGAAAGGGCCGTTCCGTCTGGCTCTCGATCATCTGGCAGAGCAGATTGACCGGGTGTATGAAGCGGCGACGACTGGGTTGTTGTCCGATTGTTGGGCTACCCGCAACCGCTATAGCGAGGTTATTTTACGGCAAATCGCTCCCGCCAATTTTGTAGAGCGCGAGGCTGGCCCCCAACCCGCCGAACAACTGCTAATGATCGGGCGACTATTGGAAGCCCAATTCATGCGGCAGTGGATGTACACCAGTTGCGGCTTTTTCTTCGAGGACTTGAGCCGGATCGAGCCTAAGAATAACATTGCCTATGCCGCCCGCGCCATCCGCTATATCCGTGATGCCACTGGCGAGAACCTCGAACCGGCCTTCCTGCACGACCTCGCAGCAGCAGTTAGCTGGCGCACCGGGCAGAATGGCGCACAACTTTACGCCGAAACGGTAACAGGGGATGAGGGATGAAGGGGATTTACGATTTACGATTTACGATTTACGATTTACGATTGTAGATGCCTATTATAAGAGCAGATATTACATTCTGCATTCTGACTTCTGCATTCCTTCATCCTTTCCGAGCGCTGGCAGCCAATAAATAGTGCAAATGCTTAAAATAAACTTTATGAAACATAGGGCTAAGTTGAACGTAAGGTATAGAGGAAGCGGTATTCTAAGAATAATGGTTAAAAGGAGATTTGCATGTCTCTAGTAGTAGACAATATTAGCAAAGCTTTTTCTAGTGTGCAGGCGGTACAGGGTCTGTCGATGGAAGTAAAGCAGGGCGAGATTTTTGGTTTTCTGGGGCCGAACGGAGCCGGAAAGACTACTACGATTCGGATGATTTTGGATATTATCCGGCCCGATAGCGGCAAAATCACCTGGCAGGGGCGACCGATCCAGGATATTCCGCGTCAGTTTTGGGGCTATTTGCCCGAAGAGCGCGGCCTTTATCCCAAGATGACGGTCGAGGATCAATTGATCTTCCTGGCCCGCCTCTATGGACGCGCCAAAGAACCCGTCAAACGCGACTTAGAAGAGTGGTTGGAACGCTTTCAGATTACGGTAAACCGCAAAAAGCGGATCGAAGAGCTTTCTAAAGGCAACCAGCAGAAAATCCAGTTTTTGGCGACGATCCTGCACGACCCGGATGTCTTGATTATGGATGAGCCGTTTAGCGGTCTCGACCCGGTCAATGTCAGCTTGCTCAAGGAGGCATTTTTGGATATGCATCAGCGCGGCAAGACGATCATCTTCTCGACCCATCAGATGGAGCAGGTCGAAGAGTTGTGCGAGAATATCGCTATCATCAACAAAGGGCAAATGGTGGTCAGTGGTAGCGTGCGACAAGTCAAACGCAGCACCGGACGGACGGTGGTACGGTTGGCCCTCGACAATGATTTGGAAATTCGCTGGCTGGACAATATTCCAGGCGTAACCGTTACCAAGCGCCGTCAGGATTATGTTGAGATGCACCTGGCCCCGGATGTGACGACCGACCAGATTTTGCAAGCGGCTTTGCGGCAGGGTGGACATATTACTCGCTTTGAACTGGCCGAGCCATCCCTAAATGACATCTTTATCGAGAAGGTCGCCGGAATTGCCATGCCGGACGCGCCGGTGCCAAGCCCGGCCCAGAGTCGATAGGAGAATATAAAAATGCCTCTCTTAAAATCGAGAGATAACGTGGTCGAAAGCCCCGCCGAGTCGAACGGAACGACGGTGCTGGCTGCTGGGTCGGGGAGCGCGTCCCAGCGCAACCTTCAGAATATCCCCCTGATTGTCGGGCGCGAATACAAAGCACGGGTTCAGAAGAGGGGCTTCGTAATCGCTACCGCTATAATGGTCGTGTTGGTGATCGCGGCGGCTTTTATCCCGACCATTATTCAGCTTATCAGTTCCAACTCGCAGTCAAAGCTGACGGTTATCAATAACGTCGGACAGGTCGCCGGGCAGGATGTGATAAAGTATCTTGATAGTCGGTTAAACGTTAGCTACGATAGTACAGGCAACCCTAAGCCGCTGGCTGCCAACGCCAAGCCGGAATTTGATTTGAAGTCAGCCCCATCCAGCGACTTGATTAATTTGCGTAAGCAAGTCCAGGATAGCAAGCTAGATATTGTGATGGCGATCAACCGCACTTCAACTGGTGATTTGAGCTTCGATTACTATACTAACGGCTCATCGGGTGGCAGCAATGCTGTTCGGGTGCGTTCGGTTGCCTCCGAGTTGAGCTTTTTGGATAAGTTATCCCGGCTGAATATTCCGCAGTCTCAGGTTGCTACTTTGTTCGAGCAGTCTCAGTTCAAAGCAACTAGCTCTTCGGAAGAAAAGAACGGGCGCACTCCGGCGGAAACTGGCGCGGCTTACACTATCGTACTGGCCGGGATCATCCTGATCTTTAGCACGGTGCAAATCTATGGCGCGGCAGTCGCCCAGGGCGCGGTTGAGGAAAAGAGCAATCGGGTAATGGAAATTATCGTCAATGCTGCTACGCCTTTCCAATTGATGATCGGCAAGATTGTCGGGATCGGTCTGGCCGGGATTACCCAGATGGGTATAATGGTGCTATTCGGGATTGGGGCTTTCCTGGCGCAAGGGCCAATCAAGGATGCTCTGCTGGGTAACGCTACTGGCGGAACCAGTATCAACATTACGGGCCTTTCGCTAGGGCTGCTGGCAGTGCTGTTTATCTACTTTGTGTTAGGTTTTATGCTCTACGCCACGCTCTACGCGGCGGTCGGTTCGCTGGTCAGTCGCCAGGAGGACGTGCAGAATGCACTAGGGCCACTGACCTTTGTCTTTATGGCGGCCTACATCGGTAGCATTTTCGCCCTCAATTTCCCGGATGCCAATTGGGTGGTGGTTCTCTCCTACATCCCGTTCTTTAGCCCGACTATGATGCTGGTGCGGGTGGGCTTCGGTTCGCTGGCCTGGTGGGAAATTCCGCTCAACATCTTAATAATGCTTGTGACGATAATTGTGATGGTCTTTTTGGCCTCGCGGGTGTATCGGGCCGGGGTGCTGATGTACGGTCAGAAGCCGACTTTTGGCAAGGTTCTCAGGCTGATGTGGGCCAGATAATAGGCTCAAGTTAGAGCAAGTATTCCAAACTGTAAGGGCGATCCACCAGGATCGCCCTTCTGCAATAAGTCAAGAAAGGATCGCCCCCATGAAATGGGTAACTCGTAAAGGGGTGAAATTTGACCGGGCGGCTTGTGCCTGGTTGATTTTGCGCCAGTTTGACCCCCAGGCCGAGTTCGATTATTTGGAAGCGGACGAAATGGCGGCGGCAGTGGCGGCAGGCGCTCGGCCTTTTCACGATGTGACCTACAAAGGCCCCGGTTCCAGGGAGCGCAGCAGCTTTGAGGAATTGCTCGATCAGTATCTGGCGGAGCAGGTCAGCCCTGCTCTTAGCTTGCTGCGCGATTTTATCCATAACGGCGAAATCAAAGCCGAAGCCAGTGGGGTAGACGACCCGTTGCGGGCCATTGCCAAAGGGGTAAACGCCCTGGTCAAGAGCGATCAGGAAATGATCGAAAAGATGCTACCCGTTTTCGATGCGCTCTACGCTTATTGTGTGCGTCGGGCTGCCGGGAACGACCGCTGGGCCAGCCTGGAACCCGGTTGGGGCAATTAGCGCAGAACGTCAGGGTTCACGACGTGGATCGGCAGATCACCTTGCAGGGCCATCACCAAATTAGTAGCCGCTAGACGGGACATTTCGTTGCGGGTGTCGTGCGAAGCGCTACCGAGATGGGGGGCCAGCACCACGTTTTCGAGCGCAAACAGACCGGGGTCAAGCTTTGGCTCATGCTCATATACGTCGAGGGCGGCCCCAGCGATCTGGCCCTGCCGTAGCGCCTCAACCAAAGCCGCTTCGTCCACCAATGGGCCACGTGCAGTGTTAATCAGGTAGGCGGTCGGCTTCATTTTAGCCAGCCGCGACCCGTTTAGCAGGTGGTGAGTTTGCGAAGTGAGTGGGGCGTGCAGGCTCACAAAATCGCTAGTTGCCAATAGTTCGTCAAGACCAACATGCCGGGCAGCTAACTCGGTTTCCAGGTTTGCCGGTAGCTGAGTGCGGCTGTGATACAGCACTCGCATATTAAAGCCTCTGGCGCGGTGAGCGACCGCTTGCCCGATCCGGCCCATCCCAATCAGGCCCAGCGTCTTGCCGTGTACCTCGCCGCCTAGCAGTTGGAGCGGCCCCCAACCCTGCCACTCGCCCCGCCGTACCAGTCGCTCGCCTTCGCCCAAGCGTCGGGCGATTGTGAGCAGCAAGGCCCAGGTGAAATCTGCGGTTGTTTCGGTCAGTACGCCGGGAGTATTGGTAACGATAATACCGCGCCGGGTTGCCTCGGCTACGTCGATATTGTTGTACCCGACTGCCATATTGCTGAGTACCTTCAAGTTAGGGCAGGCTGCCAGCACTTTGGCATTGATCGTGTCGGTCAGCAAGCAGAGCAGACCGTCTACCGGGCTGGCCTGAGCAATCAAATCGGCCTGGCTCAAGCCTTCGTCCCGCTCGTTAGCCACAATTTCCAGCCCTTCGGCTCCATCCAGCACCGCTCTCCCAGCAGGCGGGATCGCCCGACTCACGAATGCTTTCATGTAATTACTCCGTTATAGACATCAGAGATCAGACATCAGAAATTAGATATCAGAAATTAGGGATTAGCTAAATCAGCCTTACTTTAGTATAGCACTTCAGGCCAGACCTCAACGCTTTATTCAAACCTGATTTCTAATATCTGATGTCTGATTTCTATCTTCTAATCTCTTGTAAAAACCATTTCGTGCTGGCGGTTGGTTTCTTGTAAGCCGATTTCGCTCAGGAGGGAGAAAAGCTCGCTGTTTTCCGGCTCGTTGAGGATAAAGAAATGCTCTGGTTTGGCATCCTCCGCTTTGGGGCGGAGGATTTTGGAGTTGACGGCGGCCCGTTCCAAAAGGGCTTTGGCAGCAGCCTCGTTATAAAAAGTCAGGTTCAGGATATTTATCTGCCCGGTGGTGGGTACGTAGCGATAGAGCAGTACCGCCAGGGGTCTACCGCCGCGAGTGGCTACGATGCCGCGTGTACCGCTGGTCGCGCCCAGACTGGTGGGTTCGCATTGCCAGCAAGGGCCAAAACCGTCGTTCGATTCCAGGCGATTGGCAATCCGCAGGGCTTCTTGCGGCTCTACGTCGCTAATCTCCATCTGAACCGAATGGCCGGGCCTGAGTTGCGGCAAGACCTGGGCGGCCTCGGCGGACAGTATGACTAAATCGCGTGTGACCTGGAACCCGGCCCGCCGGTACATCTTGATCGCCCGTTCGTTGCGGGCCAGCACTTCGAGTTGGAGGCTTTGCAAATTGAGGCTTTGCGCCCGCTCGATCAGCGCCGCCAGCAGCACCCGGTTCGCACCCTGCCCGCGAAATTCGGGCGTGATCCCAAATCCGCCACACCAGCCTCGGTTATCGCGTACACCCAGCAGCGTTACCCCCGCCAACCGTCCGCCAGGGTGGTGTATCAACAGCGATTGGGCAGTATCAATGCTAAATTGACGGCAGAAGGTCGCCTGACTCTGGGCTGTAAAGTTAACCGGCACCAGATAGCCCTCGAACCCGGCGTTAAGCGCTTCGGCTAACTGTATCATGTTCATCTGGTCGGTATCACTTACCAAAAAATCGGCTTGTTCTGTCACGTTACACTCCTCGGAAATTAGCAGCGATAAGCAGACTAAAATTGTCTATATTTAATCTCTGCTAAACCTGGCTAGATTTTATTGGCCCTCCTTTTTGCGCCTTCGTAGCGGGGCCGGGGTGATCCGTTCCAGTCGTCGGTCGCGTCGGTAGCGCAGGACTGCCGTCTGATAGGTTTCCCATTGCTGGCGCATCTGGTTTGTATCTGGTTCAACCTTGAGGGTCGGCGCATCCAGTTCGGATAGGAGCGGGGCCTCATTAGGGGCCGACGCTTGCGACACCATTGCACCGACCATAGTGAGGGCTGGTTCTTCCAAACGTTCGGCTTCGGCTGGGCCATAACGACGGCGTACATAAGCCTGGGTAATCGACTCGATTTGAGGTTCGACATTGGGAAGCTGCCGACCGAGATACCCGGCGTATTCGTAAGGGGTCATACCGCTTCGACCACGCAACCCGGCTTTGCGGGCCGATTGGCTCATCCGATTATAGACTACCAACGGCGACGGGTCGGGCAGGGCGAATTGCCGCTTGAGATATACCCGCCGGGCCTGATATGCCCCTACCCCCGCCAGCGCCAGCACAACGACGACCAACACCCACAACGGAAATTCTTTGGGTTGTTCCGGCTGGGTAGCGGTAGCAGTTGGCGCTGCCGGATCACCATTAGCCGCCGGAGTTTTGGTCGGTTCGGGGTTTTTGGACTGGTTCTCGCTGGTGTTCGGCGCGGTCTGACCTGCCGGGGTCGGGGTAGCCGCCGGGGTGGGTGGAACTGCCGATGGGTCGGTGGGACGCTGAATATCAGACTGGTTAGGAGTGGACTCGAAATCCACCCAGCCCATACCAGGGAAGTAAACCTGGGTCCAGGCGTGGGCGGCGGTTCCGCGCACGATCCAGCTATTGGAGGTGGCATCGAATTCACCACCCACAAAGCCGGTCGCCATCCGGGAGGGGATACCCAGGCTGCGGGTCATCAGGGTTAAGGCACTGGCGAAATAGGTGCAATAGCCGCTCTTGCTATCAAACAAGAAGTAATCCACCTCATCGCGGCCTTCAGGGGCTGGGGGAGGGTTATCACTATAGTTCAGGCTTCGCAAGTAGTTGGTCAGGGCGACCGTCTTGTCGTAGGGCGTAGTAGCCCCGGCGGTCAATTCCTCGGCCAGGCCCTTGATCCCCGGCGAGAAATTCTTGGGCAGCTTGAGGTAGCGGTTCTTAATCCAATCGGGATATTGGGCGGTAGACTGCCGGAGCGATAGTACATCGGCCCGGTAGCGTCGGGCGTAGGTGGTGTAACTTTCGCCCACGCCAAGCGGTTGGATCAGCACCGCCCCGGTCAGGTCGTCATAATTTGGTTCATAGCCTTCGTATTGCAAGCTGACCGGCTTACCGTTTGCCAGCGTATAGCTGACTTTGTTACCCTTGACGGCATCTTGAAGTTTTTTGATCTCGGCATCGGCTAGTTTACCGCTCTCGGTTGCCCGGAAGCGATCAAGGGCGGTGTTGCCTGCCGCCATCGGCGATTCGAGGGTCAGGACGTAATCCCCGGCGCTGCTCAGATAGACGCTGGTATTAACCTCGACATTTTTATCGAGGGCGGCATCGTTTTTGACGGCTACTTTGGGGAGTTTGGCGGTATAAGCGTTGCTGCCCGGTTGTAACGATAGGGCCTGTAAATCGGTCGGGCTAGGCAGGGCGTAAAACCAGCCCTGAAGATCGAGTGTTACCGAGCCGTCCGGCTTTAGCTGAACCGGGACACTGCGCCCATTACCCAGCCGATATTGGATCGACCAACTTGAACCGCGCTTAATATAGCTGGCGGTAAGCGTAGTCGGGAAGGCCAGATCATCCAGCTTGCTACCATCCTTGAGATACTTTACAAGATCAAGCAGGGCCGGTGGCACAACTTTGCCGGTGGTATCATCTACCAGCACGCTGCGTTTGCTGCCACTGCCATCCGGGATGTCTTTTAGCTTGAAAGAATTGAGAGCGGTGTTGATAGTCGTCTTTTCGTAGTGGAAAGCCACTAGCGAAGGCTTATCGAGGCTTACAAGGTCGCCCAGGGTCATGACAGGGTTGAAACCTGGGACGAGAGCCGTCAGGGTCAATCTGCCGGTGGCGCGGCCCTGATCGGTCGAGGTGGGCAGGGCCTGACTTGCAGCCAGCGAAAGCCGCCGGAAGGGAGTATTTTCGGGTATCTTGCCGTCCGCCCCGGTCTGGTAGGAACTAAGCCAGCCTTTGCCGTCGTATTCGTCCATCGTCTTGGCTTGTAAATAGGATAGGGGTACATTCGAGTCGCCCGTAACCCGGAAGAACGGGTCGTTGCTGAGGCGAAGCGGCCCACCCAGCGTAAACGAATCGTCGAGGCTATTGTAATTGGCTTTGGAACGCCCAATCAATTTATCTTTGGCGGCATCCCCGCTGCTACCGACTTGATCCCAAAAGCCTTTGATCCCGTTAAAAGGCTGGCTGATCTTGTCCAGCACTTGCCCCAGACTATCGACCTGCGAGGCACTAGGTGTCGCAAAGGCGACCGCCATCACGACCAGCGCCAGAGCGCCCCCGACCATCATCGCGCCCCGCCAGATGCCCGGCTGAAAATAAAGCCGCAAAGACCGCCAGCGTTGCTCGTCCATATAGGCGCTAAACCGCACTACCAGCAAGAGCGAGACGACCAGGAAAAAGCTAAAGCTCATAAGGGCGTTGGGTGGGTTGAACGAGAGATTTATCATCAGGACTGTGCCAAGCAGCGCGACCGTCCACCAGACCCGGTGGCCCCGGAAGAGCAGCCAGGCCGACATGTAGCCCATCAGCCAGACTCCAAAGGTCAGCAAAGTCAGGTAGACCAGATTATCGTCGCGGGCGTTTCCGGCGATGGCGTTCTCGCACCAGCGCACGACCCGCAAAACGGTGTTGCCGAGTTGTTTGCTCCAATCCTCTTTGTAAAGAGGGTCGCCAAACGGCCCGACCATCAGCCCGACCAGCACCATCCCAACGCTGACCATAAAAGAGTGGCCCAGCATGGCCGGGATAAAGCGGGTCTTTGCCAGGCCAAAGCCGACCAAAAAGCCCAGCAGCCCAAGCCGAGGCAGTAAATAGCCCCCATCGACCAACTTGGCTCCCTCTATCGACCAGACTACACTCATAAAAGCCAGCAGCAGGGCGAACAGGTTGAACCAGCCTTCATCCAACTTTAGTTTATCCCACAATATCGTTTCGACCCGTCGTCGTGTACTCATTTGTCTTCCTGATTTTAAATCTATTTATTCGGTCAGATATTTTCAGAAAGCTCTATTGGGGCTTCTCGAAAATATCAAACTTATATAACTGAATTATTCGTTTTCAACTTGGTTCTAACCTAGCGCATCTGGGCCGCGAGGCGAACCAGTTCGCTATCGAGGGCTTCGGTTAGGTCGTCGCCCCGTTTGATAAGATAAGTCGGCACGTTCATCGGGGCCAGCGACCCGACTACAAACATCGAGGAAGCCGCCGGGCCACCAAAAGTACTCGGCTCGATTAGTACCACCGCCACTTTGACATTCTTACGCAATAAGAGCGGCAAGACCGCCGACCAACCTTCATCGGTCGAGGAGGTTATCAAAATTACCGTGTCGGTGCTACCGAGCCGCGACATTTCGGAGGCGATCAACTGCCCGAAATCGGTCTGGCCCTGCGCCCTTAAGACGGCCAGCGATTCGAGCAATTTTCCAAGCTGACGTTCGCCCCGGTCGGGGGCAACCAGTTCGCGATGTTGGCCCCAGCCAATCAGCCCCACGCTCCGGCCTATCTTTAAGAAATGGCGAGACAGGGTCGCCGCAATCGCAATCGCATATTCCTCGGTCGAATCGTTCGAGCGCAGGCCGCTACTGGCGGGGGTCGCCGAGGTTGCCCCGTCCCGGCTACGGGTCAAGACCCAGTGGGTAGCCACATTCATATCCAAAAAGATTTGTACATCAATAGTCGGGTCAAAGTCGAATTCTTTGACGATCAGTTTGCGCTGGCGGGCGGTCGAAGGCCAGTGAATACGGTTGAGGCTATCGCCGGGAACATACTCACGCAACCCGGTAATATTGGGGGTCGTGTGGGGAGTGGGTCGGTTGGCGGTATTGCCGCCGGGCAGCACCCCAGACAGGGCCTCAAAGCGGTTGATCTCGAAGGTTGGCGGATAGACCGTCACAAATTGCTTGATTGGGAACTCGCGCTTGAAGCGAAAGAGGCCAAAGGGATCGCCTGCTGTCAGGCTGAGGGGGCCGAGTCGGAAGCAACCCCGCAACGAGCAATAAGTTCTGGCTCGCCAGCGCACCTCACCATAAGGCTTGAGGCTCTGGACGCAATTGATGCGATGACCGGGTAACTCCGATACGTCGCGCACTTCTAGCCAGAGTTTGGGCATAAAGCTGCGGTTACGCAACGTCAGCACTTCTTCGTAATAATCGCCAACGGTGGCCCGGTCGCCGTTACCCTGGCGGCTAATCTCGACCCATTGCAAGCTAAGTTTGGCCCAGACCAGCGCAAAGATGACTACGCCCAACAAGACGTAGTCCAGTACAAACAGCAGTCGGATATGGAAAAGCTGGGCGATGACGGCGATGATAAAAATAACCATCCCGAAACGGTAGACTCTTAACCAATTCATATAATTTGGTACTCCACCGCGCCGGTTAACGCGCCCCGGCTTTTGCGCCCGGTACAGGAAGTTGGCGCAATAACTCGTCTATGATCGACAGGCTGGTAATGCCCTTCATGCGGGCGCTCGGACTCATGATGATGCGGTGGGCCAGCGTAACCGGGGCCAGAACTTTTATATCGTCGGGGATTACATAGTTTCGGCCTTCCAAAAGGGCGCGGGCCTGGGATGCCCGATAGAGCGCCAGCGAACCGCGTGGGCTGGCTCCCAGATATACATCGTCTTGTTCGCGGGTCGAAGCCACCAGATTTACGATATATTCTTTGACCAATTCGTCTACATAAACTTCTTTGACCGCGTCTTGCGCCTCGATCAATTCTTCTAGACTCACGACCTGCCCCAGACTTTCGAGCGGGTGTACTCGTTGCTGGCGGTTCAAAATCTCGATTTCGTTCTGGCGATTGGGATAGCCCAGCGACATCCGCAGCAAAAAGCGGTCGAGTTGGGCTTCTGGCAATGGGAAAGTCCCTTCATATTCAATTGGGTTTTGGGTCGCCAGTACGACAAACGGATTGGGCAGCATGTGGGTAAAGCCGTCCACCGTCACCTGCCGCTCTTCCATCGCTTCTAGCAAAGCCGATTGGGTTTTGGGGGTGGCGCGGTTGATTTCGTCGGCTAATACAATTTGGGCCATCAACGGGCCGGGCCGGAACTCGAATTGTTCTTCTTTTTGATTATAAATCGAAACGCCAGTTGCATCGCTCGGCAGCAAATCAGGCGTAAATTGGATTCGCTTGAAGCTACAACCGAGCGAACGGGCGATAGCTTTTGCCAGGGCCGTTTTACCTACCCCCGGTACATCTTCGATCAAAACATGCCCCTTGCACAAGAGGGCCAATAAGGTTAATTCTACTTCTTTATGTTTACCAATAATAACTTTTTCGACATTCTTAACGACGCGCTCTGCGACTTGCCAGGCAACTGACATTAACCATACTCCTTTTCGTTGCTGAATACCGAGCATCTAGCCAACTTTGGACGCTCTTAAGTGATAAATACTGCATAATTATACCATAGGAACGCCCTCTAACAGCCTTTTGTGCTTTATATATGGATTAGAGGAATGTTAGACCAACCCCGTCGGTCGGTTTTATCGCTTTGAGAAAGTCGGGCCAAACAGGTTACAAGTGACCCACAAGTTAAACGTAGCAACCCTACCAAACGTTACGGTCGCCACCCAAATTATTCGGCTTATAAAAACTGCCGCGTTACTCCTATACTTTTGAGTGGTTTGGGGCTAGGTTTTCACAATCACCGGCTATTACTGTTTGAACCCGTGCAAAAATTGACCCTCACCCTGTACATGTTTCACCCATTGCTGAAAGTAAATGGACGTGTTAAGATAAAGTAAGTTTAGACCTATCAAATGAATTTCTGAGCAGTTATAACCCAATCCTCTGTGGTGGAGCGGAAAAGGAAAAGACCGATGCGAGCGGTAGATATTATCATTAAGAAGCGAAATGGGAATCGGCTAAGTGAGACCGAGATCGGCTATTTTGTCGATGGCTTCACACGGGGTGAGATACCCGACTATCAGGCGGCGGCCTTTGTAATGGCGGTTTTTTTCCGGGGAATGGAAGCAGAGGAGACAGTCGCCCTGACCGAGGCGATGGTGCGGAGCGGTCATCAACTCGACTTGAGCGACATCGCGCCGATCATTGCCGATAAGCACAGCACCGGCGGGGTCGGCGATAAGACTTCGATGGTGGTTGGGCCACTGGTAGCGGCGACCGGGCTACCGGTCGGCAAGATGAGCGGGCGCGGGTTGGGCTATTTTGGTGGGACGATTGATAAGTTGGAAACGATCCCCGGCTTTCGGGCTAACCTGAGCGAGGCCGAATTTCGGGCGGCGCTGGCAAAGACCGGGTTGGTCATAAGTGGGCAGAGCGGCGAGTTAGCTCCGGCGGACGGCAAATTTTATGCCTTGCGGGATGTGACCGGGACGGTCGAAAGCTTACCCCTGATCGCCAGCAGTGTAATGTCCAAAAAGATCGCGGCGGGTGCTAATTGTATCGTGCTGGATGTCAAGCACGGCAAGGGCGCTTTTATGAAGACGCTGGCGGACGCAACGGCTTTGGCCGAGGCGATGGTTGCGATTGGCAAAGGGGTCGGGCGGCAGGTGCGGGCGGTCTTGAGCAGTATGGAACAGCCGTTGGGTCTGGCGGTCGGCAACACTCTGGAAGTGCGCGAGGCGGTTGATACTTTGCAAGGGCGCGGGCCACACGATTTACTGGAACTGGCGACGATCCTGGGGAGCCAGTTGCTGGTGATGGCAGGCCGGGCTAAAACGGCGGACGAGGCCCGGACTATCTTACGGCAAGCCCTTGATAGCGGGGCCGCTTTCGAGAAATACAAGGCTTTTGTAGCCGGGCAGGGTGGTGATGTCAGCGTCCTGGACGATCCGAGCAAGCTACCCCAGGCCCCTTATGTCGAGGAATTGCCCGCACCGCAGGCTGGTTTTGTAGCGGCTATCGACGCAGAAACCATCGGGATCGGAGCCTATACGTTGGGGGCGGGCCGCAAGGTCAAAACGGACGCGATAGACCCTGCCGTTGGTCTGGTGCTGCGTAAGAAGGTTGGAGATACGGTCGTGGAAGGCGAAGGGTTGCTCGAAATTCACGCCCGCTCCCGCGAACAGGCTGCCAATATACGCGAGAGTTTGTTAGGAGCTTATAGTTTCAGTCAGGCGGCAGTAACTATTCCGCCGCTAGTCGATTTGATTATTTGAGGGGTCTACCAATGCAAGATATTCCGGCTGTACTACCCGAACGCTGGTTAAAATTGGAGCTTTTTACCGATTATCACCGTATTACCGGTCAGGTAATGACGGCAGCGCTACGAACAAATGGTGTGCTAAATTCGGCAGAGCCACAGCTTTTGCTCGAACGGGTGGGAACCAGCCATCTATTGCGCCCTATTGATGAGACGATTTCGAGTGGCTACGCTCGGATTACCAAAGAGTCGATTATTCTGGCTGTCCCCAACGATGAGCATGAGACCGACCGACTGGAACGGGCCAACAAAATCTACAACCGGGGCGAGTTGCTTCAACAACGGGTCATGATTGTGCTGGGTACGTTCGAGGTCAGCGGGAATTTGCACCTTGAGCCAAACATCGCCCTCACCAGCGTTTTACAATATCGTAATGAGTTCTTTATCGGCGTGACCGATGTGTCGATCAGCTTTTTGCCCAACCCGACTATCCGCTTTACCGCTAATTCGGTGCTAATCAACCGAGGGCGAGTCGATTTCCTGTGTGCCGGTGCGCCCTGATCTCTTATAAAATATAAAGAGGGCCAGTATACTTTGGCCCTCTTTACTGTTAGGCAGCTATCTTCGCCTCAACCTCTCTTATTTCGCCTTTATTCGCCCGTAAAAACCGCTCACTACAAAATATTCGCGTCGTGCCGAGTCTATAACACCTAATTTTGGATAAATAAAATATTCAGGTTGTAACTGTTCAGCCAACCTGAGAAGTGTCGTTATGAGCATAGTGCAGAATCTAGATTCTGCGCTATGCTCACAATGACAGGTCTAAATAGTTACTCTATGATATAGGTACTATAAATATGAAAAGCGCAAAAATAGCTCTAAAGGCCCTACTACGTTTTTATAAGGCGTGCTATAATTATTTGTCAATAGTTAGAATAAGGATTGAATATAGTTTATAAAATGCAAACTATGTCAGCGGGATTTATTTGTATTTGCCCAAATCCTCAAAATCTCCCCTATTGACCGTCTGATGAGAGCGCTACCTGTTTTCAAGTTTTGCAACCTGGGTTCATCCAGCAACACCTGAAGATACGACCAACTCGGCTATTTACTACTATCAAAGGAGCGTACTATGCCAAAAATCTTTGCGTCTGGGTCGCTAATCTCAAAGCGATCTGGCAAAAACTCCCGAAAGCTTGTTACTCTTGTCCCTTTGCTTTTATTGTTTCAGTTGGTTCTAAGCCCATTCGCGAGCGTGAGTGCTGCGACTATTCCTCCTCCGATGGAAAAAATCAGTGGAGAGCCTTATATGGTTCCCACTCTACTTGACCCTAATCCCAACCCGATCCCAACCCATATTCCCCCTCCGGCCAACTTTTCGGTCATACGACCGGCCACCGCCACCATAACAGTCAACTACACCGGGTTTGGAGCTTTTCCGCAAGCCCAGGCTGCTTTTCAAAGAGCCGTCGATATTTGGTCCAGCCAAATTTCCTCGCCCGTTCCGATTGTGGTCAATGCCAGTTGGACTTCCCTGACTCCTTGTGGCCCTGGTGGTTGCGTATTAGGTTCGGCGGGTCCTCAAATCTTTCTTCGGAATTTTACCAATGCTCCGCAAGCTAATACTTACTACCCGATAGGTTTGGCTAATAAGTTAGCCGGTACCGATTTAGACCCGACTATCGGAGACATAACCGCTTACTTTAACAAGGATTATACTAGCTGGTATTTTGGAACTGACGGCAATCCGCCCAATAATCAAATCGACTTTATAAGTATTGTTTTACACGAACTTGGTCACGGCCTGGGCTTTATTGGAACCATGAAGTATACAAGCGGTAGTGGTAGCTATGGATTTGGGGGTATTCCCTCTATTTATGACCATTTTGCGGTCAATGGCTCTCCTCAATCTTTGATTAATACCGCTTTGTTCCCCAATCCTTCTGTGGCGCTGGGCAATCAATTAGTCAGTGGCAATCTCTTTTTTGACTCGCCGACCACTCGATCAGTCAATGGGGGGAATCCGGCCAAACTCTATGCGCCGGGTACCTGGGCGCAGGGTTCCAGTTTTTCTCACCTGGACAACATTTACGCCGGTACTCCCAATGCTTTGATGACCTACTCTATTTCAACCGGGCAAGTTAAGCAAAATCCTGGCCCAATCATGCTGGCGATGTTCCAGGATATGGGTTGGACGGTTGCCCTATTGCCGCCGGCTCCGACCAACCTGATCGCGACCTCTGTGACCTCCACCCAAGTCTCGATGTCGTGGAACGATAATTCCACCAACGAAAGCGGCTTCCGAATAGAACGCAGTACGGTTGGAGCGGCAGGCCCCTTCGTGCCTCTGGCGTTATTAGGGGCCAACGCGACTGCGACGGTTAGCTATACCGACACCGGGCTGACCCCTTTTACCGCTTATTATTATCGGGTGCTGGCTTACAGCGCTTCCGGGGACTCGGCTTATAGCAATGTCCTAAGCAGTGGAACCCTCAATGCTATTCCCAATCCACCGAGCAATCTACGGGCTTTCGCTACCTCCGATACTCAGATCACGGTTTACTGGTCGGATAACTCGCACAACGAGACTG
The DNA here is from genome assembly GCA_038210655.1 of Chloroflexia bacterium. Lineage (GTDB taxonomy): Bacteria > Chloroflexota > Chloroflexia > Chloroheliales > Chloroheliaceae > 54-19. Next base: position 66,651 of record JBBQWM010000013.1, read on the forward strand.
GCTTCAAGCTGGAACGTAGCCCGGATAGTGGCGCGAACTGGACACCCCTTCCGACGACGGCGGCAAACGTGACCACTTATAACGATACAGGTCTTACCAATACCAACACTTATTATTATCGGGTACGTTCGACCAATGCGATAGGTGATTCGGGTTATAGCAATATCGGTTACGCCACCACTGGCACGCCCAACCTGGTCGTAACGAGCAATCTGGATGACGGGACAGGGGCGGCCAACACGCTCTCGAAGGCGATCAACGATGCCAACGCTTTGAACGGCTACCGAACGATCACATTTGGGGCAGTAACGGGCAATTTGGTGACGGTCAGTGGAACAGGGTTGCCGATCCCTCGAACGGGAGTATCAATCAGTGGCGGTTGCAGCCTGAGCGGGCCGACTATCACGATAGAGGGTGGAGGCACCCCGGCCCTTACCCTAAACCGGGATAGCAGCCTGTTCGGGCTAAAGTTCATGCATTTTGCCGGGCCGCAACTCTCGATACCGTTTCCGCCAACTGGCCCCGGCAATCCGAACCTGTTTATGTGCGTGGTTTTTAGCAAGGTGTAGTATAGAAATTAGAAATCAGAGATTAGAAATCAGAGATTAGAGATTATATGTTAGCGGCTAGTTAGCAAAATCGGTTTTCCTGATTTCTAATCTCTAATATCTGATTTCTAATTTCTAATCAAAACAACTGCCTGACCTTCCAGTCCTTCGAGACGACCGACGAAGCCAAGCTTTTCGGTGGTAGTGGCTTTGATGTTAAGCTGGCTCTCCTCGACACCGAGGGTAAGAGCCAGCTTTTTACGCATGGCGGGGATGTGGGGAGCGAGTTTGGGTTGCTGGGCGGCAATTGTCGCGTCCAGGTTGACCAGCCGCCAACCGCGTTCTTGGAGCATCTGGTAAACTTCTTTTAGCATTTGTAGGCTGGAAATGCCTTTGTAGGTCGGGTCGGTCGGCGGGAAATAACGTCCGATGTCGCCCAGACCTGCCGCACCAAGTAGGGCGTTTATGATCGCGTGGGTCAGCACGTCGGCATCCGAATGACCGTCCAGCCCAAGCTCAAAAGGAACCTGCACCCCGCCCAGAATCAGCGGACGACCTTCTACCAACCGATGCACATCATAACCCTGCCCGACCCGTATTTCGGGGAAGGGGCCAGACTCAGGTTGGGCGGCAGGGGTAGGCTGTTCGGCAGGGACGGACGGGTTGTCCAGTAATGAACGGGCCAGCAGCAGGTCGTCAGGGGTAGTGATTTTGAGATTGGTATAAGCGGCCCGAAAAACTTTGACAGGCTGTCCGGTCAGTTCCATCACCATAGCGTCGTCGGTCACTTCGGCATTGGCGGCGATAGCCTGACGATGGGCGGCGCAGATCAGATCATAGCGGAAGATTTGCGGGGTCTGGATCGCCCAAAGCAGTTCGCGGGGTGGGGTTTCGCGTACCAGACCGCTTTCCGGCTCAACTACTTTGATGGTATCTTTAACCGGGACGGCAGCGACCGCCGCACCATATTCCTGGGCCGCTGCCAGTCCGTCACTCAGGATTTGGGCGGTCAGGAAGGGCCGCGCTCCATCGTGGATCATCACCCAATCGGGGGCGGAGCTTTTGCTATCATTCAGGGCTAAAAGGCCGTTATAAACCGAGTCCTGCCGTCGCGCTCCCCCCACTACAAAGCCTCGCAGCTTGGCCCAACCTTCTTCGTAAGCCAACGCCCGACCTTGCAACAGGTTTTCGGCGCTAAGGACGATTACATATCCCTCAATCAAATCGCTCTGCTCAAAAGCGGCCACCGTGTGGGCCAATAAAGGCCGTCCGCCCGCCAACGCAAATTGCTTGTCCAACCCGGCCATCCGAGTGCTGCGCCCAGCGGCTACAATGACCGCCGCCACTCTTGAGGGATGAGGGATGAGGGATGAGGGATGAAGCTCTTCCGATGCTTCATCCCTCATCCCTGCCTTTATTTCATCCCTCATCCCTCATCCCTCATCCCTTAATACTGTTTATCGCGGCTAGGAGTTTCGTTCCAATCGCGGTCGGGATTGCCGTTGTTGCCGGGAACCCGCACCTGAGCGAAGATCATGCGTCCGGCGACAGTTTGAAGGGTACGAGTGACAGTGATGGTGGTTTCCTGGCCCATAAAGCGCCGTCCATTTTCGATTACAATCATCGTACCGTCGTCCAGATAGGCCAAACCCTGACCCATTTCTTTACCTTCCTGGGTGATACGGACAATTAATTCTTCGCCGGATAGCACGACAGGTCGAACAGCCTGAGCTAGTTCGTTGACGTTTAGCACCTTTACACCCTGCAACTCGGCTACCCGGTTCATATTGTAATCGTTGGTGATGAGCGGAAAGTGGTTGGCTTTGGCTATTTTGATGAGCTTGGCATCGACTTCGGTCACATCGGTAGTATCAATATCGGAAATTTCGATAGGTACAATCGAGTCTTTGCGAAGCTTATTGAGCATTTCGAGGCCGCGTCGTCCCCGGTTGCGCCGTTGTGCGTCGGCGCTGTCGGCAATATGTTGTAATTCGTTGAGGACAAAGCGGGGTATAATCAAAGTGCCTTCGATAAACCCGGTCTGGCTCACATCGGCAATCCGACCATCGATGATCGCGCTGGTATCGACCAGGATCGAGCGGGCGAAGGCGTTGTTGCCACGGGCTTCGGCAGCGACGGCATTGGCGGCCCGGTTCAAGCCAAAGAACTCGAAAATCTCGCGCTTACGCATCACCATTACGACAATACCCAAATAGCCGAAAATAACTGCCGCCAAAAAGGGAAAGATCGCGCCCAGCACCCCTGGCAAACGGGAAAGCGGCAAAGTTAGCAGGGCTGCCACGACCAATCCACCCATCAACCCGACCCCACCGGCAATTAAATCTACCGCAGGCAGCACCCGCAGTCTTTTGCGGGTCCAGTTGACGGGAACAATTGTTAGGTAGGGGGCAATTGTGGCTCCCAGGGCGGCCCCGGCCAGTGTCAGCAACATCACGACCCGGATTTGATCGGGGCTGCTGTCAATAGTCAAGCCGAGTTGCCAGCCTAATACTGCAAATACTACCATCCCCACCAACCGCAAGAAAAGTTGGATACCCATAAAGATAACTCCTCGCCAGTTTTGGCGGAGATACAAAGGGAACGTGCAGCGTTTTAAGTTGCACTTAAATAGAATTTCGTTAAAATAATAAAAGTATTAAGAGCTTATTAATGCGTTAGCTTACAGCCTGCCTAAATAAGTTCAAAAACTGATTGCTATTATTCTATCATTCTGATTTGGGCCTGTCAAAGCACAAATTTTTCTCATCTGTTGGGAAATATAACGGCGAATGATAACGGGCTGAGAAGGGTTGCACGGCTAAATAAAGTGGTTGCGTTTAAGAAAAAGGGTTTTAATAAATTTTTGAAAGCAAAAATAGACCAGCTGATCTTGGTTGGCCTTTTAAGTGTGGTATTGCTAGGGGCCTGTGGCGATAGTACGGCAACGGTTGCCTCGCCTCCCTCTGCCGTTACATCCTCGGCGGCTACTACCGCCGCGCCAACCGGCAATCTGGCAGCTACTACCGCCGCGCCAACTTCGCCAACCGTCTCGGAATGTGGCGCACAACCTTGCCAGACAATTTCACCCGTTACCACTTCTAAGGCGGCGCAGGCCACTACACCCGGTCAGACGACCCTGGCGACCTCACCAGCTACTATTACGAAGGCAAACGGAGCGCGGGTAACGATGACGGTCGAACTGGCCCGCACCGAAAAGGAGCAGGAGATCGGCTTGATGGGCCGTAATAGTGTGCCGGACGGTCAGGGGATGCTTTTTATCTTTCGGGAGGCGGGCCGGATCGGGTTTTGGATGAAGGATACGCCTTTGGCGCTCTCGATTGCCTTTATCGATCCAAAAGGTAAGATCGTGGACATCCAGGATATGCAGCCTTTTTCGCTCGATACTCACGCACCCGGCAAAGATTATATTTCGGCCCTGGAAGTTTCACAGGGTTATTTTGCTAGGGTGGGAGTCAGACCTGGGGATAGCTTTGTTTTGACTTAGTAATTGGTTTACCAGTATTTGCGCGGGTTAACTAAAGCTATGCCAACTACCAAACCGGTAACAAAACCCACAATTACAAGAATTAAAAGTATTTGACTATCTATTTTAGAAGGCAAAATTAAGAATCCGGCAGTAGCAACTAACAAAACTAGGCCAAGAATAATTATTACTATGATGTTGGTAACCTTTGTGGGTTTATTAGCAGTGACATTTAAAAGACTTCGTGATGCCCTACTGGTTACTTTTGTTGCCTTCGTACTCATAGTTGCAAGAATGGTTTGCTTCTGAGCAATAAAGTTTTCTAGCTCAATGACACTTTGCTTTAAGTCTTGTGAAGCCTGTATATGTTCTTGTGCCATATTTTCGCCTATTTCACTAGCGTATTCTGCCAGATAGGCATTTTCTTTTTGCAAAAATTGTTTAGTTTCCTCGGTTAACTCGGCTAATTCATTAAGATCAGTAAGTTGTTGTGCTACAGTTCTGTCCCCACGTAATCGTTGTATAGTATCATTACGCATTTTTTATAATCCTCAGCTTTTTTGCTTCTTAATTTCTAGCTTAACTGTATGAGTCTCTTATCTAGGCTTGTGAGTTGATCTCGATATTTGTTTATATCGTTATGTAGACGACTTCTATACATATCCAATCTTACTTGTTCTATGGGATCATCCGATTTCAATCTTTTGTCATCGCATCTTCCAAGAAAATCATAACCTTGCTCCAATTGTTCAATCAATCGATTTCGCCATGTTATTAGACGTGATGGTCCTTGATTAGAAAGCTGTAAGTTTTTTGCAGTTATTTCCTCTAAATTTGCTTGTAATGTTTCAAACTCGGCTTCAAATTCGTTTACAAGTTTACGGATGTCGTCTTGAGTATCTCGTAAATTTAACCGTTTTCTTGGATTTGTTGTTTGCAACAACATAGTATCACATTCGCCAAGCAGATAGAAGGCTTCTTCCAACAATTTGACGAGCTTGGCCCTTCGTTTTGTTAAATGAGGGTAGATGTTATTCATATTTAGAAGTTGACAAGATTATGCCTGTACTCATCTTCCTAATTACCGGCGCTTTTTCTTACGCTTAAACCTTTCTTGCAAACCGCCGACTGGCGGACTAATAGCGGGTTTTTCGGGATTGGAACTCGAGTCAGGGCTGCTTTCGGCTGGCGATAGGCTATTAACTTGCTCGTCGTGTGCAAGCCGGTGCAAGGTTTGCCAGGCTTCCTCTGGGGTCATGCTGGTGGTGTAAAGACCTTGTTCGGTTAGAAAGGTTTCTAGCTTGCGTGTAATAAGGGTTGGAATGGCTCCGGCCTCAATGCTTTCCAAACCTTTGAGCAGTTCAGGTGGGATTTCCAGCTTTTTGGGCTTACTTTGCATAGTAATAAAACCGCCTTGTTCCTTTTTTGATAGCCTAACTTTCCGATCTGCTCTCGATTAGAACCACTTTTATTCAAGAAGATTTGCCTTCTAACCCTTCGGTTAGACTAACCAACCGTTTTAGTCAGAGTTTGATTAGCCTAACCTCTCCGGTTAAAATTAAATATTGATCGCTCGTGATCTACTTGTGGGTGGCCTGGGCGTGCTGCTTGGCACGGGCGACCAACGAACGTACTTTATCACCCTTGAGCTTTTCAACATCTTCCTGATACTTGAGGATCACGCCCAACGTATCCTCGACCACTCTTTCTTCCAGGTCGCGCTGATCGAGAGCAACGAGGGCTTCGGCCCAATCGAGTGTTTCGGCTACGCCGGGCAGTTTGTAAAGCTCAACTTTGCGTAGTTCCTGGACAAAGCCGACCACCTGTTGAGCCAGCAAATCGGGTGCTTCCGGCACTTTCGCCAGCAAGATACGATATTCTTTTTCCAGCGAAGGATAATCGATCCAGTGATAAAGGCAACGTCGTTTGAGCGCGTCGTGGATTTCGCGGGTACGGTTGCTGGTGATGATAACGACGGGCGGGTAAGCGGCCTTGATCGTGCCGATTTCCGGGACTGTCACCTGATAATCCGAAAGCACTTCAAGCAAAAAGGCTTCAAATTCCTCGTCGGCTCGGTCTAATTCGTCGATCAAAAGGACGGTCGGCTGTTCAGCGGTACTTTCCAACGCTTGCAAGAGTGGGCGTTTAATCAAAAAGTCGGGGCCGAAAAGCTCTTTCGCTTCGTGTGTACTATCCTTGTCTTTACCTGCCTCCAGCAAGCGGATTTGGAGCATCTGGCGGGCGTAGTTCCACTCGTAGACGGCGCTACTTACGTCCAGTCCCTCATAACATTGCAGACGGATCAACCGGGCGTTCATAGTCTCGGCCAGCACTTTAGCAATCTCGGTTTTACCTACCCCGGCCTCACCTTCCAACAAAAGGGGCTTTTGTAACTTGAGCGCCAGAAAGACTGCTGTTGCCAGGCTCCGCTCGATCACATAGTGCCGCCCACTTAATTCACTAATCACCTGGTCGATAGAAGTCCATTCCGTTACCGGGGTTTGCTCGGTGGCTTCCTTTCCTGCCTGGGAGGTACCCCCAGAGTGCGGAGTAGTAGTTGACAAATTTTTTAACCTTACTTTCTATTTTTATACAGGGCGCTTACCAGACCCTGTTGAGCCAGAAATAAAAGAACCTGGCTATCAATCTTATTGTGCCAGGCTTGCCCTGTCAACTTTTAACGGGCGGAGAGAAAAATGCAGAAGTCAGAATGCAGAATGTCAATCTTTTGCTCTCTACTCTCTGTACCTACAATCGCAAATCGCAAATCGCAAATCTAAAAGAACTACTCAGTCTTCCCCGTTTGGGCGACCACATAGAGTCGCACCCTACAACGGATTTTAGGTAGGGACGACCCGATGTGGTCGCCCGGCCTGAGTAATTACAATCATAAATCTAAAATCGTAAATCTAAAATCTCCCTAGACTTGGGCCAAAACTTCTTTTGCCAGTCCTTCCAGTCCTTCCAGGTCGTCGAGATCAAGCCATTGGAGCATTACACGCTGCACGCCCACTTCGGCTAATCGGCCCAACTGCTCAACAATCTCGGCGGCGGTTCCGGCTACAATACTGCGTTCTTGTAGTTCGGCGATGGTGCGACCCTGCCCAGCGGCTTTGCTTTCGGCTGCGGCCTGATCCTTGCCGTAGACACACCCGGTCATCAGCGAGCGGCGGACGGCATTAGCGGGTCGTCCGTTTTGGGCCAGTAGTTCGTCCAGACGTTTGTTTAGCTCGGCGATTTTGGGGGCAGTCTCAAAGACAGCATTCCATTCGGCGGCGTAACGGGCGACCAGCGGCAAAGTCCGCAAAGGGCCGTTGCCCCCGATCAGGATAGGCGGGCCAGCAGGCCGTTGTGGACGAGGCAGTAAAATAGCATCTTTCAGATGGTAAAAATTGCCTGTAAAGTTGGTGGGCTGATCGCTGGTCAGCAGGCTGCTGATAACCTGCAAACCTTCTTCAAAGCGGGCAAACCGCCCTGCTAGATCGAGCAAATCCCAGCCGTAGTTGGTATGCTCACGCTCCTGCCAGCCTGCCCCAACCCCTAGCGTCAGCCGACCGCCGGAGAGATCGTCTACCGCGCTTGCAATCCGGGCGGTCATAGTAGGGTGGCGAAAGGAAAGCGGGCTGACCAATGGGCCGAATTCGATCCGACTGGTGTGGCTGGCAAGCCAGGTCAACGAGACCCACAATTCGAGCGAATCGAGGTCAGGTGGGCTGGCGTTGGTGTAGTGGTCGGAACGATAAAGCCCGGCAAAGCCCAAATCTTCAACCGCCCCGGCGATCCGCTGCCAGCGCGGCCAGTTCAGCCCATTTTGGCCTTCCACCATAATCGCAATTTCAATCACAATTTCCTCCTCTTAATTTAACAGGGATGTACAGGATTAACAGGATAAAATATAGTTTGTCGTACCTCTCTGGGTACTGGCTAATTTTATTGGCCCACCTGCACCCCAGTCCACACGGTCTCCTCTTAATTTAACATGGATAGGCTCTAAGTAGGTCGGTCTTTGAGTCGATAGACGAATTTTAGGCCCGACCAGATTTGATCTATCGCGCTTACTTTTACATCCACTAACCCACAGGCCAGCCCGATCCCCCTTACCAGATTATCACTCAAGTCGGTTGGAACTTTGGAAGAGCGTTTGGGCCACGAAAGCCAGAGCATGCCTTTGTAGTCGAGCGCCTGTTTTAGCGCGGGTAGTTTTGCTTGCAGTTCGGATTGGCTGGTAGTAAACAGGTGGATGAAATCCAGTGGCGCATCAGGCTGGTCAGTTATAGTCAAATTGGGTGGTAATTCGCCCAATAATTCAAAATAATTCGAGGGAGCATTAATCAGTAGCACTCGCGCCCCGGCCCGTAGCCCAAGCTTATCGAGTAACCCTCTTTTGGAGTAACCGGCGGTTTCGCTCATCGTTTATCTACCCGACTGGATTGTCGGACGGTTTCCAGGATTTGTTCCAATGTTTCCAAAGTAAGTGTCCCGTAACCCTTCGCATCCAGCCAGCAAAAGGCCAGCGCCATATCAAGGGTATCTTCGCCGGGGGCCGGTAAATGAAAAGCCAACAACTTTAAGACCTCTTCTAAGCGTTCCGCGTCGTCTTCGTGGGCCTTGTCATTGCCCGATAGACTAATAGCTCGCTCTCTGGCAGCCTCGCAGACGCGATAGTCGAAGGCCATACACAACTGGGCAAAAGTGGGGCCGCCGTAATTTGCAAAGGCATACTGGCGGGCCACTTTCGCCTGGTCTTTGATGGTAGTTTCTGCCGGTGTCACGCTACTTTCTTCTCACTCTTTCTAAAAAGCGTTAAGCAGCTACGGCTTGCTGCATTGTAGTTAATAAAAAGTTAAACCAAGCTTTAACCAGCCGCTTTTGTTCGGCTGTCACGCTTCTTTTCGGTGTATCAGACTTACCCCTGGGCTACCCGTCCTCGGTTAACCTCGATCAGTTCGGTCAGCCAATTGGCAGCATCCTGCTTACTCAGCGGTTCCGAAAGAAAATAACCCTGGATATAGTCGAATTTCAAGTCCCTGATCTGTTCGAGTTGGGTCTCAGTTTCCACCCCTTTAGCGACGACCGCTATTCCCAAATCGTGACCCAGTGAGACAATCGCCTTTATAATCTGGTGGGTCTTGCTATGGGCAGTCATCTGGAGCAGAAAACGCTTATCGACCTTTACCAGGTCTATCGGGAAGCGTGATAGCCACCCTAGCGAAGAATTACCTTTCCCAAAGTCGTCCAGATGTAGTTGTACCCCCAGCACTTTTAATTGTACCAGTTGTCTGACGGTCAGTTCGGGGTCTCTCATCAAGACTCCTTCGGTGATTTCCAGCTTCAACTGGGTCGCGTTCAACCCGCTCAAACTCAAAGCTTGCTCGACTTGATCGAGCAAGCCGGGGTCGGCAAATTGGTAAGCCGACAGGTTGACATCAATCGAAATCGGTAGCTTTGCGCCAAAGCGGAGTTGCCAATCCTGGCTCTGGCAGCACGCTTCTCGCAAGACCCAATCGCTGATCGGCCCACTCAATCCGGTTTCTTCGGCAATGGGCATAAACTCGTGCGGATGAAGAAAGCCGCGTTGGGGGTGTTGCCAGCGCACTAAGGCCTCGAAGCCCTTGAATTCGCCACTCCCCAATGCTACGACCGGTTGATAGTAGACCTGAAACTCATTTTGTTTGAGCGCCCGACGCATTTCGCTTTCCAGGTCAAATCGTTCGACCGCTTTGACCCGCATGGTCTGGTCGTAGATTGCATAATGGCCTGGCCCACGCAATTGGGCCTCGTACATTGCCAGGTTCGCATTGCGGAGCAAGTTTTCCGGCAGCGTTACCATCCCGGACTCACCCTGGGCAATCCCGATGCTGGCGCTAACAAAAATCGCCTCCCCCTTGATATTGAAGGGAGCCGCCAATGCCAGTTGGATACACTCGACAACCTCAGTGGCAGTCTGGCCTTTTTCGATCAGCACGGCAAACCCGTCCGCTGCCAGGTGGGTCAAGGTGTTCTCAGGTTGCAAGCAATTGCCCAACCGGAGTGCAGCCTCCAAAATCAGTTGGTCTCCGGCGTTGTAACTCAGGGTATGATTAATCAGTTGAAATTGGTCGAGGTTGATACACAGCACCGCAACGGGTTGTCCGGGTTGGGGTTGGTCGAGGGCTTCTTTGAGCCGACCGATAAAAGCGGTGCGCTTGCTTAATCCATTGGTAGCACGAGCGTAAGAGGTAGTATACATAGTGGGACGATCCTTTCTGTAACAGGTCTGCATCGAAATTAGCTAAACGTTTAGAAAGTCAGGACTCAAATCGGTCTGGAAGTCAGACCGATTTTCTCACAGTGGCACTTAAAGTAGGAGCCTGAAAACTGCCTCAGGCCGACCTTTCGGGTAGGTGATCCCTGCTTTTCAGGGGTTAGGAATGGTAACGTGCTGGGGGGCCGGACGTTGTCCGCCCAGGAAGGCTTTCCGATTCTCGCTTACGTAAAAGCTAAAATCTTCGGCCCAATCGCGGCGTGGGTCTTGTTTTAAGAGGGTAGCGAAGCCCTGATAAAGGGTCGGGTTTTGAGCCGCGAAATAGTTGGGATTACGAAAGAACATTTCTAAAAACCCGGCGATAAACTCGCCATCGGTCTGGAAAACATACGGATGCCCGACCGGAACCGGGTCGGTGGGGCGGGCCTGTCCATTCTGGTAAAGCACATAACGCTGTTGCTCGATCTGCTTACCTTCGCTAAAAAGGCGGCGGGCTTCTGGCGAGAAAAGCGGCCCATCGCGCCTACTCATGCCGGGTAACACGCCTTCGCACTGGCCCATTCTGCCCGTACTGGCCTCGAAGTGGTCGAGCATATGGCCCAATTCGTGCAAGAAAGGGGCAACCCCAGGGGTAGTTCCGTAAAAGCCTTCAAAGAGCCGCGACATTTCTAGCTGGATCGCTTCGCGGTCGAAGCTATAATCGCCCCCGGCGAGACCGCCATCTTGATCGAAAGCGGCCCGGTTGGTATAAATTTGGAAGTGGCGCGGCTTTGATAAAAAGCGTTCCAGAATATCGCGTCGGTAGAAAAAGACTTCGGTCAGGTGTCCGGCTACGATTTGCCGGACGGCAAGCGGGGACTGCTCGGTAATATTGGTGCGGTTGCGCCCGATGACCTGCAAGTCGAGGCCCGGATGGGCCGCAATGTAGCGCATCCCGTTATAAAAATCCTGACGGGCGGCTTCATCTGCTTTTAGCCCGTTGGTGATTGGGAAATAAAAATCGAGCGCCCGAAAATCGCCGGTGGCCTCAAAGAGTAGCGCCGCCAATTGGGGGCGGCACGCTCCTTCGGTGATTTGGGCGTAACGCCAGGCGACCTGAGCCAGTTGACCGGCAGCTACCAGGCCGATTTCTCCACAATCGAATTGATCGGTAGGGTTCAAGAACTGCCCGGCCAATTCGATAGTTTCGCCATCGGTTTTGAGCGGCACATTTCGCACTTGATTATAATCGAGAGTTGCCATCCCTTTACCCTTCGTTCTCACCGATTTTTGGTATAAGTCCCGGTTGAAACTCGGCCAGGCGGTCGGGGCCGAGTTGTTGTAATTCCCGTATAGCTTGCTCGGCGGCAGCGATCAGCGTTTCTAGATCTATCCCAAACTGGCGTGGCGCGAAAGGCCGTAAATAGCCTACCCCGCTATCCAGTAGCGAAAGCGCTCCTCGGTAGTTGGGCTTGGTGATTATCTTATAATAACCGACCCCGATTTGCAATAGGCCCTGGTAAAACCGACGCAATTCGCGTCGTTCGGCGTTCCAGAGGTCTTCGAGCGTCTCGTGACACTCGAAGAATTGCCGGGCATTAAATTGCTCGATGGCCTGCTGGAAGAGGGCCGGAGGCGCTTCCTCGAATAGCATTAGCTTGATCTTAGTCGGCGGGGGCTATCCGTTGCGCCGGTGGGCTTGGAACCACCCCATCGGACTGGGAGTTGCTCGAAGAAGCGCCGCACGACTGCTGCGACCTGGGCCGGGGCTTTGCGTCCGCTCGAATAATAGAGTTGAGCGGCCCGCCCGACCACCATCGTCGCGCTGTAGGCAATTAGGGCTTTGGGTAGCATTGAGGCGATCACAGGTATGCGGCGGGCTGCCATACTCGAAAGGGTCTTCCAGACGAAAGCGGCCCCCAGAATTGGGACCAATTCGAGGTAAACCTCAACCCGGCTATCCCGTTTCTGCCCGTAAACCCCGGCCAATCGGTGGCTTAACTCAAACTGGTTTTTGGTCAGCAGTACGAAATCCGCCCCATTATCCAAAAAGTCGCCCAGCAGCGGGATACCCGCCGCCGCATTAGCAAACAAGACCGTCTGGGCATTCGAGCGGGCGGTATCGGAGATCAGCTGGGTGGCGACCGTATTGCGGAAGATGGGGGCGCGGCGGGCCAGGGCCAATTCACGCCCATTGAGTTGCTTTACCATCGCGGGCAGCAGTTCGGCCTGAAGTTGGGCTAGTTCCAGTCCTTTCAATTCGACTACCTTTAATTTGCCACCCGCCTGGGTCAATTCTTCCAACTCGGTTTCCCAGGCTGGTCGCATCTCAGCCTCGGCATTATTAAAGGCCGCACCATCGGCGGAGGCGTTGCCGGGTTGGGCTGGGCCACTCTCGCGGCCTCCGACCAATCGGAGTGGGTTGATCGCTTGCAAGCGATTGGTCGTCCGGCGCTGCCGATTAAAATCCTCTTCTTCTTTGCGTTCAAGAACGGCGATAATGACCGTCACCCCGCTAACCCCGGCCTGAGCCAGTTCGCCCAGCCAGCGCCGTTTTTCGGCAGGAATGCGGTCGCCCTTATACAGGCTATACAGCAAAAGGCCACTATTTTCGTCGTCGTCTTTGAGGCCCGGTCGTTCGTTTGGCTCGATCAGGCGGAAGGGCGAGGGTGTCCACAGGCTTTCGAGCCGGGTCGAAAGCGCCCGTTGCAACTTGTCGCGCACTTCCACTGTATTGCCTGCCAGCGCAATCACCACCTCGCGGCTGGCTTCTTCCTCGATCTCGCGGTAGCTATTATCGCGCAATACTTCAAACAAATTGCCAATCGTTCCCATTCTCAGCGCCTCCTCTTGATTACCTTACCAGGCCCAGTTTGTTCAGGTCTTTTGTTCAGTTTTCCTCTAGCTGGAAGCTATATTACACTATTCGGGGCGGTTGGCACAAGCTTTTTCTGAGCTAATTATAACATGTTACAGCGTAATTGACCCCTGTAGGAGCGAGCTTCTGCTCGCGATTGAACACATACCCGTTTCTTCAATCGCGAGCAGAAGCTCGCTCCTACACAATATCTTTTAGCTCAAGTGCTTTGCAATCTGTTATAGTAACACCAGAAATTTGGCTTCAAGAAAATAAGGGCGTATAACTACACGCCCTCATAAGTTACATTATGCTCTATCCAAAAATTAATCTTCGCGCAAAGCGTACTCGATAATGCGGGGAGCCAGTTCTTCGGCTAGACCGAGCTTGGAGAGTTCGACGGTGTAATCGACCTCGATAGCCGCCAGTGCGTCGCCATCCTCGATCAAATCGACTGCCAGCACCCCGCCGCCGACCGCCTGGGCCGCCGCCAATGCAATTTTTTCCAGTTCAGGCGTGAGCGGACAATCGATGATAGTCAGGTTTTCGTCGGCGCTGCTGGTCGCTTTGTTGGCGATCAGATAGACCGCTTTGACCACCTCCGACCCGACCACAAAGGCCCGGATGTCGCGCCCAGGCCGATTTTGCAAATACTCTTGCAAATAGTAAATCGCGTGATCGTATTGACCTAGCCGCTCTTTGTGTTCGAGGACGGCTTTGGCTGCATCGTAGTCGTTGAGGCGGGCGACCAGCGAACCTTTGTCGCCCGTCAATGGTTTCAGCATGACAGGGTAGCCCAGTTCTTCGATGGCCTGCATAGCAGCATCGGCGCTAAAGGCGATCTCGGTGCGGGGAGTCGGTACGCCTGCCTCCTGGAAGGCCAGGGTAGTTAGAAGCTTGTCGCCGCAGATACGGGCTACCTCGGAACTGTTGATAGTGCGAACTCCGGCCCGCTCCAAAAGCATCAACGAGTAAAGCGCTACAAAATGGTCAATCGCCCGTTCCAGCACGACCTCGACCGCCCCCGGTGCGATCACCATCCCGGATTGGACATCAAAAATTAGTTCCTCGGTGCGGAGCATGACCGGCTCGACCCCCTGACGACGGGCGGCGGCAATTAGAGCCTGCTCGTCCTCGCGTATCTCGCTGTAGAGAATGCCCAGTTTCTTCGCCATGACTAGACCTCCCCTTTTGGTTTGTGGCTTTGGTGATAGCTCTGGATAATCAGATCGACGTTTTCAAGCGAAATTGGCTCCAACCCGGCGGCTCGTCGCACCTTCTCGGTAATCGCGGCCTGATCTTCGTCCGAAAGGATGATCCCCAATTCGCCTGCCCGCGCTGCGATAGCGTGCTTGCCGGTGATCCGACTGGCAATATCCAACGTGCGCTTGATCCCGAAATCCTCCGGCTTCAGTACCTCGTAAGCCTGGCTATCTTGCAAGATCGCTTTGGTGTGGATACCGGCTTTGTGGGTAAAGGCATTTGGCGCGGTGATCGGCATGTCGTGCGGGATCGGCACGCCAAGCATGGTCGCTACCAGCTTATCGACCTTTGGCAGCTCTTTCAGATTGTACTTGGCGACGAGTTCAGGGTTGAGCGAGTAAAGCCGTCCGACCAGCCCACTCATCGGGCAGATGCCATTGCGTTCGCCGATCCCCAGCACGGTAGTGTTGATGCAGACTGCCCCGGCCTCCAAAGCGGCGTGTGCGTTGGCGATAGCCGAACCGGTATCGTTATGACCGTGATACTCGATCTTAAATTTGAAGCGGCGGCTAAACTCGCGAAGGCGGTCGTAAACCTCAAAGGGGGTCGCACCCCCGACGGTATCAGGGAAATCGACCTGATCGACCCCGGCCTCATCCAACGCAGCGCAGATGTAGAGCAAGTCTTTTAAGTCGGTTCTAAAAGCATCTTCGGCCCCAAAGCGCACGAAACGGCCCTGGCTCTTGACGTACCCGACCATCTGGGTCGCCAGTTTAGTGACTTCTACAATGCTCTTGCCGTGACTGGCCTTTTGCAAAAAGCTGCTGGTTCCCATAAACAAGTTGATGCCATACGCGCCGCTCTGCAAGGCTAAATCGACATCCTCTTTGTTGCAGCGGCAATGCACCAGAATCTGGGTGCGGCTCTGTTTGGAAGCCAGCAATTCGACCAGTTGGATTAGCTCTTGCAAGGCGTTTGGATATGAGACTGGCGACCCAATTTCGACATACTCAACCCCAAAGCGGTGCAGTGCGGTCACAATCTCGACCTTCTGGTTAAAGTTAAAATGGGCGCGGCTGAATTGCTCGCCCTCCCGCAAGGTCGTATCGAGGATTTCCACCTGCCGAATATTGGTGCGATGACCCCCGGCAGCGATCTGGCCCGCCTCGTTCGGGCCGTAATCTAGCGTACTAATACTCTACCTCCTAAACTGGCTTTAAAACCTATCCTAGATCCGTCAAATGGGTCTGGGTGTATGGGACGGTGATTTTCTGAAGCAGGCTACAGCTTATAATAATACCATATAAACGGTGGGGCGGTTAACGAATTGTGTAATAGTGAAAATAGAAATCAGAGATTAGAAATCAAACTAAAACATCCGGCCTTTCTCTGCCTGATTTCTAATTTCTAATCTCTATTCTCTACATCTGCCGACCGTAGTGAGTCTCGCGCCGACCGTTGACGACCGCCTGAAGCTCGACCCCGCTGACACCGTAGGCTCGTAAGGTGCGCCGGATAAATTCCAGCCCAGCCTCTATTTCAGGCTGGACGACGGCTCCGGCCCCGGCTTCGCGCAAAGCTCGGATGGCCCGTGTATCGCTGGCGCGGGTAATAATTTCGAGTTCAGAATTAAGGCCCCGGCCTATGCGGGTTGCGGCTTCCGCCGTCGTCAGATCGGGAACCGTAATCGCCAGTACTTTGGCCTGGGCAATATTGGCCTGCTTGAGGACAAATTCCTCGGTCGCGTCGCCGGTAAAGACCACCAGGCCCCGGTCGTGCGCTTCGGCAGCCCGGCGCAGATCGTATTCGATAACTACTACTTCCAGGTTGCGACGACGAGCAGCTTCGACCAATTCGCGCCCGACCCGCCCATAGCCACAGATAATGACGTGTTTTTTGTAGGGCCAGCGCTCGATTGGCGTGCGGTGGTCGCGGGCAGTGGTTGGGCTACTCAAGAGGGGGTCGAGACGCGGGTCACGACCGGGCCAATCGTAGACCGGGGTCGGGTTGGCTGGCGAGAGGGTTTCGCCTGTCTCGGCAGCCTGGGTAATCGCCTGCCGTTGGCGACGGCGGGCCAGCCGTGCTGAAATTTGGGTTGCCAGGGGTGGCACAGCCTGATACAGCACCGGGGTCAGAATGATCGTAATGAGCGCTCCGGCTAAGGTCAGGGCTTCCACATTGGCACTAATCGCGCCTTGATCGCGACCGGTGCGGGCCAACACAAAAGAGAACTCGCCGATTTGGGCCAATAGCAACCCGGCTTTGAGGGCAGCGCGGGCCGGATAGCGAAAGAGCCAGAACAGGAAGGCCGCAATAGCAAACTTGCCTATCAGAATGGTTAAAACCACCAGTGCGACTTCGCCCAGATGTTCCCAGACAAAGATGGGGTTGATTAACATCCCAATTGAGACAAAGAAAAGGGTCGCGAATACGTCGCGGATCGGGATGATTTCGTTTAGTACATCATCGGCGGCATCCGACTCGCTGACAATCATCCCGGCAAGAAAGGCTCCTAGCGCAAAAGAGAGTCCGATCATTTGGGCCACCAGCGCGGTTCCGACGGCAATAATCAGGATCGTAAGCAAGAATAGTTCGCGCAGTCCTAGACTGATAATTCGATAAAGCAGGAAGGGGATCAGCCGGGTTCCAATTACGTAGGTAATAACCAAAAATAGGGCGGCTTTGAAAAGGGCCAGCCCGATTGTGATGAGCAAACTACCTACTCCGTCGCCCGCCTGTGAAGGCGCTGCTAAAGCAGGTAACAATACCACCAGCACCACGACGCTGATGTCTTGAACTACCCCGGTCCCTAGCGCCAGCCGTCCGTGCAGGCTTTCAACCTCGCTCCGGCTCAAAAGCAGCTTGAGCATTACTATCGAACTGGAAATAGCCAACATACCTCCCAGATAAAGGGCCTGGGTAAAAGGCAAGCCCAGCCCCAGTCCAAGCGGTATACCGAGAGCCATCGTCAGGAGGATTTGCAACACGCCCCCGGCAATTGCGCCGCGCCCGACTCCCTTTAGCTCGTGAAGCGAGAACTGCGTGCCGAGCGCGAACATCAAGAGGGCTACCCCCAGTTCGGCCATTGTTTGCACTCGGTGAACATCCGAGACCGGGCCGGGAGTAAAGGGGCCGATAGCAATTCCTGCCAGCAAGTAACCGGTTATTACCGGCAACTTTAAGCGGGTCGCAATTACCCCGCCGATAAAGGCTGCCAGCACTGCCAGCACGAGATCAACCAGCAATTCGTAGCCTTGCAAGCCGTTCTGTTCGGTAGCCGCAGTGGCGACAGTACCCATTAAAAATTGAAAGCCGGTCATCGCGCCCCCTCCTCTCTGTATTTTCAAGTTTATAAGTGCGTCAGCTATACTATCAACGGCATTAGCTTGAGGTTTTCTAAGTCTGAAAAGCACATTTTATGAGCTTTGATTTGATAGTATATAAGCAAACAAGCCACCGGCCTGATTTTGGCAATAAATGGGCGACCCTGGAAGGTAATTTTTGCATACGAGTAGTAGTGCCAATAGTTGTTATATACAAATTTTAACATACTTGAACGAATTAGTCAGGTACAAAAGGCGGGTTTGCTCTGGATTCAAATACAAAACTAACACAAAAAAAGGTGGTTTGCCATCGAGAAAGTTGCTAACAATGAGGGAAGTAGGGGTGAAAACTGGTCGGGGCGAGAGGATTTGAACCTCCGACCACCTGAACCCCATTCAGGTGCGCTACCGGGCTGCGCTACGCCCCGCTATAAGTTGGAGCCAGATTATAGCACTGCGTGGGGTGACTGTCAATCCAAAACTGGCCCTTAAATTCGAGTAGCGATATAAGCGGCAGCCCGATGAGCAATAGTCTGGATTGTTATCATCGGATTGACCCCGCTTGCACCGGGAAAAGCGCTGCCGTCGGTGACGAACAAACCAGGCGTAGTATGACATTCGTTGTGTTCGTTGACGACGCTGGTGAGCGGGTTGGAACCCATCCGGGCGGAACCCATCTGGTGATAGCTGAAAAAGGCCATCTGGTTCGGCCCCCAGCCCTGCCGATCAAGCCGGGTGATATAGCTTTCAATGCTTTCGCTACCGCCGGAGCGATAGATTTGGGGAATAGCGTTGAGAGAGCGCACTTCGGAAGCCCCGGCGGCTTCCAGCAAGCGCACCGCCCCCGCGACGGCGGTTCGGGCGTGGCTGGTATCATATTTCGATACGCTATAATGCACGACAGGTAAACCTTGCCGGTTGATCGTGACGTACCCGCTATCGTGGTCGCGGGTAATCACCACCACCGAAGCCGAATAACCAAATTTGAGCATCATATCTTTGAAGGCGCGACTTCCCTCCCAGCCGAGCGCGTTAGCCGGGACACTCATGTGAGTCGGGCCAGTTTCCAAAATCGCGCCGTAGCCCTGCCCGTCCAGATCGGAAAATTGTTTGCTGTAGGCTCCTTGTAACACGCCGTTCCAACCATCGACCCGTTCGTCGGTATAGCCGCTAACAGCGGTGGCCGGGTGCAACCGTAAGTACTTGCCGACGGCTGGCCCACCCAGGCCCGACCGCAGCAAAATAGCCGGTGTATTGAGCGCACCCGCTGCCACGATAACGGCCTTAGCCTGGATCGTCAACTGGTAGCGTGCGCCAGTCTGAGGGTCGCGGACGGTTGCCAGCACCCCGCAGGCCCGGCCCTGGTTGGTAAGGATGTGGTCGGCATTGGCGTGAACGATCAAGCGAGCGCCACACTCGTAAGCATCTTGTAAGTAGGTGATAAGAGTCGATTGTTTAGCACCTTGTGGGCAGCCGAAAGTACAAAAGCCGCAATCGTCGCCCTGAGTGCAGTCGCGCACATTACGGGGCATCCGGTCGCGCTGCCAGCCGAGCTTTTCTAGCCCTTTCCACATGAGTTGATCGCGCTGCGAGAGCCGGTTGTAGTCCTGCGAGACCCCTAACCGGTTCAAAACGGATTGTGAACTACGCTCGTACTGCCCGGTGTAAAAGACTTCCCAGCCTTCCTGGTCGTCCCATTCCTGGCGTACCCGCTCCGGGGTCGGAAAACTGGTCGTCCAGTTGATAACGGTTCCACCGCCCAGACAACTGCCCGCCAGCATACTGACCCCTTTGTCGGCACTAGAAGTCATGCCTTTATCCAGGTAAAGCTTTTGGTAGGCTTCTAACTCGTGCTGGTTAAAGTCGGCTTCGTTATAATAGCCGCCTTTTTCTAGCACGATCACATCTTTACCGGCCTGGGCCAGCACCCCGGCTACCACTCCACCACCTGCCCCACTACCGATTATCACGGCATCGCAACTGAGCGTCTGATGGCGGGTAATTGGCAAGGGTTGGAGCGGTTTGGGTTTGGCGGGTGGTGGGGCGGGCGGGCCAGGGTAGCCGATTACTTCCCAGGTGGGGTTGTGGCCTTTCGCATCCAGCCCGGCAAAGTAAAACGCCCCGCTCAATGCCTTGAGCGACCGGAAAGCGCCCCGAAATTGGTTGAGCCGATGGGTCGCCAGCCGCAAAAGAAAGCGTTCTTGCTCGTTGCTGTTCATCCGGGTAAAAGGCTTGGCAATCCCGGCCAGGGCCGCGTTAGCCGCCCGCCTCTCGATCAGTTGCAAGAAAGTCTTTAACTGTTGAATGTCATCCTGATTGGGTAAGTCTGAAAGAGCTTCGATCAGTTGGCGCGGCACATCCAGATCGCTGGCTGCCAGCGCATAAAGCGGGTTGGCTTCGCTGGCGGGTAGGCGCGGGAAAATTGCGTCGGCCAGCGCGGTCAAAACTGCCTGTTCTTTAGCGCTGAAAACGGCGGGGGTGGCGATCATAGTTAAATTCTCCTCACTAACTTTTCTTGAACTGCGCTTATCTTATGCCCGTGTGGGCAGGCTGTCAAATTCGATGACGCGGCTATTCTTGCGTTTTCTTTTCAAATCTTTAAAACTCTCGTGTATTTTGGCTAATAGTTAAACAACAACTAGGCGGTATCATAAGGGCAGTGGTAAGACAACTAAGCAACAACCGGAAGTACTTACCCCCTAGAAATAAGTAGCGCAAACCGAAAAGGCGCTCTATCGAGAAGTTTATTAAGTGAGAAAGGACAATCGTAATGGGCAAAATTACCAAGAAGAAAATCACCGGGCTGGTTTTGGGTTTCTTAACCCTGGCTATGGTCGCAGGTGTTGGAATATTCAGTTTTGGGCTATCTACCGCCAGCGCGGCCCCTGCCGCTCAAGTTACTCCGACCCAGACTGCGGCTACCGTTGCTAAAGACACGCTACGCGATAAGTTTGTGCAGGCTTTTGCATCCAAGTTGGGCGTAGATCAGGCCAAGCTAAATTCGGCCTTTACCGGCGCGGTTAGTGATACAGTAGACCAGGCGGTTAAAGATGGTACGCTGACCCAGGCCCAGGCTGATAAGATTAAGGAAGAGGCCAAGAACGGCTTTACCGGGCAAGGCTTCCCTGGTGGACGCGGCGGCCCCGGCAAAGGCCACGACGGTGGACGTGGCGGTATGGAAGCGATGAAAGCGACGACCGACGCGGCGGCTAAGGCGTTGGGCCTGACCACCGCCGAGTTGCAGACCGAACTGAAGGCCGGTAAGTCTATCGCGGATGTCGCTAAGGCCAAGAGCGTGGACGTAGCGACGGTTAAAACTGCGATGCTGGCGGCGATCAAGACCGACCTGGATGCCAAAGTTAAGGCTGGCACGTTGACCCAGGCTCAGGCCGATACCGCCTACCAGATGGCGACCACTCACATCGACGATGTTATCAATCACGTCGGCAAGGGTCCTCGGAAATAAGCTTAACACGGACTATAGGACGGGTTTACTAAAAGGGCTGGCACTATTAGATCAATAGTGCCAGCCTTTTTTAGCATTTGAAAATTGAGAACCTATCCGAAAAGTCTTTTGTAAGACATTGCTCCGCCAATGGACTTTACGGGTAGCTGACCAGATTGACCGGGTTAGTGGCTGTCCCCTGTGCTGCCGCGCCAGTATCGTTGACCACGTGGTCGATGACACCAACACCGCCAAGCGAGACGGTCAGTATGTCGTGTAGCTTGACCCCAGGTCTAATCGGAACCTCGAAGGCGCGGGTCGCGTGAATGGTCGGGTTGACGTTGAAGAAGCAATAGCTGCCCAAACCCCACCCTTCGTGGTTCTTGACAGCGTCGGCTATCTTGTAGGCGGCGTAACCATTGACCCCGTCGTGGCTCCAAGCGGCCTGGTTCGGTGGGTCGTAGGGCATTTCGTTTTGGAAGAAAATGGTTTTGCCGTTTTCGCCGTTCCAGATAAGCTGGTATTTCTGGTAGTGTTCCACGAACAGCCCATAGGCCGTGACGTTGTTGCCGTTGATAATCACACCAGTATCGGCGGTGTTGTCAGTCCAACCCACTCCGTTACCGTGATCGGCTCGCCAGGCCCAGATGTCGTCCAGCAGGACGTTGTCGCTGTTGACTACAAGGCTGGTCGTGGCTTTGCCCGGTGTCGCGCCACCGATGCGGAAGAAGATATCCTGGAGCGAGGACGGGTCGGCTGGGTCGCTCTTCTTATCATCGCCGTTTCGGTCGCCCTCATCATCGTCGTTCTTGCTGCCTACCCGGAGCAGTACCGGTGAGTTCACCGGGCCGGCATCGAACAACAGTCCAGCCAGTTTGACCCCCTTCACGTCAGCCACTGACATCGCCACGACCCCGTTGTCCGGCACCAGGGTTGGGAAGCCCAGGCCCAGCACCACCGTGTCCGAGCGCTTGACTTCGATAGTACGCTCCAGATGATAGATGCCGGGGGTGAAGATCACATTCTTACCACGAGCAAGCTCGACATTGATCGCTTTGGCAGAGTCGGTCGGTTTGGCGATGAAGAAACGGTCAATCGGAATAGACGAACCGCCAGCAGGCCCGTTGGCCCAGGTTGTGCCAGAGGAGTTTTGGCGGAGGGCCGGGACGAAGACCTTGTAGTTGCCGGACGAATCGACGTACAGGAACGGCTTTTCCCTCGTCACCGGGCTGGTCGCCAGGGTGGTGTAGGGTGGGGGATTATAGGGCGTGGTCGAGAACGACTGGGCCGGTGCGCCCACCACCCCGGAGAAGACCTGGTTCCACACGCCGTTAGACCAGCCACCGATGCTACTGTCCCGCACCAAAAACTGCTGCTGCGACCCGTTGATGATAAAGCCGGTCTGGGTGTCGGCTATGAAGCCACCGCTCGCATATTGTGGCCCGGAGGTGCAGTAGTCCATCAGTGTGAGATTGCCGCCAGTGATATTGACCCGCCGCATTGGAGCCGCCTGCGAGACCGCCCAGAAGTTGCCCGATGACCGGCAGTCGGCCAGACCCGTGACGTTGATCGTCAGGTTCGACAGCGAGCGCCAGAAGTTGTCAAGCGCGATGCAGTTGTCGGGGGTCAAGCAGCGGTTGTAGACATCGACGTGACCGTTGATGGTGACATCGGTCGGCGATGCGCCGAGTCCGGCCACCTCGGTGTAGTAGCCTACCTGGAAGGTGAGTGGATTGGCAGTCGTGCCATAGGTGCCGGGCTTGAACAGGAGTGCATAGCGTTGGGTACCCATCTCGTTATCGACCTGCTGATTGGCAATCGCGTCAACGGTTGCCTGAATCTGGCTCGTCGGCATGCTAGGATCGAAGAGCTTCACGTTTGGGCCGAAGTCAGGCTGACCTGGAGCAGAGAGGGAAGCTGCCATTGTAGTAGCGGTTGAGTTAGTGGCATTCAGCACCAGCACCCCCAGCAGCATCGCCAGAAGCCCTATACTTATTGATTTAATGCGTAGCATTAATAATTCTCCTCATCTTTGAGAATGTACAATAAGGGGTTCTTCCACTAACGGAACTTCTTGAGCAATTAGTATTCTCGGCTATGTTTGTGATCTGTTAAGCAGCGTGTGGTTCAACAAAGATAGAATGGGAAACTCAAGAAACCAGTCTAAAGTCAACTACCCTGGCTAAGAAGCCTATTTCTCGGTTCTGTTAGCTCTCTGCACAAAGCAAAACCGGGCTAAAAACTAACTCGACAAGGACAATCCAGTTTAAAGTCTTAAAGTGCCAAATTGTTTTGTTAGAGAAGAAACCCCAAAGTGAAAATTTAGATTGTTACGGTATACTCTATGTGGATCGGGTTGTCAATAAAGAGGCGAATTGAGCTTGCCCCATTTTCGGGTAGCCTCTTAGCCGGGCGTTCCTTAAAAGCTATAAATGGTTACGCCGTTGCGCTCGTAGATGACTTTCATGAACTGGCTAAACTTGAGCAACGATTGGGGGGCATAGCTTTTGGTCTCGCTTGAGCGCCCGTTGCTGGCCCCAGTTTCGAGGCTGCCGACATAGACATAGCGCACCCCGGCTTCACGCAAAAGTTGTTCGGCTAGTTTCGCGTTGTCGGTGCTGTAAATCAGTTCGACCATGTAAAGGCGGCAATAGGGTTCGTCTTTTTGTAGGCTACGGGTTACACCCGGTAGCGGTTGACGCACTCCATACTTGACCAGGGTCTGACCGCAATCGAGCGCATCGCTACGGGCGAAAGCTTTGCCACCGCGCCATTGGTTTTCGTGACCGGGCCAGCCCATCACGGTCGGGAGACCGGTAAAGGCACTCACCCGCGAGAAATCAACCCAATCTGACCCACTCGCTTCTAAGATCGTTCCGGCAAAGTTTTTGTTAGCCGCCAGTTGTTCTTTGAGCCATTGGATCGCCTGATAATCTCCCGGTAGCGGCCCGCCGGTCGGCCCGCCATCCCGCAACCAGAGCGAACCGTCCAGCGAGATCGATCTGGCAGGTTGTCCGGCCTGATCGGTAAGCCGAGCAAAACGGCCCGTTTTTTCGTAAGGCCCAAAGATTGGGTAGACCATCCCGCCGATTAGGAGCAGACCGAGCGCCAGCGCCCAGACCCATCGCCACCAGGGTCGGCGAGGTTGGGCCATCTGATATTCCTCGGCGGCTTCCGCTTCGGGGTCGTCGTTAAAATCGTAGGCCGAAGTTGAAAGTTGCGATGTATAGTCGCCCGGTGTAATTGGAGGTTGCGAACTAGAGCTACTCGCCGCTACTCCGACCAACTCCAATTCAGGCTCGGTTTCAAGGCTGGCTGGCTGCCTGTTGCTGGCGGCGTTAATAACGGTCGGCTGACGGCTAATTCCTGTGAACATCCAGGCCAGTATTCGCCAACTGGCGTAAGCGGCAGCCAGCCCAAACATAACCCAGGCTTGGTAATAAAATTTGAACAGCGTGTTCAGCCGCGAGTTAAATACATCCCTTACCAGAATTAGCTCGGTACCAAACGTGATGACGACCGGCAAAAAGGCCAGCAGCAACACGAAACGGTCGCTTAGGAGGGATGAAGGCTGAGGGATGAGGGATGAGGAACTAGCGGTGGCGCGTGTTTGGCTGATTTCTAATTCCTGATTTTTAATTTCTTGTTCAGGTCGCGACTCAAACCAGAGCAGCAGCCCGGCTCCAACGGCACAGATCAGAAGCGGGCCGTAAAGCTCGAAGCGGACGATCCAACCGCCGGTTATCATCAAAGCAGCCAGTGCGCCAGTCAGGGCCAGCAGTTCGGTTTCGGGGCGGTCGGCCCGATACTTTTCGAGTAACTCCGCCGCCAGCATCCCGGCCCCGATAGCCGTAATCGGCGCGGCCATTAAGCCTAGCACCAGCGTTGCGACCGGATTGAGATTTAGGATAAAGAAGCCGATTTCGCTCAAAAGCACCAGGAAAATGCCACAGGCGGTTATATAGTAGCCCCAACCGCTCGGCACTTGTAGTTTGCTTTCGGGCAGTTCGCTATCTTCGTCCAGGTAACCGTAAGGCCGCATCACGTAGGGCCAGAGCTTGAGAACCAGCAGCGATAGCAACGGGAAGATAAAAACGCCAAAAACCAAAAAATAACCCAGCAAAGGCGACCGATCCCAGGCTACAAAGCTTATCAGCTTGCCGAGTGTGCCGAGGATCGGGAAGCTGCCAATCGGTTCCGGCACATTGTTGTCGCCTACTAGCGAGACAAAAGTCAGGTGGAAGGGCAGATAGAGTGCCAGCGAGACGACCGTCAGCCGCACAGCGTAGCCCCCCCAGCGTACAAACTGACTTAACAAGAGCGACGCTTGTTGGGGGTGAGGGAGCGCCCCGCCCAGTAAAGCCAGCTTGCCAAGTGTCAACCAGCGGTTATCCACGCCCGGTTCTTTCCTGACTTCCAACCGTCCTAGCTGACGTTCGCGCAATAGGGCTGCCAGCACAATCAAAAGCAGGTAAGTCGGGTAGTCCCAGGTATTGAGGAAATAGAGCGCCCCGACCGCAATGGCAGTCACGACAAAGATCATCCGATGGTCGCTTCGCGCTAGGCCGACCGGCGTTACTAAAATGTTGAGGGCCAGCCCGATAGCTAAAAGCGCGGTCGGTAAAGTCATAACGTGGGGGTGCATATCAGCCAGCAAAAAGCTGAACATCGGAAATTCGTTAATCGTCTCCGTCCAGCGATAGATCACCCCGGCTCCACTTGGGATCGGCATATAATCCCAAATAACCCGCGACGGCCCCCACCAGTTGAAATAAAAGCCGTTCGCGCCGTCCAAGCCGCTCTCGCCTTTGTCCAGCCTCGGAAAGAGTACCTGCCGCGTAGCATCCAGGTTCCCCAAAAGGCAAACCATCACCAGTCCCAGCAGCCCGACCAGGATTGCGACGGTGGAGGGACTGAGGACTGAGGACTGAGGACTGAGGACTGAGGGGGAAGTGGGGAGGGATGAGGGATGAGGGATGAGGGATGAGGAAGCAGAATTTTCGGGTTGGCTGATTTCTGATTTCTGATTTCTAATCTCTAATTTCTGCTTTCTCCCTTTCGCCAGACTTACTAAATTGTAGACCAGGCCAAAGCTGGCGAGAGCGGTCAGGGCAAAAACGAGCGGGACGGTCAGGTTGAAAGCGATGGCGGGCGAGATGCCGGTCATCTTGACTAGCATTGCCATCATGAAATGGCTAAAATAATAATAGTTGATTGGGTAGCCGCTCATCCAGGGGTCGGCGGGTGGCATTTTATCGAAGATCGAGAGCGAGTTGAGAAAGGCGAAATCGCCGAATTTCTCTTGATCGCGGATGTCGGGCATGTAAGTACGTAACCAGACCAGATAGGCATAAGCCACCACAAAGATAAGTTCGCATAGGACAATCAGCCAGACGTTACGGGCGAAGAATCCCCCGATCTCAATTCGTAATCTGCCAGCCTGCCGCCAGAGTAGCCAGCCGTTGAGGGCTACGAACCCGACCCCAAAAACCAGCCAACTGGTCAGGGCCGAAAAGGGTAGTCCTAGCATGGACAAGAGCCAGACCAGATAAGCCGTCAAAAGCAGACCGAGCGGCTTTGCCAGAGTATAGCCCCGCTCCGGCAAAAACCGAAATACGCTAAAAGCCAACGGCAGCGCCGCCAGCCCGATCACCTCGATTAAGAGTAGCCAAATAAGTGGTTCAAACATAGTTGTATCTTATTGATTGCTTTCAAATCGGCGCAGCTTTTCTCTTAGCTGCGCTACTTCTAGCTGAAGATTGTCAGCTTCCCTTTGAAGCGTCTGGGCCTCGGTCAAGCGTACATTTTTCTCCCCATCGTAAAGCCGCAAATTGATCCCGTCTGGCCCGAGCCAGCTATCAAGCTGTTCGCTCCAAATCCAACCATTGGCACCTGGCTCCAATACTTCAAACCGATTGCCATTGATCGGAAGCCGCCAGCCCCAAAGTCGCGGTGTTTTATTTATCCGTTTGCGCGGTCTAGGGTCATAAACAAAATACTCTTTCACACCCCATGCAGCATACCGAATCGGTTTTTTCTTGAGATCAATCTGGCGGGTTTTTTTGGAGATAAGTTCGATTGTTACATCTGGGGCTGGCCCCGTTACACCTATTTGGTAGCTAGACGTACCCTCCCGATGTAGTTGGTTTTTCAAAATCGCTATGTCAGGATAAAGTGGTTTTTCCTGTGGATCAGCGGTCTGATAAAAATTAAATTCTTCGTAGACCACTACTTCCTGCCCCCGATAATACCAGACCAATAAATCTGTCAAATAACGTTTGAGATCGCTATTTTCTTTGTTAGGCATGTCGCCTCGTTGGTGGCGCAGTTCCAGATAGTTATTATCGTCATCGTAAAAGTAATAGAGTTCTTCCTTATCGTCGTCATCTTCTAAAACTTCAGCTTCTTCAAGAAGAGGTAGCCGACGCTCTAGCTCTAATTCGGTTTTGGCAGTCATAATACTACCTGCCTTTCTAAGGTTCTAATTCAACCACTTTACTTGCCCGATAATTCGCGTATCTTCTGGTTGGAACGTACCGTCCAGAAGTCGTCGCGCTTTTGGCTATTTAGGATAGTTTGCTGGTACATTTCGAGAGCCAGGTCTTTTTTACCCTGGGCCTCGTAGACCTCACCCTTATGGAAATAGGCTTCGTTAAAGCGATTATTGCGTTTGAGGGTCTCGTCAAACTGTTTGATCGCTTCATCATAACGCCCGGCCATCTGAAGGGCGACCCCATATTTGTTAAAGGCCGGTGGAATTTCGTCCGGCGGTGCCGGGATTTCGGTGGCCTTTTTATACTGAGCCAGGGCTTTTTCGATGTCGCCCCCATCCCGATAGATGTCGCCCAACACGTGATAAGGATTGACCCGGTTGGGTTCCAGCTTGATAACGGTCAGCAATTCTTCGGCGGCTTTGTCGTAATTGTGTTTGGTATAGTAATACTGGCCCAGGTTGTAGTGTGGTTGCGGAGTGTTGGGCTGGGCCTTGATTGCTGCTTCGAGCTTGCTAAGTTTCGGGTCGGTAATCGTTACCGTACCGCCGTTGACCTTCGGGTCGCCGGTTATAACCCCCGACTCGCCTTTGGCGGTCAGTTTGTAGACGACTACGCCGGGGTTCTGATAGGCTACTTCGAGCAGACCAAGTTGGGTCATCTGCTCAAACTTGGCATAACCATCCTCGCTCATAAACGGCTCGTAGGTACACGCGCCACCCCCGTCGCAAATATCGCTCACTTCGCCGTCTCGCTCGATAGTACCGAGATGGATATAAGTGACGTGGAAATGGTTCAGGAGTTCGAGGGCCTCCTGGATCGAAGTGGTCGTATATATCTGGCGGATCATGCCATACTTGGCCCCGTTCTCGCTGCGATTGCTGACCATACCGGGCCAGCGTTGCTGTCGTTCGTGATGATCCCAGCCCAGGACGGTTGGTAATCCAGTATTGATTGGTATCCAACTGCCGCCGCCCCGGTAAGGCCAGATGCTGGCCTGCAAGACGACTGGCGTGCCTTTTACTTTATCGTAGAACTCGAACAGCGATTGAGCATCCAGCCTTAGATCAAAGACTTTGCCGGGCGGCATATTGGGCATACCCGAAACATACTGCAAAGTCTTGAAGTAGGCCCGACCATCCAGCGTCGCCGCCGGGATCGGGTCGCTGCCCCGGTCGGCCAGACGAGACGGGATCGCCTGAATTGGGTACAAGCCGACACAGAACAGGATCAACGCGCCTAGCCCGATCCAAATAAAACGGCTGGCCCGGCTCCAAAAACTACGCCCACCGGGGCGCGACAGGCTGGGCGCAATCCAGCGCATCCAGACCACATATCCTCCAAATGCCGCTGCCAGCGTTATCAAGGCCCAGACCTGATAGTAAAACTTAAAGACGGTGTTCATCCGGGTATATTCGCCACCCATATCGTCTACCAGATAGATCACTTCGGTGACGGCGATCAGACCAAGCGCCCCCAATAGCATTACCCGCATGAACATGCTACTTTCGTCCAGAGCTTCGGCGCTTTGTTCGGAGTGGCGTAAATCAAAAGGCCGCACAAAAGTCAGCACCAGACAGACCGTGAACAGGCTAAGGGCGAACATAAAGACCAGCCAGTTATTCGGCGCGACGATCCCAACCCCGATAAAGAACAGGCTAAAAGCAATCAGGCCAATTAGCCAGGGCCGGGCGAAGCGATTGAAAGCCGGGCCGGGTGAGGCGGCCCCAAAGCCAGGGCCACTACCCCGGCCCCAACCACTGTTGGAACCGGCATCCGCGCCAGACATCGCCAGGGCCAATTCGGGCCGTTTCAGGCGGAGGCCAAAGCCGGGCAAGGTCGGTTGGTAGGGTTGTGGCTGACGGCTGGCTCCCGGTCGGGCCGGTTGAGCATCTTCGTAGTCGTCTAGCTCGTCCTCATCCTCCTCGTAATCCTGATTATCCGAACCGTCCGGTCTCGACGCAAGCGGTCTTAGCCGACTGCGACGGCCCGACCAATTAAAGCCGTTCCAGAGCAAATAGCTCAGGATTAAAAAGAGCGGCAGGATAAAGATTACCAAAAAGTACTTAAACTCGGTACGCCCGCTAATGGTCGTAATATTGTCGTAAGAATAAGTCGGTAATCGGTCTGGCAGGAAGTCGATTTTGGAGAAGAAGGCATAGAAATGACCGAAGAAGTTCCAGTACAGCCCAAAGCTCCCGACTAGCGTCACTCCCAACACTGCGCCAGTCAGCACCAGATCAATCATAACCGAGGGCAGTGTAAAGCGTGGCTTTGGCTGATTTCTAGCTTCTAGCGGCTGTTCTTCATCAATAGCCAGCCCGTCTTCGCCGACCGTGTCGTCGTGCTGCTCTTTGGTCGCAAAGTAACGTCGGAACAGAGCCAGAAAAAACCCGGCAGTAATGACCAACAAGTAGGTCGGTAAGTCCCAGCTATTGGTCGCGCCCAAGAAGCCGATTACGATCATAGCGATAATCGGTGTAACCAGGGTACGGTCGAAAACTTGCCACAAGCGCCCGATAGTCATTTGGAAGAAATCGGGCCGACCGTCGGCTTTTGTCTCACTATGACCGCGCCAATTGGTCGAGATCAGATTAAAGCCCAGCGCCATCGCCACCAGGGTATACGGCAACGCAATCAGGTGGGCGTGCATATCGGCATAAATAAAGCTGAAAGCCGGAAACTCGTTGATCGTGCCGGGGATCACCCGACTGCTACGGAAGTAATCGAATTTCTCCAGCCTTTTCACTGGGTCGGGATAAATACCCCAATTGGTAGCCAGGTCTGCTATCGGTTTGAAGCGCTGCAAGACCTGTAGAAAGCCGTCGAAATTGCCCACAAAGGCAAAAATGACCATCCCGAAAAGCCCGGCAGTCATCGGCCCCCCAATCCGCTCCGGATCGACGGTCTGGTCGAGCCGAGCGCGATGGCGTTTATACTTGAGGGTCATGTTAAAGACCAGGCTAAAGCCTGCCGTACAGGTAAAGGCGTAGAGTACCGGGACGGCCAGATTAAAAGCGATATAAGGGCTGATCCCGCTCAACTTGATCCAGGTCGCTACGAGGTATTGTCCATAATAATAGTAATTGATATAGCCATCGGCGAACCAGGGGTCATAGGGTGGGAAGTAAGGGCTACGCAAAATGCCCAGCATGTGGGTCATTTCCATCGGTTTTTCGCCACCGTAGAAGGGATGCCACAAATCGGGGTTGCCCAGTCGGAACAGCACCCAACCCCCAAAGACTCCCAAAAAGAGGGTTTCTTCTAGCAAAATAATCCGGCGGTGAGCCAGCAGCCACCCGGTCAACTCAACCCGGTTGTGCCACCAGAGCCAGGCCGAGAAAGCGGCGGTCAGCCCCAAAGCCAGCCAGGCTGTCCAGGCCGTATTCATCACCAACCGCGTCCAAACCATCAGCCAGATCACCAGAGCCACAATGACCGCGCCAAGCGGTTTTGCCAATATGTAGCCTCGGTCGGGCAAGCGGCGGCAGACCCGCCAGGCGATAGGCAGCGCGACCAGCCCTAGCAATTGGATCAGAGCAAACCAGACGACCACCGCCAACCATTGATTATCATTAGCCGGTTTGTTCCAACTCATATCGTCGATGACCGGCAAGCGGTCTACCGGCTGATCGAGCAGGAGGGTCTTGCCATCTTCGCGGTATTGTCCAGCGGTAGCCGAGTCCAACACGCCGTCGCCCTGCCCGGCAAAACGTACCGGCAAATCCTTCGGGCCGGGGTAACGCTTGGCTACCCAGGGCGTTTTGGAGGCATTGGCAAACAGGCCGCGTATTTCCTCGTCGCTCAAAGGTTTGGTCTTTTTGAAGATCAAGACCTTTGGGTGATCGTAGACCGTAAAGCTTTCGTCGGCAGTACTATCGTTGATTTCCCAGCCCAAAAGCGGGATTTTGGGATAATCGGTAAAAGTTGCGACGTTCTCGAAGCCAAGCTTGCCACTAAAGAGCAGTTCGTAATAACGAATTTGGATCGGATAACGCCAGGGCAACTTGGACATTGTGGCATACAGCCGATTGCTGGCAATCGTAATATAGTCGGTCTTTTTTAGCTGATTGACGAAATAATCCACTTTGGCATCGTTGGGCAGATCGCCATACAAGTCCATCGAAACCGGGACACAACTCCCGTTCTGGTTCAAGACTTCCGGGTCGCACCAGCGCCGTGAGCCAAAGCTTTCGTTTGTGATGCGGGTCGGCAGCGATTCGTCCCAAAGCTCGTTCGAGTAGGACGCGCCGGGTGCTACGTTTTGCATCATCCAACGGGTCGCCTGGTTCATGGTATGCTCACTGCTATAAATCTGGCTAAACGAGATGGCCCACACGCCCGCCCAGACAAAGGCAAACAGCCCGATCCCGCTCATGATCCAACTGCGAAGAAGGGAAGGGGGAACAAGGGATGAAGGGTTAGCGGTCTGGCGCGGACGGAAGATTGCCCAGCGCTGGCCGGTCGCTTTTTTGGCGGTGGCAAACTCAACTACAAAGCGGGCCGCTAAGATCACCAGAATAGGGGTGATCGGGAGCAGATAGCGGTCAAACTTGGCTTCGGCAGTAAAGGTGGTCAGGCTGTAGACCAGCAAATAAACCACTAGCACCAGTTCGGTCTTGAAGCGGCGCGAAACCGCTTTCCAGAGGCTATAGCCTGTCCCGACCAGGGCCAGCAACCCCAATGGAATACCGAGGCCCCACTGCACTAGATTTCCGGCCTGATACAAAAATGGGATCGTCCCGACATATTGGCGCGTATAAGGAGCATCTGAGGTACCGCGTGACATTCCGGCTTCTTCGATCACGCGGGCGATCCAGGTGCTAAAGTCCAAAAAGGCGTAGGGCATGGCTATAAACCAGACTAGCACTGTAACCAGCCCGACGATGATAAGGTTGAGCGAAGTACTGCGTAAAAGGCGGGGGCCGAGGGCTACCCCGTTCGGGCCGTAGCGCTCGGTTTCGGGGCCGGGTAGGGCTAACATGCGGGGCTGACCTGCTGTCTCGCCGCTTTCGTCGGCCCGTCCGTACAGACCATAAAGCAAGGTTGCCGTAACCGCCGCACTTATAACCGGAACTGCGCTAATTTTGCAAGACAAAGCCAACCCGATAGCCGCCCCTAGTCCGATAGCGGTCTGCCATTTTTCCGACCGACTGAGCCGTACCGAGAGATAGACCGCCAATATCATGAAGAAGGTCAGGGCGACATCAAAAGCGGCATAGTGGGCCAGTTGGATGTCCAGCACCGAGACGGACATAAAAGCTGCCGCCAAAAGACCGATAGCATCACTCCGGTTGCGTCCAAGTGCAGGTCGAAAGACCAGCCGACCCAGCAAAAAGACCAGCCCAATTGTCCCCAGGCTAAACAGCCCCGACAAGAAGCGGCCTATCAACGTCAGGTGTTCCCAGTCGTACCAGACCTGCCCAGTGAGGCCACTCATCACATGCCCGCCGAACTTTATAAGATACATTGGGAAAGAGCCATAAGGAAACCAATGCGGGTTGAGCGGGCTATAACTGGCGTTCCAAAAATTGAGGGCTTCGGCTGGGATCGGCTGGTCGGGCGGGACAACATTGGCAGGCAGCTTGAAGGTTTGCCCATTGCTTTTGGCATTTAGATAGTTTTGGGCTTCATCGGGGGTCGGTGGGCGCAGGCTGCTCTTGCCGTTGGGGATAAAGAAGCT
This sequence comes from Chloroflexia bacterium, assembly GCA_038210655.1. Taxonomy (GTDB): domain Bacteria; phylum Chloroflexota; class Chloroflexia; order Chloroheliales; family Chloroheliaceae; genus 54-19. The sequence goes on from JBBQWM010000013.1 coordinate 99,908, forward strand.
CAAACCACCAGGCGGGAACTCGGTATGCTGACGCGGCCCGTATTCGTCGGTGGTTAGCGGTACTTCATTAAGCCAGAGAGTGCGCTGGATAATCGCCCGCTCGTCCGGGTGGAAAAACTGACCCTGGTCCCAATCGAGGGCCTGAAAGCGAAAGGCGGCCCCCACCAATAGGATCAGGCCCAGGGCGGCCCACACCAGGGTATCTCGCCGGTTTCTGGTAAAAAAAGCAATCATTCCTAGTTATAAAATCCCTATGTCGTCGCGCCCAAAGCGCAGTTTGTTATTTGTCGGGAGGGGCCAGACCGTGACGTAATTGCCCATCTACAGCACCTATAAACGTATAACGTCAGCCAGGCCAGAAATGCTACATAAAATAAAACCGATTTGCCTTTGTCAGGGCTGATTTTAGCTTACTTATTGATTTATGGCAAGTGGTGTGCGACATATTTCATTATCTAGCAAGGCGGGATTGTGTTATGTTATAATTCAGAACATTGCAAAGCATTAAGTAATATCAAGGATTCGTTAAAAGTTGCTGGAGTTACTCATACGAATTACATAATCCTTTACCTTTTAGGAAGCAGTTTATGGATAGCGTCCAACGTAACGAAAAATTACAATCTATCGCAAACAAAATTGCCGATTATCGCCAGGGTGAAATTGCTGTTCCTACTCCCGACCACGTAGATAGATGGGTTAAGCAATTCAGACAATTTAACCCGGATTACGAGGCTGTAATACTTCAAGAGATGGATCACGTGTTGGAAAAGTATTATATATCCAAAGAAAGAGCGCACGAATATATCAAAGGTCTTTTAAAATCTAAAAGACATTTTGGTTCAGACCCTAAAACTGTTCTAAAGGATACTTTATTCCTCAATATACAGAGAAAAGGCAGCAGTCAGAAAGATTTGCTTCTTTTAGCCAAAGAAATTCTAAAAACAGAATATAACCTAAATATAAAAGATTGTGGTACTTCTCCCAAAATTTATGTTTACCTGGACGATTGTTTGTTTACTGGCAATACGGCAGTACATGATATAAGAAAGTGGGCTACGCAAGCTATTAAGGGTACACAACTACAAATATTTTTCTTCGTATCCCACAAAAATGGTTGGGAATATCTAAAGAATGAAAATGGAGCGTACGACCAACTAAAGGACATTACAGTTACATATCGAAGTATAAAAGAGTTAAAAGATGCTACCAAATTATCTGTAAAAACTGAATGTCTATGGCCTGTAGAATTAGTTGGTGACACTAAAGTTGATCTCTATATTAATGCAGTGAAACAACGTTGTCACGGGAAAAATTTTAGCCCTCGTTTATTCCGACCAAAAAGCAAAATGATTATGCAGGAAACCATCTTTACTTCATCACGGAACCGCGAGACTATAGAACAGGCCTTTTTGCAAGCTGGTGCTTTAATTGCCTCGTTACCAAGAACCCCTAAACCTGAAATACGTCCTCTAGGTTATGAGTATTTTGAATCATTGGGTTTTGGTGCTTTTGTAGTTACATATCGCAACTGTTCTAATAATTGTCCACTTGCTTTATGGTGGGGGGATACCACTATGCCAGCCTCGCATCCTTTTAGCAAATGGTATCCTCTTTTTCCGCGTAGAGTAAATGAGGCATCGAGTGGGTCAGGCGATGATTTTTTGATGGAATTTTAGGTGGTGTTTTATGTCGCAATTACTGGAACATCGGATATATGATCGACGAAATTGCGTAGTTTTTCTTAAAACTAACGAGGAATACGGTGGACTTTCCAATATGGCTGGTGGCTACCCTTTGAATGTCAATGGGGTACCTATTTTAACCGCTGAGGCTCTTTATCAAGCCTGCCGCTTTCCTCATTTGCCTCAGATTCAGCGTATTATCATTGCCCAAAACAGCCCGATGACTGCTAAGATGAAAAGCAAACCTTATCGTCAAGACTCGCGATCAGATTGGGATAGAATTCGGATAAAAGTTATGCGTTGGTGTCTACGGGTAAAGCTGGCTCAAAATTGGGATAAATTTAGCCAACTACTACTCTCGACCCAGGACAAACCAATTGTAGAGCAATCCTCACGCGATTTATTTTGGGGAGCTAAAGCTGGGGAAGATGCTACTTTAGTTGGCACTAACATTTTGGGACGGTTGTTAATGGAGTTGCGAGGATTATTGACCGAACCAGACTCTACAAGCCTAAAAGTAGTTGCACCGTTAGAGGTACCCGATTTCTTGCTTTATAGCGAGCAAATCGGACTAATTTCAGCCTTTAGTGCTGTGCCATTATTGCCGGGCTTTGATGCTCAGGTTAAAACTAATTATAGATAATGAACAGATTGTAGAATTGTAGAAGGGGAAAACGAAAGTGGCTGTTAATTTGAATAATCTCAACTTTAACCAGGTTTGTCGGCGTGTGGATAGTTTGGTCGAGGAAGCAGCGCGGGCTGGGCAGGGACGTGGGCCACGTCCGTTTGCGCTACCGGGCGATAAGCCTCACTATGCACCCGACCGCGAATACGCTCTCAAGCATATTTTTATCGACATTGCCCTCGATTTCGACCAGAAGCAAGTCAGTGGCAAGGCTTCCACGACCCTTTCGCCGGTCAACAACGATTTGCGTGAACTGACCTTTGATGCTGCCGATATGACGATCAACGCGGTACGTTTGAACGGGGTTAAGTTGAACTATCGCCACGAGGACGGCAAGTTGCACATTACCCTTAACGAGCCATACGACGCGGGCGACGAATTGACGCTGGCGATTGAATATAGCGCCCAGCCGACGCGGGGTCTTTATTTTATCGCGCCGGAGCCAGAGTATCCCCACAAAGTAGCCCACGTCTGGAGCCAGGGTCAGGATACCGACAACCACTTCTGGTTCCCCTGCTTTGATGCGCCCAACCAAAAATGTACTACCGAAATGCGGGTGGTTGTGCCAGATGAATTCTTCGCGCTCTCGAACGGGGCGCTGATCGAGACTAACCATGATACTGCTGCCCAAACCAAGACTTACCACTGGAAGCAGGCGATCCCTCATAGTAGCTATCTGGTGACGCTGGCTGCCGGGCCGTTTACCGAGATCAAGAACCAGTGGGAAGGTGTCGAAGTCCCTTACTATGTGCTGCCGGGCCGCGAGGAAGAAGCCAAAATCTCGCTTGGCAACACGCCCCAGATGGTCGAGTTCTTTTCATCCAAGATTGGGGTGCGCTATCCTTATGAAAAGTATGCGACGGTCTGCGTCCAGGATTTTATCTTTGGTGGTATGGAGAACACGACTGCGACAACCCTGACCGATACGACCTTGCACGATGCCCGCGCTCATCAGGATTATAACAGCGATCCCTTGTTGGCTCACGAACTGGCTCACCAGTGGTTCGGCGATTTGCTGACCTGCCGGGATTGGTCACACGGTTGGCTCAACGAGGGTTTTGCAACCTATTTCGAGGCGCTCTGGCGTGAGCATTACGAGGGCCGCGACGACTTTATCTATGAGATGCGCGGCAATGCTCATTCTTATCTGTCGGAGGATAGTAGCCGCTACCGCCGCCCGATTGTAGCCTACACTTTTAACCAGCCGATTGATCTCTTTGATCGTCACCTTTACGAAAAAGGTTCGCTGGTGCTGCACATGCTCCGCTATATGTTGGGCGAGGAAGGTTGGTGGAAGACGATCAACCACTATGTGACCAAGTATCAGGGCCAAAATGTGATTACAGCCGATTTGGAGCGGGCCGTCGAAGAAGCGACGGGCCGCAACTTGCAGCCTTTCTTCGAGCAGTGGGTCTATAAGGCGGGCTACCCGACTTTCAAGCTGGCTATGGAGTGGGACGAGACCAATAAGACCGCCAAGTTTTCGGTTGCTCAGACCCAGAAGATCGACTACGAAAATCCACTCTTTACCATGCCGGTCGAGATTGCTTTTGTAATGCAGGACGGGCAACGCGAGACTTTCAAGGTGCAGCTTGAGGAAAAGGAGCAGAATTTTTATTTCCGGCTACCATCGCGCCCGGTCTTTAGCTCGTTTGACCCTTCCAACTGGATACTCAAGACGGTCGATTGGAAGCGCCCAAAAGAGGCTTTGATCGCCCAACTTGAGAAGGATACCGAAGCTTTTGGGCGGTTGACTGCCGCACATGCCCTCGGCAAGTTGGGGGGCAACGAAGCGGTTGAAGCGCTTGAGAAGGCTCTCAAGGGCGATGCTTTTTGGGCAGTACGGGCCGAAGCAGCCTCGGCATTGGGAGTGGCCCGCAGTGGTGGTGCAGAAAAGGCGTTGCTGGCAGCCCTACCCGACGAGAAACACGCCAAAGTCCGCCGGGCGATTGCCTACGCTCTGGGCGAATTCCGCGATGAAGCAGCCGCAACTGCTCTATCGGGCCTCCTGGCAGGCGATATAACCGATATTATCGAAGGGTCGGCGGCCTATGCTCTCGGCAAGACCCGCCAAGCTACTGTCTTTGATACCCTCAAGACGGCCTTAGAGCGCGACTCGTTTAACCAGGCGGTGCGGTCGGGTGTGTTCTCCGGCCTGGTGGCCCTCAAGGACGAGCGGGCTATTCCGGTCGCCCTGGAATGGACGGCCTATGGCAAGCCCGACCTGGCCCGTTACGCTGCTATCGGAGCGCTCGGTTCGCTCGGCAAACTGGTGGAGGATAAGGCAAAAGAGCAGGTGATCGACCGACTCAAGGAGCTTTTGGAGGATAAAAACTGGCGCTCCCGGATCACCGCGATCAGTGCGGCGCAGACGTTGGGCGACCCGGCCTTGATCCCGCTTTTGCAACGCAAGGTTGACCAGGACGATGACGGTCGTGAAGTACGCCGCTCCCGCGAGGCGATCATGGCGATCCGCGAACACAGCAGCCAGAACGAAGAGGTCAAAAAGCTGCGCGAAGACCTCGACAAAGTTCAGACCGAAAACCGCGAGTTGCGTGATAGGTTGGAGAGTGTGGAGCAGCGGCTGAAATAGTTATCTCGCTAATTGAGAAGACGGTTGCTGGCAGACAAAGCAAAGTCAGCACCGTTATTGTCAGGTTTTCGGTTTTGTTCCCAAACGCCTGGGAAAGCTTCCCAAATTTTTGGGAATATAATCTCTATTGCCAGGAAACCTTTTGGGCTAAACTCAGGGTGTAGTAAGTTACACCTATTTTAGTTCAGAAGGGAGATAACCAGATGAAGCATTTCAGGTTAAAGTTAGGGTTAGGGCGGAGTATGATGGCGGCTTTGCTGCTGACCCTCATGCTCGTTCCGGCGGTAGCTCAGGCTCAGACCACCGACCCTAGTCAGGTATTCAGCAACTATTATCAAGCCTTTAAAACCGGGAATTTGGAGGGAATGATGGCCCAATATGCCGATAACGCCGTCTTCAAATACCTTCCCGCCGCCCCTTTTCCCGGCCCTGCTACTTACAATGGCCTCACTGAAATCCGGCAGGTCGAAAAGGGAGCAATTGATGCTAACTTAAAACCTAACTGCGCTACGCCGATAGTTCAGGGTACTAATGTTTCCGTTGATTGTACCGCTACTCTTGCCAGCCTGCCTTTTGCTTTTAAGGAAACTTTCAACATTCAGAACGGGAAAATCGTTTCCAACACCGTCGAATATACGCCGGATACCTATGCCAAACTGAAAGCTCTAGCTGCGAGCCAGAGTCAGGGTGGCGCTCCTGGTGCGCCTAATACTGGGTCTGGCGGAGTGACTAACTCCCCTACGCTACCAACAAATCTAGTCTGGTTGGTCGCTGTCAGTGGGGTGGTAGTACTGACGGCCCTGGCCCTGCTGGTGGTAGCTCGAAGGCGCAAGATGCGCTAAAATGAAATGGGCTGTCTCAGCTGTTAGATAATTATTTTCAAGCGCAGTGTGCTGGAAGGCTCATTGCGCTATAATATTATTTAAATTAATTTAGCTGAAAATTTCAAAATGGAGAGGTTAGAGTATGTCAGGCTCAAAAATTAGGCTCAAAGATTATCTTCCAGAAGCTTCTACTAAAAACCATCTAACCTCAGCCTTATCTCGCACCCGTATCTCAAAAGGTGATTTAACACTGAACGGTACACCTTTAAGGATCGTTCAGGGAGTTTGCGCCTTTTTGAGCTTCCTTAGCCTGATAGTTTGTATTATCAGCATCCCACTGACCCTGACCTATTATGACCCATTATGTTCCACCCTTAATGGGCCTTGCTCAGGACAACTTACCTCTGCCGAGCTCCAGTCACTTAGCTCTATCGGCCTTTCCCAACAGGGCTATACCAATTTCCTGGTTGGCGACCTGATTTTACAGTATCTCCTTTCGCTGGCTTTGGCCTTTCTGCTTTTCTGGCGCAAACCCAATCATATTTATAGTCTTCTCTGGGCCACTTCCTGGCTGATGATGGCATCCTTCCCCTTCACTGCGGCTTTTGTCAACCTGGGGCCAGTGGAATGGCATCTACCAATGTTGGTTTTTTCCAGCCTGGGCTTCTGGTTGGTCTGGTTAGGGTTTTACCTATTTCCGAATATGCGCTTTGCCCCGGTCTGGTCATGGTTTGGCCTGGCTTTCTATGTGGTATTTCATATAATTTATAATATTGCATCCGGGGGGAAGTTTTCTGGCGGTCTTGGAGATTTTTGGCTAACTCAACTGGCTTTTATAGTCCTGCTGAGTGGAGGCTTGGTTTCCCAGACTTACCGCTATTTTTGGGTAAGTGACCAGCTTCAACGCCAGCAGACCAAATGGGTGCTTTACGGTCTAGGTCTACTTTTTTTCTTCGGTCTACTTGTTAGCTTGCTACCAACTCTGTTACCGAACTTTACACAGCCGGGTTCCCTTTACAACCTCTTTATGGTGTCCGTCTTTAGCTTAATCCCCTATTTTATAGGTGGCGGGGTTGTGATTGGGATTTTGCGTTACCGCCTATGGGACATAGACCTGATTATCAGCCGCACCCTCGTTTTTGTACTGTTGACAGGTTGTGTGGTTGGTCTCTACGCTTTGATTGTGCTGGGAGCAAACAGATTGTTTGGTCTTGGAACAAACAATCTGGCGGTTTCGCTATTAGCAACCGGGTTGATTGCGGTACTTTTTCAGCCACTCAGAACCGGGTTGCAACGCACCGTCAATCGGCTTTTATTTGGCAGACGCGATGAACCTTATAGCGTCCTGAGCGGGCTGGGGCAACGCCTTGAAACGATGAATTACCGGCCCGAAGCGGTCTTGCCAGAACTGGTTGATAGTATTGCTAATGCCCTCAAACTGCCCTTTGTAGCGATTAAGCTGATTGGGCAAGAAAAAGTTGTGGCCGAAGCGGCGATGAGTACAAATGGATTGAGCAGCCCTGTTTCTACCCCGGTCAGCCTCGCCCTAAGTTATCAGGGCGAAACGGTCGGCGAACTGTTGGTCAGTCCGCGCCGGGGCGAAGAACGCTTGGCCGGACGTGATTTGCAACTTTTGAAAGATTTAGCCCGCCAAATCGGGGTAGTGGTCTATAGTCTCAAACTCCTGGAGGATTTGCGGCAGTCCAATACCGAACTAACCACCTCTAACCTTGATTTGCGCCGGGCCAGAGAAAAACTGGTGTTAGCCCGCGAGGAAGAACGCCGCAAACTACGCCGTGATTTGCACGACGATTTAGCCCCGTCGCTGGCGGGACTGGCACTGAGCGCGGACGCTTTGACTGGCCTTATCGAGCAAAACCCTGCCGAGGCCAGAATTAAAAGCCAGGAACTCTATACTTCTATCCGACGTTCAGTCGGTGACATTCGCCGTCTGGCCCACGAACTGCGCCCGCCCACGTTGGATGAGTTTGGCCTGGTAGCCGCCCTGCAAGAGCGTACCCAGCAGTTTAGTGCCGGAAATATGTTGGTGACATTAGAAGCGCCCGCTAATTTACCTCATTTACCGGCGGCAGTAGAAGTAGCCACTTACCGGGTCGCGCAGGAAGCCTTGATGAATGTGGTACGTCATGCCGCCGCCCGGCACTGTCTGATTCGCCTGCTATACTCCCAAGAAAAAAGTAAGCAGGTTTCTAAAAACGAAGCCAAATTGACGCTTGAAATTAGTGACGATGGTCAGGGTTTACCAGCCAATCGCAACGGTTTACAGGGCGGGGTTGGGCTGCGTTCGATGCGCGAACAGTCCGAGGAACTGGGCGGTATCTTTACAATTGAAAATGGGGCGAGTGGCGGCACGTTGGTGCGAATGGTTTTACCATTTGAGGGGAGTAAGCATAATGAGTCAGCTTCGCGTAATGATAGCTGATGACCACCCGGTATTCCGGGATGGTATCAAGGCCATAATCCAACCCCTTGTTACAATGGAACTGGTGGCTGAAGCAACTACTGGCCTTGAAGCGGTACAACTGGCCGAAGAAGTGCAGCCGGACATAGTGCTGATGGATTTGAAAATGCCGGGGTTAAACGGAATAGAGGCCACCCGGCAGATTGTGCAGACCAGTCCACACATTCAGGTGTTAGTTTGCACCATGTTTGAGGATAGCCAATCGGTCTTTGCCGCGATGCGGGCCGGTGCGCGGGGCTATATTCTCAAAGATGCTACCGGCGCAGAAATTCTACGAGCGATCCAGGCAGTGGGTAACGGTGAGGCTATTTTTAGTCCGGCCATCGCTAACCAGGTGCTGGCTTATTTTAGTAACCCGCCTGCCGCAGTGCCAAAGCAAGTTTTTCCCGAACTGACCGAACGTGAGCGTAGTATTCTGGGTTTGATTGCCAAAGCCAAGAACAATAGTGAAATTGCCCGCCACTTAAACCTGAGCTTGAAAACCGTCAGCAACTATATTTCCAATATCTTTAGCAAGCTTCAGGTGGCTGACCGGGCGGAGGCGATTGTACGAGCGCGGGAAGCCGGGTTAGGATAAGCCTATATTCCCTCCAAATTTAGCCCCTCACTTAACTCCCCCGCGTAAAATGAAATAATCTTTGGAAATTCCGCTTCAATTTTCGGGCAGGGTTGGGCTTGCCAGGCGGATTTTGCTCGATTATTTTCAGGACTTGCTGACGTACCTGGTGCGGTGAAACGTCCAGGCTGGTGAGCAAGCTTGAGGCGGTATTTTTTAAGTATAACGCTATCACGGCTCTAAAAGAGGACAGCCCAAACTTCAATTATTTAAAATGGCCTGTAAGAGTGTAATTTTTAGGGGATGTTATGCGTCTAGTATAGTGTAGAATGGAATTAGGCTAGATTGTGGACGTATTAGATTGGTTTTAAGAAACGTTTTAGGTAACGAGGCAAAGCACAGAAAGGAAACCTTATTATGAGCAATAAACGGGTACTATGGGTTAGTGGAGTGGCGCTGGTAGTAGTAATTTTGCTGGGGTTGGCGGTACTGGTGGTAGGACGCGGGGCGGACGGCAAAGTCCAGGCCCAGACTACCCCGGCCCCGGACGGTTATAGCGGCATCTCGGTAGAGGGAACCGGCGTAATTTTGGTCAAGCCCGATGTCGTAAAACTAACTGTCGGGATGGAGACGCGGGCGGCGACCGTTGGCGAGGCCCAAAAACAATCTGCCGACAAATCGGACAAAGTTACCGAAGCCCTTAAAAAGGCCGGGATCAAGCCGGAAGATCTAAAAACCACCGATTACAGCATTTACCCGGACTACGTTTATCAGCAGAACCAACCGCCCAAACTGAATGGCTATATCGTCCGTAACACCCTCTCGATAGTCATTCGGGATACCAGCAAGGCCGGAGAGGTTATCGATGCGGCGGGCGCTGCCGGAGCGACCCAGATCGGCGGCATCAGCTTTACGCTAGAAAACAACGCCGACGCGCTCAAGCAAGCTCGTAGCGCTGCGATGGACAATGCCAAACAGAAGGCCGATCAATTGGCGACTGGTGGCAAAGTAACGGTCGGCAGCGTTATCAAGATTGTCGAGCAGAGCGAGAATGTACCAGTTCAGCCTCGGCAAGCGGCGGGCGCTGTGGCGGCCCCGGCCCTCAGCCAGACCGTGATCGAGAGCGGTCAGTTCCAGGTTATCGTAAACGTTCAAGTCACTTACGCCATCAATAAATAAATAACCTTTCTCACGAAAACGGGCCGGGTAGCTTTTCAAGGCTATCCGGCCCGTTTTTTGAGTTGCTAACCAAAGTTGAGAAAATCCAGGCTGCCTTTGTCCAGGAGGTAAAGCAGGGTAGAAGTCAGGGTCGGGTCGAACTTCCGATGGATGTCCTGTTCCAATGCGTGACGGCAACTGGCCCGGTCGAGGGCAGGACGGTAGGGGCGAGACTGGCTCATAGCGACCAGGGCCGAGCTTACCCCCAGCAAGCGGGCCGCAAAAGGAATATTCTCATCCGCCAGTTGGAAAGGATAGCCGGTTCCATCAAAGTGTTCGCGGGGATGCCGCAATGCCACCAGCGTACCGGGCGGCAAGTGCGTTTCGAGCATTGAAGCCAGATCAGCGGCTTCGATTGGACAGTGCTGAATGAGGGTCCAATCCTGGGCCGAAAGTGGCCCGCTAGAGTTACAAAGTGCTTCGGGTAAGCTCAGACGACCCAGGTTTAAAAGCCAGGCCGCCGCCTGGATCGTGTTGCTTTCAAGCTGACTTAGATTGAATTGCGCCGCTAAAAGCTGAACGAGCCGAACCAACTTTTCGGCCTCCCCGCTCAAGTAAGGTTCGCGCAGTTCAACCAGATGGGCCACCAATCGCAAGCTCTCCCACAAACCTTTTTCCCAATGCGCCGCCTGCCTCATATTTTCGAGCAATTGTTGCGAACTGTTTTCAAGCTGGCGATATAAATCGTCCACCACCGCGCTTTCTTTGTCGGGCTGGTCTTCGGTTGACCACTGCGAGAGGCGCTCTAATTCTACGTTTACGGAGGTGATTGGCACATTAGCCTCGACAGATAGTTCGACCTGATTAGAATCGGTTTCCAATGTGCCGGGTAGCCGCGCATCTGGCCCAATTCGGACTTGATCGCGTTGCCGCTTGGCTACAAACAAAGCCGCATCAGCCTGGGTAAGCAAGTCACGGGCCGAAATAGCATCTTCGGGATAGATGGCGGCTCCCACGCTGACACTAAGGCGTATTTCTTTGCCGCCTTCCAGCACCAGCGGCGTATTACGGATCGCTCTCCAGGCTTTTTCGGCCACAACTTCCAGGCCAAAAGGGGTACAACGAGGCAAGATCACACTAAATTCGTCACCCCCATAGCGGGCGACCACATCCGCCTCGCGCACAGTGTGACGGATCAAGTTGGCAAGATGGCGCAAAGCAGCATCCCCGGTCGTATGCAAATATTGATCGTTGATCGCTTTGAGGTTATCCATATCGATCATAATCAGACCGAGTCGGTAGCCTTCGTGACTGGCCCGATGGAGTTGAGCGGGTAATTCACGGTCAAAATAATTTCGGTTGTAAACTCCGGTCGGGTTGTCGAACTCCGCCGACATCTGCTTTTCTTCATAACGCAAGCTGTTGAACAGGGCCTGAGCAAATAGAGCCGCCAGTTTTTCGAGCAGCGACCGGCGCAAGTAATCTTCCTCGTAGGAACTAGCTCTTCGTGTACCCAGGGCCAGTGTTCCAATCAGTCGCTTTTTGGTGACAAGCGGTATTATTATCTGAGATTGAAACTGCTCATCAAAAACGGTAAAATCACCCTGAGCCGGGTCGGTCTGCCACTTACCTATAATAATTTCCTGGCGCGTTACGGCCTCTTCCAGAGGGCTACCCACCAGCGGCAAGTCCTTCAACTGGCTACGACGAGCCAGGTCGGGCGGCGCATTCCAGACGAAAGTTGGATGGTACATCTGATTCTGGTAGGACACTTGAGCCAGAATAGCTCGATCAACTGCCACAAGTTCGCCTAACCCATTAATAAAGGTTTGGAAAAGTTCTTCACTGTTCAGACTGGCTGCCAGCGAAACCGCCATCTCGTTGACCAGACTCATATCATCAAAAGCATCCTTTAAATCTTCAAAGCGTTGCGCGTCAATCAGGGCGATTGCGGTTAGTTCAGCCAGCGCTCGCAGATATTGCCGATCTAAGACCGAAAACCGTTGACGGCCCCCTGCTATTAAGTAACCGAGGCGGTGGTTTGGCGTGCGGGTCGGCACAATATAAAGCAGCGAAGAGTCCAGCAGGTTTTGGATCGGCTCGTCCAACTGCTTCGGCCCCAGCAGCCTGGGTTGTTCGAGCTGGTCAAAAAAAGTTGAGGGCAGCTTTGCCAGTAAACTGCTATCCTCGTAAGCTTCCAGGGCTGGATTTTTGCGACCAACAATAAACAATTGCTGGTCGGTTAGCTCGTCTATTAGCAAAAGACTACTAAAATTTAAATTGGGGACAATTTTGAAGACAGCACTTGCAACCGCCTCGGCTACCACTCGGCGACTTTGAGCGCGTAAAAGTACCGGCGTAAAAGCCAATAATTCGGATAACTGAGGATCAACCGTTAGCTCGGCCTCATCCCCGTTATTGTCGTGGTCATCCTCACCCACGTTTAAACTATCTGTATTCATTTACCCACTACACCATTCCACTACACTGCCCTTGTCTGCAATTTAACCGGGTGGCTTCTAAGGCTTATGGGATAAAGACCTGAAGCAAGAAGAATTATATCAATTATAATATATAATTGGTGTTAAAGCAAAGGTATTTGATCGGTTTAAGCCAAAGGTACTATCACTATTTATAGTACTTTTACCGCAAACTCAAGTAGTACCCCTAGCCACTCCTAGCTAAACCACTTTATAAGCTCATGTTAGGCAATCTTACCGATATAGGGTAGGCTACCAGCTTCAAACTCTACTGAAAGCTAATCACTCTAAACGATTTATTATTGACTTTAATAAAATCAAAGAGAGGGTGATTGTTCTAGTCGTGCTAACCATTCGTGCGCCTGGGCTTGACGGGCAGTGGAATTTTGTTGATCGTCCGATCTGGAAAGGTAGAGTTGCAAGTCGGCGCGGGCTTCTTGAGGACGCTTTAGCCGCAGCCAGACCATAGCGCGATAGAAAGGGGCTTGTACACAGCCAGGGTCGAGTGCTAACGCCTGGGTTAGGGCGGTTACGGCTTCTTCCAATTGGCCTAATTGGAGCAGGGCTTGCCCTATGACGGTGTGGGCCGGGGCCAATTCGGGACACAGGGCCAACGCTCGTCGGGCATCTTCGAGCGCCCAGTTTGGTTTTTCGAGCAAAGCATAAACATAGGCTCGGTTTGCGTAAGAGTAAAAGTAAACTGGGTCATAGCTAACGGCCTGAGTGAAATCGGCCAGAGCAGCGTAATAATCAAGCAAATAGAGTCGGGCTACTCCCCGGTTATCCCAGACCAGGGCGCATTCCGGGGATAATGCTAACGCCGCACTATAATCGCCAATAGCTTCTTCAAAGCGTTCGGCTTCGGCGTAGAGATTGCCGCGCTCAACCAGCGGTTCAAAATCGAGCGGATGGGCGGCTATCTCGTTATTCAGTTTGGTTAGTTCGTGTTCTATATTCACGTCACACGGTGCTTTACTTTATGATAACCAGTTCTTTGCTGATGCGCGGCATAACGATCACGCCGTCTTCGCCGACCAATAAATCATCTTCGATCCGCACGCCGCCCCACTCGCTGATATACAAGCCTGGCTCGACCGTCAGCACCATCCCCGCTTCCAACAAACTATCGTCGGTCGGGGTGATAAAAGGGGCTTCGTGGACTTCTCGACCCAGGTTATGCCCGGTGCTATGCAGATAATATTCCAACATTCCGGCCTTCTCGAAGACCGCCCGCGAAACAGCATCGACGCTGTTGGCGACCACCCCCGCCCGGACTGCCTCGATCCCGGCCAGTTGCGATTCCAGCACCAAATTATAAACTTGCAATTGACGTTCGCTGGGCTGTTTACCGTTCCCACCGACGAAAATGGTGCGGGTAATATCGGCATTATAGCCGTTTAGCCGCGCCCCAAAATCGAAAGTTACCAAATCACCCGATTCAATTATTTTATCGCTGGCCCGTCCGTGCGGCAGAGCGCCCCGTGCGCCACTGGCGACTATCGTATCAAAGGCCAGTGCGTCGGCCCCGAACTTTCGCATCGCAAATTCCAATTCCGACGCGGCTTCCCGTTCGCTCATGCCGGGTTTGAGCAAGCCTAGCATATGATCGAAAGCCTGGGCTGAAATATCCACCGCTTGCTGGATTGCTTCGACTTCCTGGCCGTCTTTGCGCTGACGCAGACGGCTAACTACCCCACTGGTCGGCACCCATTCTGTCCCGGTCTTGTCGGCCCAAAAGTGGTATTCGTTAAAGCTAAGGTGTTCGGCCTCGAAACCAACTTTTGCCAGCCCTAGCCGCTTAAACTCCGGCACGACCTGATCCTCGAAAGGCCGTTGCAGCCGGATTACCTGCCAGCCTGGGGCTTGCGAAGTAGCTTGCTCGACATAGCGCCCATCCGTAAAGAGTAACGCCTCGGTATCCGTCACCAGCAAATAGCCAAAGCTACCCGTAAAGCCGCTCAGATAGGCCCGGTTTTCCGGCTTGCTTATAAAAAGGCTATCAAAAGATGGGGCGGCTTGCTTCAACTTCTCGCGCAGGGCGGACAGACGGTTGCTCATTTATTACTCTCTCCTTATTGCTCTTTTTGTTAGTCCGAACGGTTTTAGAGTCTATCGAAAAATCTATGGGCGGAGCCATATCCAACAAAATACCCCTTACTTGTTAGACCTTGCTCCGCCAGTGGATTATCATGTTAATTCTTTAGGATTGTAAACTGACTCGGCCCTCGCCCCGCTCTGGGAGCCATTATTTCATATAGACGCGAACTAAAACGTACTACTTTACCGGCAGGCGTAACCGCTGCATGGCGGGTCATACCTTCGACGCACAATTTTTGGCTGGTCTCATTATATATCTGGTAGCCAAAGATGCAACTGGCTCGTGCGACTTTTTCCAGCCAAACCCTTACCACAATCTGATCGTCGTAACGGGCCGGGCTGAGGAATTTTGTCCCAAGTTCTGTCACCATAAAGCCGTAGCCGTCCCGCTCAATTTCCAGGTACGGATAGCCAACCTCCCGACAATATTCGCCCCGCCCGACCTCAAACCAAATAATATAATTGGCATGATAAACCACGCCCTGCGCATCGGTCTCAGCATAGCGGGGCCTCAACCGCGCCTCAACGACAAAGGGAGGAGGGGAGAGGGGGGAGGGATGAGGGATGAAGGATGAGGGATGAAGCGTCGGGTCTGAACTTTCTCTACTATTCTCCAGATTTTCGCTCTCACTCATTCCCACTACCCCCTCTGCATTTTTCATCCTTCATCCTCATCCCTTTGGTGTCGTGTCGGGTCGTTTGGAGAGGCTATCGAGCAGGGCTTTGGCCTGAATAGAAACCTCGCTATTGGCAGGCTCGATCTCGATGATCCGCTTGAGGTAAGGTTCGGCCTTAGCGGGATCGGTTCGACCGAGCGAGGCACCAAGCGCCAGCAGCGCCGAGCTATTGCGAGGGTCTTCGTTGACAATCAATTGAAATTGATCCTGGGCTTCCTGAAAACTTTGGTTGTAAAGGAAGGCCAGGCCAAGTCGGAAATGCGCCTCGATTCGTTCGGCGGGCTGGGCTTTGCTGGTGGCCTGATTATCGGCCAGAATGGTGGCCTGTCGGTAGGAGGCAACGGCGACGGCGTAATTTTTCTCACAGTTAAGGTTGTAAGAACCCCAATCCATCAAAGTGGCAAAATCGTTCGGGCTTTGCTTGAGGGTCTCGCTCAGCCGATTTTCGGTTACAGGGTCTTTACAGCCTGCCCCTTGCGGCGTGGCAGGTGGCTTAACCGAGGTCTGGCGGAGGTAGCCAAAAATTACAATACCGACGACCCCCACCACCAGCAATCCGAACATTAAGTAGCGTAAATTATTCGGGAGCGGTTGTGGTTCCGCCTGAGCAGTTTCAAAGCTAGTTTGAGCGCCAGCTATAGGTGCTTTTGTTTCATCTTCTATCATAGGTTGTATGCTATCACGCCGCTTGCCCTTCGTCAACAAAGTTCGATGGGTTGGGTCAGCGTCAGATTTTTGCACGGGTTCAAACAATAAAAACGGGCAACCGTGAAAACCCTGCTCCAAACCACTAAACTATATATTAGAAAAATTTTGTAACTGTTCACGAGTGAGCCACTGTCCAACCGAGATTCTTCGGCGGGGAGCCAACTTCGGCAAAAACCGAGGTAATCTCCCGCCTCAGAATGACAGACCGTGAACGGTTACAAAATTTTCGCAGGAAATTTTTCTAATATATAATCACTCTCGTTTTAGGGTGTGGTATAGTCTGGCTAATATGCAAAAAATTGACGCGCACCCCGATGGGCTAGAACCCCAATCAATACAGCCAGCCTTCGCCGGTTTTAACCGATTTTTGGTTGTTATAGAATAAAACAGAACGGCGGGATTGTCTGTAAATAGTGAATAAATGTGTTATACTATTTTTGTAAGAAAGACGAATAAAAGCTTTCTTAAAGAAAGGTTTTGAGCCATGCGGCAGAAAATAACATACTATTTTACCTATGAACTGCGGAGCAACGGAACATCCGAAGCAAAGCGCGGCGGGCTTGTTTTCAAGTCGGCTTCGATCCACCCGGAGACTTTTGTGCGGAGTACCCTGTGGCCGGCAGTTATCAAGCTGGAACCCGAATTTAGCGAGGTCAAATATCGCGACCACCAGATTCATGATTGGCCCTTTGAAGATGTAGTCTACCAGCCCATCGACTTTGAAGACAAAGAGACTGACTTTTAGCCTGGCCTGTCGTCCAACCTCCACTCTAAAATTAACAGGGATAGACAGGATTCACAGGATTAAATTGTATTGAATTGCCTGGCCCCGCTGAATTGGTTAATTTGATCGGCCCATTGCGTCCTGCGTACCCTGTCTCCTCGGCAACCCCTCTTGTTTGCTTTAGCCTGCTTTTTGCTTCTTGTACCCCTGCTCACGATAACTTATAATGAAAGTGATAACTATAAAAGATAATACGGTTGTTAAGGCTGTTTAGTACGAACAAAACAGCAGGAGCATAGTCTATGGCACTACCGGCCCAAAAAGCAGAGCTTGAACAGCTCTACACCAGTGACGAGTTTGAGGCTCTGCCAGAATTTGACGAACGTTATGAATTGATCGACGGGAGGCTGGTCGAGAAGCCTATGCCAAATAACGAACATTTGTGGATTGTGCATGTACTCCAAAGGGCCGTAGATCGCTTTGACCCGGATGAGAAACTTGGGGTGGCCTTTCCCGAACCTAGCGTGAAATTAGACGCTCGTAATACTCCTATGCCCGACTTAGGGTTTTGGGTAGCCGGTCGCAAGCCGCTACGTGGCAAGACTGCCGCCGATTGGCCCGACCTGGCGATAGAGGTCTTGTCGCCGCACGATTTGGCAAGCCGGAAACGCCGGGAAGAAGTGCAGGACAAAATCCGCAAATATCAGGCTGCCGGGGTGCGGTTAGTCTGGGTGGTCAACCCGCGTGAAAAGACGGTGGAAGTCTATTACCCGGATCAGGTTGGGCCGGTTCAGACGCTGGGAATAGCCGACCAAATAGATGGCGCGGATGTGTTACCCGGCTTCAAATTTGTGGTAGGAAAGTTATTTGAGTGAAGGCGGACATAGTTCTTTGGGATAAATAGCAGGAGCATAGTCTATGGCACTACCGGCCCAAAAAGCAGAGCTTGAACGGCTCTACACCAGTGACGAGTTTGAGGCTCTGCCGGAATTTGACGAACGTTATGAATTGATCGACGGGAGGCTGGTTGAAAAATCTATGCCAGGATTTGAACATGGCTTAATCGCCGACATCCTAAAAGAAACCTTACGCGATTTTGACCCGGATCGAAAACTCGGTTTGATGCTTCAGGAGGTCAGCACCCGTTTAGATACCAAAAATACCCCTTTGCCTGATCTCAGCTTTTGGACGACGGCCCGGATGCCGAAACGCACCCAGGGGGCCGCACCTTTTCCCGATCTGGCGGTAGAAATCTTATCACCGCACGACCTGGCAAGCCGGAAGCGCCGGGAAGAGGTACAGGACAAGATTCGCAAATATCAGGCTGCCGGGGTGCGGTTAGTCTGGGTGGTTAATCCGCGCGAAAAGACGGTGGAAACCTATTACCCGGATCAGGTTGGGCCGGTGCAGACGCTGGGAATAGCCGATGAACTGGACGGCGCGGATGTGTTACCCGGCTTTAAGATGGCGGTAGCGAAGTTGTTTGAATAGAGTTTTTCAAAGTTGGTTATAAATTTACAAGTGGGTTAGGTATTGGTAGGAAAAGAAAAAGGGGTTGATGTTCTGCTTATAGAGAACATCAATCCCTTTTTTGCGATAGAAAGTACTTAAGCGATTAGCTGGCGGAGGACATAGGGTAGGATACCACCGTGCCGGTAGTACTCGACCTCGATAGGCGTATCGATACGGAGCATGACCGGCACGTTCTCGGTTTCGCCGTTGGCGCGGTGGATCGTCAACGTGACTTCCTGGCGCGGGTGGAGCGTGCCGTTGCGTAAGCAAAGCAGATCAAAAGTCTCGGTTCCATTCAGGCCAAGCGTTTTGGCGCTCACGCCCTCTTTGAATTGGCAGGGTAATACACCCATCCCGACCAGGTTGCTACGATGAATGCGCTCAAAGCTTTCGGCTACCACGACCTTTACGCCCAGCAGATTAGTGCCTTTGGCAGCCCAGTCGCGTGAACTACCGGTTCCGTATTCCTGCCCGGCAAAGACGATCAGGGGAGTTTTGGCCGCTTGATATTTAACTGCCGCATCGTAAATGCTCATTTGCTCGCCGACTGGTTGATGAAGGGTCAGGCCGCCCTCGCTGCCGGGAACCATCAGATTCTTGATCCGCACGTTAGCAAAAGTT
Organism: Chloroflexia bacterium; assembly: GCA_038210655.1. GTDB lineage: Bacteria > Chloroflexota > Chloroflexia > Chloroheliales > Chloroheliaceae > 54-19. The sequence goes on from JBBQWM010000013.1 coordinate 118,707, forward strand.
CCACGAGTCATAACCCGGTCGTTGCCACGCCGGGAGCCGTAGCTGTTGAAATCTTCGTAGGTGACTCCCTTTTCGGTCAGGTAGAGACCAGCCGGAGAAGTCTTTTTGATCGCGCCTGCCGGACTGATGTGGTCGGTCGTGACCGAGTCGCCAAAGACCGCCAGAGGTCGCGCCCCAAAAACGTCCGAAAGGTTTTCCGGCTGGACGCTAAACTTCTCGAAAAAGGGTGGCTCCTGGATATAAGTTGAAGTCGTGTCCCAATCATAGCTGTCGCCCAGGCTGCTCGGAATCTCGTTCCAGAGCGGGTTCGCTTCGGTGAAGTTGCTGTAGAGTCGCCGGAAAGTGGCCGGATCGAGGGCCGATACCAGCAGGTCGCGGACTTCTTGCAAGCTGGGCCAGAGATCGCGCAGATAGACTTCTTGCCCGTCTTTGCCGACCCCAATCGGTTCCTTTGACATATCAATATCGACTCGCCCGGCTAGAGCGAAGGCTACTACTAAAGGCGGACTCATCAAAAAATTGGCTTTGACGCTCTGGTGGACGCGGGCCTCGAAGTTGCGGTTGCCGCTCAACACGCTGGCCCCAATTAGGTCGTGAGTGTTTACAACCTCCTCGATACGTGGGTCAAGCGGGCCAGAATTACCGATACAGGTGGTGCAGCCATAACCAACCGTGTTAAAGCCAAGCTTATCAAGGTAAGGTTGCAGCCCGGTCTTATCGAGATATTCGGTGACGACCCGTGAGCCGGGGGCTAAGGAAGTCTTGACCACCGGGCGCACCGACAGTCCAGCCTCGACCGCTTTTTTCGCGACTAGCCCGGCAGCCAGCATTACACTCGGATTGGAGGTATTGGTGCAAGACGTGATCGCTGCGATTAACACGTCGCCGTGACCGAGATCAACCCGCGCTTGTGGAAATTCTTCCGCCAAAATTTCTTCTACCCGGTCAGGGGTAGGCCGGTTGTTCATCATTTCGATTTCGGTGGTCGGGTTGGTATTTTTGTCGCTGACCATTGTTGCCATTTCTTCGGGGGTAGTCTCGGAACCTTGTTCGCCACCCCCGGTTAGCTGAACCAAATTACCGTTGGCAACCCCAATGTTGACCTCATAACGAACACTATTACCATCTTGCGGCTTGTTGTAGCCGTTCTCGCTGACTGGTTTGACCAGCAAATTATGGAAAGTCTCCTTCAGGTCGGGCAAATTAATCCGATCCTGCGGACGTTTCGGTCCGGCTACGCTGGGCGTAATGGTCGAAAGGTCAAGCTCCAACAGGGCGCTGTACTCGATCTGGCCTTTGGTGGGCATCCCAAACAGCCCTTGCGCCTTGAAGTAGTTGCGGAAAGCCTCGACTTGCTGGTCGGTACGTCCGGTCTTGGCAAGATACTGGCACGATTCCTCATCTATTGGGAAGAAGCCCATCGTCGCGCCATACTCAGGGGCCATATTAGCAATCGTGGCCCGGTCGGTCAGCGGCAGCGAGGCGGCTCCTTCGCCGTGAAATTCGACAAATTTACCGACCACTTTGGCTTTACGGAGCATTTCGGTTACGCGCAACGCCAGGTCGGTCGCGGTTACACCTTCACGCAAAGCCCCCGTCAGATTTACTCCCACTACATCCGGGGTCAGGAAGTAGACTGGCTGACCGAGCATTCCGGCCTCGGCCTCGATCCCACCTACGCCCCAACCAACGATCCCCAGACCGTTAATCATCGTGGTGTGCGAGTCGGTCCCGACCAGCGTATCAGGGTAATATACGCCTTCTTTTTGGAGTACGCCTTTTGCCAGATATTCGAGATTGACTTGATGGATGATCCCGATGCCGGGCGGCACGACTTTAAAGCTCTCAAAGGCTTGCATACCCCATTTGAGGAACTGGTAACGCGCCCGGTTGCGCTTAAATTCGATTTCCATATTTTTTTGAAGGGCATCGGGGCGATTTGAAAAGTCTACCTGGATCGAGTGATCGACGACTAGATCGACCGGGACAAGCGGCTCGATCAGTTTGGGGTTCTTGCCAAGTCGGGCCACCGCCGAACGCATGGCAGCCAGATCGACCAAAAGCGGCACGCCGGTAAAGTCCTGCAAGACGATCCGGGCGACTACAAAGGGAATTTCTTCGGCGCGTTCGGCGGTGGCGCTCCAATTTGCCAAAGTTCGTACATCATCTTCGGTAATTTTTTGACCGTCAAAGTTACGCAAGACCGATTCTAGCACGATTCGGATGCTGACCGGTAATTTCGAGATCGGCCCGACCCCGGCCTTTTCAAGCTGTGGCAGAGAATAAAACTGCCCGGTGTGGCCTGCCCCAGCCTCAAAGGTTTGAAGAGTTTCAAACAAATTATGTGACATACTAATTAGCCTCCTCTCCTTCAAGGTTTTAAATTGAAGGGGAATATAATTTTTCTAAAATTTCTAATTTGTACTTTCTATTGTACTTCCTGTACTAAAGTATATCGGCTACCCAGGTTAATCGCAAGTGGACTTTGTGATGAAGGTAATTGCCCCAGGCTATGAGGAACTCTTGTGTTATTAATAGGGATAGACAGGATGAGTAAGACGTAAATACTCACCGCAGAGACGCAGAGACGCAGAGAAAGCTAAAATTAGAGTAGCTATAGTAGGAAGCAAAGCCTTGAGCTATACAAAATTATCTGTAGGAGCGAGCTTCTGCTCGCGATTGAAGCCGCAGCTAGTGTTCAATCGCGAGCAGAAGCTCGCTCCTACAGCTGTGGCCTGCTCAGTTGGTTTCTGCTCAGAGCGCAATTAATAGCGGCTGGTTAACGGGGTAACAGTTTGTTAATTCCGACTAAAATAGTCGGCTATAGACTTGACTAGGAATGAAAAAGGCGTTATAATTCCTACTAGCCTGATAGGAATTCTAATCAGAGTACATAGGGTAGTAAAAGCAATGATTTTTTCAACTCGTTCGGAATATGGGGTCATGATGCTAACCAAGCTGGCCCAGCATTATGGGCGCGGCCCGCTCTCGCTGACCGAAGTAGCCGACACGCTGGGTTTATCGGTAGCCTATTTAGAGCAGATTGTCCCCGCTTTGCGGACGCACGGCTTTATCGATAGCCAGCGTGGTGCGAAAGGCGGTTATGTCTTGACTACCCACCCGGAGAAAATTCGGATGGGAGCGGTCATACGCGCCCTCGAAGAACGCAAAACCGGTCAGAAATTGAGCGTTATGCCTTGTGCCAACCTGGACGGAACGACCGATTCTTGCGGTCACGGCGATGTTTGCACCGGCCCGCTCTTGTGGATGCGAGTACGTGATGCGATTATTCAGGCGCTTGACTCCACTACCCTGGCTGACCTGGCCCCGGAAACCCGTCGTACCCTTCCGCTTTTCTCGGAGGTGCTAGTAGGGGCAATCGCCCAAAATGCGGGATTACCATTAGAAGCAGGCGTAGTTACAGAATTAGAAGTAGGCTTAGCTACAGAAGAGCATCATAACTAGGGTAAAATAGTTTGAGCCGCCTGTTTGTGATCTGAGGCTTATTATAAAGTCGCGTTTTGAATTCGCAATTTTGAATTCGTAAATGATAGCCCGGCTGCTACCGGGCTTTGTAATGTAATGGGGGAGAAGCTGACAAAATGGATAACGATCTTATTATCAAAGACCTGCATGTAAATGTAGAAGAAAAAGAAATTATCAAGGGCATCAACCTGCATATCAAGCCGGGCGAAGTCCACGTCATCATGGGGCCGAACGGTAGCGGCAAATCGACCCTCAGCAACGCTGTAATGGGCCACCCCCGCTATACCGTAACCAGCGGCGAGATCATCTTCCAGGGTACCAATATTATCGATATGCCAGCCGACCGACGGGCGCGGCGCGGGCTGTTTTTAGCCTTCCAAAACCCGATGGTTGTGCCGGGCGTATCGGTCTCCAACTTTTTGCGGACGGCTCTGACCAACCGTCGTAAGGGGGATGTCCGGGCCGAAGTCCGCCCCGAAAACCTCGGTGTGGTCGGCGATAAGCCGGTCTACGAAACAAAAAAAGCTTCGGTTGGTGGGGATGGCGTTTTGATCGACCGCAAGAAGAAAGACGCTTTGATCCCGCCCAAAGAATTCCGGGCGATCCTCAAAGACAAGCTTGGTCTGCTCAAGATGGACGAGAAGTTCACCAAACGTTATTTGAACGATGGGTTTAGTGGTGGTGAGAAAAAACGCCTCGAAATTTTGCAGATGGCGATCCTCAACCCGACCGTAGCTTTCCTGGACGAACCAGATAGCGGCCTCGACATCGATGCGATCCGGGTCGTGGGCGAAGGCGTAAATAGCCTTCGTAGCAAGGATATGGCAGTGGTCGTCATTACCCATCAGCAGCGTATTTTGAGCTTCCTGCACGTCGATTTTGTCCACGTAATGATGCAGGGCCAGATCGTCAAAGAGGGTGGGCCGGAACTCTCGAAAGAGATTGAACAGCGCGGCTACGGCTGGATTCGGGAAGAATTAGGGTTGACCCTCACCGGCGAGGAATTACAGGAGGTCGGTGCAAATGCCTAGTGTGGTTGAACGCGGCCTTTCACGCGAAGCAGTTGAGCGGATTTCAACCGAACGCAACGAGCCGAGTTGGTTGCTTGAGAAGCGCTTGGCGGGCTGGGCGGCCTTTGAGACCCTCCCGACCCCCGACTGGACGCGGGGTATTCGCGGTTGGTGGAACGCTACTTTGCGCGATTTGGATTTTGATATGCTCCAGCCCTATGTGGCTGCCGGGCAAGCCTTACCCAATCTCGATTTGAATAATGCCGATGAAGCCGCGCCCTCTGGCGTATTGGTACAGTACAACAGTCAGATCGTCCGGGCTGAATTATCGGAGGAAGCCCAGGCGGCAGGGGTGGTCTTTTGTAGCTTGGAAGAAGCGGTCAAGACCCATCCTGAGCTTGTCCAGAAATATTTTATGACCCGGTGCGTCCCGCTTGATGAGAACCGCTTTACGGCACTGCACGCGGCTTTGTGGACGGGTGGGGCGTTTCTCTACGTACCCCAGGATGTTACGCTGGAGGCTCCCTTCCGAACGGCTTTTTATACCGATGTCGAAGGGCTGGCCCTGTTTACTCATACGCTGGTTATCGCCGAGCGTGGTTCTAAAGTACGGCTGATCGAAGATCACCGCTCGAATGGCAAGGCGGGCGACCCCATGTCGGTGGATAGTGGCATTACGGAAATCTTTATAGGCGAGAGCGCCAAAGTCGAATATTACAACCCGCAGGAATATGGTCATAACATCACGAATTTCTCGGTCAAGCGGGCAATGGTCGGCAAATACGGCTTGCACACCTGGGTAATTGCTACTTTGGGCAGCGAAGTCACCCGGTTGACCTTAGAATCTATTTTGGAAGGTCAGAACAGCCACGCCGATGCTATCGGCCTGTCGTTCTCGACCGGGCAGCAAAACTTTGATATAGCAACCAAGACCTTGCACGCCGTTTCGCACACTTCGGCTAATTCGATTTTTAAGGCCGCGCTAGACGATGCCTCCCAACTGGGCTTTCGGGGCGCGATCCGCACTCTAAAGGGGGCGCAGCACACCGATAGCTTCCTGAACGACCATACCCTCTATCTGAGCGAAGATAGCAAAGCCGACGTGCTGCCGTCGCTGGATGTAGATGCCAACGATGTACGTTGCGCTCACGGTGCTTCTATCGGCATGATCGATGCGGAGCAAATTTTTTATCTGATGAGTCGCGGTCTGACCCAGGAAGAGGCCGAGCAAATGATTGTAGCCGGGTTCTTTGAGGAAGGGATCGAGCGTATCCCGTTAGAGAGCGTTCAGCAACGCTTGCGCGGCTCGATTGAAGCAAAATTGCATTAGGATGTTAGAAATCAGACATTAGAAATCAGAGATCAGTTTTAATCTAATATCTAAAGTCCGATCTCTGATCTCTGACTTCTAAATTCTAATATCTAATTTCTAGAGAGAAAAAGCCATGATTGAGACCAGTATGATAGATACACGGGATCGAGTTTTGGAAGTAGCCCCCGAAGAAATCGCTACCGGCAAACTGGATGTGGCAGCGATCCGGCGTGATTTTCCGATTTTGGAAGAAGAAGCTTACGGCAAGAAAGTCGCTTATCTCGATAATGGGGCCAGCAGTTTGCGGCCTGAGCCGGTCATAAATTCGATGCTGGAATATTTCCATAAATATAATGCGAATATTCACCGGGGCGTTTATCGCTGGTCGGAAGAGGCGACCCGCGCCTACGAAGCGGCCCACCGCAAAATCGCCCGGCTTATCAACGCCAATCCGCGTGAAGTCATCTTTACCCGCAACACGACCGAGAGCTTGAATCTGGTAGCCTATAGCTGGGGTCGGGCTAATGTGCGCGAGGGCGACGAAATCGTCTCGACCGTGATCGAACATCACTCGAATCTGGTTCCCTGGCAAATATTGGCTGCCGAGAAGGGCGCGAAACTACGCTATATCCCAATGACCCCCGAAGGTCGTCTCGATCTCTCGAACATTGACCAGATTATCAACGAAAAAACCAAAATGGTCACGTTCACCCATATGTCGAACGTGCTGGGTACGATCAGCCCGGTTGCGGAGATTATTGCACGGGCGCACGCGGTCGGCGCAGTCGCTATTATGGACGGCGCACAAAGCGTTCCCCACATGCCGGTGGACGTGGTGGCGTTGGGTTGCGACTTCTACGCTTTTAGCGGTCACAAGATGACCGGGCCAACCGGGATCGGTGTGCTATGGGGTAAGCGCGAACTTCTGGAAGCTATGCCCCCTTTCCTGACTGGCGGCGATATGATCCGCGATGTAACGCTTGAGCGTAGCACCTGGAACGATTTGCCCTGGAAATTCGAGGCTGGAACGCCTTCGATTGCCGAAGGGATCGGGCTAGGAGCCGCCGCCGATTATCTTCTAAAGCTAGGAATGGCAAATATCCGGCAACACGAGATCGAGCTAACCGCTTACGCTCTCGATAAAATGCTGGCGATCCCCGACCTGGAAATCTACGGGCCGACCCAACCGTCCGAGCGCGGTGGAATAATTTCGTTCAACCTGGGCGACGTTCACCCCCACGATCTGGCGACTATGCTAGACCGCGAGGCGATTGCAGTCCGGGCCGGACACCACTGCTGCCAGCCTTTGATCGAGCTACTCGAAACGACTGCCACTACTCGCGCCAGCTTTTATATCTATAATACCGAGGAAGAAGTTGACCGACTGGTCGAGGCCCTTCACAAAGCCCGCAAGGTCTTTAAGCTCGACTAGCTCACTTTTACAGCAAATTGCAGAGATATTGAACGATTGTAGGAGCGAGCTTCTGCTCGCGATTGAAGCCGCAGCTGGGTGTTCAATCGCGAGCAGAAGCTCGCTCCTACAGATAATTCTGTATAGCTCAAGGCTTTACCTTCTGCTATAGTTATTAAATTTCTCTGCGTTCTCTGCGTCTCTGCGGTAAATAGTATTTAGTAGCGGCCCAATTCGCGGCGACTGGCGCGTAGCCATTCAATAATCGCTTCATTTTGTTTGATCCGCAGTTGTTGCACCAGGACGGCGAATTGTTCTTCTTCCGGGTTGCTGCGACTGCGGAGTTCGCGCTCGGTCGGGCGGGGATGGCTGCGGCGACTACCTTTACCGTTGAGGTCGGCCTGATCGTCATCGTAAAAATCGAAGCCACTATAATTTCCCGCACTGACTGCCATAACCTCTTCGGCATCTTCGGTCAGGCTTATGCCCCGCTCAAGCCTATCGAGCAGCGCCATGCAAACTTCCAATTGTCGGTCGATCAAGGCCAGTACATCATCATCCCCCAATTGACGGGCGAAATAGAGCTTGACCAAAAAATCGAGCCGGATTTCACGACTGCGCCCGACCGGAGTACGGACCCATTCCATAAAAGCGGCCCGGCCTAGTGGGGTCAGGTGGAAGATGCGTTTGGGCGGACGAGCGCCCTGGCTTTCCAGTTCGGCCTCGATATGGTCTACTTTCTCCTGCTTTTTTAGCAAAGCATATAGCATACTCATTTCCAGGCGGCAAATTTCGCCCAGAGCCGTCTCAGGCGCGAAGCGGCGAGCCAGTTCGTAGCCATGCTTTGGCCCGTCTAGCAACAGGCCCAACAGGGCGTATTCGGTCGGCATTACATCCATAAACAAAGGTTCCCCGCAGCAAAAGTAAAGTGTTGTGAATATTCAGAGTCTAAATATACAGTCGAGAGTCATAAACGTCAAGCCTGGGCGGATCGGGCTTGATTCTGTCCCTTTAGCAGCCCATAATTATGCAAAAGGGGCGTAGATCAACCTACGCCCCCTGTTATACCAGGTCCTAATAAGTAGGCAAGATTTGTAGTAGAGAATTTATTCTCTTTAGCCTTTTGCAAAAGGAAAGAGAATAAATTCTCTACTACTCTACTTTACCGGACTTGGTATTATAGATTAACTCGAATGGTTTCGTAAGCTTACCCGTTCTTGATGAGGTCTGCCGCTTTTTCAGCGATCATAATAGTAGGAGCGTTGGTATTGCCGCGCACGATCACCGGCATAACCGAAGCGTCCACCACTCGCAAGCCCTTGACCCCATGTACCCGCAGACTGCTATCGACGACCGCCTGATTATCGTTACCCATCTTGCAGGTTCCGACCGGGTGATAGAGCGTTTCAAAAGCCTGCCGAATATAGGCGGCGATACTTTCGTCGCTCTCCACCGCTGGGCCGGGTATGACTTCTTTGCCTCGGTAAGGGTCGAAGGCGTGGGTTTGGGCCAGTTGGCGCGAAAGCTTGATCCCATCAATCAAGACCTGCATATCGACCTCGCTGCTAAGATAGTTGGCCTGGATCACCGGGGCAGCAAGCGGGTCTGTCGAGCGCAGCGTAATGCTGCCCCGGCTTTCGGGGTGGAGCAAAGTTGGTGCGAAAGTAAAGCCATGCCCTTCTGGATTGGCAAAGCCGTGTTCGACAAAATAGGTCGGCGCAAAGTGGAATTGCAGGTCTGGGGCGGATAGCTCCGGCTTGGTTTTCAAAAAGCCACCACCTTCGCCTACATTCGAGGTTAGTGGTCCCTCCTGCGAAGTCGCAAACTGCTGGAGGCTTTCCTCCAAAGCATAGTTAATCAGGCTGACCGGTTGGGTACATTCGTAGGCAACCATCACCGCCGGGTGATCCTGAAGGTTTTGACCTACACCGGGCAGATTTACCATCACATCTATACCCAAAGCCTTCAGGTGATCTGCTGGGCCAATCCCGGAGAGCATCAGCAGTTGGGGAGAGTTGATTGCCCCACCACTCAAAATCACTTCTCGGTTGACGCTGGCCTGTTTTGTCTCGCCGTTGTGGACATATTCCAGGCCGGTCGCCCGTTCTTTGTCGATTATAATCCGCGATACCTGAGCGCTGGTCTCGACGGTGAGATTGGGGCGGCTCATAACTGGTTTCAAGTAGGCGGTCGCCGCACTAAAGCGATAGCCCTGTTTTTGTGTTACTTGGTACAGCCCCATGCCCTCTTGTTCTGGCCCGTTGAAGTCGGGATTGTGCGGGAAACCGGCCTCGATTGCGGCCTGTACAAAAGCCTCCGAAAGTGGGTTGGGAGAGCGCAAATTGGCTACATTCAGAGGGCCATCTACGCCGTGATACTCGGAGGAGCCACGTTCCTGATTTTCAGCTTTTTTGAAATAAGGCAATACCGACGAATAATCCCAGCCTTCATTCCCAAGAGCCTGCCACTGGTCGTAATCCTCGTGATTACCCCGAATGTAGATCATGGCATTGATCGAACTGGAACCACCCAGCATTTTGCCACGCGGCCAAAAAAGCTTGCGCCCTTCGCCATTTGGTTCTTCTTCGGTATAATAAGCCCAATCAAGCGGACTCTTGAAAAGTTGGGAGAAGGCGATAGGAATGTGGATTTCATTCATCTCGTCGGCTACTCCGGCTTCAAGCAGCAAGACGCTAACAGCAGGGTCTTCGGTCAGGCGATTGGCTAAAACACAACCTGCCGACCCTGCCCCGACAATGATATAATCAAACATGAATTGCTCCTTTGCATCATGAAGATAATCTGCCAAAGTTTGTAAACCTTTAACGCTATTGTTAGCATTGATAGCACTATATTAAATTTTAGCTAGATAAAGGTGTGAAGTCGCTCAAACTGGTTTTGATTGTACCAGATCGGGCTGCGATTTAGCAATAGCTACCCGGAATATTGGGTGAGCGTCAGATTTTTGCACGGGTTCAAACAATAAAAACGGGCAACCGTGAAAATCTTGCTCCAAACCACTAATATATAATCACTCCTCGGTTTAGGTGTGGTATAGTCTGGCTAATATGCAAAAAATTGACGCTCACCCCCGGAATATCTTCAAAGTGTGACGAAGCTTATTTTCAGGTCAATAATTTTTGGTAAAATAGAGTTGAATACGATAGTTTTTTGAAAATGCTGCCTTCAGCCAATCCCTCTTTTTAATCCTATCGGTCAGTCATTAACTGCCTAGAAAAGCGAAGCAAGTTAAGGATAGCGTCTTTGGGGAGTATAGCATGCCAAGTTTGACCAGTCAGTTAATTTATCTGGCTCTGAAAGTTTTCGTCTTATTCAGGTTACGTTCCAAACAAACGCTAATCCAGATGCGGGCCAACCAGGAAAAACTCGCCCGCCGCTTCAAAGCGCCACCCGGTGTCAATCTGCAAACAATCTTGATCGATAATTTGGAATTAGAATGGGTCGTTGCGTCCAATACCGAGCCTGACCGGGTAATTCTTTATCTGCACGGCGGCGGTTACGTGTTGGGAACGCCCCGGCTTTATCATGACCTGGCGGTGCGGCTTTCAAAAGCCAGCCGAGCGCGGGTTTTGTTGGTAGAATACCGTCTTGCGCCCGAACATCCTTTTCCGGCGGCAATCGAAGATGGGCTGGCGGCTTATGGCTGGTTGTTGGACAACGGTTTCAAGCCGAGCCAGATCACGATAGCGGGCGAGTCCGCCGGGGGTGGACTGGCAGTCGCTACGACACTAGCTTTGCGCGATTTGAATATGGCGCTCCCAGCCGGGATTGTGGCTATCTCGCCCTGGGCCGACCTCGAATGTAGCAGTCCCTCTTTTACCGAACGAGCGCGAGCCGAAGCAGTAATACTGCCCAATGCGCTAGTCGAAATGGCGGCTATGTACGCTGGGTCGTATGACTTGCGGCATCCGCTTATCTCGCCCCTCTATGCCGATTTGCGCGGTTTACCCCCGCTTTTGATCCAGGTCGGTAGTCAGGAAGTTTTGTTGGACGATGCGCTTCGGTTGGCGGCCCGCGCCCGCGCTGCCGGGGTCGAGACCCATCTGGAAAATTGGCCGGGGATGTGGCACGTCTGGCACTATTTTGCGGCTTTTATGCCTGAAGCGCATCAGGCTATCGAGCAGATCGGACAGTTTATCCGGCGTAAACCGGTTGCCTCGTTCTGGCGGTTGCAAGAAGAGACCGTGCTGGTCTATCTGGCTCCAGAGTTGATGAAATCTTTATAGCTCGAATGTCCCTGGTTCGATTACGGCTCGTCCCAAAAGAGCGCCGGTATTGCCAAATGCGATAGTCTCAAGTTTGGCTGGACGCGGAAAGCGTTTGCGGACTTCCAGACAAGCCAAGCGGCAAACCTCGTCGAAGAGCCAGCCCAACCGCCGCTGGTTTAGCAATTGTAATAATTCGTCGCTGGAACGCACCTCGCGTAAGCTCTGGATCGTGGCTAGGTCGATATAATGGCGGGCTGCCAGGGCGGTCATAAAGGTGTTGTTGGGTTGATGTTCCGCCTCGTCTCCATTAGGTTGCTCGATTTCCCCAGCAGCCAGGTCGATAACGGCTGCCGCACTCCCACCAATCGTAAAAGTTTTGATACCGGGAAGCCCAGCAATCTGAGCCAGGGCGTTTAGCAAATCGAGACCTTCGCCCAATCCGGCGCATTCCTCGTCGCTGCCGTCCACCAAAAACGGCAAAGCGGCAGCCCCAATCCCATCCAGCGCCAGGGCTAAGCGGGCGATATTTTGAACTTCTTCCGGCGCGGAAAAAAGTACTCGGACTGTTGGCACATCATAAGTTTCTTCGTGGGGAGCCAGCATGGTCAGGTGAACGACTTGATCGCTCGGCACCTCGCCCGGACTGATCGTCAGTTTTTCTTTCTGGCGGGTCGGAAGCGGACGTTTGCGGGTGCGCTGAGCAGTCAAAGGTTTCTCAGACTTAGTATTAATAGCCTGATTTAAGGTTAGGTCGGCCCCGACTTCCTGCGGTAGCGTATCAGTATCTGCACCGACCGAAGTCGTCTGAGTAATTCCGTGTGCCATTTTTATGGCCTTTCTGGGCCGCAGTTTTGCCTGCTTTTTAGGGCTGAGAGTTGGAGTAAAAAGCCATTCGCTTGAGCTAGACTCTTAAAAACAAACCCTCAGTCCTCAATCTTCACCCACAATTTAATTTTTTGAGTAACTATTCAACCATGTCACCCTGCGCCGCCGCCCCCAGAGGGGTGAGCCGCAGCGAAGGGTCTAGATTCTTCGGCGGGGAGCTATCTTTGGCAAAAATCCAGGTAAGCATCCCCCTCAGAATGACATGGGTGAGCAGTTATTTAATTTTTGATAAAAACCCCTGCTGCCTATCGATCAACCTTGACCGATTGTTGAACATCGCTGACTCCTGCTTCGCTAAAAGTCGCCATTTCGTTCAGGGCGCGGGTAGCCGCTTCTATCACGCTCATCGCCAGGGCTGCACCGGTCCCTTCGCCCAACCGCAAATTTAAGTTCAAGAGTGGGCTAAGTTCCATCCGCTCCAGCATGGCCCGATGACCGATCTCAACCGAATTATGGGCCGCGATCAGGTAATCGCGGACGGGTGGATGCCACTCGGTCGCAATCAAGGCTGCCGCGCTGGAAATAAACCCATCCACCACTATTGGTACTCTTGCCGCCGCTGCTCCAAAGATCAGGCCGACCAGCCCGGCAATCTCAAAGCCGCCAACCTTCGCCAGCACATCAAGCGGGTCAGAAGGGTCGGGCCGGTTTATTTCTAAGGCCCGTTCGATCACCGCGATTTTGCGGCGCACCCCATCTTCATCAAGACCCGTTCCACGCCCTGTAACAGCTTCGACACTCAACCCGGTCAAGGCGGCTACAATCGCGCTGGAAGGGGTGGTATTGCCGATCCCCATATCGCCAGTTCCCAGCAAATCCAGCCCTTCCGGGCGGTTTGCTAACTCAGTAGCAATTTCGATCCCGGCCTGTACTGCGCTCAAGGCTTCTTCGCGCTGCATAGCCGGGCCTTGTGCCAAATTGCGCGTGCCATAGCCGATCTTGCGGACGATCAAGGCGGGGTGAGCGGGTAAATCGCTGCCAACCCCCAGGTCAACCACGAGAACCTGCGCTCCGACTTGTCGGGCGAAAACATTGATCGCGGCCCCTCCACTCAAAAAGTTCAAAACCATTTGAGGGGTTACTTCTGCCGGATAAGCGCTGACCCCTTCGACTGTTACCCCGTGATCGGCAGCCATCACCACAATTGTTTTGCGGTCGGCCTGGGGTCGAGCGCGACCTTGAATACCGGCCAATCTGATCGAAAGCTCTTCCAACCGGCCTAAACTACCGGGCGGTTTGGTTAGTTCCAACTGCCGCTGGCGGGCCTGCTCCATCGCCGTTTGATCTAGCGGCCCAATCGCCGCCAACGTTCGAGTAATCAATTCCTCAGAGCTAAAGCCCCTCATATCAAATCTCTCCACTCTATTTATCCAGCTATTCAGGCCAATTAAAAAACCTGTCACCACCGCGCTACTTTTGCTGTACTCGAAAGCAACATGCAAAAGAGTGAGGTTCGCAGGTTTGAGTCGGGCGAAAAAGCCTATTGTGTTAAGAATCCATATATCTTTAGTTAATTATAACCTCTTTTCTAACTTCGGTCAAGGTTCTAATTAGTCTTTTATCTAACTCTAAGGACTTAGTGTCGATAGAAGCGTATAATTGGTCAGAAATGCTTTACGCTTGATCCTACGCCCAAAAAGTGAAATTGCGATATGAATTTGACGTAGCACTAAACTTATTTTATAATCTCTAGCTAATATATACTCTCCATGTGACAGCAGGTAGTTTGAACGCATAAATAAAGTTTAGCCTAGTGGGAAACTTTTGACCCGACTAAAATTGAGGCCAGGCGGTTTAAGGTTAGATTAGCCTTATCCAGCAGAGGAAAAGTTAGAAGTTACGGACTTCAGGAGATAAGCTCAATGACGAAGTTCATTATTCGCCGTATAATAATACTGATCCCAGTATTAGTCGGCATCTCGTTTTTGGTATATATGATAATGCTGCTGGCCCCAGGTGGCCCATTGGCAGCATTTGCTCAAAACCCCCGTATGACCGCCGATCAGAAAGCGAAAATTGCCGAAGCCTGGGGGTTGAATAAATCTCCAATCGAGCAATATTGGGGTTGGTTTACTTCGATGTTACAGGGTAACTGGGGCTACTCATTCACCACCCGCCGCCCGGTGTTGGACGAAATTTTGAACCGGGTTCCCGCCACACTGCTGTTAATGGTTACCGCCTATATCCTCCAGCAAACTATTGCCCTTCCTCTAGGGGCATGGTCGGCTCTCAAACGGTATAGCCTGACAGATAAAATCGCGACGGCTTTTTCTTATATCGGCTTCTCGACCCCAACTTTCTGGCTGGGGTTGGTGCTGGTCTACACCTTCGGGGCTACGCTGCGCTGGTTCCCAACCGGCGGTATTACCGATGGCCGCGAACCGACCTTCAACAAGCCCGAATATTGGGATTGGTGGACTCGCGACCCATTGGCCGCGTTTGGAAGTCTGGTCGTACACCTGATTTTGCCGGTTACAACCTTGATTGTGGTCAACGTCGCGGCTGATAGCCGCTTTATGCGAAGCTCGATGATTGAGACCATCAACCAGGATTACATTCGGACCGCACGGGCCAAAGGGTTGAGCCAGGGTCAGGTGGTTCTTCGCCACGCGCTACGACCGGCCCTCTTGCCGGTTGTCACTAATATCACCCTGACGCTGCCGGTACTAATCGGTGGTGCTATTGTGACCGAGACCATCTTTAGCTGGCCGGGTATGGGCCGCCTGTTTATTGATGCGGTAGAACGAGCCGATTATCCTGTGATGATCGGGATCGTTTTTATCCTTTCGGCCTTGATTCTTATTTTTAACTTGATCGCCGACGTGTCCTATGCGTTACTTGACCCTCGGATACGTTACTAGGTAGGTGGAGCTACAATTATGATTGAAAGCAAACAGAAACTAACTTCCCCGGCTTCCAACAAAGCCACCGCCCAGGAACTGGACACGTCCCTACAGTCTCAAACTCGTTCCCAGGTTTACGAGTTTTGGATCCGGTTTCGGCGACATCAGATGGCGGTGTTTGGTATGGGCCTCTTTATTTTCCTGTTGGTAGTCGCTTTGGTGGGGCCGTTTATCGTGCCGGAGCCAAAGGTGGACACTGCCAATATGCTCAGGCTGAAAAACAATGCGCCCAGCCTCGATCATCCTTTTGGCACTAACAACAATGGCCTGGACGTGTTGGCTCTGGTGGTACACGGCGCACGTATCTCGCTTTTTCTAAGTACGCTGTCGATGATCGTGGCCTGTCTGGTCGGAACCATAGTCGGGCTATCTGCCGGGTATTTCGGCAAATGGGTCGACTCGCTCATGATGAGAGTGGCGGACATCTTCTTGTCGGTTCCACTCCTTTTCGTTTTACTGTTGGCCTCGCGCTTTTTGGTCACGCCGCCGCCGCCGGGTGGTTCGGCAGGTAAGACGGTCGAAGGTTCCGAATGGCGCTCTTTGATTATGCTACCGGTTATCATCGGGTTGCTGACCTGGCCGCAGGTTTCTCGGTTGGTACGTAGCGTAACCCTATCGGTCAAAGAGCAAGAATTTGTAACCGGGGCCAGAGCGATGGGCGCTAAAAACGGGCGCATTATGCTCCGGCACATTCTGCCCAACGTAATCAACCCGGTCGTGGTCGCGGCTACCTTGTTGGTCGGTGGAAACATCGTGTTAGAGTCGTTCCTGAGTTATTTGGGCTACGGTATCCAACCGCCGCTCCGCAGTTGGGGAACCAGTCTGGCCGATGCTCAGTCCGAATTTTCCAACGGTAACTGGTGGTGGGCCTTCTTCCCAGGTTTCTTTATTCTGCTAACGGTGTTGGCGGTCAACTTCATCGGTGATGGTTTACGCGACGCGCTTGACCCGCGCTCCAAACGGTAAGTTTAAGAAATCGGAAATTAGCTGCTAGATATTAGTTTTAGTCTGGTAAGTAACTATGTCTTAGCTGATTTGTGATAGCTAATTTCTGACATCCGAGAACAGGAGATTAGGATGGAACCTTTACTAAATGTAAAGAACCTCAAGGTTATGTTCAAGACCGATGGAGGTCTGGTCAAAGCCGTCAATGATGTATCCTTTTATTTGCAAGAAGGCGAGACGCTTGGTATCGTCGGCGAGTCCGGGTCGGGCAAAAGTGTTACTTCGCTGGCAATTATGCGCTTGCTACCCTCACCCCCGGCCAAGATTGGCGAGGATAGCCAGATTATTTTCAAGGGCCAGGATTTATTGAAAATAAAGGACGATCAGATGCGGAAAATCCGGGGCAAAGAAATTGCCATGATTTTCCAGGACCCGATGACCTCGCTCAACCCGGTGCTGACGATTGGTCGGCAGATCACCGAGAGTCTCAGGCTGCATATGAAGATGGATGGACGGGCCGCTAACCGCCGGGCCATTGAACTGCTCAAATTGGTCGGCATCCCTTCGGCGGAGAAACGCTTGGGCGATTATCCCCACCAGTTCTCTGGCGGTATGCGACAGCGCGTAATGATCGCAATGGCAATCAGTTGCGACCCCAAGCTATTGATCGCCGATGAGCCGACTACCGCGCTCGACGTTACGATCCAGGCTCAAATTCTTGAATTGCTCAAGCGTTTGCGCCAAGAGCTAGGAACCGCCATCATGCTCATTACTCACGACCTGGGGGTAGTAGCCGGGATGTGCGACCGTATCCAGGTTATGTATGCAGGCCGGATCGTCGAGAGTTCGGTTTCCAAACAGCTTTACGCTAACCCGCGCATGCCTTACACGATTGGTTTGCTCAACTCGATCCCACGTCTTGACGAGCGTAGCCAGGAGCGGTTGATCCCGATCCCCGGTATGCCGCCGGATATGATAATGCTGTCGCCCGGTTGTCCTTTTGAACCGCGCTGCGTTTATCGTCAACCAGCCGTCTGCCAATCGAAACTACCTGATTTGCGGGAGGTCGAGGAAGGTCATCGGGCGGCCTGTTTGTTCGATATTACTAAGCAAACTCCTATCCCAACTGTTTCTACCGAAACAGCGGCGGTTGGGGTCGGGGATGCCAGCGAGACTGTCGCCTAGAACAAGGCTGAATACTAAGCGCTAAGCAGTTAACAAAACTTAGAGCCTATCCCAATCGGTTGCTGGTAGGGGCGATCTTTATGGTCGTCCAGTTCAGGCCATACCGGGCGATCATAAAGATCGCCCCTACTGGGATCGGTTCTTAACTGAAATTAGCTAATTTAGCCCACAGTATTTAGCACTCAAAAAGAGGAGAAGTGGTTTTGGAAAGCCAAAGACATCAAAGTGAAAGTTTGAAAGGCCAGACGACAGTCGGGAGTGGCGAAATTTTGATGGAGATCGAGAACCTCCAGATGCACTTTCCGATCACCGAAGGCATTATCTTTCAGCGTAAAGTAGGTGCGGTTAAAGCGGTTGATGGAATCAACTTTAGCATCCGTAAGGGTGAGACATTGGGTCTGGTAGGGGAGTCGGGTTGCGGTAAATCCACCACCGGCCGGGCCATTTTGCAACTCTATCGTCCAACCGCCGGTTCGGTACGTTTTCGAGGTCAGGAATTGACCCAACTCAAAGGCGAGAGCATGCGCCGCATGCGTCGCCAGTTGCAGATTATCTTCCAGGACCCTTACGCCAGCCTTAACCCGCGTATGACGGTTGGTAACATTATTGGGGAGCCGTTGGAAGTTCACAATTTGGCAAAGGGCAAGGCAAGACAAGACCGGGTGCGCGAGCTTTTGCGAGTAGTCGGTCTGAACCCGAACTATGTCAACCGCTATCCACACGAATTTTCGGGTGGGCAGCGCCAACGGATCGGGATTGCCCGCGCTTTGGCAGTCGAGCCGGATTTCATTGTCTGCGACGAACCTATCTCGGCGCTTGACGTGTCGATCCAGGCTCAGGTGGTCAATTTGCTGGAAGACCTTCAGAAAGAGTTTGGCTTGACCTATCTCTTTATCGCCCACGATTTGAGCGTGGTTCGCCATATTTCCGACCGGATCGCAGTAATGTACCTGGGCAAAGTAGTCGAGTTGGCTGACCGTAATACCCTTTACGAAAGCCCGATGCACCCCTATACCAAAGCGCTGCTTTCGGCTATTCCGATCCCCGACCCGGTTTTGGAAGAAAAACGCAAGCGGATCATTTTGGAAGGCGATGTACCTTCGCCGATCAATCCACCTTCGGGCTGCCACTTTCGTACTCGTTGCCCGTTAGCTCAGGAAATTTGTAAGGAAGAACCGCCCTTTATCCAGCATCAGCCCGACCATTGGGTCGCCTGTCATTTTGCTGAAAAGGCCCTTGCGACCTTACCGCAGCCCGAAGAAACTATTGCATAAAAAAAGAGTAACTACTCAGCTTATCTACTTTGGGCGACCACAAGGGTCGCCCCTACCACGAATTTTGGGTAGGGGCGACCCTTGTGGTCGCCCGGTCTGTGTAGTTACAAAAAAGATACGATTTACGATTGATTTGGTTTTAGCAAATGCTGCGACAGCAGGGCAAAGTACTTTGCCAATCGTAAATCGTATCTTTTTAGTTTACAGCCGCTTCGCTCATCTCATAGATAATATCCAGTAGAGTTAACAAAACTTCTTTGACGCTCTCGCGGTCGGTAGCGACACAGGGCAGCACTGGAATATAGTCGGGCAGTCCCAACCGCCACCGAATATATTCGGTTGGCAGGCAGGTTGGGTCGTCCTGCTTATTTGCTACTACTACGAACGGCACGTCAATCATATTGGTAAAGAACCGAATGACGTTAGCTGCCTCACGCAAATGAGCCGGACGGGTGCTATCTACCATCACGACATAGCCGATACAACCCATTGCCAGGATTTCCCACATAAAATCAAAACGTTCTTGACCGGGTGTACCGTAGAGGTGCAGCGCAAAATCTGGGTTAATTGTAATCTTACCGAAATCCAACGCGACTGTCGTATGGTCTTTTAGTTGGATTTCTTCGGGGTGATCGACCCCCGCCTCGGTACTAACCACCTCAATTTCGCTGATACTTTGAATGAACTGAGTTTTGCCCGCCGCATACGCACCGGTCACGACTATCTTCAGGCTCTCCATAAACTTTACCAACTTCTATTCAGATTACAAACCACGAATTTTTGCCATAATGCCCGAAAGTACCCCACGTTGTACCTTTGGCGATGGGGCAGATGTCGGAACCTGCTCCTTCGCATTGGAGTCTGCGCGTGTCACAGCCGACTCACTTTTAGACCGAAAAGCCTGGGCGGCTTCTGTAACTCGATTGTTGGGAGCGCGAAAATCCTGAGAAACTGCTGATGGATAAGACCGAGGGGCCGGGGGCAGCGTTGGCCGGTTGGATGCTCCAGCAGTTGAGCGGGTAGCCTGGGTCGGGCCGTAATTGGGATTGGGCGTATTCTGGGGCGCTGTATATGAAGACCGCACGGGTGCTTCTTGCGAAGGCAGCGGCAATCGGCTATAAATCTCGATTTCCTGACGAGGCGGCAAAACTTGCGAATAATGCTGAGCCTCATGCGGTTGAGCTTGTCGGTAGGCTGCATAATCCTGAACGGGCGGTGGTAATGGAGCAACATCTAGCTCGATTAAGCCCTTTTTTGCTAATTTGCCGACGATCCGCACGACTTCTTCCGGGTCCTGACGAGTATTAGTCGCAATTTCTTGCAGGCTTAGCAGGCCATTGATTTGGAACAAAATACGCCATTGTTCGAGATCAAGCGTAATTTCAGCCTGGGCTGGCGGGTTCGGGATCAGGCGTGGTCGGGATGAAAGCAATTCGCCCTGGCGTTGCTTTTGCTCCAATTCATCGTGACGACGGCAGTGTTCCAAAATCATATAATCCCATTTTTGCTGGACATTCTCGACATTGGGGAGCGCATTAGTAAGCTCAAACGTAAACTGTCCGTCCGGCCACTCAAGCAGATCGTAGAGGGCATCCTCCCCTTGCTTATACACGGGATGTCCGTTTTGTTCATTATGATGGACAAAGGCTGAATAAATTCTGGATTTGCCAAAAGCGACTTGGGCCTGCGAAAAATCGCGGCTGATCGATAAAACCCCGGTTTTGTTCTGGAGGGTTAGCACTTGTACAAGATCGATCAACGGCAAGTCCACCAAATTTCCCTGTAATGACATACTCTTAACCTATCCCCTTCACACTCGACAGAATTTACGACTTCCACCCAAAATTGGGTCATAATATAGCTTTAAGAATTGTTTCCTGATCTTTATAAATAAGGTCTGTAAAATCTTGCTGCTTATAGGTTTGCAATAACCCCTAACCCAAAATGGTAAGGCACTAATTGTCAGGCCGCTTTGGTCGTTCAAATCCGGGTTCGATCTTCAAATCAAACGATCCATCACCCGTCTTTAGCTCATTACGCTGTTGATCTTGGCGGCAGTGTCATTGGCTTCGAGACGGGTCATGCCGAGGTTGCCGCCTTTGCGTAGATTGACCGCTAACAAGCAGCGGTCGTTGACCGGGATGATAAGAAAGAAGCCGTTGTCGCACTGGATAATTGTCTCGCTAGTGTTGCCCATACTGAGGTCTTTGGCGACCCGACGGCTAACACCGAGGGTGGTAGCAGCGATAGCGCCGACCCGGTCTACGTTAATCGTGCCGGAAAAGCGG
>JBBQWM010000014.1:0-135706 GCA_038210655.1 Chloroflexia bacterium
AATACCAAGTCCTGCTAAGTAGTAAACTCATGTCACCCTGAACGAAGTGAAGGGTCTGGGTTCGTGGGCTAGAGCCAGGTACAGGAAAAAGATTCTTCACTTCGTTCAGAATGACATCTACCTAACCGGACTTGGTATAACCCCGCCGAAGAATCTTCTCGTCAGAGCCGCGTCTTGAACTCAAGTGCCGGGTTGAACTAGAAGATTCTTCGGGGCTTAAAGCCTTCTCAGAGTAAAAGCCGGGTACTGGTCGCCTCTCAGAATGACATGCATCAGCTTATTTGTAAGGTATTGGCTCCAAAGGTATCAGGTGGATCGCCCAACCTGATACCTTTATTTATTCACATCTTTATCCCCACTTATCCACATCACAACCAATTTATCCACACTTAGCCGAATCTTTTCCACAAAATGTGCGCTGTGTTGAAAACTCGAACAAAAGATTGACTTTTGGCTGGGGGCGTGTTAAAGTAACCGAGCTATGAAGCTATTACACGTTTCCGACATACATTTTGGAATAGAAACTTATTCTAAAATCGATACTGTGACCGGGCTGCCGACCCGCTTGCAGGACTTTGTGGCTGCCTTCGACCGGGCGATTGATAGCGCAATCCAGGCCGGGGTGGATGCCGTCCTGTTTACCGGCGATGCTTATAAGAACCGCGACCCCAACCCGACCGTCCAGCGCGAATTTGCCGCCCGTATTATGCGGATCGTCGCCAAAGGACTGCCGGTTTTTTTGCTGACTGGCAACCACGATCTACCCAATATGTCTACCCGCGCTCATTCGCTGGAAATTTTTAAGACGCTGGCAGTACCGGGCGTACACGTCGCCCGCGATATTAACCTCTATGTTTTGCCGACCAGGGCCGGGCCGCTTCAGATCATTTCGGTTCCCTGGCTGACCCGCCAGAACTTGATTACTAAAGAGGAATATCGGGGCCGGAGCCTGGAAGAACTCAACCAGCTAATGCTCACCAAGATGGAGACTTTGCTACACGAGCAGGTACGCCGTCTTGACCCCAAAATTCCGGCGGTGCTGGCAGTTCATGCTTCGATGATTGGGGCGCAATATAGCAGCGAACGGGACATAATGCTGGGGCAGGACTTTACGCTTCAAAAGAGCCTCTTACGGGCCGAACATTTTGATTATATTGCGGTCGGGCATATCCACAAGCATCAAAATCTGGCGGCGGGCGATACCGCGATAGTTTATCCCGGTAGCCTCGAACGGATCAACTTTGGCGAGGAGCGCGAGGATAAGGGCTTTGTGCTGGTTGAGATCGACGACCCCGGCGGCGGACAAATCACCCGGCAGACCACCTGGCGGTTTGTGACCGACCCATTGGTACGCTCTTTCCGCACCCTGGACTTGAATATCGAAGACCTTGACCCGGACGACTTGCTAAATCCGACCGCCGCCGCCCTTCAAGCGATGCAAAGACAGATCGACCAGCTTAAAAATGGTGGACTAAAAGGCGCTATTGTGCGGGTACGCCTGAAATTGCGGGTCGAGCAGCAAGCCGAATTGCGCGAGGATGAATTGCGTCACGCCCTGGCTGAATGGGGCGTATATCATGTGGCCGGGATCGAGCGGCAAGTCGAGCGCGTCCGGCGCATTCGGTTGGCAGGCGAATCGGTTGAAGGGCTGACCCCCTTGCAGCTGCTCGAAAAATATCTGGAAACCAAAAGCGTTCGGCCCGACCGGATCGAAATATTACTCAAACACGCCCATGCTTTGATGCACGGCGCGACCCCCGAAATCAGTGAGCCTCAATCCTCTGATTTAACCCAAAACAGCTTGATCCCATTAGAATAAACAAAGTTTTCAAGCTTTACAAGTGCGTTATAATGGACAAATCGAGTTAACAGGACATGTTACTATTGCTATTCCGTTATCTTTGATTTATAATGAGGCGAAAGTCTGATTATGTAAATGATGACTACCCACTTTTACGCATGCAGGACGAAACATGGCTACCAATAGGGTCAAACTAGAAGACGTAATTAATGAGGCAAAAACTGCCCTCGAAGCAACCCACCCGGATCGGGCGATAGGGTTGTGCCGTCATGTCTTCAAGTTCTATCCACGTTGTCTTGAAGTCAGCCGAGTGCTGGGTGAAGCCTATACCGAAAAACGTTTGCTGGATGAGGCCGACCAGCTTTTTGTCTTTGTCCTTTCGGCAGACCCCCAGGATGTGCTAGGCTATGTAGACCGGGGCTTTATCGCCTACGAACGCGGCAAGGTAGACGAAGCCATAATGTACTACGAGCGGGCGCTCGAACTTGACCCCAGTATCGAGCAATTGCGCGAAGAATTGTTGCGGCTCTACCGGGAGCGGTCGGGCGGGCGACGGGCCAAGATACGGCTGACAAAGGTCGGACTGGCAAATGCTCGGATGCGCGACGGCTTTTACGGTCAGGCTATCGAGGAATACGCTGGAGTGTTGCGTGAGACCCCCAACCGGTTGGACGTGCAAGTCGGGCTGATGGAAGCTTACTGGCGCAACCGCGATTATCCTCGCGCCGAAAAAATGGCGACCGATTTGCTAAACAACTATGCCAATCTGGTCAAGGCCAACCTCGTCTTGTGGCACATTTACGGCGTGCGGCGCAACCAGGATCGGGCTGCCGGTTATCTCGATAAGGCTCATTCGCTTGACCCGCTCAATCTGATCGCGGAGCGTTTGTTTGAAGATGCGATGGTATCCAGCGATGCAATGCGTTATATCTCGATGTTGGGGGTTCCGGCAGTTCCGGCCCCGGACGAGACTAGCCTGACCCAATTATCGGGCGGGTCGGTTCAACTGGTGCCAGATTGGGTTAATACCAACGAAGATACCGATGTAATGCTAGGGCTGCGGGTAGATACGCCTTCGCCACTGGCCGATACCCCTAGCAATCTGGGTTTTGATGTATTTGCATTATTAGCTGATACCGAAAAGCACGTAGCCTCCCAGGAAAGTGCTGGGCCAGCCGTTGCCGCTCCCCAGACCAAAGCCGAGTCGGAGGCTCAGGCTAACCAGGAAGCTCTAAGCGAACTGGACGAGTTGCGGAATAAAGTTTCGGACGAACCGGTCGATACCCTTTTCAATTTGTTTGAAGAGGTGGAAACAATCCATCCGAACCAGATTGCACCGCTTTCGACCCCCAGTCGTCCGGCGACTTCCGGGGCCGCTTTTGATCTGGACTTTGGGTCAGGCGAGACGGACGATTTGAGTTTGTTTGAAGAGATTGAGCCACCTAGCTTTAACCAGGGCGATTCGGCTCGATCTGCCGAAGCGGGTGGAGCGCCCCTGGCCCAACCTTTCCGGCTTGATCTGCCTGCCGATGAGGATGCCGATAGTAATTTTGCGGTTGTACCCTTCGATTTGTTCGACGACGAAAAGCCGGATGTGCTGGCTGCTGAACAAGCCAGAGAGATCAAATCGGCCTCGTTTGGCCTGTTTGAAGACGATCTGCTTGCCAGCGAACCTGAACCCGAAGTCGAAGCCGATCTGGTTCCTTTCGGGATGGTCGAAGAAGCGGCGCTGGGTACGGCGGATCAGGCCCCCGAACCAGAATTTGAATTGCCCGATTTTGGCGCGTTGCACCAGGACAATGAGGCGGCCCAGGCCCAAGTCCAGCCGTTCTCAGCCTCGTCTCTCGATGTCGAGGCTACGCCCGAAGAGGATAATAGTTATCTAAATTATTTGTTGGAAGCCGATCAGCCGATCCAGTCGGGGGAAACCGCCGATACAAGCTTGGTTGCTCCGGCCCTAGAGTCTGACCCGGAAGAAAATCAGCCAGAAATAAGGCTGGCTCCTCATATTTTCCACCAGCGTAACGAGCAAGGCCCGTTACCCGATTTTGTACTGGAAGCTTCTCCGGGAAGCGGACAGTATATTCAACCCAGCGAAATAGCGAACCAACCTGCGGACCCCTTTGCTTCGGCCTATTCTAAGCCTGATAACGGATTATCAGAGGACGAAGCCTCGGTTGCAACTGCCGTGCCAGAGCAAGCAACCGATTTAACGCCTGGCGCTCTGCCGCAGCAACCGCAGCAATACCAAGAGCAGGAGAACGTTGCCATGCCCATCAAACGTGGCCCAGAAGACGATAGTAATGTTTTTGATTGGGAGCGGGAAGAATTACCCGATTATCTTCAGGCCTTTGCGATGGATGAGGATGAGGTGGCTCTCTCCGGAATGGCTGCCCCCAACCCCATGATTACCGATGTGAATACCCCTCCGGCCCGTATTCGCGCTCGTGACGATACCGGTGCGCCGGGCGACTTGCCCGAATGGTTGAACCCGGTAGGCGGTGCGCCCGGTGGTAAGCCTGTGCGCGGCGAACAGGTAGACCTGGGCGGTTCAACCCGACCGGGTTCTGGTGGTTCGTTACCCGGTTGGCTCAACGAAGCCGAACTGGACTCGGCCAGTGGAGCCGGGGCAAACACCGGTATTCCGGGCTTCGACGGCCCAGATATGGGCGGTTTACAACCTTTCAACCTGGGCGAAGATGGTTTTGGTGGCCCACCGACCCCGCCACCGCCTGCTCCGCGCAATCTTATGCCCGATCTGCCTCCTCCTGCTGGACGGCCCTCTCCCAACCCGCCCGGCCCGGCCTTTGGTGGCCTGGATGATCTTGCGCCTTTTAGCTTCGACGATGGTGGAACTGGCTATGAAGCACCTGCTCCGCCCCCAACCCCGCCTGCGCGAGGTGGATTTGGCGGAGGCTTTGAGCAACCCGCCCCTCCGCCTGCGCGAGGCGGATTTGGGGGCGGCTTTGAACCCCCGGCGGCCCCGCCTGCGCGAGGTGGATTTGGAGGAAGCTTTGAACCGCCTGCCGCCCCGCCCGCTTCTGGTGGGTTCGGTCTGCCCGGTATGGACGACTTGATGCCGTTTAGTTTTGACGATGAAGTCGGTGGGGCGATGACTCCGCCACCGCCGCAGCGTTCGGCTCCCCCGCCCGCCGCCCCCCCGCCGCGTCCGGCCCCGCCGCAACCGCCGGTCTCGCCAATGAATTATGCGCCGCCTAGTCCAAAGCCCTCTTTTTTGGGCGATGAAGATATGGGCGATCTGATGCCATTTAGTTTTGGGGATGAAGGCGGCAGCCCGACTCCGCCACCGCCTACCCGTCAGGCCCCGCCACCGTCTGCTCCGGCCCGACCTTCGATGCCGGCTCGGCCTTTTGACCCTGGCGTGGATTTGAGCGGTTTTGAAGAGGCCGATTTAGGTAGTATTTCACCTTTTAGTCTGGGTGGAGATACGCCGACGGTGGCCCCGCCTAGTCGCCCCACTTCGCCTTTTGGAGCGCCAAGCGATCTGAACGGCAGTCGTTCGCCGGGACGGGGTGCAACGCCGCCACCGCCTGCTGGCGATGATTTTGACTTTGAACCGTTCTCACTGGGCGGGGATATTCCGGGCATCTTCGAGAACAATCCCGCCAACCCACGTGGTGGAACCAGCCGTTTGGGTCTGGATGCGATCAATCCGCTCGACTCGTTGAGCGAACAGCCGTTTAACCAGGGACGGCGTGGGCGGCAGGCTGAACCTGAAATGGAAGCCGAGCCGGGCCAAGAAGCCCCTTTGCGCGAATACGATTGGATCAAAGAGCGCAAGAAGCGCGAACAAGAGCGCAAAGCGACGGAAGCTGCCGGTAACGACTCGCTGTTCCAGAAGCTGGCCTCTCGTCGTCGTCAGCAAGAGGCTGACCGGGCTAAACAACCCCCGGAACCAATCGTACCGCCACCTGTTTCCAGGCCGGGTGACTTTGAGGAGATTTTGTCCTTCGAGGAAATTAATCGGCGGGCGGCCCGACCTCAAACTGATCGGCTTACCCCACCGTCGGTTCAACCTACGGCTCAAAGCGGGCGTGATATGATGGCCGAGGCGTTTGACTTGAGCGATCTTGGATTGAACGATGAATTGGCCGACGAAGCTTTCAACCAGTCGTTGGAAGAGACTTTGCCGACCCCACCGCAGACCACCGAACCGATGGCCGACTTTACCAATAATGTGCCGCCGCTCCAGGCTGGTCAAGCTTTCGATTTTGAACCCTTTGATCTGCAAGGCATTGGTCAAGAGGTCGAGCGCAGCCCGGAAGAGGATATCTACCTTGAACCGGTGGCCCCTGAACCGGCTTTGCCATTCACTTTGCCGGAGCCGTTCTCGGCCCAAACTGATGACCTGGAAATGCCCATTTTTGATTTCGATCTAACCGAAGAACCAGCGGCGGCACAAGCGCCTGTCGATGCTTTGAGATTGCCGACCTGGGATGAGCCAGTAGCGGATAAGGGGCCGGAAGTTTTTGACCTGGGTGCGATAGCGCCGGAGCCAGCAGCAAAGCCGCCCGAAAAGCCTTTTGCTACCGACGATTTTGATTTATTTGCCTCTGAGGTGAATGAACCCCCGGTCAGTACTCCACCGCCTGTGATGCAAGAGAGTGCGATTTTCGAGCTGGAAAAGCCGGAGTCGCTCTTCAATGGTTTGCCCGAAGAGCCACCGGGTAAACCAACCTTCGACTTTGGCCCGGCGGAGACTCCCAGTTTTGAATTGCCGGTAGAGCAGGAGCCGATTAAGCCCTTGTTCCAAACCCCGGTCGAGCCAGTCAAACCGTTGCCGGTGGAGCCAGTGCCTTCGGTCAGGCAAGCTCCAATCAGGCCGGAACCGGCTTACACTTCACCGTCGGTGACTGCCCCGACGAATGGCAACGCGGCCCAAAAGCCAGCCGTTGCGGCCCGTTCTGGTACGACCGACAGTTTACAGCGGTTTAACCAACCGTCACGCGACCTGGATACTAATTTGCAACTGGCCGGAAATTTTTACAATCAACAAGAGTATACTCAATCGATTAGCCACTTTAATGCGGCGATCAAACAGGCCGATGCCAGCACCTTCGATAAAATTGTAGGGCTGTTGACTCAAATCCTGGCAAAGCCGGAAGCTGATCGGCGCTATCATCGGTTGCTAGGAGACGTTTATAAAAAGCAGGGGCAATACCAGGCCGCGCTATCCGAATATAGCAAAGCGTTAGGGCCAGTCGGGGCGAAAAGATAATACGATTTTATATCAATCAAGCAGGGCAGTTAAAAGGGAACAGAGATGCGTAGAATATTTGACGGGTTGATGAAGACCGAAGGGGTAATTGGGGGCTTGCTGGTAGGTAGAGACGGACTGGTGGTGCAGAGCATGATGGTAGACGAAGAAGACGCTGAAGTATTGGGCGCTCTGGCTGCCAATATGTTTGACAGGATCGCGACCACTACCCAACGTTTAGGGATTGGCCCACTTACTGATGCGATTGTCGGCGCTCGTGACGGTTCGCTTCAGATACGCGGGGCCGGTGAACTGGTTTTGGTCGTCATCTGCGACCCCTCGGTTCGGCTTGGTGAAGCCCGCTTAGAGATGGGCCGGGTCGCCCGGATGGTCGAGGACGAATTTAACTAAGAACCTGGCTTAGTGCGTGGCTCCTTCTACCGACGGAGCGGTGTCCTATAACTCAGGTTCTAAGCGTAGAATAGTATTCTTTATGCATGTTCTTTAACTTTTACGGCTCGATTTTTGTATTTGTGAGATAAAGAGAAGGAGACTCTGTGGAGAAGACTCTGGTTATTGTAAAGCCCGACGGTGTACAGCGCGGGTTGATCGGTGAAATTGTGACCCGCCTGGAACGGCGCGGCCTGAAAATCCTGGCCCTCAAGCTAATGACTATTCCCGAAGCAACTGCCCGTCAACATTACGGTGTCCACGAAGGTAAGCCCTTTTTTGAGGGTCTGGTGCAGTATATTACTTCCGGGCCGGTCGTGATGATGGTATTGGAAGGCAAAAAAGCGATTGAGACGGTGCGCTCTACCGTTGGAGCGACCAATCCTGCCGCTGCTGCGCCTGGGACGATCCGGGGCGATTTGGCAGTTGAGATTGGGCGCAACTTGATCCACGCCTCCGATTCGCCCGAAAGTGCCGACCACGAGGTAAAGCTGTTCTTCGGAGACGAAGCCCTGGCAAGCTGGAACCGGGCTAGTGATGCCTGGATTAGCGAATAATTTCCCTGGCAATTCTCACCCGGTTTTCGGGCCGGGTGAGGCTCGAAACGTGAGTAGATGAGTTGGCAACACCCCGTTTGCCGACAGGCGCACCCCGTCCGTCGGCTCCCGAACTGATCGAAGACCTCAAGCGGGCCTACAATGGCCGGGCCGGGACTATGAACGGCCCTGGCGGTTCCCCCGACGAAAGTTTAGTCCATATCGAAAAGCTGGCCGCCCGCGAGGCGGTTTTTAGCGATTTAAACCAACCCTTGCCACCCCTATTACATGCCACCCTTGCCGGGCGCGGGATTGGTCGGCTTTATAGCCATCAGGCCGAGGCAGTTGAGGCTTTGCGGGCTGGACGACACGTGGCCCTGGTGACTGCGACTGCCAGTGGCAAGACCCTTAGCTTTAATTTGCCAGTACTAGAAACTATTTTGGCCGAGCCGAATGCTACCGCCCTCTATCTGTTCCCGACTAACGCCCTGGTCAACGACCAGTTGGCGACCATGACCGCCCTGCTGGACGACTTGGGCGAGGCCGGACGCAATATCCGGGCTTTCAAGTACAATGGCGCGATGAACGAGGACGAGAAGAAGCTCGCTCGCCGTTCGCGTCCCAACATTTTGCTGACCAACCCCGAAATGGTACATCTCTCGCTGACGGGCTGGCATCGGGCCTGGCCTGAATTTTTGCGTAATTTGCGTTATATCGTGGTGGATGAGGTACATACTTACCGGGGGGTGTTTGGGTCGCACATGGCCCATTTGCTGCGTCGGTTGCGGCGGGTCTGCGCTCGGTATGGCGCGTATCCGCAATTCGTCTGCTGTTCGGCGACGATTGGCAACCCGCTCGAACTGGTTCAAAAGCTGACCGGCCTGGACGATTTTATGGCTATCACCAACGATGGCGCACGCAAGAACGAGCGGCATTTTGTGATCTGGAAGCCGCCGACCTTCCCGCCCGATAAGCACCGCACCGAGCCGATCACCCGCTCCTACCTGGAAGAGACGGTCGATCTGTTCAAGCGGTTGGTCGGTTCGGGCTATAGCACGCTTTGTTTTAGTCGCTTGCGCCGTTACGCCGAGAATATGTATCGGATGTGCCGGGAGGCCAGTAGCCGGGCCGAAATCGAGAAGATCACGGTCTACCGGGCGGGGTTGCGGGCCGACGAGCGGGTTGCTATCGAGCGCGGCCTGAAAGGGGGCGAAATCGAAGGGGTCTTTAGTACTAACGCCCTGGAACTAGGGATCGACATTGGTGGGTTGGATGCGGTGATTATCGCCGGTTATCCGGGCAGCCAGATGGCGGTCTGGCAGCAAGCGGGTCGGGCCGGACGGGGCGACAAGGACGCGGCGGTTTTTCTAGTCACATCCCAGAACCCTATCGACCAGTATTTTCTGGCGAACCCGACCGATCTTTTTACCCGCCGGGCCGAAAGCGCCCTCCTGAGCGTCGAGAACGAGAATATCGCCCGTCAGCATTTGCTTTGTATGGCCCAGGAATTACCCTTCGACCGGGCTGATTTGCTAAAATATTACCCGGAGACCACTGTCGAATTGGTCAAAAAGATGATTGCGGAAGGGGCGTTGGCAAGCCAGGGCCGAGGCGTGTGCTATTATCCCGGCGAGGACAACCCGCACAGTCGCCTTTCGTTACGTACCAGCACCACCCGCAAGTTTAGCATCGTCAACCACAGCACAGGCCGCGAGATCGGCGTGATCGAGCCGCCCAACCTTTATATCGAGACTCATCCCGGTGCGATCTATACCCACGCGGGCGAGACTTTCCGGGTCGAGAGCATCGACGAGGTCGCTTGCAAGGTGCTGGCCCTTCCGATAGCGACCAACCACGTTACATCGTCGGTTGCCAAGACCGAGATCAAAGTCCTGAAAGATATGGAGACCCGCCCTTTGAAATTGCGGGGTGGGGTGGTGCAAGCCGGGAAAGGGTTGGGGGAGGTGGTCGAGCAGGTCTACGGCTACCGCGAGGAACCACTTTTCCAGCGCAGCCGTCAGGCTCCCAACGTCATAAATCTGGAACGCCCCCTGACAGTCCAGATGCGTACCGAACTGCTCTGGCTGGTGCTACCGCCCCGCGAGGCTTTTGCTACCCTGGCGACCTTCGACTCCGGCCTGCACGGGTTGGAACACCTGTTGCTGGGTCTTTTCCCGCTCGAAGTGATGTGCGACCCGACCGACATCGGCTCGACCTCTTTCGGCGCACATATCCCGAATGAGGCTCGTCCGACGATCTACTTCTTCGATAGCTGCGAAGGCGGGGCCGGGTTCGCGCACGGTTGCTATGACCGGCTAGAAGAACTTTTGCAATTAGCCTACCGCACCATCAAAAGCTGCCGTTGCAAATCGGGCTGCCCGGCATGCGTCCAGTCCGCCCGGTGCCGCGATGCCAACGACCGAGTCAGCAAAGAAGGTGCAAGGCTGATTTTGCAGATGTTGTTAGGTTGATAGGAATTCACTTGAAAAGATGTATCGTTAAGTCAAACACTACACTAGAACTTCTATTTGTTATCAGACCGTAAGCTCCAGCAGCATTGCTACTTCAAATTCAGCTGCTCTCTAATCTGGTCTAGCGTATAAGTCGCGGGTTCCTTTGAACGTTCTTTCAGGAGTTGCATCAATTCAGGATTTTGGCGTACAAGCTCGACTTCCTGCTCAAAGTCTTCTAGCTGGGCCAGCATAAATTCTTGTCCTTCGGGCGTTTTAAGGATAATGTCATCTTCACTTGCCAATTGTAACAATTCATTAAGTGTTAAAAGTTCCGAGGATAGATCAATAGTTTTCATAAAAAATACTCCTTTCCTCGAATATATAATTGATTGTGCTTTTTCGATCCAATCGCTTTGACCCTTACCTTTTGATTTACCATATCGACATCATAAAAGGCTCGATAATGAGCAACTCTTAGCTCCCATTCTGCTAAATCACTTGGATCAAGTTGTTTCCTATTTCTCGTTGATGTCAAAGGTTCTGTTACTAACTGCTTTTCAAGCATATTAAGAATGATAACTTGCTCGAACTTTCTAAAAAAGTCCAGATCATTTAATGCACTTTCAGTAAATTCTAATTTATACATCAGTCTCTACAGAATGTTTAACGATTAGTTTTTCTACAATGTTTTCAAGCCAAATAATCCCCTCGATCTCCATACTACCTTACCGACCACCAGCACGACGGAAGAGCCAGCCTTTGCGGGCGAGTTGTTCTTCTTCCTCATTAGAATTAGAGCTATCTTTTTCTTTGACCGCATCTTTAGTCGGGTTAGAAGCAAGTGGGGCAGCTTCGGCGGGCGGGTTGGACGCGAGTTGGGCCGCTTGCTCGACTTTTAGCTGGCGGCTGGTTTCGAGCCAGATATGACCGATCCGTTGGGCGGCGGTAAAGTTCGTGCCGATTGCCAGTACCCACAACACTACGATTAACGACAAGTCCCAGACCGGATTGAGCATGCAACCACCCGCGACCAGCAGCACCCGTTCGGGGCGGGGCAGTAGGCCAACCCCTTTGCATTCCATCCCCAACCCTTCGGCGCGGGCTTTGGTATAGCTAACCATCAGCGACCCGGTGATCGCCACAAAGACCAGGGCCGAACCGTAATATTGGTCGGTGGTCGGGCCGCTACGGAAGTA
This sequence comes from Chloroflexia bacterium, assembly GCA_038210655.1. Classification (GTDB taxonomy): domain Bacteria; phylum Chloroflexota; class Chloroflexia; order Chloroheliales; family Chloroheliaceae; genus 54-19. The sequence goes on from JBBQWM010000014.1 coordinate 11,655, forward strand.
TAATAGAAGGCCCAAAAAGACCACTACCTCGCTATAGCGGTCGAAGTTGCTGTCCAAAAAGGCCCCAAACTTGGTTGATTTGCCCGTCACCCGTGCGACCGCGCCATCCAGCATATCAAAGGCCCCGGCGAACAAAATCAAAAGGCCCCCAACCAGCCAACTCCAACTTTGGCCCTGGGCCAGGATGAAGGCCGCCGGGAAGTTGAACAGGAAGCCCAGTACGGTCAGGCTGTTCGGCGACAGTCCACTTTTAGCCACCAGCCGCCCTACGTGCCGGGCGATGCCTCGCGCCCAATCTTCAATCAGGTTTGATAACATAATTCGTCCCTGCTCTCTTTCTGCATGCGCTTTTCTTTCAAGAATACCTTATTATAAGTTTTATCTGCCCACAAGTTGCCACAAGCCTACTTTTTGAGCCGCCGAATGCGGAACCGGGCGCTCTGCGGTTTGCCCTGGATGCGACTGCCGACTGTCGTCGGGCCGTTGCCGTAGCGCCGCTTCAGCAGCCAGCCCAGCCCGTAGGTGCGGGTGCTGCGCCGATTGCGTCGCATCTGCTTGAGCCGTAATTTGGCCCGACGGCGGTTCTCGCTGCGTTCGTAAAATTCCAGGACGCGCTGGCTGACTTTGCGCCAGCTATACTGCGCAGCCTTAGCCTTGCCCTCGGCGGACATCTTGCCGCGCAATTCGTTGTCAGCCAGCACCCGGATCAAGGCCATCGCCAGCATTTGCTCGTTTTTTGGCTCGATCAGCAAACCCTGTTTGCCGTGTTCGATCACACTGGCATAACCTGCAATATCGCTGGCAACTACCGGCAGACCGCTTGCCATCGCTTCTACCAGCACAATTCCAAAACTCTCGCCCCCAATCGAAGGGGCGCAAAAGACGTGCGAACTTTTGTAATACCGGGGCAAATCGTCATCCGAAACGTAGCCGGTAAAAATCACGTCCCGAATGCGGTTGTGGCGCAAATAGCGCTGATAGCCTTTGGTGTCACCTTTGCCGACGATAATCAGCCGCACATTGGGGACTTGCTGGCGGATATAGTTAAAAGCCCGCAGCAAATATTTTAAGCCCTTGCGTCGTTCGCCAAACCGCCCTACAAACAGAATGTTGAGTTTGCCATCCGAAAATTGGGGCAAAGGTTCCGCCTCATCCCGGAAGCGACCCAGGTCAATCGGGTTGGGTATAATCTCGTAATAGCCCTCGAAATACTGGCTAATAAAATCGGCTGCCGGACGCGAGACGGCGATCCGCCCATCTAATTTGCTTACGAAATAGCTTAAGACCGCCCGCCCATAATAATAGCCGATATTACTCTGGGCGAATGCATGAAACGTGCCAATATTAAGGGCCTTCGAGTGGGCCAGCACCGTCAGGGGCAAGGCCGGCATCAACGGCTCGTGAATATGTACGACATCGAATTGTTCGGCTTTTAAGATTGTTTTGATCTGTCCCGAAAGATTGAGCGAAAGCGTAATCCGAGCGACGCTCCCATTCGCTTTGATCGGCACAATGCTACCTACCCGGTAAACATCGGGGTCGGCTTGAACCGTTTCGGATTCAGCGGCGGATGAAGGTGCCATAATTTTTACGACGTGGCCTAGAGCGCGAAACTCCTCGGCCAGGGCTATGATGTGTTGGTTCACCCCACCTTCACGCGCAAAATCGTAGGGTGAGACCAGGCAAATCTTCATAAAAACTTGTTTCCTCTCTCCGGCGACCGGGTGCGACTGGCTTACTTTTGCTTGCGTCGGTTGATCGTCGCCATTCCGCGCCGTATCTTGTCCGCCGGTAGCACTACCAGACTGCGTAAATTCTGTTTTCCGGCCCCCTGGAGTTGCTCTTTGATCGTCAGGTAACGTCCGTGCGCGGTAGTTTTGCGCTCCTGGATCGCTTTAAGCAGATCGGCGGCGGTGTGACCCTCGAAGGTGGTATAAGCCGTAGCGATGTGGCGGGGGAAGTGGGCATCGCTGTTGCCGATCTCGGCCAGATGCCATTCCTCCTTATTAATATCGCGCACGCGCTGGCGGCGGACATACCCGGCTATCGAAGGGTTCAAGACCTCGATCCCGTCTACTGACATCGACTTATCGAACAAACTCCGTAACTTTTTCTCGCCGACACTGAGAGTCATGTAGCTGAGGGGATGCGGGATAATTACTACTCCGCCCCGTTCGTGCGCCCATTCGACCGTTTTTTCCAACGACTGAAACATTTTGAATGGTTCTTCGACCCCGTAGATCAGCACATGACCATGACGGCTGGTAATCTCCTGAGCCATAATAATCTCGAAGCGATACTGACGTTTGGCGGCCAGTTCGCGGGCAGCCCAGGCTCCCCGTATCTCGTCGTGATCGGTAATCGCAATCACGTCCAGGTCGGTCTGATATTCAACGTGTTCGAGAACTTCCTCAACCGTACCCATCCCATCACTGGCGGTCGTATGCATATGCAAATCGGCTTTACCCAGCCGTTTCTTTTTAGGTCTGGTGGAGTGATGTTCGTCGTGCGTCTCACTTTGGGTTAAACCGCTCTCGGCCTGACCGAGTTCACTCTCTGGCCCACTCTCTATATCTTCAGGCAAAATAGCTTGCTCCTTGTTTCTAATCAACCTACCACTGGTAGCAATCAAACCTGCCTGTAAGTGTGAAAGTCCAGCCTGATGGTCTGCCAGCTTATCGTTTTCCAATTATACATTACGAGTTGGGGGTGTCAAGCTAGACCCGTCTAATTAACTTTACATAATGCTAATAAACATTAGAAAACAAGCCAAAATTAGCTTGATTAAGCCTGTGTTTCAATTTCAGTATTCTAATCGTGTTTTCAGGAAAGTGGCTTGAAATTTGCTTATACTTATATCTCGTGAGTAAGGCTATCCATAATAAGGGATGAGGGATGAGGGATGAAGGATGAGGGGGGAAATCCATTGGCAGAGCAATGTCCTACAGGGCCGGGAAATTTGTTGGGTATGGCTCCGCCCATAGACCGGTTTCCCCTTCATCCCTCATCCTTCATCCCTTCTTAGTTATGGCTCCGCCCATAGATTTTCCAAAACAGTCGGAAGAAATAGGTGAGGGTAACGTGTCAAGTTTAGAACAGTCGGTTATAAGTACAAAATCGCCGCAACAGGCCGAGGTAGGGCGGGCCTTGCTGGTCGTCAACGCCAAAGCCCGCCAGGGACAAGAGAGCTTTCGGTTGACTGCTTCGGAACTGCAAAAGCAGGGTATTCGGTTGGTAGAGGCTTATGCGGTCGCCAACCCTACCAAAATCAAAGGTCTGGTCGAGGAGATACTGGGACGCGAGAAAATAGATACCGTACTGGTCGGTGGTGGTGACGGTACAGTTTCAGTCCTGGCGGATTTACTAGCCCATCGGCACATTCAGTTGGGGGTAATCCCACTGGGAACGGCCAACGATTTTGCCCGCAATCTTGACATTCCTTCCGATATTACCCGCGCCGTCACGATTATTAAAGAAGGTTATATTCAGCCGGTAGACCTGGGGTTGGCAGGCGACCGCCACTTTCTAAATGTAGCCAGCATTGGGTTGGGGGTACAGGTCGCTCGCAAGATGGACGACAATTTGAAGAAATGGTTAGGGCCATTGGCCTATGCGCCTGCTGCTGCTCAAGCCCTGGCTGAGATGCGCCCGATCCACGTCCGTCTGGTCTTTAAGGATCGGCCTAGTAGCAACGGTGATGGCTTTCAAGCGGTCTCGTATCAGGCGTTACAAATAGCGATTGCTAACGGGCGTTTCTATGGTGGCGGAATGGTCAGCGCTCCCAACGAGACTATCACCGATAGCAAACTTTCAGTCACGGTGATCGAAGCGATCCCTATCCGCGAACTAATATCGCTTTTACCCGGCCTACGGGATGGCACTTATGTCCGACACCCAAAAGTTCACCATTATTCGACCACCGATGTAATGATTGAAACCCGCCACTCGCACCGGATCAATCTGGATGGCGAGGTTTGCCAGCGTACTCCATTAAGTTTTAAGGTCTCCCCGGCGATCCTCCCAGTTTTTGTTCCCTCATCACTTGACTCTCAAAAGGTCGGGTAGGTTGGGAATAGAGCAGTAAAGTCGAAGCAAGTAAATCGTATCGAGAAAGATCAAAGCCAACGGCGGTTTTGAAAAAACAGGATCAAGCCAACCACCATCAGAATCATCGTGGTTATAATTATCGGAAAAGCCCAACTCGCATCCGAATAGGGTAGTGGCACGTTCATCCCAAACAAACCTGTGATTAAATTTAACGGCAACAGCACTACCGAGATAACCGTCAGGGTCTTGATAACCTGGTTCAGGCGATGCGAGGTCAGCGAATCATAGGTGGAGCTAAGACCCTCGATAATATCCTTAAATTCTTCCAAACTATCCCAAATTTTGCTGATATGGTCGCTAATATCGCTAAAATAAGCTTCCATTTCTTCTCGGTCGGCCGTTCGACGGCGGTGTTCCAGGCTGGTAAGAACCGATATTTGAGGCTTGATAATGCGCCGGAGCGAGATAATGTCGCGCCGTAAGGTAGAGATATAATAAATCGTATGTTTGGAAGAACCCTTAAAAATTTCCTCGTCGATCAATTCCAGCTTCTCAGCCAGTTTATCGATGATTGGAAAACAATAATCGACCATTACGTCGATAATCGAGTAAAGTGCGAAAGAAGCAGTCCGCCCCAGGACCCGCTGGCGCTCTTTCTCGTTGGTTTTGCACGAGTCAAAAAGTTTTTTCAGAGGTGATAAGCGTCCGTCGTGAACGGTAATGACGTAATTTGCCCCCACAAAAATATCAACTTCGCACGGAACCGTATTACGCTCGGCCAGGTCATAACGCGGAAAATGGAGTACTAAAAAAAGGTATTCTTCATAAGCATCGATTTTTGAACGCTGGAGACGGCTGGTAATATCTTCCAAATGTAGTGGGTTGAACTTGAATTGTTGCTCAAGCCAGGTCACTTCGGCATTGCCGGGCTGTTCGATGCTGATCCAGCGGAACCCATTATATTCAATAATCTCTACCCGCAAATGTTCTTCGGGGAATAATCTATCCGCCACATGCCACTTATCCGGTGCGGCTAGGCGCGGGAAAATCTGGCTTAGTATCGGTTGCTTGCTAGACGCACGGCGAACTGGTTCGTTTTTGTCTTCGGGGCTATTCATAACTAATGCTCCTGCTAGGTGATTTTGGGACCGTGACTTTATTATACCAGTATTTTTTACCAATCGAAAAGAGACTGATAACCCTGGTGAGGGCAGTGAACGTCATTTTCTAATATATACTCACCCTTCGGTTTAGAGAGTGGCACAGTCTGGCTAGTTTGCAAAAACTGACGTATACCCTGGCAATGCTAAAAAGTTGTGTTAGAGATCGGATTGGACTATTATTAGGTTCAATCATATTGAATGGTTACTAAGCTATAATAACAGAACAAGGAGCATTTAGAATGTCAATATTTGAAGCGATCCAGGCCAGACGTAGCATTGGGCTGATGAAGCCGGATTTGCCACCTAAAGAAAAAATAGAGCGAATGTTGGAAGCGGCGACCTTTGCGCCCAATCATCACGAAGTAGAACCCTGGCGCTTTTTCGTGCTGGCAGGGTCAGCCCGGCAGGAATTGGGCGCTTTGATGGCCCAGCTATTGAGCGAGAAATTACCCGAAACCGACAGCGAGAAATCGCAAGCCGCCCTGACCAAAGAGCGCAACAAGCCGCTTCGCGCCCCGGTCTTGATTGTCGTAGCCAGTGTGCAGCCTCAGCAGCCAAAAGTAAAAGACATCGAGAATGTCGAGGCGGTCTCGGCGGCGGTGCAGAATATGCTCTTAGTAGCAGAGGAAGAAGGTCTGGCTGCGATCTGGCGTACTGGCGACCCGGTCTACGACCGGCGTGTCAAAGCCCATTTTGGCCTGGAAAGCCACGAACATATTGTGGCGGTGGTCTATGTAGGTTACCCTGCTGTTCCCAGACCGGAACGCTTCCCTGGCCCCTACCAGCAAAAAACCGAATGGCGCGGTTGGGAGTAAATTTAACATCGCTTGAGTGTAAGACATTTGCTTGATTATGTGATAGACTACTCTACTAACAATTTTAGAGCAAGACCTTTGGTCTAGGGGCTTTGAGTAAGGGGAACTCAAGGCCCAACTTTTTAGGATGTAAATGTTTGGTTTAGTGGGTCAGGACACTGTAGTTGTGTTACCCTCTAATCAAAGCGAGCGCAGCGAACAACGTTTCCTACCTACTACCCTACCCTGCCGAGCATTTACCCAATGGGAAAGGGAAAAAGAGATGGCACGAGCAACTCATAGTAAAGCAAATGGGCTGGTACTGGATAGGCCGGTGGTTTTACCGACTGTTCCAGAACCAACCGAACTTCCAGTAGTGCCGGAAGTTGAGGTGCAGCCTGCTCATAATGGAGTGGAGATGACGGCAGGCGCAAATATGGCTGAAGCCGGACGCGGTATTTTGTATCATCAGTTGAGTAAGTTACGCAAGGCCGAACCGGTCGCCCGCGAAGGTAGCGACCCGGAAGGGGTACACGATATGCGGGTGGCGACGCGCCGTTTGCGGGCCGCTCTTCAGGTGCTAGGCGAAACCGTTTATGACTCCAAGCTGACTGGTCGGTATCGCAAGGATTTACGCAAGTTGGCGAATGCGCTAGGCGAGACCCGCGATAGTGATGTCTTTTTGGAACATCTCAATCAATATATTGCGCAGTTGCCCGAAGCAGACCAGGCCGGTATGGAACCGCTTCGTCAGGAAATTGAGAGTCGTCGGACTGCCGGTCGTAAGGCGATGCTCAAGCTCCTTGATAATACTAAAACCGAGAAGCTACTGCAAAAGCTCGAACACTTTGTGAACAAAGAGGGGGCGGGTCTGGCAGGCAAATCGGTTGATGAAGCTGAAGCCGCGCCCAGTCTGGTACGCCATTTTGCCGGGAGTGCTATCTGGCGACGTTACGAAGAAGTCTTGGCCTACGAAACGGTTATGGGGCCGCAAACTTCGGTCGTAGTTTTGCACCGACTGCGCGTAGCGTGTAAACGATTGCGCTATACGGTGGAATTTTTCCAGGATGCCCTGCCGACTGGGGTAAAACAGGTACATCAGCAGTTGGTCGAAGCCCAGGACGAGTTAGGTGTTCTGCACGATCATCAGGTTGCTATCGAGCTTTCGGAGAAGTTGCTTGAGGACAATCCGGGCGATACCGTTTTGCAAACTTACCACGATAAACGGCAAGCCGAAATGGAGCAAATCCGAGCGCAGTTTCCGGCTCAGTGGCAAAACCTGATCAGTGCTACCTATCGGCGGCAACTTGCTACGATTTTAGCCGGATCAAACCCAGGCTCTAATTCCAAATCGGCCTCAAAAGCTCAGGAGAACTAGGGGGAAGGCACAATGCAGAATAGAGAATGCAGAATATAGAATAGTGGGACAGGGGGACACACGAAAATCCGTCCTATAACGTGACAATATTCTGCATTCTGCATTCTCTATTCGGCCTTTCCCCCACAGGTGTTTATTTAAAAGACCCCCTTCATAAATAGAAGGGGGCCTTTTTTATGCTACTATGATATTACAGAAGTTTGACAAAGTTGGACAGTTTTTTGAAAAACTCAAACATTCGTAGTGATAGAATCTGGACACAAACAGTTGGCTAGAAGATAAGCTGGATGGCTTCAATATAAAATAAAAGTATAGAAGTAGCATGCGGCATAAGGAGTGAATACAATGGAATCACGCGACGAATTTATTACTCAGGTGCTTTCGACTATTGATGAAGCCGAAGTCCTGACGATTTTCTTCCCAAATCTGGCGAAAGCCCTAATTGTAGATACCCGCCGCAACTTCGAGGAAGGCCCTTTGGTCAAGGTAGTTAATCAGGTTAATTCGATGGAAGAGCGTATGGCTGCCATCGAGAAGATGCGCCCCGGTCTCGGTCGGGTTCGCAGCATTGCCGGTATCCCCTGGACGAAGTCGGTTCGTACCTTGCGTGAAAACGGAATTATCAACCGCCTGGAGCAACGGTTGGCTGGTTCCACCAATGATATGTATCAGGTGAGTGAGGCGTGTAGTACCGCCTTCCAAAAGCTCCAGGAAATCGAACAAGCCCAGTGGATTGATCTTATCAAAGGTCAGAACCCGCTTTACAAAAGTATCTGGGAAGAAGCCAACTGTAACTAAGTTTATCTGGGGTTTGGCCCGGCCTGAGAATTATTAACCTGCCAACCCTTCTGTTTCATCGCTGATTGCGGCACTCTGTAGAGTGCCGCTTTTTATTTTCAGATTCGATTAGCTTGGACGCACAGTTAGCCTACCTGGATTTGTACGCGGAAGGCTAAAGTTTGACCAAATCTGTTATAATTCGATTGGTTGTAATTTGGTAACTATTCAGCCAGCCTCAGCCTTGTCATTCTGAGCGCAGCGAAGAATCTAGATTCTTCGCTGCGCTCAGAATGACAAGGCTGAATAGTTACATAATTTGTACCATTTTAGCTAAAAATGGCCTTTAGATAATTGGGACAAGCCCTGGTATATCACAATTTCTAAAGATGAAAATTCAAAGGAGCGAGCAACTGAATAACTATCCAACCTCGGTAAAGCCCCCGACAGTATTTGTGCCTAAAAAACGTGTAACCCTCCCGGCTATAGTTAGTTTACCGATAGTAGCTATTGTAGGTGGAGTGGTTGTCGGTGGAATAGTAGCTTTTATCTCACAATGGTTTTATTTTATTGTAGTTTTTAGTGCTCTAATGGGTGGCTTGGGTGGTACGATCCTTAGTTTGATAATTTTGCAAACACATATGCGCAATGTATTGCTGGCTATTGTTTTTGGGCTGTTAATCGGTTTGGTTACTTATGGTTCTTTGCGCTATGGACAATACCTTTTGTTCCGGGAACAAGTTAAAAGCAATCTGGTTACACAGGTCGGTAGTTCTAGCCAAAGCCAAGTAGATCAATTTATCCAAAGCAGTTTACAAAGCGAGGTTGGTAGCGGCGGTTTTTTTGGTTATATCAAATTACAAGCTAAAGAAGGGGTGACTATCACGCGGGGGCTTAGTACGACTGGGGTGACCTTTAAAGAGACCTGGGCCTGGATTTACTGGAGTGCGGAACTATTGATAGTGGGTGGGCTGGCAGCACTTATGGGCTATCGGACAGCTAGACGCAATTATTGTGAAAGCTGCCAGCGGTGGTACAGTGGCTCCAGGTCTATCGGTAAGGTGGATCAGGCGGCTAAGGACTATTTTAGAAGTGCAGTACAATCTGGTCATTTTTTCCAAGCAGGTCAAGTGTTGCGAAACCAGGCTACTAGCAAGCAATATTTGGATGTGCAAGTAGAGAGTTGTTCTTCGTGTAAAACTAGCTTAAGTTATATGGTAGTGCACCAGCTTAGCGGTGGTAAAGGCAAAGAGAACTTGAAACTCTTGACCTCCAGGAGAGGTATAGTGGGGAACCTTTTAAGTGGCAAAAAGGAGCAGGGCAAAGAGATTTTGAAGCAGCAACTGATACCAGAGCAATATGAGCAGCTTCAAAACGGATTGCTTAGCCAGGCTATATCCGGCTACAATACTAACTAACCAGGGTAAACGGCTGGCTCTAGCAAGGCGCGACTTACTGTAAGGTTTCAATCTGAGAGTGGGACAAAGCTCCCTTTATTGACTGATTTACAAATTGCTGGGTCATATAACTCCCTCATGCTGGATAAGACTATAATAGTGCTATTATAACACGGGGTAAGTCTCTGGTACTTTGCGCCCATTTTTGGGACAAGGGTTGAACTCGGTCTCTAGTTATGTTAAATATAGGTAAATGTTCGTATTAGTGTAGAATTTCATCCAGATCATTGCAATCAGTAGAAGGAGTGCCAGATGGCAAAGCGACAAAACTACCGCCGGTTTAGCGGGTGGCTATTAGCCTGGTTGACCTGTGGACTATTGCTGGCGGCTTTTCCTGCGTCGGGGTTGGCGGCGGACGAACCAGGCAATCCGCTACACGCCCAGCGAGTACCCGGTCTGGCCCCGCCCGAATTTTTTGGAGTAGTAGGTCGTGATCCCTGGTACGAATGGAACACTAACCCGGCCTACGGCGGCTCGAACCGTGAATATTTGGAAAATATGGCCCGCGAACTCAAGCAGATGGGCGCACGCTATGTACGGATCGAATTTCGGGCCGACCAGCGTAACGGGGTGCGCGGTGGGGTAGTCGATTTCGCCAAGTACGACCTTTTTATCAACGAAATCGCGCCCCGCTATGGTATCAAGGTGCTGGGGTTACTTGGCTACGCCTTGCTAAACTGGGACGCGCCCGGCGATAAAGATTTGCACTATTCCAATTATAACAACGCGCCCGATCAGGCCAACGGTTCCAACCCGCTCATTCGCATGTTTGCTTTCCGCGCCCGCGATGTGATTGCCCATTATGGCGAGCGGGTGGCAACCTGGGAGGTTCTCAACGAGGTTAACTATTGGGAAGGTGTGACGTTGCGACCCGATACGCTGGGGGCTTTGATGGTCTATACCTACGGCCTGGGCAAGAGTGTCAACCCGAATAGCAAGATTATCGTCGGCGCTCAACTTGCTCCTCAACCGCCCGAAGCTTATATCGACTCCTACCAGTATCTCAATTCCTTTTTCCGTTCGGCCCCGGTGCAGGAGTATTTCAAGCGTTCGCGTCCCGAACCTTACGTCGGTAATCCTTTTCCCTGGGACGGCTTAGCCTGGCATCCCTATTATTCCAATCCGGCAGAATCAGTGCGGAGCGTACAGCGGGTGGTCGAAACGATGCGCGGTTGGGGCGATAATATCAACAAAGTGTGGGTCACGGAGATCGGCAAATGGGCCAACCCCAAACGCAACGACGAATGTGGTTTGGGCGGAGACGAAGCGACCCAGGCCAGCTATCTAAACGACTTTTACACCAGATTGATAGCCTCGAACCTGAACGATGTCGCGGCGGTCTTTTGGTTCAAATATGAGGATTTCTACGACAACAAAGAACAGAAAGTTTTGAATTTTGGGCTGGTGCGCTTGGAAGGCCCGGAAGGGCAAGGGCCGAGCGGGAAGGTAGCCCATTACAAAGCGGCCTACTATGCCTACCAGAGGTTAGCCGGGCCAGAATTGCCAGTTGACCGAGTCCCGCCGCCTGCCGTCCAGCGTTCTGCGGCTAACCCAACCGCTCCAGCCTATTTTCGTGAGACGGGACATACTTTGAACGGTACTTTTTTGAACTACTGGCAAGCTAACGGCGGCCTCGAACTTTTTGGCTTTCCGTTGACCGAGCCGTTCGAGGAACTAAACCCGGTCGATAACCGACGCTATGTCGTGCAGTATTTCGAGCGCGAACGCTTCGAGTATCATCCGGAAAAGGCTGGTACGCGCTACGAGGTCTTGCTAGGATTGCTAGGCTCGGATATGTTGCGGCTGGACTGTCGAGGCTTTTCGCGTCTACCGCCACCTTTGCCGCCTGCGCCGGGCGACTCTAGTGCCAGCTTTCGGAGCTATTTTCCCGAAACGGGTCATTATCTGTCTTTCCGCTTTAAGCGCTATTGGGAGCAGCATGGCGGGTTGGCGGTCTTTGGTTTTCCGATCAGCGAGGAACTGATCGAGACCAGCCCTATCGACGGCAAGCAATACACTATGCAGTATTTTGAACGCGCCCGTTTTGAATATCATCCTACCGCTGCTCCCGATAGTCAGGTGCAACTGGCTTTGCTTGGCACCGAACTGCTCAAAAGACGCGGTTGGATTAAATGAAAGGCCGGGCCGGATGAAAACTGTTTCATTGCTATCCCTGACAACAGTGCGAATAAGCAGGAAAAGAGGCTACAAACGACTGTTCTAGCCGCCTTAAAGTTTTAACAATGTTTTAATATAGATTGACGCTTCTGATGTATCTGAGTAAAATGAAGCAAGCGCGGACGACTTTTCGCGTTTTGCTTCGTTTTTATTTTAGGCCACTCGGTCAGTCCAAAGCTAAAAGGCAGTTGTAGAAACGGAAAAAGCCGGTTTGGAAAGATTGAATGCGACGGTAATAGGACGAGTGCAAGGGGTTGGCTTTCGGATGTATGTCCAGGAACAGGCCGAAAGGCTCGGACTGGTCGGTTATGTCTCTAACGACCCAACCGACCGGCGGCGGGTGGCAGTAGTAGCCGAAGGCGCACGGATCGATTTGGAAGCTTTGTTGCGCGAGTTAGAGGTTGGGCCACCCGGCGCACGGGTTGTAAATGTCCAGGTCGGCTGGGAGGCGGGCCAGGGAATTTTTGAACAGTTCAGGATTGAACATGACTATTAAAGAACAAGCGTCGCTTAGTCAGGATAACCCCGATAAAGGTCGCCCTTCTCGGCGGGTTCCACCCCAGTTGGTCGCCTGGCTGATTTTGCTGTTCTCGTTTGGTTTGTTTTGTCTACTGGCTTATTTAGCTGTCAGTACCGTGACCGATCTTCTAAGCCATTCGGTTGAGTATAAAGAGGGGCGGGTGCAGGCTACCAAAGACCGCGATACCGGCGTGTCGGTACTACATCGGGGCCAGCCAAAAGAAATTTTAGTCAATGCCGAGGAGGTTATCAAAGAGGGCGACGAGATTCGGACCGATAAAAATAGCGATGCGGTCATCAAACTTTTTGATAACAGCCGGATCGATCTGGCTCCGGGTAGCAAGGTTCGTTTTGAAGAGTTGCGGGTTGATATTCAAAATTTCCGACGTAGTGAGAAACGAATTGTAGTGCAGGTGCTGGACGGCTCGGTAAAATTTACGGTTGAACCTTTTGTGCCATCCAAAGATTACAGCCGGGCTACTTTCAAGGCCCTGGTTCCACCCGAATCGGTCGGGCCGCTCCAGGCCGAAGTTCTTTTTAACGACCCGCAGAGCGGCAACTATGTCGATGGGGTCTATACCCTTAGCGTCAATCGTTCGCCGGAGAATGGCGTGCGGGCCTGGCTAAACAACAAAGCCAAAAAAGCGGTCGATGTGCGTGGTAGCAGCCGTAGCGTTTCGGTTGGGCCGGGTCAGCGTCTCGCTATCGAGCAAGGTCTACCGCTTGACCCTGGCCTCCCGGCAGATACCCAGGTCGAATTGTTGGTGAACGGCTCCTTTATCAATGGGGTCGATAGCTGGCGACCTCAGATTAAACAGGGTTCTGACAAAGGTACTATCGATGGCCTGATCCAGTTTGATGCCGAGCGGATCGATGATGGCGTACAGCCTCGCGCCCATATTTTGCGGCTCGATCCAAAGGCCGACGGTAATTATGCCGAGACCAGTCTGATCCAGGAAGTCAACCGAGATGTGAGTGAGTTTGAAGACCTTTGGTTCAGCCTCAAAGTGCGTCCGATCTACCAGAGTTTATCGGGAGGTGGGCAGGCCGGTTATGAGTACCCGATCTTTGTAAAAATCTCTTATATAGATCGCGGCGGCAACAATCAAGAATTTTTCTACGGGTTTTATTACAAGGCGGCGGAAGCCGGGCGTACCTTCGTTTTGGATCAAATTGGCCGGAGCCAAAAACTGCCTCAAGACGAGTGGTACAACTTCCGTTGGAACTTGATGAATGATCGCAATAAACCGTCCCGGATTTTGCGGATCGAGGTTGGGTCGGCGGGACATCTTTACGATAGTTATTTTACCGATGTGAGTTTGGTTGCCAGCTAGGTCGTGCGGTCAATAAAGATTAGTCGTAGCAACTTTACAGCAGGTAATTATTACATTTTGCATTATTTTGCAAGTGCTTTGCAAAAGTGAAGGAGGGTTTTAAGTGAGTACTATTTGTGTTTTGGGGACAGGCTATGTTGGACTGGTGACGGGAACTTGTTTTTCCGACCTGGGCAACGAGGTAATTTGCCTCGATATTGACGAGCGCAAGATTGAAGGCTTGAAGCAAGGCGAGTTGCCGATTTATGAGCCGGGTTTGGAAGAACTGGTCAAGCGCAATTTTGAGGCCGGACGTTTGAAATTTACGACCGACTATGCCGAAGCGGTTCCGAACGCCGATTTTGTCTTTATCGCGGTCGGAACACCGCAAGGCGAAGATGGTGGGGCCGATTTGCGCTACATCGAAAAAGCCGCTTCGACCGTCGCCAAATATCTCCAGGGCGAGACGGTTATCATCAACAAAAGTACGGTCCCGATTGGAACGGGCGACTGGGTTGCCAGCATTATTGACAACAGCCTGAATGGGAACCGCTCAACCGCAACCTTTGCCGTCGTAAGCAACCCGGAATTTTTACGGGAAGGCTCGGCGGTCAACGATTTCCTCGCTCCCGACCGAATTGTGCTTGGCTCGACCAGTCGCCCGGCGGCCGAGAAGGTCGCCGAACTTTACTCGGCGCTCAAAGCCCCGGTTATCATTACCGATTTGCGCACTGCCGAGATGATTAAATATGCCTCGAACGCAATTCTGGCGACCCGGATCAGCTTTATCAACGAGATCGCCCAGATGTGTGATGCGCTCCACGCCGATGTCAAGGTGGTCGCCGAAGGGATGGGCTACGACAAGCGGATTGGCCCCCAGTTTTTACAGGCCGGGATCGGCTATGGTGGCTCTTGCTTCCCGAAGGATGTCAAAGCCCTGGCTCATATGGCCGAAAAGAGCAATTTGCACCCACAGCTTTTGTTGGCGGTGATGGACATTAACGATGATGCCCGGCGCTTCTTTGTCCAGAAGGTCGAGCGGACACTTGGCTCGGTTTCGGGCCGCAATATCGCCGTGTGGGGTCTGGCCTTCAAGCCCAATACTGACGATATGCGCGAAGCTGCCGCGTTGGATATTATCGGCGCACTGGTTCGCAAGGGGGCTAATGTGCGGGCTTATGACCCAGTGGCCTCGAAGGTCGCTCAACGGATGTTACCTACTGCTGTGGTCTACTGCGACGACCCCTATGAGGCGGCGGAAGAAGCCGATGCGATTTTGCTCTTGACCGAGTGGAACGAGTTCAAGCAGGTCGATTTCGAGCGGATCAAACAGCTAATGCACAAGCCAGTACTGTTCGACGGACGCAACCTGTACGACCCGCAAGAAATGGTCGAACGTGGCTTTATGTATCGCGCCGTTGGTCGCCCGGCGGTAGACTAAACTCTCCCAAACGGGTAGAATTACAAAAACATCGGCTGGTAGGGGCGACCCTTGTGGTCGCCCGTGAACACGGTGCCGGGTCTTCGAGGGCGACCACAAGGGTCGCTCCTACCAAAACGGATCAGTAATCATAATTCTGCGATTTAGTATAAAGGCCGATAATTTTCGAGCGCAAAAGGCTATTCTTGAAGGAATTCTGAGGGAGAGAATGCCATGAGCCAAAAAGTTCAAGGGTTTATGCATGACTTGATTATCCTTCTTCAGGAGGAATATAATTCATCGCTGGCCGATAGTAAAGCGCCGGGTACGGAAGCTCAAGTGGCTTTTAACGATGGGGCCAACCTTGCCTACTATCATGTCTTGGATTTAGTTCGGTTGCAACTAGAAGCATTTGGATATTACAATGAAAAGCTTGGCCCGGTTGTGCCAGAACTGGGTCAGCCAATTCAGGTGCTGGATAGTGAAGTAGGCCAAAACGTAGCCTGAAGCAGATAAAAGCTTGAGCGAAGATCATCCTCAAAATACCCAACAAAAGGTTTCAGCCAGCCGTCCCGACCCCTACTTTAAGTTTTTGACGCGCCTGGAAGCCGAGCAACTCGGCCTTCAGGCCCTCGAAAGCGAATTCCCCCAAACCACCCGCGCCGATTTAGTCCTGCTGGTTCCGTCTGGTCTACCGCTTGAAAATACGCTGTTTGATTTCTTCCGAGCCGTGAATGTGGTAGAATTCAAGAGCCAGGGCGACCGGTTTGACCTGTCTGAGTATATTAAGAACCAGATTAGAACCGATTTGCAGTTTTTGCAGAGCAAAGACCAGAGTTATACTAACATTTTGAATGTGATCGTTTCATCTCGGTTGCCCCGAAGCTTTTTAGAGGTTGCCAACCAGCATGGTGTGCTTTTCCAACCCGAACCCGACCGACCCTGGTTATGGCGGGGCCAGGTCGGTTTTCAGACAGTCGTATTGCTGGTCTGCCAGAAATTACCGCTAGAGCAGCGTTTCTATCCCTGGTTGATTTTCGCTCCGGCCAATGGTCGCAAATGGCGAAAGTTAGTCGAGCGTCTATTGCAACAGGGAAACCGTTCTTTGCTAGAACTGATCGAGAAAATGAGGCCAAAGGAGTATGCTATGATAACCAATGACTTAGCCGATAAAATAGCGGAAGCCTTGAAGCGACCCGAATTTCACGAGCCTATTGAAGAGTCGCTTGAATTACAGATTGAAATGTTGCTCGAAGATCTTGAGGAAGAATCGCTCGAAGCTTTGGGTAAAGTGCTTTCGGTGTTGAAGCCGGAAAACCGTCTGGTTGGCCTGACGCCAAAAGACCGCACAAAACTGCTCAAGCTGCTCCTGCTGCAAGCCGAGCAAGCAGAAGAGCAGGCCAAAAAGCAGCAACCGGGTGGGTGAGCGTCAGTTTTTGTGTGGGTTCAACCAGTAATAACAGGAGATTGTGAAAACCTCGCTCCAAACCACTCAGCCTGGCTGGTTTGCAAAAACTGAGGTACATCTCAACCGGGTCAATCGAAAGTTACAGGTGAGTAAACTGTGCTAGAATGTGGTGTTGATTTAATCGAAATAAACCGGATCGAGCAAGCGGTAGCCCGGTTGGGCGCTCGTTTTGTGGAGCGGGTTTTTACCGAGGGCGAGCGGAGCTATGCGCGGGGGCGGGGGCCACAACTGGCCGCCCGGTTTGCCGCTAAAGAGGCGGCTGCCAAGATACTCGGTACCGGCATCTGGCGGCACGGCGTGACCTGGCACGA
Organism: Chloroflexia bacterium; assembly: GCA_038210655.1. Lineage (GTDB taxonomy): Bacteria > Chloroflexota > Chloroflexia > Chloroheliales > Chloroheliaceae > 54-19. Next base: position 28,480 of record JBBQWM010000014.1, read on the forward strand.
TATTGAGGTGCGAAACGAGCCGGGTGGCAAGCCCCATCTGCACCTGAGCGGGCAGGCGGCACGGCGGGCGGCTGAATTAGGGTTGGTCAATTGGAGTGTAAGCTTGACCCACTCGCGGGGCGATGCGCTGGCTTTTGTAGTTGCCACCAGTTAATTTACAGGAAACGATTTCGAGAATTTTTTGGCGCTTAAAACCCTAAACCTGACAAAGACTTTCCTATTTGCCCTGGCATTGGCAGGCTTGCTATTGATCGCCTGGCAGCCTGCGGCTTCTTTTTATTTGCCGGTTTCTGAGGCAGGTAGCCAGTCCGATCAGAGCTATTTGCGTAACTTTTATCCGGCAGAGAGCATCCCGGCGACCCCGACCCGCTTTCGCTGGGCCTCGAACAATGCGACGCTTTTATTGCCGCCGCTTTCTTCCAAAAGCCAATTAACGCTGTTACTCTCGACCTTGCCACGCCCTAACGAACCACTTGGTCAGGTAATTGTCAAAGCTAATGACAAGGAAATCGCCCGTTTCGAGCTTCAAGCCGGTTGGAAAGAGTATAGCTTTACCCTGGATCGCAAGCTGTCCGGCCCCGGCTATTTAGAGCTAGAGCTTGAGGCCCCGATTTTTCAGGTCAAAGGCGATGCCCGGCTTTTCATGCTAGGGTTTCAATGGGCGCGGCTTGAAACAAGCGAGGGGCTGCAATTGCCGCCGCTCGATAGTTTCGCGCTGGTCTGGCTGATCGGCATGCTTTTCTATCTGAGCAGTCTGATTCAGCTTGTTCGGTCGCGCCTGCTTTTCAGGTTATTGGCCTATCTTCCGGCGGCGTTGTTGGTGGCGGTGGTCGCCTTCGAGCGGGGTGAATTGGCCCGCGCTTGGTTTGTGGTATTTTTGCTGGCGGTGTCGGTAGTTGGGATTAGCTTTGTGTTGCGGCCCGCCTCAAAAGCGCAGGTCGCCGCGCCGGATCGAACCCTTGAATATCTAGCTCTCGTGCTATTGCTGGCGGCTTTCGTAAGGCTTTATAGCCTTGACAGCGCTCCGCGTGGTATTCTGCCCGACGAAGCGGTGCTGGGTTACGATGCCTATAGCTTGCTCAAAACCGGCCACGATCATCATGGGGATGGTTGGCCGCTTTACTTCCGCTCTTTCAACGATTTTCCGCCGGGAGTAAGTACTTATCTGGCTTTGCCCTCGGTCGCCGTTTTTGGGCTGAGTCTGTGGTCGATCAGGCTGCCCTTTGCTTTGCTGGGGATCGTCACGACTTTGTTTAGCTGTTTATTGGCGACCGAACTATTTCGGGCTAAAGGCAAACAAGTAGCTTGGCGGATTGGCCTACTAGCCGGACTATTTGTAGCGGTTTCGCCCTGGGCCGTTAGCCAGAGTCGGATCGCCTTGCCGGTGGCCTCACTTTCGTTCTTCTTTTTGGGCGGGTTCTGGTTGATTTTGCTGGCCCGTCGCCTGAGTGAAGAAGGCCAAAAAGTCTGGCGGGCCTGGGTCGGTTCTGGGCTGCTGCTAGGAACGGCGGTCTGGACTTATCCGACCATGAAGGTGTTTATGGCCCTCTTTTTGGGGGGTGTAATCGTAATTTATGGGTCGTTCTTTTGGCATAAACGGCGGGAGTTTGCAGTTTGGGCCGCTTCGCTCGGTCTGGTTTGTCTCCCGGCAGCGATCATAACTCTGTCAAGTTGGTCGGTCATCAATGTGCGTTATAGCTGGCTTTCAACCTGGGCCAATACCGATTTTGCAGGGGGTCTCGGCCTGACATTGGGCAACTATGCGGTTCATTACGACCCATTACGGCTCTTTTTCAAGCTAACCGGCGATTACGTAGTGGCGATTAGCAGCCGTCCGGCCCTGATCGGTTTGGTCTTACCGGCCCTGGCTTTACCGGCCCTGCTTGGGTTGGTGGCAAGTTTTAGCCGGGTCTGGCGCAAGCAGTCCTCGATCAAATTGTTATGGCTGTGGCTGGTAATCTTCCCGGTCGGTAGCGCCCTGACCAGAGAGGATGTGCCGGGCGAAATACGCTCGATGAGTGGGGTGGGGCTGTTTGAAATCCTGGCCGCTTTTGGTTGTTGGTGGGTTTGGGGTTGGCTCAACGCCCAGCAAAAAAGCGCGGGACGTTTGCGGTTGAGCTATCTGGCGGCGACTATTTTCGGGTTGGCTTTTGGGGTCGCGGCCTTCGCCTATCTCCATTTTATGCTGGCTACCGACCCGGAACACCCCCACAATTATTTCCGCTATGGCTACGACGAAGCGCTGGTTCAGGCCGAAACTCGCCTCCAACCGGGCGGCAAAGTCTGTGTCGAGTATACCAGTCAGGCTTATATGTTGACGCTCTTTTATACTCGCTACGACCCAGCGACCTATCAAGCTTTTGCCCGCCAGAACGATCCGCCCAAAGATGTTAGCTATCGGATCGATCAGTTTGATAAATACAAATTCGATTGCGACGTATCCCAGGAATTGCGTCCGGGCGATGTCGGCATTGTTCGCTTCAAAGATGGTGGACTGCGTTCGGTCTGGAAGAATTTTTATCCCGATCTCAGCCCGGCCTGGACGGTCGTAGTCAAGTAGCTTTGCTTTTTAAATCTCCCCAAACTACCTATTGTCAAAATATTACCCTGCAAGCAAATTTCTTCAAAACTTGGTACAATCTAACCAGTCGAATTGCTTAAACTATAACACTGTGGATAATCGGATAACTTGATAATTGGATAACTTGGAAGGAACGAGAGAGAAATGAAGCTGGTAACAGCCGCCGACATGCAGGCGATTGAACGGCGGGCCGAAGAGGACGAAAAATTTCCAGTCTCGACCCGTGAATTGATGCTAAACGCCGGGCAGAGTGTGTTTCAGGCCATTATTAGTCAGGACCGTTTTGACCCCCAGGCGGGTGAGCCGGGCGAATTGGATGAAGGTTTGGTGGTGGTGTTGGCCGGGCCGGGCAACAATGGCGGCGACGCGATGGTCACGGCGGATTTGCTGCGGCAGCAATTCCCTTCGGCCTATATCAGGATTTATTTTTATCACCGACCTCGGCCTCACGACCCTGCTGGATTTCCTGAAAAACTGACCTATACCGAAGCCGAAGACCAGGACGGTATGGAACTGGTAGACGAACCGGCTTTTGAGTCGCTCGAAAGCGATCTGGAAGAAGCCGCACTGGTGGTGGATGGGTTGCTGGGAGCGGGGTTGACCCGCCCGGTGACGGGCGCGTTGGCCCGGATTATCGATCTGGTCAACGATGCTCACGACGAGCGTAAGTATGAGCTAAATTCGCTCTTTGTAGTGGCTATCGACGTGCCAAGCGGTCTGAACAGCGATACGGGTGCGACGCTAGGGACGGCTGTTGAGGCCGACCTGACCGTGACGCTGGGCTATCCTAAGCGCGGTCTCTACACTTACGAGGCTTCGGATTATACCGGACGGATCACAATTGGCGATATTGGTGTGCCGCTCGGAGTGATGACCCAGATCGAGCAAGAAGTCGAGGAACGCCACGAACCGAACCTGATTACTTCGGGTTGGGTGCGGCGCAACTTACCGCCACGTCCACTGACTGGTCATAAGGGAACTTTTGGTAAGCTGATGATCCTGAGCGGCGCAGCTAATTATCTGGGAGCGCCCTATTTGTGTACCGGGGCTGGGATGCGGGCGGGGGCCGGATTGGTCACGCTGGCAGCGCCCCAGGCGATCATTAATATCGTGGCGACCAAGTTGAGCGAGAATACTTTTTTGGTGTTGCCGGAAATTACCTCGGAGAAGACAGCCCAGGAAGCCTCCAAAAAACTGGCCGAGCAATTGACCGAAGGACGCTACCGGGTGCTGCTGCTTGGGCCGGGGTTGGGCAACGACGAGAACAAAGCGGCTCTAGTAGAATATATCGCTGGTTGGGGCGAGCAGTCGGATTTTAAATGGCCTCATTTGGTAATAGATGCGGACGGCTTGAACTTGCTGGCAAAAATCCCCGATTGGTGGAAAAAGCTGCCTGCCAATTCTATCCTGACCCCTCACCCTGGCGAACTGGCAACTTTGCGCGATCAGAGCATCACACAAATCGAAGCCGACCGCTTTAAGTCGGCCCTCGAAGCGGCCCAGGCTTTTAATCAAGTTGTTGTACTGAAGGGAGCTTATACGGTCGTGGCCGCTCCTGATGGACGCTTGCGGGTAAACCCGGCTGGGAATGCGGCCATGGCGACAGCAGGGAGTGGGGATGTGTTGGCTGGTATTACGGCGGGCCTCCTGACCCAACTGGCAAAGGACGAGCGGGTGGATACCTTCGAGGTGGCTTGTCTGGCGGTCTATCTGCATAGCATGGCGGGCGAGTTGGTGCGGCGCGACTTTGGCGATATGGGGCCACTGGCGGGCGACTTCTTACAGTCGATCCCCCAGGCGGTGGTGGCGATCAAGAACGGCGACAGTTTGGAGTAAATCGGGGAAGTAACACGGGGGTGGGAGGGAAGTAACACAGATAAACACAGATGGGACGGATGAACACAGATAGGTTTAAATAATTTTACAGGTGGCTCAGGCGTTATAAACGTGATTGTATTTAGGGAAGCACATAAAAATAGTAACTACACACCCATGTCATTCTGAGGCGGCGATTACCCCAGTGTTTGCCAAAAATAGTTCCCCGCCGAAGAATCTTAGACCCTTCGCTGCGGCTCAGGGTGACACGGCTTAGTAATTACTAATTTATTTTCATCCGTGTTCATCCGTCCCATCTGTGTTCGTCTGTGTTATAAACTCATTATAGGCGGTTTGCAATCCACCCGGCTATTCCGTATAATTTCGCTCAATAGAAAACAAGGTTCCGCGAGAAAAGATAGGTTAAATAAAGCGATGAATGTATCCGATATAATGACCCGTGAGGTGGTCTATGTGACCCCTGAAACGTCGGTCAGTGAAGTAGCAAAGTTGTTGGTCACCCATAGTATTAGTGGTGTGCCGGTGGTCGAGAACGGTCAGATCGTTGGGATCGTGACCGAAGAAGACCTGGTGATGCGGGATGCGATTATCGATATGCCCCACTTTTTTGGAGTTTTCCAGTCGGTGTTCTACCTGGTCAACAAACGCGAATTTGATGAAGAAATGCATAAAGTGCTGGCGACCAAAGCTCGTGATCTTATGACCTCCAAAGTCGAAACTATTTCACAAGAGGCTTCGGTGCAAGACTTGGCGACCCTGATGGTGAAAAAAGAGGTCAACCCGGTTCCTATTACTGGGCCGAACGGCGAATTGACCGGGATCGTCAGCCGATCTGATCTGGTGCGGTTGATGGTTTCGCAAGAGGCAGCCGGGATGGCAACCGAGCCGCCTACAGCGCAGGGGGTGGACGATATAGACCCTGGGGACACGCAATAGATGGCGCTTCCGCTATCATTGGAAACGGCTGGGTTGTTCGCACCGCGTACCTGGGCCGAGATTGATCTGGGGGCCATCAGGCACAACGTGCGAATTTTGCGTCGCCATATTGCTCCGGCCCAATTTACTGCCGTCGTGAAAGCCAATGCTTACGGGCTAGGTGCGATCCCTATCGCTAAAGCCGCTCTCGAAGCTGGAGCGGTCGGGTTGGCGGTTGCCAGTTGCGAAGAGGGGCAAGAACTACGACGGGCCGGGGTTGCTGCGCCGATCCTGGTGCTGGGTTACGTGCCAGTCGAGCAAGCCGAGGCTGCCGCCGAAGCCGACCTGACTTTGACGGTCAATGAGGCAGGCTTGGCTCAGGCTCTCTCGCGGGCGGCAGTCCGCCATCGGCGTAAAGTGCCGGTACATCTCAAACTGGATACGGGACTGCACCGTTACGGCCTGGAACCAGCCCAAGCGGTCGAATTGGCCCGCCTGATCTCCCGGTTGCCAGGTCTAACTTTGCAAGGTCTTTATACTCATTTTTCTACCGGCGACGAACCAGATCGCAGCTTTGTCCTTGAGCAGCAGCGTCGCTTTGAAGCCGGGCGCGAGTTGCTGGCCTCGCACGGCTTCCACTTTCCACAGCATCACCTGAGCAATAGCGCGTCCGGCATTGGGCTGAAAACTAGCCGGGCCGATTTCGTCCGATTTGGCCTCGCCCTATATGGTTATTATCCTTCTCCAACCGTCGAGGCTGAGGCCCGAATTTCGGGTCTCTTATTGCGTCCGGCCCTAACCCTCAAAAGTGTTATCGTGCGGTTGAGTGAACTTGAGCCAGGCGAGGCGGTCGGCTATAACCGCACTTATGTCGCCTCCGAACGACGACGGTTAGCACTTGTTCCGCTGGGTTACGCCGACGGTTATCGTCGCGCATTGAGTAACAACGGAGCAGCTTTGGTCAACGGTCAACGCGCTTCGATAGTAGGTCGGATTTCGATGGATCAACTTACGCTGGATGTGACGGACATTGCCGGGGTTGAGGAGGGTGACGAGGTGGTTTTCATCGGGCCGCAAGAAGCGGACTGCATTTCCCTTGAAGAGGTCGCCGCCCAGTGTGATACGATTTCTTACGAGATTTTGACCGGGCTAGGGCGGCGGATAAAGAGGGTTTACCTGGATTAAACCTCGTCCAGCCAAAAACCGACCGGCGAGTCTACTTCCTCCCACGCCTCGAAGTCATCATCTTTAGTTGCTTCTATCAAGACCGGACGGGCAGCGATCATGGCCTCCTGGGTGTCCCAGATTGCCAGCCCGATCAACGCACCGCTTTTTTGGTCTTTCAAAGTGTGAATGTGTTGCAGACCGGGTTGGGTATTTGCGGCGGCGGCAAAGCGGTGCATGGATTCAATCAAGGACTCTTCCTGGCCCGGTCGTAGGCGATGGATCGACATTTGGATGAACAAAGCGAACCTCCTTACTGGCTTTCCAACTACACTAAAATATCGTTTATAGCTGTAAAATCGAACAAAGCGATACTTAGAGCATCTAATTGAGCAACCGTTAATTTTTTGATACCAGTGGTCAGGGTTTCATCAAGGGGGCCGAAGCGGTGGTTAAGCATTTTCAGAACCAGATCGGCTTTGCCCTGTTCAATTCCTTGTTCAAGGCCCTGTTCGAGTCCTTCTATAATCCCTTCTTCTTTCCAGCTAGTTGTGAGTTGCATAACTTCTTCTTTCTCTTGCGGAATTATTTTGTCGAGTTCATTTTGAAATGCCTGTTTTTCAACCTCATTTAGCCGCAAATAAAGTATCCACGAAGCCAGAGATTAAGTGCGTCCGGGCCGGGTCTAATTCCAAACCCACCAACATCCTGAGGCACTCTAATTTTAGTGGCCCTGGTGCGCCCCGTGCAGAGTATATTCTTTTATCACAAATATTAGTCTGTAAGTTGCGAAAATGGATCAGGCGTAGGCGATTGCCGGAAATGGTTCGATAGTCTCCCAATCAGGCAAGATTTGCTCACCCTGGAGGTTTTCCAGTCCGTCATTGTCCCAGATTTCCTCATCGGCAAAGAGCGGGACTTCGAGTGGTTTGGCTTTTTCGACTGGTGCGGAACTAGCAGCCGCCAGCGAACGGGCCGGGCCGGATAAGCGGTGGAGATAATCAGACGGCAAGCCTTCAAACGAAAAGAGGGTCACATCACCGTCCTGGTCGATTTGGCGCACCAGGGCCGCCCCGGGTACAGCCTCGCGTACGGTCTTAAGGAAGCGTTGCGATAAATTGAGGCGGCGAGCCAACCCGGTTAGACCCACCCCACTCTGGTTAAAGAAAAGCTGGGTTTGAGCTTGTTCGAGCAAAGTGCGCCCCGAATAGGAATTGAGCCATTCGTCGGCACGCGGCGAAAGTAGCCACAAACTGGCTCCCACTTTGCTGCCGTTCTGTCCTAGCCAGGCCAGCGAACGGGTTGCTACCGGGTCGGCTAATAATTCGTGTGCGTCGTCGATTAGAAGCAAGTAGGGTTGGGTCGGGACGTGCGCTCCGGCCTGGGCCGTAAAACGGGCGAATAGGCGAGCGAAATAATAGTGCTGGCTTTCGTCGTTCCAGGTGGTGCGCGTTTCGGGCGAGAGGCCCAGGAAAAGCAACGAATCGCGGCCCGGTAGCGGTAAATAGGTGGGGCGGGCGAAAAGCCAGCCAAAGCGACCGCCCAGACAAAGCTGTTTTAACGGCTCAACCAGCCGCTCAAAGCCCCCCGTTTCAGCCCGAATCCATAGGCTGGTGGCGCTCAACTCTTCGCCTCGGTTGGCCCGTTCGATAGCCGCACCAAGTAGCACCGCCGAGAGGTCTTCGCTTTGTTCTTCGTTCAGTTCGAGTAGTCCGGTCAGGAACTTGCCCAAGTCGCCGACCCAGCTTTCCAGGTTGCTGATTTGGTTGAGGCTTTCGGCAGTCACTTCGAGCGGGTTGAAGTGAAATTCGCGCTCGTGAGGGCCGAAGCTAATATAACGTCCGCCAAGTTGTTGCACCAATCGCGCCCAACCGCCTTTGCGGTCGATCCCGCAGATTGGCCCACCCCGCATCGAACGCATTGCAGCCAGATAGCGGGCGACACAATCGGCCTCCCGCGCCGAGATTTTGCCAGTTTCACCGAGCAAAAAGAAAGCCGTCTGACCTGGCTTTGGGGCCGGGTTTAAATAAACCGCTTCCCCGGCAGGCGATAATCCGACCAGTGGTTGAGCAACCGGCATTTGAGGCTGTCCGGTCACGCCAATATGGGCCAGCCGTCCGGCTTCGATAGCAGGCAAGACAAAAGGCCGATCAAACCGACTCAAGTTGAGGGGAGCGCAATCCAGCATAGCGCACTGAGTTTGGAGGCGGGTGAGGGTGCGATGGGCCGCCAGTCCGCAGCTTTCCAACTCATCCTCGAAAACGGCACATTCCTCTTCCAGCGTTTCTGGCAAACCCCGCAGCATCAGGCTGATGCCGATCTCAAAATAGCGTTGCTGTCCTTCGTTCAGGGCAGACAGGCGGTTTTCAATCTCGCGCTGGTGTTCGCGTAGTTCGTGGGCTTCGACCCGCCGGGCATCCGCCTGGGCCTTTTCGATCTGGCCTGCCAGCATTTCCCGCCGCCGTTCCAGCACCTCGCGCATCGTGTTTTCCTGATGAGCCGGAGCCAGATGAACCGTAATATCAAACTCGCTAAAAGCCAGGGCCTCGTTTTCAAGCAAATCGCGCGTCCAGCCCGCCTCTTCCTTGAGGGGTGGCGCGGAGAGCGTCCAGTAGGCACTGGCGTTACCGTTATAAAAATGAGCTTCGTCCAGATCGAAGGGGATTTCGGAGAGCCAATCGGTATAGAGCCGATCCGAGTCGGCTTGACCTTGTTCGCGCTCGTTTTCGAGTAGACCGGGCGCGAAGTAATCGAGCAAAAGACCACTCAACTCGGCGGCACTGCACGGGGTTGCCTCGCAGGGCAAATTGGAGACCAGCCAGCCCAGGCGGGCCGCTAATTCTTCTTCGTGACGACCTGATACAAATAACCCGCACCACAGGTCAGCCAGGCCGGTATCTTCGATAGGATAAATCAAGCTATCGCGGTAATCCTGGGCGAAATAGTTAGCAATTTCCGGGTCGCCTAATCGTCGGTGAGCCTGCTGCTGCCAAAAAGCGTAATGGCTCTCTAGCTGACCGCGCCGCCGCCGTAACCAGAATTGGGCCGGACTATCCGAGGGCAGGGCCTGACAAAGCCGGGCGAAGAAAGCCTGATCGTCTTTGCCTTCGGCCAGGAAGCGGTTGAGGCTCGGCCCACTCAGGCGCAAAGCGGCAGTCAGAACAGTGCTTTCGGGCTGGCGTTTGCGGCTGTTAGGGTCGGGCGCGAAAACATCCAGGGCGTATTCCGAGGCTATTTCGATCACCCCGAAGCGTTCCTGACCTGCTTCGCCCAGGGCCGGACGGACACTCTTAAAGCCCGTAAACCCCGCCAGAGTTGATTTACTTTTTCTAAAGCCGAAAAACGCCATAGCTTTACTCGAAATCTAATTCATTTTAGAGGTCAGATTTACCTGACCCCTGTTTTATTTCCCATTTCGCCAGCCATCAACCATTGTGTTGACTTGATTGATATAGGCGGGTGGGTTGTTGCGGTCGGCTGCCGGGGCATATTTCGGGATGATCGCATCGACCGTTCGCAGATTCCAGCCATCAATATACAAATTTCTGATCAGTTTGTACCAATCTTCCATCCCGGCTTCCCAGGACGGATATTTGCGAAATCCCTGATAGCCCTCAAAACCACTATTGGCGGTCTGCCGGATATTACCAAGAGATTTGGTAGTGACCGCCACGCCCTTTGTACCAGCAGTACTTTCGTGAACAAAGAAGGCCAGCGCATAGGCCGGGTCGATGCGGTACTTGACACCCAGGTCATATAAGGTTTGCCCGGTTCCCACTGCCGGAGAATTGTACTGGCGCAACACTTCCTCAATCTTGGCGACCGAGATAGACGGTTTGCCTTCGACCGAGTGTGTACCGGATGCGACCGGGCCAGGCGGCGCGGCAGCTGCTACCGACGCTCCGCCGTTTGCACTGACCACGACTCCGCCTACTCCACTAAAACTATAAATCTCAGCCTGCACATTCCGAGTACTGAGCCAACCCAGCACATTGCTAAGTAAAAATCCACCCACTCCTAGCATTATCAGCCAGACCACTAGACGGTTGCGCGTAACGTTTGCCAGCCATTCCCCGACCCTCAACGAGCCGGATTGCCGTCCCAACGCCGGGTCGCCATAGCTGTAAGCATAGACGGCTTCGGCATTGTGAGGCCCAAAACGACCCTGATTAGCTGTATTTGGGGCCGGGAGAGCATATTCTGGTCGGTAGTTGGCATAAGCAGCCGAGCGATAATAGGAATAATCGGGCTGAGAGGGGGTGGGTAGGTAAGCAGTTGCGACGGCCTCATCTTCCTCAGGGATGTAGTGATCTTCCTCGAAGGTTTCTTGCTCGAAATCGACGAGAGCCAGGTGAACTGGCTCATCGTCTAAGTCTTCCTCGTCATCGTCGTAATAATCCCATTTACGGGCGAGGGCAGTGTTCACTTGCCGTCCTCTCGATCTAGGGCTTTGAGTTTAGCCCGCTCCTGGTCGTTGATCGGTCGAAAGTTCCCATTTTCATTGATGTAAACCAGTTGCTGTTCGTCGGCAGTAGCAATCAGGTCGGCCTGTCCATCCGCATTTACATCTTTGATTTGCAGCTTGATCGGCACAAGGTCTTTTTCTTTGCCAAACAAGCGAGGCCCTACGATCACCCGCGTTTTGGATGGGTCGCCGCCCGGAAATTCGGTAATCGAGACCTGCCCATTAATATTTTGAGCAATGAAGACCGTTTTCGCACCCCCCAATTCGTTGTGACCGACACTAGCTTCGAGCCGGGTAATACGAGGCCGACCATAGGTCATATCATCTTGCCAGACTTGCCAGGTATGGACGGCGAACGAAACGACCAGATACGAAACGATCAACACCCCGACCACCCCGGCTATTAGCAAGCCAACCCGTAGCTGGGAGCCGTTTAGCTGCAAGTTAATCCGCGAGAGGGGATTGGCTGCGGGACGTTGCGGCTGGGACATGCGTGGCGCAGGGGGAGCCAACCGGCGACCGCGATCTTCGGGATAACCGTAGCGATTGGGCGACGGTACATTAGAGACCTGACGACGAGGAGCCGAACCGGGCAAAGGGGCAGGCGGTGCTACCCTCGGTTGAGCCAATTCTCCGCCGGTTCCTACCATCCGTACATTCGGCATAGGTGGCACATTGGGCCGAGAACGCCGCGCCGCAGTGGACTGCCGGTATTCCTCATCGTCCTGAAAATAATCAAGATCACGGGCCGCGTTATTGTAGCTGGGCATGGCAGCACTCTTCCTTTCAAATTCTTCTTAAGACGACCCATTGCTGAAAGCTCGACAGGATTACCGGGTCCAGGTCTCCGCGCTTTTAGATCGAACTATTCAAAAATTTATTATAAACCGCCTGACGTTTTGCCAAGTAAGCAGAATGGTGACATGATTGTTTAGACTTGTTCCGAAAGCAGAAACATGATATATAACTTGTTCTACAGTAGGCATAACCCATTATAGAACAAAAATACGATGGAACAATTGTACTAAAATATTTGGAAAAGGTCAAGGGTTTTTAGCACGAATTTTCTATTCATCTACATGTTCAAGACTTTTGCTTATTTATGTCATGTTATGCTATAATGAAATTAGCGGCGCTTGAGCGGCAGCCTCACTGTGGCCCCGGCTCAAGACGGTTCCATTGTTAGCAGGAGATCGGCCACCGCTGGTGCAAGTGGCTTATTTAGTGGGAAAGGAGTAACCCCCAGTGGTAACTCTGTTCGACTTTCTGACTTTCTTCTTAGGCTTGTTTTTGGTGGCCCTGGGCGAGTTTTTCATGTTGGCAGGCGGCTCTGAGAGCAATTTTGGTCTGGCAGTTTTTGCAGTACTAATCACTATTGTTGGCCTGGGGATTTCGATGGTACGCGAATTGACCACCGATAACGATGACCAGGAACGCGACTTACGCAAAATCTATGGTCTGATCTGCTTTCTAACTGGCGGGGCTTTTGTCATTATTCCGGTCTGGCAAGCAGCCATGCGTTTGGTACCCGCCGGGAGTGGCGGTCTGTCTCTCGCTTATGCGATCCTGCTGATCTTCACCGTACTGGTCGGGTTAGTCTATCTATTCCTGGGTTATTCCTGGGTGGGGGCTTTCGACCAGGGTGCTGCCGAAGAGGAAATTGACATGGATGCGGCTCCCCGCCGGGGTCGCCGCCGCAGCTATTAAATCAAGATGGATGACCGCGCCAACCAGGATCAGGACTCGCCGCCGGGCGGTTCGCCCCCTCCCCGGCACGGTTCTCCCCTGCGTGTCCTGATTATCATTGTCCTCTTTTATCTCAGCTTACTCCTGATGGCTGGGCTGATTTTTGCTCTGATTGCCTTACGCTCCTAGCTTTACATAAGACCAAGCTGGCGCATCAAAGTGGCGCTGTCCCAGTAAGCCTTCATTACGGCAATCTTGCCGTTCCTCATCTGATACAGTTCGCCAAATTTTAGCTCAAACTGGCGGTTGGTAGGCGGGATCGTTCCAGCCGGGGTTGCCAACGGGTCTGTTTGCGTCCCCCGTCCGGTATGCTCGGTAAATACCCAATCCCCGTCTGTAATCAAGCTGGTGACTTCGGTTAGTGCGTCCGGCGCGGTGCTGGCCCACATCCCAATCCATTCCTGCCAACCTTCCAGCCCGTGCCAGCTTTGGCCCAGCGCCATATCCACCAACTCAAAATCTTCGGTCACAACACTCAACAACCCGTCTATATTATGGCTGTTGAAGTTGGTATAAACGGATCGTACCACATCGGCATTCGACATCGATTTACTCCTTTCCTTGCCCTTCGGGGCTATAACTAGCTTAAATTGCGGTTTTACACTAAGGCGAGAGTAACCTGCCCTGAACCGACGCATCCAAAACATTATGCTATCGGTCAGCTGCAAAGCCACTTCTGATTTAGAGTTTAATCAAAACCCTCTTTGATTTCCAGATCAAAAGCTGCTCAGTTTTTGCTCATTATGGCTCAACGAAATGGCAGTGGGTTGTAAACTTTTCAGAGTTGAGATAAATATAACCATTTGCAATAAATGGTTTCGCGTCAGTTTTTACAAAGCTCAAACAGTAAGAATAGGGAATTATGAAAACCTCACTCCAAACCATTCAAAAATATATTAGAAAAATTTTCGCAGAAAATTTTTCTAATATATACTCACCTCCCCAGTTTCGGGTGCGGCCCAGCTTGGCTGGTTTGCCAAAAAATTGACGCGCACCCTGCAAAAAACACAAGATTGGTTGTAGTCCTCAGAATGAGTTATAATGGTTAGTAAGGGTCTGAGTACAAAACTTGAGGTGGCAAAGTGGAAATTCGAGTTTTAACCGAGGCTGATGCCGGGCCGTTTTGGGCGTTAAGGCTGCGGGCCTTGCAGGAAAGCCCGACCGCCTTTGGGCAATCTTATGAAGCATCACTTGGACGGCCCATCGAGGATGTAGCCAAAATGCTACATGAGCGAAGCCAGTCGCCGGATACCATCGCTTTGGGTGCGTTCGATCCTGACTTGGTTGGGATAGTCGGGTGCTGGCGAAACAAAAATGGCAATTTGCAACACCGCGCCGACCTTAGCGGGATGTATGTTGCACCCGAAGCGCGGGGACGTGGCGTGGGCCGGGCGCTGCTAAATTGGGTGATCGAACACCTGTGCGTCCAGCCCGGTCTCGAACAGCTTTATCTTAGCGTGGTAGCCAGCAATCCACCCGCTCGCCAGCTTTATCTTTCGCTCGGCTTTGAGGTCTACGGCCTAGAGCGCCAGGGCTTGAAATTTAGCGGTCAGTATTATGATCTGGAACTTATGGTTTTGCGGTTAGAGGCCGCTAAGGAGGGCTAACCGATGAAGACGGGCCGGATTATTTTGTTGGTAGTGTTTGTTGTAAGTCTGCTGGGTGGTATCTTTTTGATTTTCAGTCAGAAGCCAGCCGGTAAAGAATTTTTTTATGATTTTTACCAGCCCGAAGGGATCGCGCTGGATACGCAGGATAACGTTTACCTCGCGGATACCCTGAACAATCGGGTCATGAAGTTTAGCTCAACCGGGAATTTGCTGCTTTCGATTGGGCTAGAGGGCAGCGCGGTCGGGCAGCTAAAAACGCCGCGTGGTATAGCGGTCGAGGGGCAGGGCAATTTTTATGTAGCCGATAGCGGCAACAACCGCATCCAGAAGTTTGATAGCCAGGGGCGGGTGTTAGGGGCGGTCGGTAGCGTGGGCAATGGCGACGGGCAGTTTAATAACCCAACAGCGCTTGCCCTGGATGCGCAGGGTAACGTTTACGTGGTCGATAGCGGCAATAGCCGGGTTCAGAAACTCGATCCCAACGGACGCTTTTTGACCAAATGGGGCAGTCCAGGTACAGCCAGTGGTCAATTTAGCCTGCCCAATGCGATTGCAATAGATCAGTTGGGGACGGTTTACGTCAGCGATAAGGCCAACCGAGGCATCCAGAAGTTCGACACTACTGGCAAATCTCTGGGTATTCTCGGTGTCTATGGCACTGCGGTCGGTCAGTTCAGTAAGCCATCCGGTCTGGCGGTAGATCGGCAAAACAATCTATATGTCGTCGATCCTTCGGCTGGTCGCTTCCAAAAGTTCGACTCCAAAGGTACTTACGTAACTCAATATACCTGCTGCCGGGATCAAGATACCCTAACCGCGTTAGACACCAAAATAGTGGCGGCCTCGAACGGCGGCTTTTTTCTGGCTGATACTACCAACAGCGCAGTCAGGAAGCTCAGTAGTAGTGGTACTTCGACAGATACCTGGGAGTTTGTACCGCCGGACGATTTGGCCTGGTTAGGCGGTCTGCTTTTGCTGGTGGCCGGGGTGTCAGGAGCGGGCTTTATTATTTGGACAATAATCGATCTGGTAAATAAATCTCAGAAAAAGAACCAGCCTGTTCCCAATCCAACCTACTACGTTCAGCCCCAAAGTCCACCCAACTACTACGACCAAAACAATCAACCAAATTATAATAATCAGGAGAAATCCGACAATGAGCGTCGAGGAAACTAACAGCGCCTTATTTCGGCAACCGCATCGTCGTTACAACCCGCTAACCCGCGAATGGTTGCTGGTCTCGCCCCATCGCACTCAGCGGCCCTGGCAGGGTCAGGTCGAAAAGACCGCCGAAGAGCAAAAGCCGACCTACGACCCGACTTGCTATCTGTGTCCCGGCAACTCACGCGCAGGCGGCAAGCAAACTCCACCCTACGAATCGATCTATGTTTTCGATAACGATTACCCGGCCCTGCTGCCCGATACACCCTCGGCCCGCTTCGAGCAAGGCGGTTTGTTGGTGGCTACCAGTGAGCGCGGACTTGCCAAAGTGCTGTGCTTCTCGCCCCGCCACGACCTGACCCTGGCCCGTATGGAGCAACCCGACCTGGAAAAGGTGGTGGATGCCTGGGCCGCCCAGTATCAGGAGTTAGGCTCTTTGCCCTATATCGGCTATGTTCAGGTTTTCGAGAACCGGGGCGCGATGATGGGGGCCAGCAACCCGCACCCACACGGCCAAATTTGGGCGCAAGAAACCATCCCCAACGAGCCGTCCAAAGAATTGGCGGCTCAGACCGATTATCAAGCTACTCACGGCACATGTTTGCTTTGTGATTACGCCGCCCTGGAAGAGCGCGAAGGCGTTCGGTTGGTTTGCCAGAACGATGAATGGCTGGTGGTTGTGCCGTTCTGGGCAGTCTGGCCTTTCGAGACGCTGGTCTTGAGCAAACGCCACGCCGGAGCGTTGCCCGACCTGGATGCCGCTCAACGCTCCGGCCTCGCCGATCTGCTCAAGCGGCTAACCACCCGCTACGACAACCTGTTCGAGGTTAGCTTTCCCTACTCGATGGGCTTCCATCAGACCCCGACCAATGGTGGCGACTACCCAGGTCAGCATCTTCATGCCCATTTCTACCCGCCCTTGCTTCGCTCCGCCACGATCCGCAAATTCATGGTCGGCTACGAACTACTCGGCAACGCCCAGCGCGACATCACCCCGGAGTCCAGCGCCGAACGGTTACGATCTTTATCGGAAGTCCATTATTAGTAAGACTTCATTTCCCTTGCTTTTTTGTGGAAAATCTGCAACAATAGGTCTAATATACAATATTAGACCTATTGTTTACGTAATAGCGAAATGTTATTTGATTGGATAGCGCGAAAGAAGCAAAAGAAATGTTAGTCGAATTCCGAGTTAAAAATTATAAGTCTTTCAAGGATGAGCAAATCTTTAGCATGGTAGCGTCCAGCGATGCTAGTTTGCCCAGCAATACGATTAATACTCCGGCTTTAGGCAAGTTAAGCCTCGTGAATAGTGCCGTTATATATGGAGCTAACGCTTCCGGGAAAAGCAATCTTATTTCAGCTTTAGGATTTGTCAAAGCTTTTGTTACGCAAGCTACGATTGGCAAACCCGACGCAGATATTAGTGTTCAACCTTTCTGGTTGGATAGCTCGTGCGTCAACTATCCTTCTGAATTTGAAATGACATTTATACACGAAAATGTTCGTTATCAATACGGGTTTGCGGTTGATAACAAGCGCGTACATAAGGAATGGTTAGTGGCCTATCCTAAAAAGTCCCCTCAAACCTGGTTTGAAAGAACTCTAAAGATTGGCTCTGACGAATTTGAGTGGTATTTTGGACCGAAACTTAGCGGGGAGAAAGAGAGATTAGAAGTACTAACTAGAGTTAATGCACTTTTCTTATCGGTAGCAACTACCTTTAACCATAAACAGCTATCTAACGTCTATAAGTGGTTTTCTGATTATCTTCGGGTAGTTGATACTAATGTAAACTCTAACAGTTTTGAAAGATATACAATATCGCGGGCCGCAAAAGAGGAAAATTTCCGCACAAAAGTGAAAACTCTTTTGCAAAAAGCTGATTTAGGTATCACCGATTTTATTGCAGAAGAAAAAACGCTTATCGAAGATAAAATATTATCCGAAGAGTTACTAGAAGAATCTCGTTCTCCCCTTAAAAGTAAATTTATAGATATTCAACTCGTACATCAGGCTGAAAAGGGGAATAACTCAAATATTCCTTTTTCAATGAAAAATGAGTCCTACGGAACACGTAGATTGTTTGCTATATCAGGCCCTTTGCTCGATGTGCTTGAAAAGGGCAATGTTTTGTTTGTAGATGAACTCGATGCTAGTCTTCATCCTACTCTACTAAGAAGTATAATAAGTGTATTCCATGACCCAGAAATAAATCAGAAAGGCGCTCAATTAATTTTTAACACTCACGATTCAACTCTACTAGATTTAACTTTATTTAGGCGGGATCAAATCTGGTTTGTCGAGAAAGATAATAACGGAGCTTCGCATCTTTACCCCTTGTCAGATTTTAGCCCACGAAAAGACGAAGCACTTCAAAAGGGTTATCTACAGGGTCGTTATGGAGCAGTCCCATTTATCGAAGGTCCGTTATTAGGCTCTGCTCTTTATGACTAAAAAGGTTAAAACTGGTCGAAGGCCAATGCAATCGGTTGAGTCACTAAAAAGGCCATTATATAGACGAGAGCGACGAAAATGTATCGTAATTATTTGCGAAGGTGAAAAAACGGAACCGCTTTACTTTAGGGCGCTTCGACGAGAATTCAAACTTTCTACCGTAGAAGTAGAAATCATTGGAGAAGGTGCTGGTCCGCTCAAAGTTGTTGAAAAAGCCTTGCGGGAGAAAAAACTGAGGAAGGCTCAATCAGATAAGCCTGATTTTGATGAGGTCTGGTGCGTGTTCGACCGTGAGAGCGAAAACGAAAACTCAACTTTTAAGCCTGCTGTTGAGAAGGCGCGTGCTGCTAAAATCGAACTTGCGGTTTCCAACCCTGCTTTCGAGTATTGGTATTTACTTCATTTTAAGGAGACTTCCCGGTCTTTTACAAATGCTGACGATGTTATAAAGGAACTCAAAAAACATATCCCCGATTACGAAAAGAATATGGAGATTTACTCTCAATTGGCTGATAAAACTGATCGTGCAATTCAATATGCGAAGCGTCGATTAAGTTTGTGTACAACCTCCGACGGTGATTTCCCCAACCCTTGTACCCATGTTCATCTTTTGGTTGAAAAACTCAGGTCGATGTCTATTTACTAAACCGATGAGGGCTGAAGAATAAGACATTTAGCTCTACAAGGGAGTTCGAGGCGAGATGCAACTGCTCAAGGGCCAGCAAAGCACCTTCAGCTTTAGATTGGTTATATTCTCCTTCTCGGTTTTCCCGGTCGTTAGGGCAACCGGTAAGCCCGTTTCGCCAGGGCGTAGGCACTATCACGGGCCATCTCCGTCGCATCCTGACGGTCGATCAGGCCGCCCACCACCAACCCCGCCAACCAGTTGCAACTCACCCGTCGCCAGACATCGTGCCGGGCGGGGATCGAGGCAAACGCCCGCGTATCATCATTAAAGCCGGTCGTGTTGTACAGCCCGGCGGTTTCCATTACCCGGTCGAGGTAGCGCTTCATACCGTTTACACTGTCGTGGAACCACCAGGGCGGCCCTAAAAAGACGGCGGGATAATGACCCGCCAAAGGTGCAAGTTCACGACTGTAAGTGCTTTCATCCAGGCCGAAAAGGATCAGCCGCAGACGCGCATCGTTGCCGTAAGCATTAAGCAGGGCATGCAGTCCGCGCGTCCACTCGGTAGAAATGGGAATGTCCGCGCCCTTGTCCGGCCCGAAGCGGCGGAAAAGTTGCTCGTTGTGGTTGCGGAAGCTGCCGACATGAAGTTGCATCACCAATCCGTCTTCCAAACTCATACGGGCCAATTCCATCAGCATATGCGCGGTAAAGCGGGCCGCATCGTCCTTTTCAGACTGGCCTTTTAAGGCGCGAGCAAAAATGGTTTCCGCTTCCTGCGCCGAAAGCCGCTCGGTATGAGCGTAAAGCGCGGCGTGGTCGGTAGCGGTTGCGCCCACTTCCTTGAAGTAGGCCCGCCGGTTTTCCAGAGCACGAATAAACGAAGCATAACTTATTATGGTAACGTGGGCCGCTTCCTCTAGCCGACTAATATTTTCGCGCCAGCCGATTGCTTCCAGATTGGTGACATTATCCGGGCGGAAGGTCGGGCGAACGTTGGTATAACCCTCGCGGTGTAAAGCTTTATGATCTGCTAAATCGTCATAAGCCGCGTCGGTAGTACATAACACTTCAATATTAAAGCGCCGGAAAAGCGCTCTGGGCGAAAATTCAGGCCGGGCAAGTTGGGCTTCCAGATAATCGTAGATGGCCTGGGCGTTTGCGCCGTTGAGCTTTTGATCCACCCCGAAAAGGTTGACCAGTGCGTCGGTAAGCCATAGCCCGGTGGGAGTACCTCGGAACAAATAGAAATTTTCGGCGAAAAGTTGCCAGATTTTACGGTGATCGGTTTCGACCGGCGCACCGTCCTGGCTAGGTACCCCCAGTTCTTCCAACGAAATACCCTGACTGTAAAGCATCCTGAAAACGTAATGGTCAGGAATAATGAAAAGCTCGGCAGGCGAACCAAAACGGGCCTGCGGGTCAGCCAGCAAAGCCGGGGCGACGTGACCGTGTGGGCAGACCAGCGCCAAATCCTTGATCTGTTCGTAAAGCTCACGGGCTAGACTGCGTTGAGCCGGGTGAGGGTCAAAGCAACGGTCGGGGGGAAGCGTCCATTTTTCGGTAAGCACTTTCCGTCTCCTTTATCCAAAAACCTGCCACTACCCATCTCGCCCAGGCCAACCAAGTCTTCATCGGTTTCTACTTCCAGCCTATCAAGCGCTGAAGAGCAATTGATCCAGACCTCGAATCAGACCGGTTATATCCATCACCTTTTTGATCGCCAGCAACGTTCCGGCAGCGTAGGGTTCGGCTCCTGAACCAGCATCGTGACGGATAGTCAGGCGCTCGTCTGGCAATCCAAAAATAGTTTCAAAAGCGATAATAAAGCTGGGGAGGCGTACCGAATGAACCTGCGTACCGCCGATAGTAGCGCCACGTACCTCCTTTGGGCCGTGGGTTTGCTCAAGTGGTACAGCCAGTTTCGCCTGCGCCACCTGCCCCAGGCTTTCGGCAAGTTCCAACGTGGTGCCACTGGGCGCATCTATTTTAGAAGCACTGGCATAGTCAATAATTTCCCAGGAAGGCAAATAGCGGGCTGCCAGGAGCGAAAAGTGTTTAGCAAGGGCCGCTGTAATCGAAAAATTTCCAGCCGCCACCACCCCTAGATTTTGGGCCAACGCTTTTTGCTCAATCTCGGTGTAATCTGCGGCGGTCAGCCCAGAAGTACCAATTACCACTCTTATTCCCTGCGTCAAAGCCTCGAAAGTTCGAGCCTTGACCGAAGCATGGCTAGTGTAATCAATCAGCACATCCGGTTTAGCTCCACTAGCCAGCACTTCTTCCAACGTTTGGTAGACTGTCAATCCATTAGCGGGCAAGCCTAAAGTTTCTCCCAGGTCTCGCCCAGCATTCTGGCGGGCAATCGCGCCAACGAGTTGAAATTCGTCGTTGGCGATTAACTGGCGGGCTACTACACTGCCAGTCCAACCCGTTACCCCTGCTACACATACCTTTATGGACATCTTTTAGCTAATTCCTCTCTTATAGCAAATTGCCAAGACATTGGGCTGGTAGGGGCTACCCTTGTGGTCGCCCTCGGAGACCCGGCCCGGTGTTCACGGGCGACCACCCAACCAATTGACGGGTCGCCCCTATAAAAACGGCTCAATAATTCTGCAACTTGCTGTTGAACATTCTTCGTTGGGTTATCTTTCACCGCTAGAATACCAGCAAGGTGAGTGAATTACAAGGCCGGGGTGAGTCGTCTGGTATAAACGAGGTATTCCATTTCAAAAAGCAATCATAAGCCTGGGTTTGGACTGATCCGAACTTATTTTGAGGTAGATTTATATGAGGCGTTAAATCGATAAGGGATGAAGAATAAGATATTTTCTCATTCCTCATCCCTTATCCTTTAGAAGCCTATGCCAATAGGTTGATTGTAGAGGCGGCCTGTCAACTGGTTGTATGGTCGCCCAGTTTGGGATCGGTTCTTAGTGTGCGAACTGGGCTTCCTCGGTTGAGCCGCTCAGGGCAGTGGTGGAAGATGCGCCACCCGCAATAGCCTGGGCCACCTCGTCGAAGTAGCCGGTTCCGACCTCGCGCTGATGCTTGACTGCCGTGTAGCCAAACCTCTCGCTGGCAAACTCGGCCTCTTGTAATTCGGAGTAGGCCGCCATACCGCGCTGGCTGTAGCCCCGCGCCAGATCAAACATGCTATAGTTCAGGGCGTGGAACCCGGCCAGCGTCACGAACTGGAATTTGTAACCCATTTTGGCGATTTCTTGCTGGAAGTGGGCAATGGTAGTCTCGTCCAGCTTCTTTTTCCAGTTGAACGAAGGCGAACAATTGTAGGCCAGCAATTTGCCGGGGAACCGGGCGTGAATCGCATCGGCAAAGCGTTGGGCTTCTTCCAGGTTTGGCTCAGACGTTTCGCACCACAGCAGGTCGGCGTAGGGCGCATAGGCCAATCCTCTAGCGATGGCCGACTCGATGCCGCCCCGAATACGGAAGAAACCTTCCGAGGTGCGTTCGCCAACCACAAAAGGTTGATCGTAAGGGTCAATGTCGCTGGTCAGCAGGTAGGCCCCGTTAGCATCGGTGCGAGCGATCAAGACGGTTGGTATGCCCATTACATCGGCAGCCAACCGCGCTGCCGTCAGGTTGCGGATAGCGTTCTGGGTCGGGATCAGCACCTTGCCGCCCATATGTCCGCACTTCTTTTCGGAGGCCAGTTGGTCTTCCAGGTGAACGCCACCCGCCCCTGCCTCGATCATCGACTTGACCAGTTCAAAGACGTTCAGAGGGCCACCAAACCCGGCTTCGGCATCGGCTACAATCGGCGCGAACCAATAGGTATCGCCCTTACCTTCGGAGGTTTGGATTTCATCGGCCCGCTGGAAAGCCTGATTGATCCGCTTGACGACTGCCGGGACGCTGTTGGCGGGGTAGAGGCTCTGGTCGGGATACATCTGTCCGGCTAGGTTCGCATCGGCGGCGACCTGCCAGCCACTCAAGTAAATCGCCTTGAGACCGGCCTTGACCTGTTGGATCGCCTGATTGCCGGTCAAGGCTCCCAGCGCTGCCACGTAATCCTCGTCATTAATCAGCTTCCAGAGTCGTTGTGCGCCTAATTGGGCCAGGGTGTATTCGATCTGGATCGAGCCGCGTAGCCTTACCACATCGGCGGCGCTATAAGTGCGGGTGATACCCTGCCAGCGCGAGTCGGTCGTCCAGCTTTTTTCGAGGGTGGTCGCTGCTTCTTCGCGGGTCGGACGCTGATAACCATTTGATTTACCGTTTAACATAGCCGTTTCTCCTTCTTCTTTGAAGTCCTTGTTTGAGGATGAGCATCTTTTTAACCAATGACATCCATAAGGTTTTTCTATGGTTTTGGACAAAACCATTGTGAAACTTATAACATCATTGAAGCACACTAAAAAAGAGTGGTCAACAACTTGGCGGTGAATGGTCAATTTGAAGTTGCAAACGGTTGGTTTAGCCTCGCCAGTGGTAAAAATGCACTTAGATGCAATTTGCATCTACATTTTCTATTCGAGCCTTCAAACTTTTCTATAGTATTCTGAAGGCAAAAGAAAGCCGTCAGTTTTTGGCTGACGGCTGAAAGGTAATACCTAACGCTTTATGACAAAAACTCGTTGGTGAAGAGAATATTATAATCCAACTCTTTTCCTAACGGTTTGCCATTGGGGTCTTGCAGCACATTGTTCTCGAATAAGAATCGGGGATATTCGGTCCAAGCTTTGAGCGATTGCATACCCCACTTTGGCGCGTCGTCTTTGTATTTGGGGCTGAGGAAGGCTTGACTCTGGTAGACCAGTTCCGGGTTGGCGAAAGTGCCTTTAGGGTTGGCGGCAATCAGAATATCGGCGGCTTCCTTCGGGTTAGCGGCAGCGAAATCGTAGCCACGGGCAGTCGCTCCTACAAAAGCTTTGAGCGCGTCCTTCTTGTCCTTAACCGCCTTGTCGCTCGAAATAATAACCGGCGTGTAAAAGTCGGGGATACCATTATCTTTGAGATAGAAGAAATCTAGGTCAACCTTGTCCAGCTTGGCCTGGATCGCATCCCAACCTGCAAAAAGCCAGACGAAATCGGCCTGCTTTGCGGCGACTGCCTGATAGCCACTGGCGTTGGCAGTAATATTCTGGAATTTGGTATCGGTTCCTCCGTCGCGCTTAATCATAGCCGAGATTACTGGCTCTTCGTAAGCGGCCCCAAAACCGGCGTATTTCTTGCCTGCCAGGTCGCGCGGTCGCTTGATGCCCGAATCCTTCAAAAAGGCAAAGCCGCTCGTATTATGCTGGAGAATAGCGGCAACCGAGACGACCGGTTGTCCGGCAGCCCGGTAGGTCGCCACGCCATCCGCACCACTGATCCCCAGGTCGGCCTTGCCCTCGCCAACCATCACGTCGGGGATTGCACCATCGGCATAGGGTAGCAATTGCAAATCAATCCCAGCTTCTCTATACCACCCCTTTTGCAGCGCTACAAAAATCCCGGTGTGGTTCGTGTTGGGAACCCAATCCAGCGCCAACGTCAATTTGACCGGCGGGTTGACCTTTGCGATGGTCGCCGAGGTGGTTGCAGCAGCAGTAGTCGCGGCAGCAGCAGTGGTGGCAGAGACGGCAGTAGTCACGGCCTTAGTCGTCGAGGCCGTGGTGGCTGGAATAGCCGTGTTAGTGCTATCGCCGCAGGCTACCAGAAGCAAGGCCAGCCCCAGCGTCAGGGCCACGATCAGCCCAAATCGTCTATTAAAATGCGTCATATCTTCCTCCCTATCTTCAAAACCCTGTAATAAAATCAAGGTTGGTTTTTGATCGCCGCATACGGTAGTACCAGGGCATTACCTTGCGCTGGACAACCGAAACCAGTACAAAAAGCAGTACACTTATTAGCGCCGTTACGAAAACGGTCGCAAAAATCAGATCGTTGCGGAACGAATTTTTAAAACGTTGAATTAAAACTCCTAAGCCTTTTTCGGCTCCGACATACTCACCCAGGATCGCGCCCGCCACGCTATACGTGATGGCGATCCGAATGCCTGAAAATAGAAAAGGCAGGGCCGAGGGCAATCGCAACTTCCAAAAAAGCTGCTGGCGACTCGCCCCCATGCTTTTGAACAAGCGGGTCGTTTCCGGATCGGTCGCGGCAAAGCCGTCTACCCCGGCTACGACGATAGGAAAGAAACAGACCAGCCAGACTACAATAATCTTCGGCACAAGGTCGTAGCCGAACCAGATTATCAAAAGCGGTGCAATCGCTACCAACGGGATCGTCTGGCTGGCGACCAGTAGTGGGTAGACCGCCCGTCGGATTAGCGCCGAGCTATCGAGCAGCACGGCAAAACCAAAACCCGCCAGCAGCGCTACCCCAAACCCCACAAAAGTCTCGAACAGGGTGTAAACCAGATTCTCGGAGATCACATCCCAGAAATTTATCATGCTCTCCATCACGCGCCAGGGGCCGGGCAAAACGGTCTGCCGAATACCGCTCAGGTTTACATAAAGCTGCCAACCGCCAACCAACGCCATAAAAAGCAATAAAGCTGGCAATAATCGCCCAATCCGATTTACGATTTGCGATTTACCCCCAGAGGGGGCGAGGCCGCGATTTACGATGGTAGAAGCAGGTCTTATATTCTGTATTTTTAATTCTGCATTCTGCATTCTGACTTCTGCCTTTTTCATCCTTCATCCCTCTTCAGGCTTGCCAGCAGCTTGGCTTTGAGCGCCACAAATTCGGGTGTTGTAACCAGTTCTATCGAGCGCGGTCGCGGTAGACTGATTTCCTGCACTAACTTGACCCGCGCCGGACGAGGGCTGAGAACATAAACCCGGTCGCTGAGTAAAATGGCTTCTTCGACATCGTGGGTAATAAAGAGGATCGTGCGACCCAACCGGGCTTGCAGTTGCAAAAGCCACTCTTGGAGCGCCGACCGAGTGAGCGCATCCAGCGCTCCAAATGGTTCGTCCAGCAGCAAAATCGGGCGATGGGTCAGAACGGTACGTAGCAGGGCGGCCCGTTGGCGCATCCCACCCGAAAGCTCGAAAGGATAGCTCTTTTCAAATCCGCTCAGGCCAAACGAGGGAAAGGCTTCGAGCGCTTCGACCCGTGCTGTCCGCTTTGGTACGCCCTGCAATTCCAGCCCCAAAATGACGTTATCCAAAATAGTGCGCCAGGGCAAAAGCGCGTCACGTTGCGGCATATAAGCGAACTGGCGGCTCCCACCGATTAGCGATCCACCCAGCCGAATCTCACCGGCATCCGCTTCTTCCAGCCCGGCCAGAATGTTAAAAAGGGTGCTTTTGCCGCAACCGCTCGGTCCGACCAGACTCACGAACTCGCCCGACCCGACCCGCAAGTCCAGGTCGCGGATAACTTCGAGTGCGGCATAGCTCTTATGCAGACCGCGTATTTCGAGTGCGTCGCCTTCAGCACCTGTTTGTCGTATATCCAGTTTCTTTTCTTTCAGCATATAGATATAAAAATTAAAAACCGCCGATTTATATAAACCGGCGGTTGCGTTCCTGTCCTAAATATGGTTTTCCTTAAATTTATTTGGTTTCCCTAAAAAGGGAATAACCCAAATAAAACCCAAGAAGTGCCTCTTTCCCTGCGCCAGTATTACCCGGATCAGGTTCGGACGGTCGAAGACGCGCCGGTCTTCCTCTCAGCCTGGCTTGCCCAAGCTCCCGCAGATAAATTTTCTAAAGTGCAATAATTCGTTCTCTTATATGATAGCACTTTCATGCACCACTCGCAAGCGCACAAGCAAAAAGCGAGATTATCAAGTAAAAGATTGACATTCTGGGCAAAAATGACAAGCAGACTCTTTCGTGCTACCATGCCTGTCAGGAACGTGAATTGAAAGTCTCAAGCTAATAGCAGGAGGTCAAATGTCTACACCCACTCCTTTACCAAAAGCTTATGAGGAAGTTATAGATTTTATTGCTGCCGGAACCAGTCCTGCCAGTCTGGTCGCCTTTCAACCCTCCCCAACTACTAAAGCCAGAGTAGGCGACCTGATCCATAAAGAAAAAACGGTTGGTTTGTCGCCGGACGAAAAAAACGAGCTAGACCACTATATGCAGCTAGAACATATAATGCGTCTTGCCAAAGCCCGCGCTCGACGTTACATCACGCATGAGTAGTTATATTAGCGAAGACCTCCGCCGTCAGGTGATCGCCAGAGCCGAACAACTGTGTGAATATTGTCTAGTCCATGAAGAGGATACTTTCTTTGGGTGTCACATTGACCATATTATCAGTCTCAAGCACGGCGGTTCAACTAGCCTTGACAACCGGCCTACTCCTGCGGTTTTTGCAACCGACAAAAAGGCAGCGACATCGGTTCAATCAACTGGGCTACCGGTCTGCTGGTAAGGTTTTTCAATCCTCGAACAGACCCGTTGGACCGACCATTTTAAGTTAAACGGAGTTATTATTGAACCGCTAAATGAAATTGGCGAAGCTACTTCCCGAATTTTTGGGTTTAATGAGGAGAACCAAACTTCAGAACGCCAATTGCTGGTGGAAGATGGTCGGTTTCCCAGCCCCGCTGCTTTAAAACAGCTCCAAACCTGATTTCAAGACAGCGTTTGCCACCCTCTGCCGAAGCTGCAAAAAATGCCTCTTGCCCTATTTCCCTCTTCAAGTTATAATACTTTACAGCACTTATACGATATACTTGATTATTGGAGCAGCCGATGTCCATAGACCAACAGCGCCGTCACCATCTTGAGGATTTGATTAACCAAGCTTACAGCCTCAAGGCTGATCTCGAAAGCCGTATTATACTATCCAACAATTTGTTAGAACAGGCCGGATTTAAGAAAGACCTCGAAGAGCGTAGCAAAAAAATCGCTGACTGGACTGCCCAATTGGAAGAGTTGAAAACCCGCCCTCAGCCTGACTTTCTGGGTAAATATACTACCACTCAGGGAGGTGGTCAGGCCATCTTACTCCTCAGTCAGGCTCTCAACGATAAGGATAGCGATGTGCGTTTGGAAGCGGCCTGGGAACTGGGCAAATACGCGGTGGTCGAGGAAGCCCAACAAGCCATTCTACCCCTCATCAATGCTCTTAAGGATAAAGATAGCTCCGTGCGCTCCAGTGCGATTATGGCACTGGGTAAATATGCCACGGTCGAGGGAGTCGCTCAGGCCATCCTACCCCTTATTATCGCTCTCAACGATAAGAATGACTCCGTCTGTAGGGCTGCGGCTGAGACCCTGGGGAAATATGTTAAGGTTGAAGGAATATATCAGGCCATCCTACCCCTCAGCCAAACTCTCAAGGATAAGGATAAGGATAGTGGCCTACGCTTTATGGTCACTCAGTTGCTAGAGAAATTCATTGGGGTCAAGGGGGTAACTCAGGCTATCCTGCCTCTTTGTGAGGCTCTTAAGGATCAGGAACAACGAGTGCGTCAGTCCGCGGTTGAGGTACTGAGGAAATACGCAATAGTCGAGGGGGCCGGGCAAGCCATCCTGCCCCTTATCAATGCTCTTAAGGATGAGGATAACGCCGTGCGCTTTTGCGTGGCCTGGGCGCTGGGGCAATATACCGCAGTTGAGGGGGCCGGGCAAGCCATCCTGCCCCTTATCAATGCTCTTAAGGATGAGGATAACGCCGTGCGTTCTAGCACGGTTTGGGCGCTGGGGCAATATACCGTAGTTGAGGGAGCCGAGCAGGCTCTTTTACCTCTTATCGATAATCTTAAGGATGAGAATAGTCACGTGCGTTCTAGTGCGGCCTGGGCACTGGGGCGATATACCGCAGTTGAGGGAGCCGAGCAGGCCATTCCACTTCTCATCCATAATCTTAAGGATGAAATTAACGATGTGCGCTCTATGGCGGCTGCGGCACTGGGTGAATTTGACGACGAAACCGCCCTGTCGGAACTCGAAAGATTAAACCGGGAAGATCAGGACGAAGGAGAAGTCTGGAACATACAGGGAACAATCTCGCAGCGAAAAAAGATCAGTACTATAGCCGCTGAAGCTATCGCCAAGATCAAAGCCCGCCAGCAAAAGAGGACTGAGGACTGAGTTTTGATAAATGACAGTCAACCCGAACCCCGGTAGCCTATAACCCCCCTCACCGCCGCCGACCTTATTTCCTTTGCCGAAACTGCGCTTTTGTGCTATATTTTAAGGGTCAGATCATCCCAAACTAGCCCACCGAAAGGCTCAGTATGCGCCAGTTGCAAAAGAAGCTTGATATATCGCCAGGGCCACCCGCAGGCTATGCCCACCACCTGCCCGATAAGCCCTGGCCCACCAGCCTCTATATTACTTATGAGGAGTTTTTTGATTGGGCCGACGAAGATACCCTCGCCGAATGGGTTGATGGAAGGATTGAAATGAGTAGTCCCGCCAACTGGAAGCATCAGCAAATTGCTGGCTTACTCTATAAGCTATTCGAGACCTTTACCAGAGTGTTCGACCTGGGCGTAGTCCTACAAAACCCCTTCCAGATGAAGCTGCCCGGCAAAAAAGGCTCAGGCCGCGAGCCAGATGTGATGTTTGTGGCAAAGGCTAATCTTAGCCGCCTCGAAAGCGGCCTGTTGCGTGGCCCGGCAGATCTGGCAGTCGAAGTGACCTCGCCCGAAAGTGAGACCCGCGACCGTCACGATAAATTCATCGAATATGCCGCCGGAGCCGTCCCCGAATATTGGATCATCGACCCCGATCATCAGCAAGCCGAGTTCTATCTTCGCAACCAGCAGGGCCAGTACGAACGTCAGTCGCTCGACGAGCAAGGCCGCTATCATTCTCAGGCGTTGCCCGGCTTCTGGCTCAACCCGGAGTGGCTCTGGCGAAGTCCCTTGCCCGACCAGGAAGACCTCCTGCTCGACATAGCCGAACAAGCTTATCGCGCCTACTTGGAAGCAAAGTTAAAAAGAGGCGGCTCTTCGCCCTCCCTCTGAGCCAATCCCAGATTACCCTAACCAACCATCACCCATAGACCTCCACAGGTGACCCGCTCCTTCTTTATCATGGCTCCCACAAAGACCGCCAGATTCTTGCTCTTTGGCATGAAAAATAGTAAAATACAGCTATATATAAAGGTTAAAAAGGGAAGCAGACTATGCAAACTGGCTGAATGCTGCTTGAGCTGAGTGGGCTTATTTAAAAAGCTTACATATTAAAAATATCGCTTTGACGGCTACCAATCCCTTAAATAGGGTCGGGCAGCCCCCAAAGCAACTCAAGAGGAGTTATAACTCAATGGCACAATCAGCAAACGGCGTAGAAAAGTCCACCTGGAAGACAAAAGTCGGTTTGGCTCAGATGCTTAAAGGCGGCGTGATTATGGATGTCGTGACCGCAGAGCAGGCCCGGATCGCCGAAGAAGCCGGAGCGGTCGCGGTAATGGCCCTCGAACGGGTTCCCGCCGACATCCGCCGCCAGGGTGGAGTCGCCCGTATGAGCGACCCAGAATTGATTCTTCAGATCAAAGAAGCCGTCAGTATCCCGGTAATGGCAAAGGCTCGGATCGGTCATATCGTCGAAGCTCAGATTTTGGAAGCGCTTGGGATCGACTATATCGACGAGAGCGAAGTGCTGACCCCGGCAGATGAGCAATTCCACATCGATAAGCACCAGTTCAAAATACCGTTCGTCTGCGGTTGCCGCAACCTGGGCGAAGCTTTACGCCGGATCGGGGAAGGCGCGGCCATGATCCGCACCAAAGGCGAAGCCGGAACCGGCAACGTAGTCGAAGCCGTCCGCCACCAACGGGCCGTTCAGGGCGACATCCGCCGCATCCAGGGCATGCCCCGTGAGGAACTAATGACCGCCGCCAAAGAGCTAGGCGCACCTTACGACCTGATCGTCTACATCCACGAGAACGGTAAGCTGCCGGTGGTCAATTTTGCCGCCGGTGGGATAGCGACCCCTGCCGATGCCGCTTTGATGATGCAACTTGGTAGCGAAGGCGTATTTGTCGGTAGCGGTATTTTCAAGAGCGGCGACCCGTTCAAGCGTGGCAAAGCGATTGTCCAGGCCGTCACCCACTTCAACAACCCCCGCATCCTGGCGGAAGTCTCGAAGAATTTGGGTGAGCCGATGGTCGGGATCGAAATCTCGCAAATCCCACGCGAACAAGTCCTGGCAGAACGTGGCTGGTAGGAATTAGAATTTAACAGGGATATACGGGATAAAGGCTACATACTTTAGCCTGATAAAAACAAATCCTTTGTCCAGAAATGGTAAATAATAAATCCCGTTTATCCCTGTTAAGATAAGAGAAGTTAGAAACAATGCTTAACAACCAAAAAACTCCGCCCAGGATCGGGGTGCTGGCCTTGCAAGGCGCTTTTATCGAGCATATTAAAATGCTAAGAGAGTTGGGGGCCGAAACGCGCGAAGTGCGCCTACCCGAAGACCTGGATGGGCTGGACGGCCTAATTATACCGGGCGGCGAAAGTACCGCTATCGGCAAGCTGATGACCACCTGGGGTCTGACCGAACCGGTACGCGAGATGGCGAATAGCGGCAAGCCGGTTTGGGGAACTTGTGCCGGGATGATCTTGCTGGCTCAGGACATCGGCGGTTTGAACCAACCGCTGATCGGCCTGATGGATATTAAGGTAAAACGTAACGCTTTTGGTTCGCAACTGGATAGCTTCGAGGCTGATATAACGGTTCCGGCCTTCGAGCAAACGCACCTAACAGGAAACGGTAGTACAGAAGTGGGTTCCGAGGCGACCCGGCCCTTCCGGGGAGTTTTTATCCGAGCGCCCTATATCGAAAAGGTTGGGCCGCAGGCGGAAGAACTGGCTCACCTGGAAGGCCAGGAAGCGGCTAAGGCCGACCCACTCAATAATGGATACGGCGGACAGGAGATTATCGTGGCGGCTCGCCAGCGCAATTTGCTGGCAACAGCCTTCCACCCGGAACTAACCAACGACCCCCGGTTCCACCAGCTTTTTTTGAAAATGGTGGAGGAGCAACGCGGTTAGCTTCTTAGCCTCCCTTCAACTCTTAGGACTTTCGCTTGAGAAACATCGGCAGGCTCAAATTCTGGGTAGTCGGGTTCGGTTTTTAGGCTTACAAGCCAAAGTCCTGATTCTAACGAAGGTGGTAGAATAGTTTGCAAGTACGAACCCTGCATTTCAGCGATTTTCTGAAACTGGGCCGCATGCATCAGGCAGACATCGGACTCAATCTTCCCTACGCCTTGATGATGCCCGATCTACCCCTACCGGTGGCCCTGACTCAGCATTTACCTGTAAATAATCACAATTCCTCGGTTTATATCTACGAGGAAGACCGCAAGCCGACCGCTTTTGTTCAGGCGCGTACCCGCCAGCGCCGCGACGAATGGGAAGTGTCGGCGCTTGGTGTGGTCGGTAATGTCCACCCCGAATCGATAGAAGCTCCCCGGTCGGATGAAGCGCTAGAGTCGGAAGAAGTGAGGTTGCCGCTTGAGAATAATCTGCACACCTCCGAAGGTACTACCATGACCGCTGAAGCTGTCGAAGTAATCGAAGGCGAAGAACCGACCGACACTGCCAACGAAACTGAAGCGGATGCGGCGGATTTTGGCTATATCAGCGTCTGGCCGGATGAGATCGAAACCGCCTGGTTGCGTCTGCTCGAACATCTGGTGGTGGATGCCGGGGAAAAAGGGGCGGTACGACTGTATGCCCGTATTTCGAGCGAGTCGCCACAGCTAGAACTTTTCGGTCAGACCGGTTTTCACACCTATACCCACGAGAACCTATTTTACTTGCGCTACGAGCAACCGGTAGAGCGGCCCATTTCGATTAATCTAAAGCTCAAAGAACAACGTAACAGGGATGCCTGGTTTATCCAGCAGCTTTATGCTGCCATTACGCCTACCTTTGTGCAGAACTCCGAGCAGAGTACCAGCCGAAGCTGGGAAATTCATAAGAGTTATCTGCCCCGGATGACCAAAGAAATCGGTTGGATACTGATGGAGTCGGAAAAAGCAGTCGCCTACGTCCGTATCCTGACTTGTCGCAACCGCCACCTGTTGCGGATAATGAGCCTCGATACCCGGCGTGAGGTGCTGCCCGATTTGATCCGTTACGCCCTCTCGACCCTCAAGGCCGGGGCCGATACCGAAGTTTACTGTACCGTCCGTGAATATCAGATGGAGCAGGAAGCCGTGCTGGAGGACATCGGGTTCAGCCTTAGCCTGGGCAAGCAGGCTGTTTTGGTCAAGCACACTGTCCAATACGTGCGAGCGACCGAACGGCAACTGGCCCGAGGCCGCGAGGGTAAACTGATCCAGGCCCATCGGGTCGTGCGACCCAATTTGCTGGTTCGATTGGTCGAGTTTGTGCGGCATAGAATGGTAGTTTTGTAGATATTTACTTTGTAAGTTAAAATATAACTATCAGAATAGCGGTTTTTAACACCCCGGCGCACTGGTAGCCCGCCGGTTTTTACTTCGCAAGACAGCCGTTTGATTTGTGCAAAACGAAACAAATGGCCCCTCATTACGTACTTAAATATTGGTAAACGTTTTTTAGCAGCCCGTCTGGATGGCGTAGAATGCTAGTACGCCCGTAAACCGATATTAACAAGTTAGATTGAATGGTGAAAAGCCTATATGACAACTAAAATAGAGATAGACGAAGAAGAAGCTTTGCTCCCCGAACGCACGATTACCGATGACCTGGAATTGCTTCTGGCGGCCCTGCCGCTCCACATTCGCCAATCTCTGGAAAGTCTGGGAAGTCGCGCCGATTTGCTGGAAATTGTCATGGACTTGGGTCGTTTGCCCGAAGCCCGTTTCCGTGACCGGGAAATCGCCCTCAGTCAGCGCGAAGTTACCGACGCGGACATTGACAATGTCATTCAGAATATTGGTACATTTGGTAGCGATAACCGGGCCGGGATCGAACGGACGTTGCATCGTATTTCGGTTATCCGCAACCGGGCCGGAAAGCCGGTCGGTCTGACTTGTCGGATCGGGCGGGCGGTGTTTGGTACTATCGGCATTATCCAGGATTTGGTCGAAAGTGGGCAAAGCATTTTACTGGTCGGTAAACCGGGCGTTGGTAAGACGACGCTTTTGCGCGAGACCGCCCGTGTGCTGGCGGACGACCTGCATAAGCGGGTTATAATTGTCGATACCAGCAACGAAATCGCAGGAGATGGCGATATACCGCACCCGGCCATCGGTCACGCCCGCCGGATGCAAGTGGCCCGACCCGATTTGCAGCATAACGTGATGATCGAGGCGGTCGAGAATCACATGCCGGAAGTGATTGTGATCGACGAAATCGGTACTCAGTTAGAGGCGGAAGCCGCTCGAACCATCAACGAACGCGGCGTGCAACTGATCGGAACGGCGCACGGTGTTTCGTTGGAAAACCTCATGCTCAACCCGACGCTTTCCGACCTGATCGGCGGTATTCAGAGCGTGACACTGGGCGATGAGGAAGCCCGCCGACGCGGAACTCAAAAATCGGTGCTGGAACGCAAAGCCCCACCCACCTTTGATACAATGGTCGAAATCCGCGACCGCGATAAAGTAGCAGTACATCTGAGCGTAGCCGATACGGTAGATGCGATCTTGCGCGGTCAGCCCTATACCACTCAAATCCGCTATCGCAACGAGCAGGGTGAGATCGAGATGTACGAGGAGGAGAACGATCTGGAAGGGGTGGTAATCGGTACTAACCAGCCCCAACCTTCCGATATGAGTATGGCTGCCTTTGGGTTTGGCCCGCCCACCGTCGGTTATGGTCGGAGCCGAGGCTATGGCAGTGGGGTTCACGGCGCAACCACAATGGCGGGGGGTTACGACCGCACTCGTCGGCAGGCCAACCGCAGTAGCCAGGGGGTTACTTCGAATGAAAGAGGTGGCGGGGCAGCACCGTTCGTCCGTCCCGCGCCCCAAACCCAAACCCAACCGCAATCGGAGCGAATAGCCCAACCGGTAGTCGTGACTTCGCCGGTTGCTCCCACTCGTGCGAACGGCACAGGAGCCACCAAAGAAAGTCCTGCCAAAGCTCCAATCGCGGCGGTCAAGCCTTTAAGGATTTATCCGCACGGTGTAAACCGAGGCCGGTTGGAAAATGTGGTCAAGCAGATGAGCGTGCCAGCCGATATTGTGCGCGACATCGGCGACTCCGATTTGGTGCTGACCCTTAAAAATTACTATCGCCAAAAGCCACTTTCGTTGCGACAGGCCGAAAACGAAGGTATTCCAATCTATATTATGAAGAGCAACACGGCTACTCAGATGGAAGGAATACTGGCCCAGGTTTTCGGGGTAGAAACACCGCAACATAAAGATAGTAGCGAGGAAGACGATGTTTCTCAGAAAATGGACATCGACTCCGACCCGGTGAAATGGGCGATCTACCAGACCGAGGACGCGATCAACCAGGTGATGCAACGCGGGCAGGCGATAGAGTTACCGCCTCAAAACTCGTTCATCCGGCGCGTGCAACACCAGATGGCGGAGCGCTATAACTTGATTTCCCAAAGCCGGGGTCGTGAACCTTTCCGGCGCGTCAAAATTTATCCCCAATAGCGGTTTTGGATTTTAGGTTTAGATTTTAACTTGATAGTGGGGTTTACAAACTCACTTTCAGGTTAGAATCACAAATCTAAAATCCAAAATCTAAAATCTAAAATGTCATGAAGATGGTCGTTACGATAGTCCAGGGCAAAGACGCAGGTACTTTGACTGATAAACTGGTGGCGCGGCGCTATGGTGTAACTCGGATTAACACCAGTGGCGGTTTTTTGCGTGAGTCAAATGCGACCTTCTTGATTGGGGTCGAAGACCAGCAAGTCGAAGACGTGATTAACATTATTCGGGCGACCTGCAAGACCCGTAGCCATTATCTCAATCCTATGCCGCCCATGAGTGAGCCGGGCGGTGAAATCTATGTGCCGAACCCGGTCGAAGTCCAGGTCGGGGGGGCAACTATCTTTGTGGTAGCGGTAGACAAATACCTCCGATTGTAATACTATATAGCGGCAAGTCTTATACATTTTAATCCGGCTTTGGTCGCTTTCAACTTTGGGTTGTCGTTATCGCCCGGCTTGTAACCGTCAAGAATTATTTTTGCATAGCTAACGTAAGCCTGATCGACTGAGATAATAGCCGGATAATAGTTCGATTTAATTCCGTGCGACCAGCGTTCAGGCCGATCAATCCCGACTTTAAGTGGCCCAAAAGACCGCCACTACCCGTCAGAGGGAAATTAAAAGAATGACCCAAGAATTTCAAAAACAGCTAGAAAATATCTTAAATTCGGCCCTGAATATCTTTCAGGTGATCGCTACCTTTTTGGTAGCCTTTTTGGTTGTGCTGTGGATGACTTTGTGCTTTTGGACTTTCCGTGATATTCAGGCTCGTACCCGCGATATTATAGCTCAGGTCTTTGCGACGCTGTTGGTTTTCTTTTTTAATATTCCCGGCGTATTGCTTTATATCCTGGTGCGCCCGAAAGAGACGCTGGCCCAGTCTTACGAGCGTAGCTTGCAAGAAGAATATATGCTACAAGACCTGGAAGAACGTGAGATTTGCCCGACTTGCCGGGTCAAAACCCAGCCCGATTTTATGTATTGCTTTAATTGTCGTACCCGGTTGCGCCGCGAATGTACCAATTGTAGCCAGCTAATAAAGCTTAAATGGGCCAGTTGCCCCTTCTGCGGCACGCCCCACAAGACCCGCCCGCGTGAAACCGCCGTCGAACGGGAGCGAGTCGGTTTGGGTTCGCCTCGGCAGACCGCTCAACGTCAGACTCAGCCTCCGGTTGGGTCGGCCCTGGCAACGACTGGCAGTCCGGCGGCCAACCAGGGTCTCAACACCTATCAAGCCCCTGCGCCTGCCTATAATTCGCCTGCTGCGCCCGATCCGCGCCCGACTAGTCGTCAGCCTTACGCCGATGCAGGCGAAAACTATCCTGCCGACCAGTACTCTTACCAGGATAACAACGGTTATGTCCAGCCTGTCAGAAATGGCGACGACATCATGAACGACATCGCGCCCGAATTAGCCGCCGACGAAGAGACCTACAGCCAGTACAAGCCGCCCAACCAGCGGCGCAACCGCCCAGGTCGGCGTAATGAAAATAATGAGCAGGACGAGTACAAGTAATCTCAGCCAGAATTATTTGCGAGAGCGAAAGAAGCCCCTAAGAGGGGCGTTTCGCTTTTTGAACATTTATAGAATAGGAAGTAAAATTAGTATGGGCCAGATAGCAAGCTATGTTGAATTATATAAGAGCGGGGAACTAGAGCGGCGGGCGGAGGCCGCCTGGGACATCTTGAGCGCCTGTACGCTTTGCCCCCATAATTGCCTGATCGACCGCAATACTAGCAAGCGGAGCTTTTGTTATAGCGGTACGACCGCGAAGGTTGCCAGCTATGTGTTGCACCAGTGGGAGGAACCGCCCATTACCGGCACACGGGGGGCTGGCACGATCTTTTTTAGCAATTGTACCCTCAAGTGTACCTATTGCCAGAATTATTCCTTGAGCCAGCAGAGTCATGGTAAGGACGTTAGCAACGAGCGTTTGGCTGAGATGATGGTGGAACTACAAAAGCGGGGAGCGCACAATATCGACCTTGTGACCCCGACCCATTATGTGCCGCAGATTTTGAAGGCACTGGTAATTGCTGCCGAGCAAGGGCTGACGATCCCTATGGTTTATAATACAAGTGGCTATGAGAATTTGCATATTATCAAGCTGTTGGATGGCATCGTCGATATTTATTTGCCGGATGCCAAGTACGCCGACGACAAAGCGGCCTGGGCTACCAGCCGAGCGCGAGAGTACGTCAAAAATAATCGCGAAACCCTTCAGGAGATGTACCGGCAGGTGGGCGACCTGGTCGTGGACGAGGAAGGGATTGCGGTGCGCGGGCTTATCATCCGTCATCTGGTGATGCCCAACGACCAGAGCCAGACTTACGCTGTAATGAAGTGGATCGCCGAAGAACTT
The DNA here is from genome assembly GCA_038210655.1 of Chloroflexia bacterium. Lineage (GTDB taxonomy): Bacteria > Chloroflexota > Chloroflexia > Chloroheliales > Chloroheliaceae > 54-19. The sequence continues at coordinate 65,953 of JBBQWM010000014.1, forward strand.
TCGCCGACCGTCAGCATCAGCGTAATGGATCAGTATTTTCCAGCCTACAAAGCCCTCAAAGACCCTCTGCTCAACCGTAAGCCGACCTGGGAAGAATACGAGGTTGGTCTCAATGCTATCGAAGAATTTGGCTTCGATAACGGCTGGACTCAGGATCACATCACCGACGACGAGATGATGGAAGCCGATATCGCCGCCCTCCAAGAAAAGTACGCCGCTAAGATCGACCCGAATATATAGCGCATAGCCTAAGTATGGATGAAATTATACAGGCCGATGCAACAGGTGTGACGCTCTGGGTGCGAGTATCGCCGCGTAGTTCTAAAAATGGGGTAGCGGGCATAGTCGAGGGCGCACTCAAGATCACGCTAACTGCCCCGCCAGTCGATGGCGCAGCTAACGAAATGTTGATCGAAACACTGGCAAAGCTCTGCAAGCTCCGCAAAAGCGACATATCTATCCTCAGTGGTCAGACCGCTCGCCAAAAGCGGGTACGGCTTGCTGGTGCTAAAATAGAGGAAATCAAGCAGGCTTTAGGGCTATAGAAAAGCACTTTGAGAAGAGGTAACAGTATGAGCGTCAATTTAGAACAGGTACTCTCACAAGTCCGCAATCTAGGGGTTAGCGAACTTTTGACGATCCAGGAAACGATTACTCAGGAATTGCGTCGCAAGACCGACCCGACCCAGCCCGTACCCGACCCGACCCCAACGGTTGAAGCTGGCGCAACGTCCGCGCCCCGGCGTATCCACCTGCCTCACGCTTATCGCCGCACCCCAGAAGAAATTGAAGCCAGTTTAGCGGCTATTTTCACCCCGGAAGAATTAGCTCAGATTGGCACAACTGATTTTAGCAAATTGCCAATCGGCCCAAAATCAGCTTCGGAGATGCTTAACGAAGATCGTGAGGATCGCTTTTAGTGACTATCACCTTTCTTGATACGAACGCCCTGCTAAAGTTGTATCTGACTGAGAAAGGTACGCCCTGGCTTAAGGGGTTTGTTAGTGGTCAGCAAATTACTATTTCAGAACTAGCTCTGTTTGAAGTGGCAACAGTGCTACGAAGGCTTTATACTGAGGGCGCATTTACCAGAACTCAGGCCATCGATTTATTTGGTCAGCTTAATCGAAATAGTACCAATTATCAAATAATTCTGTTAGGTGGACAGCCTCAGCTGAGTCAGTTAGTAACATTACTTTTTAACCTGCCAACCAATTTAAGAATACGTTCTCTTGACAGTATTCATCTTACAGCAGCACATATAGCTCTGCAAGATGCCAGGAGCCTAACCCCGCCCGAACCATTCGTCTTTGTAAGCTCAGATGTGCAGTTGCTACGGGTAGCCCAGGCGATGGGTTTTGTGATTGAGAACCCCGAAGATCACCCCTAAAAGCTTAAAGCTCGAACCAGCCTGGTTTGGGCGACTCAAACTCGGTGACGAGGCAGTCCATATAAATTTGGTCGTAGCGTTTACCTACCATCAGTTCGGCTTCGCGCCGTCGCCCGATGATTTTGAACCCGGCCTTTTCGTAGGCCCGGATCGCCCGTTGGTTAAAGCCGGAAGTGTGCAACATAATGTTGTGCAGGTTCAGAAAGCGAAAGCCATAATCGGCGACTAGCCTGACCGTTTCCGTTCCGTAGCCCTTGCCCCAGTAATTTTTGTCGAAGATCGTAATACCAAGCATCCCTGTTTGCTTAATTTGGTTGATCCCAAAAAGGCCCACCACACCAATCGGCTTTGTTTCGGGTAGAGCATAAATGGCGAAGTTCGCGCCACCGTTTTTGGTGGTGCTGCTAAAGATTTCGGCTTCTTTTTCTCGGTTGGGCATGGCAAAGCCGCCATTGCTAAACAGGTTTATTTCCGGGTCGCGGATCGCCTGCATCCACATCTCGAAATGATCGGGCAACCATTCGCCCAGCCCGACCTTGCTGCCATACACACTCAAGCGCGGCGTTTTCACCTTTGGCTCTTTGTTATCGGCCAACTTTTGTTCCTTCTTTTATTATACAAATCCACTAGCTTACTTGTTTGTACTATAGCAAAAGCAACCTAACCTGTCAAACGCGGATTTTACAGCGGCGGGTGCAGGAGTGGCGTGGGGAAATGCTAATAGAATTTGAGGATCAATGGCTTTTAGAAGATCTAACTAATTCTACAATCTTACCTAAACCGCTGCGTGGGGTGCGCGTAAACGAGGTTAGCGAAAAGCCAGAGCCGGAGCCGGAAAAGGAAGAGATTACCTCAGTTCAAAAGATATAGCGAAAGTGTGGTAAGATTTAGGACGAGGCAACCTAAGTAGTATCACGAGAAATGTAACTTGATGGCAGGACGGACAAGGAGAAAAATCCCTCAGACGGCCCGGTCTTGACCTGCCCTGCGAAGAGAGGAATGGGCCGAAGGCGAGATCGTAGACTGGTAAGGCCTGCTATGAACTTGATAAGGTACAAATTGTGTAATGTCGAGTTTACATGGTAAAGGAATTCAAGTGAAAAACAAAATGTTACTGTGCATTCTCCACAGGCGACAGCTTGACACAAACCCGTTGCGATTTTTTTCGTAAGTCTCTTATTTTGTCTATCAGCATAAAAATAAGAAAGCTAAATCCCACTTTTTGCCGTAATAAGGTTTCAACGTGCTTTAGTGCAGCCGGAGAACTGTCTATGGTAGCGTCAGCGGCAATCCATTCCCCGTTAACCTCTCCAAATCTTTTGCAGGGTGCTATATTCACACGTGAATTATTGCGAATTCTCTTAATTTTACCCGTGTCAGCACCGGTCCAGACATACAAAAAATTGCCTTCCTGAGCGAACCAGAGTGGGGTTTTCACGCCGATGCCACTTTTGCGAAAAGTTTCCATACTCAAAAATTCCTGGTCATTAAATTGTTCCAAATTTGCCATAATTCTCCTGCTTAACTGAATAAAATGCCTTTTATTATAGGATACAAAACTTTTGGGTTCTAGCTTGGTCAGCTTGGAAAAGCTTATTATTGTTTAGAAAGTTTTAGGTTTGTACTATAGCAAAAGCAGTCTGACCCGTCAAACGCGGATTTTATTATCCTACTGCTAAATGTGACAAATTTAATAGATAATTATCGGTAAACTAGCGTATATTGTTTTAGGTACATAGTTACGTCCTAATTTCGATACCGCTACGTCCTACTCCCACCTTTTTGGTTGGTTAGTCTGTGTGTTAATTCTATTTTATTTTTAGTGTATTTACCATGTTTACCGTGCGTATCACTCTCCGTGAGCGTAAATGGTAGCCCTTTCGAGCGAAGCCGGTCACTTCATTTACTCTAACTTTAGCCATGAGGCGCAAGAGCCGTTATTTATCCATCTATTTTATGGGGCAACAGGCATTACCCTCGTTGTATTTCCCACCTGGGGTTAGTACCCCGTCTATAGTTAAATAAAGCCGATAAGGTAACGATTTTGTGCGCCCGGTGCGGAAGGGCCATTCCACATTTTCTTTTGGGTTCCCTCTAATTCCTTTTCCTCAAAGGAGGCTTAACCGTGTCAAACGAACTTGGAAACGATGCGAAGAAGCGTGATAACTTGAGCTTGACAGTTCAGGCCAACCTCCAGGGCGACGACCCTAATCGCCCTAAAACCGCCGCCTATATCTTTAATAGCGCCGGACAACCTATCGGTCACGCGCCTATCGGTGAAAAAGGCGAGGTGTCTGTCCCGATTTCGGAGCGGGCCGTCGGCGACTCACTGCGGGTGTTGATCGGGCCGGATTTTGAAGGTCGGCTGGGCCAAAAGCGCCTTAGCTACGACGAGCTAACCCGTTTTGGTGCAACCGAAAAGCGGGTCTTTTTCAACCCGCGTCAGGCTGAGGCTATAGCCAAATTCGATATTAACGACGCAATCTGGCGCTGCTGGTTTCCGCGTTTCTGCCGGGTACGCGGTCGGGTTATTCAGCGTATTTTTATCGGCGGTATTGCGGTTGATAATCCGATCTGCGACGCGAAAGTCCATATCTACGAAGTAGACCCACTTTATCGCTTTATCCAGACCGTGCCAGAGGATATTTTGCACCGCATTCGGCTCGAATTGTTGCAAGAACGCCCGATTATCGTCAATCCGAACCCGCCCGACCCGCCTTTCAAAGGCACTCTGCCACCCTTCGAGCAGCTATTCAACAAGCTGAGTGCTACTAACAGCGTTGTGCAACCCGAAATCGGCGGTCTCAACCTGAGCGGAGCAGCCAACCTGCGTAGCCTGTCGTCGATGTCCGAAGGCAGTCACGTTCATGCCGAAGCCGTCTCGAGTCTGAGCCACCAGCATCTCAAAGCAAGCGAGACCACTCGTCTGGTGACGGGCGACCTGGCCGCTCAACTTAACGTCGCCAGTGGGCTACAGTTGCGTAAGTTGCTTCTGGATAATGTTTCTATCCTCAAGCCTTATATCTGCCTGTGGCCCTGGTGGATTTACTATTCGACCCAACTCTTGACGACGGTCGAACTGGACGATGCGGGCCGCTTTGATACCTATATCTTCCTGGGCTGCGGCTTTTTCTATGACCAGCCCGACCTCTATTTTACGGTTGAGCAGGAATTGAGTAATACGCCGACCCTGATTTATCATCCATCGATCCAGTGCAGCACTTTGTGGGACTATGTTTGTGGTACCGAAGTGACGCTGGTTGTGACCGACCCACGTGCGATCCCCTGTCGGCAAGACCCCTTGCTGCCGGACGGTGGAGTGACGATTTTGGCGGTAGGCAGAAAGTCACTGGTCGATATTTACGGCTCTGGGGCTACGCCGGTCACAGTCGCCGACAAAGGGTTGCTCAAGAATGACATTGCGACTGGCTATACCAATGCACCCTTCGGCGGTAACACCGGGCTGGTGGTCGATTTTGGCCCCTCGCTCCGCCATCGGGCAAATCCAGCCGTTCCCGAACACTATTATCGCTGGTCATATCGACAGCTTAATAGCGCTCTGGCCCCTATCGGCCCCTGGACGCACCTGACTCAGCCCGTTTCATGGCATTATCGGCTGCGGGTCGGTACCGATATTATGTACCCGACTTATCCGTTCTACCATGCAACTGTCGGCCCTAATATCAACCTGTTCGAGGTTCCGCCGCTTGGTTCGCCGGACGGCAATCCAGACCATTACTGGATCGTGCTACCCGGAAATGAGGCTGAGGATACCCCCTCCGCCTACTTCAACACGACCGCCGCGCCTGCCGGGGTTCCCCTGGCGTTGCCGGTAGCCGGGAAGGTTGAATTGCGGCTGGAGATTTTTAACGGCGCAGGCGTAAAAATCACGAACCCTGTCGCGCACGGGATCGACTTCCGGATGCCGCGAGTAGGTCTGCCCAGTTCCAGCACTTTCGTTGGAACCGTCCATACCGACTCGGTGGGGCCAGCCAACCTGACTGTCGCCAACCCGATGACGGGAACCGATGCGGGCGATTTCTACTTTACGCTTCATTTCGACAACAACCCTAGTACCGCCGTGATCGACGCACCGAGTCTGTCGGGTGCGGTCATTGCGGATGAGTGCGGCTTCTTACGCTATAGCGATGCCAGCGACCCGGTTACGATCAACTACCACGCCCATCACCCCAACGGTCACGCCGTCTACGAGTTCCAAATGGTCAAGGGGTCGCCGCCGCCAGCCCACACCGAAAGCGGTGAGGTCGGGTTGGCTGGTAACTTTACCGTGACATGGCAATCCGGGAATGGCTGGCTGCCAGTTCCGCCCGGTGTGCCGGTCGCGGGTCTGCCTCATTTGCCAAGCATCACAGAATTGTTGAACGGCTGTAACGAAGCCGCTTACAACATGAATTTGTGGGTCACTGGCAAGGCCACCGACGGCTGGACGCGAGTAGGCTACGACGATTTCTTCCCACGCGCTTTCGCCCTGGCCCAGGAAGATTAGTTGCAAATCACACCTCAAGTAGATTGCCGGTCTTGGGCCGGGATGATGCCTGAGGTGTGACGAGTAAGCTGATAGCAGTAAAAGAGACAGGTTGCCGGGTAGGTGGCCTGTCTCTTTTTGATACATCTGCTTATTTTGTCGGTGTTGGTGTTGTTGCGACGGTCGTAGCCGCCGCTGTCGTATCGGCTGCGGTCGTAGCCGAGGCGACGGTCGGGGTTGGGGGTGGGGTAGCGGTCGGCGTAGGCGTGACGGTCGGGAGTGGCGTAAGCGGGTTGCTGACTGGCGCGATGGTCGGGGCCGGGGTGGGCGGTTTGGTCGTCCAGCCCAGGATGGTCGAGACCAGCGTCGGGCTAACCGCCCAGACCTTTGCATCATCGCCCTTTTTGACGTAATAATTCTTGGTCGCGTCGTTTTGCAACCCAAAGATCAACGTCTTGGGGCCGCTCCCGGCGTTGAGCGTGAGCGTCAGGCTCGGCTTATCAAGACCATAGGTCGCCAGATTGCCCGCTTTGTCCGCCGGGATCAATTCCAGGCCGCGCAAGGTGGACAGTTGGCGCACCGTGTCTGAGATAACCGTACCATCCAGAGCCAGCGCGGTCGGGGCGGTCTGGCTCCAATTACCGTTATCGAGTTTGATCGTCAGGGTCGAGGTCACGGTTTTAACCTCAAGCTGGTTGATCGGATCGGTGGCAGGCAGATTGTAAATCTGCAAATCCTGTTGAGCCGCCGAGACGGTCGGGGTAGCGGTCGGACTGGAAGTGGAAGTTCCGCCGCCCTGAGTTGCCAGCACAAACACCAGCAGTACTACGAAAACAGCCAGCCCGATCAATGGCCCGACGTATTTTCGCATTAGCGTCTCCTCCACCAGGCCACTAGGCCCAGAAACATAATCAGGAGCGGCACACCCAAAAAGCTCGACCAGAATGCAACCGTCGATTGGCTGTCATTGACCTGGAAAGGCTTGGTATCGGCTGTCCTGGAAGTTATAACCACACTATCGCTCGTTTCGTTCAAATAGTTCATCGCATTTACAAAGAAAGTTGTGTTGCTGACCGAGCGGTTTAGCCCGTAATCGCTGATAACCGAAGGCGACCCCATCAATACGATCCGGGTGTTCAGGTTCGCGGTCGAAGCAGCAGGAGTAGGAGTCGCGCCCGGTGTCGTCGCCGGCGTCGCGCTGGCAGGCGGGACGGCTTCTTTGGCCTTATCCTGCAAGGTCGCCACGACTGTCAACGGGCCGCGTGTATCGCCCTGCTCGAATTCGCTGGTCTGCGACTGCAAATTGATCTTCAGATAAGAGTCGTTACTGGTATTGAGGACATCGGTATAGGTCGCGGTCGTGGTACCCTTATCAATCGAGGTTGACAATAGCGCTACCACATTCTGATTGCTGCCACTCAAGCCGCTTGCCAATTCGGAGGCGGAGTTAATGTTCGGCACCAATTCGAGCGGGGTCTGGCTGGTACGGCGGTTGCGGTCGGTCTCGATAATCACGCCTCGGTTGAATTTTACGCCCCAATCGGTCAGCAAATCGTTTAGATTGGTGGCCTGGGCTGGGTCAACGTTACTGTTGATGTCGTAGGCAATCAAGGCTTTACCGCCTCGCTTCAAGAAAGTCACGATCCGATTTTTCTCATCGGCGGTGAATTTCCCGCGTGGCCCAGCTATTAGCAAAATATCGTTAGCCGGGTTTAGTTCGGTAGTGACCGGCGTAGGGGCGGCAGTCGCCCCGGCAGGTGGGTTGACCGACACGGAAGAATTGGTCAACGAGTTGTAGATTTCGACCTGGAAATTGTTATCGGTCAGGGCTGTAACAGTCGTAGCCAACGAATTGCCTTGCTGATCGGCGGTAGTCGATAGCTCCTGATGACCGCTCATAATCAGCACCCGCCGGGCGGTTGGGTTTTGCAGTTTGAGCAAGGTTCGGGTAAAGGTTTGCTCGTCAATCGAGCTAACCTGTTCGCGGCGCTGGCCCTGCTCAAAGACAATCGCCGGATTACTCTTGACGTTGTAACGTTGCACCGCCAACGGATCGACCGCTGCATTGACCGACTGATAGGTCAATTTGTCGTTGCGGGTCGCATATTGTTTGAGCAAATCGACCGCCCTGGTCTGCTGATCTTGGGTAGTGCTATCATAAAGAATCGTAGCGACCACCGGGTCTTTGAATTTCTCGACCACCTTGATACTGGTGTCCGAGATTGTAAAGTTCTTGTTCTTGGTAACGTCGAATTGAAAGTTGGTGCGCTGTAGCAGTACGTTGATTAGCACGATGATCCCGACCAGGGCCACAATCACCACCAGTCCGCTAATCGTGCTGCTCACGCGCTGACGACCAAGCTGACGTTGCCAGAGTTCGGGGTTGGTGGCGGCAAAGACGGCGACTGCCACCAGCAAGACCGCCAGTCCTAGCAGGATGTACCACTCGAAGCGGCGGGTGGCAATCAGACCGATTGCCAGTACGATCATCAGCGGGATCGTTATAAAGCCCGCGAATAGCCCGATTTGTTTAATAACGGCTCGACTCATTTTACTGACCCCTCCGCATCTTCAAAACCTGGATCGTGATGCCCAAAAAGAGGACGATCAGAGTGACATAATACATCAGGTCTTTGAGGTCGGGCGAACCGCGTGAGAAGCTATCGACGTGCGATTCGAGCGAAGCATAACTAAGCACGACCGACCACCACTCGGTGCTGTTTGCGCCATTGCGGACAAAGAGCGGGCCGAGAAACCACAAAATGATCGAAACCAAAATGCCGATGACCGCTGCGACGGCCTGGCTCTGGGTTAGCGAGGAGGCAAATATCCCAAAGGCGGCGCTTACCCCGCCGATCAAAAGCAGACCCAGATAGCCGGTCAGGATCGGTCCCCAATCAGCCTGTCCACCAAATAGTAGCATCAAAATCAAGTAGAAAGAGGTAAAGGCCAAAGTCAGCAATAAGAGGACGATAGTTGCCAAGAATTTGCCGACCACTACCTCCCAATCGCGCACCGGCGAGGTCAATAACAGTTCAAGGGTGCCAGTCTTTTGCTCTTCGGCGATCAGCCGGATCGTGACTATCGAGACGAAAATGAGCAAGAAGAACCCGACACTGGACGACCAACCGCGCATTACGTTATTCATTTCGGAGGTTGGGCTGTTAGGGTTGCTCAGAAAAAGCGCAAAAAGCGCCCCGCTAAAGGCCAGAAAGAAGGACATCATTATATAGGCAATCGGCGAGGCAAAGTAAGCGTATAACTCACGCTGCGTAATGTAAAAAGTGTTTTTCATCTCCCTATTTCTTCTTCTCTTTATCCGAGACTTCGGAAGATTGGCTGGGGTTATCGCCGTCAACCGCCTCGGTTTGGGCAGGAAAAGTCTCCATTTCGTCGTCATCCACCTCTGTCGCGTCCGCCGTATCGGTCAGGAAGGTTGGGGCCGCTTTGCGCCCGCTCGTGAGTGGCTTGACGCTCTTTCTTTTGACCGGGTAGGCCCGTTCTCTGGCCTCTAGCGGCGTGGCTTTTTTGCGGGCGACGGTACCTTCGGTGGCTTCCGCCCCGGCCTCTACTTCGCCTGTTTCGGGTAGCCCCGCTTCGGCTTCCAGTTCTTCCATCTCGTCGTCATCCGAGACCCGCCGGGTCAAACGGCCCAACGGCTTTTTGCTCAGGTCGGTATCATCCCCGGCGTAACCTTCGGCCTGGATCGCCTCTTCTTCTTCCAACTGCGTCAGGTCGTCGGTGATAAGCTGGACAAAAATTTCTTCCAGACTGGGCGAGATCGTTTTGAGTTCCAAAAGGCCCCACCCACGTCCGACGACTGCCGCTGCCAGGGCTTCGCGCACGTCGCTACCTGGCTCGATTTTTAGATCAAGCAGGTGAACATCGGCGGGTAAGACCTGATCGGTACTCGATTTTTCGGTTTCGTTCGTAGCCTGAATAGCTGCCGGAGCTTCTAATATACTAAGCTGCTGGATTACCGACATCGTACCGAGCAAGCTTTTGACTTCATCGAGTGGCCCGCGTACTTCGAGTTGCAAGTGTTCGCCTTTGGCTTCGCGCTGCTCCAAATTCGCCAGCGTATCCTCGACTAGCACCCGGCCTCGGTTGACTATTATTACCCGGTCGCACAGGGCGCTGACTTCAGATAGAATATGGGTGCTTAGGATCATCGAGTGGTTGCCCGCCAGGTCGCGGATAACTTTGCGGATTTCGATGATCTGACGGGGATCGAGACCAACGGTTGGTTCGTCCAGAATAATAACCTGCGGGTTGTGAATAATGGCTTGAGCCAGACCGACCCGCTGCCGGTAGCCTCGCGATAATTTGCCAATAACCTTGCTCTTGACATCGGCGATCTGGCAAAGCTCCATCACTTCCTCGATCCGCCGTCGTCGGCCCTTGCTCGGCACACCCCGAATCTTGGCAATAAAATCGAGGTACTTATCTACCGGCATATCGGTGTAAAGTGGCACCGTTTCGGGCAAATATCCTAGCCGCTTGCGTACTTCCATCGGTTTATCGGCTACATCGAAGCCTGCCACGATAGCCCTACCGCTATTGGCCGGTAGATAGCCCGTCAACATCCGCATGGTGGTCGTTTTGCCTGCGCCGTTTGGCCCTAGCAACCCGACGATTTCGCCCTTTTCGACATTAAAAGTCATGTCGCGCACGGCGGCCCGGTCGCCGTAATATTTGGTTAGCTTATCAGTCTCAATCATGGCCTTGAGATGCCGCTCCGTCCTTTTGGTTTTACTTGATTTGATTTAAAGCACGGCTTTCCCAAACTGAGATGCCGCTCTGTCGCTCACTTTTTTCGGAAATTAACAGGGATGCATACACCCATATGGGCGTTAACAGGATACAATATAATTCTCTATATCCCTGCGCCTTGCTCACACAGTTTCTTGTCTAGTAACTATTAAATATTGTTGTAGCAGAGGCATTTTAACCGGGCTGAGTTCGAGAGTCAACTTGAGGGTACGGTCAGGTCGGTTAATAACGGATTAGAGCAAAATAGAGAAAAATGTTAGCCTGTACATCCCTGTTAATTTTAGAGGAGGCATTTGTGCAAAACTAGATTCAATCGGGTTGATGAATATGCGATTTTGTGCAAAATTACCAGAATTGGCCCGCCAAGTCAGCGTGAAATAGGCTTGAAACGCTATTTGCTTGACAAAGTCTCAATCCATCATTATAATCGCGCCAATATAGTAGTAACATTTGCGCTATCTGATCTCTTCTCAAAAATTCTTTAGTGGTGTTAAACAAAGAACTAAACAAAGAACCTAGAAGGGATTGGCAGGCTGTGAATGTCTCAGCAAAAAGAACCCAATCTTTCTGAATAACGTAAGGCCCTGTATGACCCTCGCCGAGTGGAGGTCTCTTGTAAGAGATGTTCTGATGAATACAGGCAGTTAGTGTTAAAAGCTGCTTAACAAGCAACCAAAAACATGACCGAATTTATCGAAGTTGTACTTTACTATTGGAGTTGAAGTATTTATTCAACCGCCGTCTGCTCGAATTCAAACCGGGCGGCTGGTTGTTCGGCTACTCTATCCAGATATTTTTCTGAATGTAGGGCCGGAAGTTTTAGACAAAAGCTGAGTTACATTGTTTATGAGTTAAACGATGTCTCAGGAGGAGAAGATTTAGATGAAGAGACTCAACAAGTTCTGGACAGTCGGCCTGGCCGGTTTGATGCTTGCCGCTTTGCTTGCGGCCTGCGGTGACCCGACTGCGACGACTGCTCCGGCAGCCACGACTGCCGCCGCCGCGACGACTGCGGCAGCTGCGACAACTGCTGCCGCCGCGACGACTGCGGCAGCTGCGACAACCGCCGCCGCCGCGACAACCGCTGCTCCGGCTGCGACGACTGCGGCAGCCGCGACGACTGCAGCCGCCGCGACGACCGCCGCCGCTTCTGGCGCTGGTGGTACCATTCGCATCTATAGCAGCTTGCCCCGCACCGGCAGCAGCAAGGGCCAGACCGATACTATCGTTAGCGCTATGAAGCTGGCGCTGGCCGATGCCACCGGCGGCACCAATAAAATTGGCAACTTCACCATCGACTACGTTGACCTGGACGATGCGACGGCTGCTAAAGGTCAGTGGGACCCGGATGCCGAAAAGCAAAACGCTAACAAGGCTGCTAATGACCCGGACGCGATGCTTTATCTGGGTGCTTTTAACAGTGGCGCGACCAGAGTTTCGCTCCCGATCTTGAACCAGGCCGGGCTGGCGATGATTAGCCCATCGAACACCGCTGTCGGTCTGACCAAAGGCCCCTCGGCGGGCGCGGAACAGAACGAGCCTGACATCTACTACCCGACCAAAGTTCGCAACTACTTCCGAGTAATCGCCGCCGATGATTATCAAGGCCCGGCGGGCGCGGAGTTTATTAAGACTCTGAATGCCAAGAAGGTCTTTGTAATCGACGACTCGCAGGCTTATGGTGTTGGTCTGGCAAAAGCTTTTGTGACCTACTGTCCGACCGTTGGTTTAGATTGCGCCAAGCCGGTTTCGATCACGGGTAAAGAATCCAGTTATGGTCAGTTGGCCGACCAGATCAAATCCGCTAACCCGGACGCGATCTACTTCGGCGGTATTACCCAGCAGCAGGCTGGCAAGCTGATCGGCGATATTCGCAAGAAGAATATTACCGTTGGCGGCAAGCCGATCCCGTTTATTGGGGCTGATGGTATTGTAGAGAAGGCTTTCATCGATGATGCAGGCCCGGCGGCGGATGGCGTTTACGCGACCATTGGCGGTCTGGAAGACTCCAAGCTCGGCCCGAAAGGTCAGAAATTCTTGAAAGACTACCGGGCTAAGTACGGCAAAGAAGAGGCTTACACGATCTATGGTTACGAGACTATGGGTGTAGCCCTGGCTGCGATCAAGGCGGCGAATGTTAAAGATCGCAAGGCAATTTTAACGGCCCTGGCAGCGACCAAAGATTACGATGGTGTGCTAGGCAAGTGGAGCTTCGACAAGAATGGCGACATCAACCTGTCGGACTTCTTGATCCAGCAAGTTACCAGTGGTGATTGGAAGACCATTAGCTCGGTTCGTCCGAAGCCGATTGGTTCCTAGCTTGAAAAAGCGCAGACCGGCCTTTATGGTTGGTCTGCGCTTCTAAGTTCTTAATTTAATTTATAGTTTGATTTTTCGCAAAATTCAAAACTTATAGTAACTACAGACCCATGTCATTCTGAGGCGGGGGATAGCCTGGATTTTGCCAAAGATAACTCCCCGCCGAAGAATCTAGACCCTTCGTGGCCTCACCCCGGCAGGGGCTGCGGCTCAGGCTGACAGGGCTGAGTAGTTACAAACTATAACAGATCGTTCTGAGCGAGATAAAGCAAAAGCCTTAAAGATTACGCAAAAGCCGCCTTTGGTGGTTTTGTCAGCCTTGTAACTGCTCAAATAGTGTTTTCGTTAGGACACCAGTCGCGTTCCTATCCTTTTCTGAAAATTTGATAGTAAGGAAAAAAATGGATAGTTTACCAGTCCAGATAATTCTCATGGCCCTTTGGCTAGGCGCAGGAGCCTATGGCGCTACCCTCCTGCTTAGAAAAGGCTACAAAGTTAGTCTTTTCAGGAATTGGGCCTATTACGTGGCCCCGGTCGCCGTAGTACTCTATTTGATTTTTAATGCGATCCAGCCCTTAGAGGCGGGCTGGCCCGGCAATTTACCCGGCGTATTGGTCAATACTTTGCTGGTAGTGACCATGATTGTGATAAGTCCGGCTCTCTTGTTGGCGGCTTTCTTTATTCCAAGCGTGGTAGGAGTTGATGCGCCTACCCTGGCGCTGCGGCGCGATAGTTTCAACCGAACTCAGGGCTGGATTATCCTGGGCGGTATGATTATTGTGGCCTTCTTGCTGCCCCTGATTGCGCTGTCCCTGTTCAAAACCGCTCCCCGTTACGATAGTGTGGTCAGCGTCGTTTTGGATGGATTGGTTAATGGGGCGCTTTTCGCTTTGATCGCTCTGGGCTATACCCTCGTCTATGGTATCGTCGAACTCATAAACTTCGCGCACGGTGATGTTTTTATGATGGGTTCACTGGTCGGTTTTGCAGTGATAACGACAATCCTGGGGATTAAGCCCGGCAAGGGTGGCGGTATTATCAAGGCCGATACTTCGATGTTCATGGTGGTTATTGCGATCTTGCTGGCCTTTGTGATCGCCATGACTTTCTGCGCTATCCTAAACTATCTGATTAACCGAATTGCCTACAAGCGATTACGGAACGCCCCGCGTCTGGCTCCTTTGATTTCAGCCATCGGGGTTTCTTTTGTCCTCCAAAATGTAGCCCTCTACTTGAATAGCTCTACTCCCAAAGGCTACCCGCTTTTGTTCCCCGCCGACGACCGCCGCCGCAATTATGATTTGGTGATCGACGGCCTGGGGGCGAAAGATACATTGGTATCCTTCCCGGTAACGGCTTTCCTGGTAATTGTAAGCGCAGCAATCTTGTTGTTGGGCTTGCGTTATGTGATTAATAGCACCAGGATCGGCAAAGCGATGCGGGCCGTCGCCCAAAACCGCGAGGCTGCCGCTTTGATGGGGATCAGTATCGAACGCACGATTAGTTTTGCTTTCTTGGTCGGCGGGGCGTTGGCCGGGGCCGCCGGAGTAGTCTTCGGGGTCTTCCAGGTGCAGGGCGCAGTTCGCTATGATTTGGGCTTTGTCTACGGCTTGTTTGCTTTTACCTCCGCCGTTTTGGGTGGCATCGGCAACGTCAATGGGGCGGTGTTGGGAGGTCTTTTTGTCGGTCTGGTTTACTCACTCAGCCAGTCCAGCCTTTTCGGGCTGACGATAGGCTATGTAAACCTATCTGGTTGGGCGGCAGTGTCGGTCTTCGTAGTGCTGGTATTGGTCATGATTTTCCGGCCTACCGGCATTTTGGGTGAGAATGTACAGGAAAAGGTTTAGTATATATGGCAGAACTCAAGACCAGGCCCGCTCCGGTACCTAATATACCCAGACCGGCGGGGCCTTTCAACCGGGCTAATCAGGAACGCACCAAAATCGTTGGGTTTACGCTCCTGGCCCTTTTCTTTATCGTGCTACCTTTTATCAGCAAGCCGGTTCTGCAATTGTTCGGCCCAACCGTTTTTGGTGATACCGCCTCGGCAGTCAATACTACCCTGATTTTTATCCTGCTGGCGTTGGGTCTGAACATTGTAGTCGGTTACGCCGGGTTGCTCGATCTTGGTTACGCGGCCTTCTTTGCAATTGGCGCGTACACAATGGGTTTCTTGACTGCTACCCAGAGTCCGCTTTACAAATACTTTCACGTCAATTTTTGGGTCGCCTTGCCA
The DNA here is from genome assembly GCA_038210655.1 of Chloroflexia bacterium. Classification (GTDB taxonomy): domain Bacteria; phylum Chloroflexota; class Chloroflexia; order Chloroheliales; family Chloroheliaceae; genus 54-19. Next base: position 81,157 of record JBBQWM010000014.1, read on the forward strand.
ATCAGTTTCCTGGCAGCCGCTTTGTTTGGGGTTTTGCTGGGTGCGCCGACCCTCGGTCTCAAAGGCGACTATCTGGCTATCGTAACGCTGGGCTTTGGCGAAATTGTACCGATCACCTTTAATAATCTGACCGATGTAACAGGTGGCGATAGCGGTCTGGCCGGATTTATCCAGCCAGATTTATTCGGTTTTCAATTTACCTCCTCGACTCTGGAAGCCTGGTATTTGGTCACGCTGGCGGTCGTGATCCTGACTATCTTCATGGTAAGGCGTTTGGTGGATTCACGGATCGGTCGGGCTTGGATGGCAATGCGCGAGGACGAAATCGCGGCTTCGGCGATGGGGATCGATCTGGTGAGAACCAAGTTGCTGGCTTTCGGGTTGGGGGCTTCCTTTGCCGGGTTCGCCGGAGCGATCTACGCCAATAGCCTTGGTTCAGCCAACCCCTCCTCCTTCAAATTTGACGTATCGGTGTTGGTGCTGGCGATGATTATCCTGGGTGGTATGGGCAATTTGTGGGGTGTGATTGCCGGGGCCGTCGCGCTGGCGATGAGCGACCGCTACGTAATCCCCTTCCTGACCGAGCAAGTCCGTAAGGTCGCCGATGGTATCAAGCTTGAAAATAAGCTGGTAGATGGTGTTTTGACCACCGAGCCAAATGTCTTAAAAGATATTCTAACCAACATCGGCAGCAATTCCCGTCTGCTGGTTTTTGGAGCGATTTTGGTAATAATGATGGCGTTGCGTCCCGAAGGTTTATTCCCCAGTGGGCGGCGCAAAATGGAACTACATTCGGCTACCAGTTCCGATTTACAACCCTTCATGTCCGTTTCAGACGACCCGTTGAATAAGGCTGATGATGCACATTCGCTGACTTATAACCCTTCGACAAATGAGGCATCTTTGCGGGATGAGTCGGATAGATCAAAAGATAGCAAAAACTAGGATAATCTCAGCCCGAACCGGGCCACTTTGCCGGTCTGGGCTGAGTAATCTATACAGCTAAGAAGATAAAAATGAGCCAAAATCTGCTTGAAGCAAAAGACATCTCCAAAAATTTTGGAGGGATTACCGCCGTCCAGAAGGTCGATTTTAATATCCCGGAGCGGAGTATCGTCAGCCTGATTGGGCCGAACGGGGCCGGCAAGACCACTTTTTTTAATCTTGTGACGGGGATTTACATGCCTAGTACCGGCCAGATTACTTTCGATGGCAAGCCCCTCGAAAATCTCCAGCCTCATCAGGTTACTAAGCGTGGGATCGCCCGTACTTTCCAGAATATTCGGCTTTTTGCCAATATGACCGCTCTCGAAAACGTACTGGTGGGTGAACACTCGCGCTTGAAGACCGGAATGTTCGGAGCCGTTCTCCGCACCTCCTCGGTCAAGGCCGAGGAAAAAAGAGCGCGTGATAAAGCAATGGAATTACTCGCTTTTGTCGGGTTGGCCGGTAAAGAAGATGAATTCGCCAAGAATTTACCCTATGGCGATCAGCGCCGTTTGGAAATTGCTCGCGCCATGGGAACCGACCCAAAGTTGTTGCTCTTGGACGAGCCGACCGCCGGGATGAACCCCAATGAAACGGCTACTCTGACCCGCCTGGTGGATCGAGTGCGACACGACCGGGGTGTGGCAATCCTGTTGATTGAGCATGACATGAAGGTCGTGATGGAGATCAGCGACCGGGTGACGGTGTTAAGCTTTGGACGCAAGATTGCCGAGGGTTTGCCGGAGGAAATCAAGACTAACTCGGAAGTGATCGAGGCTTACCTGGGTAAAGCATATGCCAAGTCGGTCGGCAACGAGAAAGATAAAGGATAGCCAACATGTCAACTGTTAATCCAACGGCTGTGTCGGGTCAGGTTGCTCAGGGCGAGCAGGCAGTGCTGATGCTAGATCGAGTGCAATCTTTTTACGGTAATATTCAGGCTTTGAAAGGTATTTCACTGGTAGTCTACCCCAGTGAAATTGTGACCTTGATCGGCTCGAATGGGGCCGGCAAGACTACTACCCTCAAAACCATCTCCGGTATTATTCGCCCTCGCGTCGGACAAATCACCCTTAATGGAGTGCGGATCGATAGTAAACCGCCCGAAGATATTGTAAAGTTGGGTGTTTCCCAATCGCCAGAAGGCCGCAAAATCTTCCCTCGTATGACAGTGCTGGAAAACCTGGAAATGGGCGCGTTCTTGCGTAACGATAAGGCTGAAATCGCTTCCGATATGGAGAACGTTTTCGGGCTGTTCCCCCGTCTCAAGGAACGCATCCGACAACGGGCCGGTACGATGTCGGGTGGTGAGCAGCAGATGCTGGCAATCGGCCGCGCCTTGATGGCCCGTCCCAAAGTTTTGCTTTTGGACGAACCGAGTATGGGTCTCTCGCCGCTATTGGTAGAGCAAATCTTTGATATAATTATCGACATTAACAAGCAGGGAACCACTATTTTGCTGGTGGAGCAGAACGCCCTGGCAGCCTTGAGTGTCGCCAACCGGGGCTATGTCTTGCAAACTGGGTCAATCGTTTTGGAAGATAGTGGTCAGAACTTGCTCGGTAACGAAGCCGTCCGCCGCACCTATCTTGGTGAGGAAGCTTAAGATCGCAAAATCTATGGACGGAGCAATATCCAACAAAATACCCTCACTCCCTGTTGGATATTGCTCTGTCCATAGACGGTTTGAGAACGGTCTATAGGCGGAGCTATATTTAATTTATACCGCACCATCGTCTAGCGTGTCAAGCTGATCGTTCAATTTCTCGATTTCGGCTTCTACGCCCGCGAGGTCGGTCAGGCCGAGTTCGAGCAAGTCGGTTCGGAGTTGGGTTAGCATGGCGTGTTTTTCCTGGGTAGCCGGATTGGTTCCGGGTACGGTCAGGGCCAGGGCCGCTTCGATCTCGGCTAGGGTCTTAAAGTTCGCTTCTTCCAAATCTTCGCGCAAACTTTCCAACCGCTCTAGCGATAGCATCAAATCGTAAGTCTTGTTACCTTCCGGCGCGTATTCTTCTTCACTCATGGAAAAACTCCCTAAGTTCTATAGCAAATTGTAGAATTATTGATCAGTTCTTTGGTAGGGGCGACCCTTGTGGTCGCCCTCGGAGATGGTGCTACGTGTTCACGGGCGACCACAAGGGTCGCCCCTACAAGGCCAATGTCTTTGCAATTTGCGGTAATATTTAGTTGAGAAGTTGTGGGTTGCTCAAGATCGAAACTACGATCATAACGATACTGAGCAGCGAGACAATCAAATACTCGCGGAGAACGGCGCGGGTTAGATTGTCGGTCAGGAAGGCTTGCATGATACCGGCTACTACATAAAAGATCAGCAAAAGCATCACACCACCGATCAACACCGGCAGCAACCAGTAATTGAGCGCCCAGGTGACTTCAGCCATTATCATGGCGCAGACCCCGGAATACACCAGCAGACGGTTGCCGGTAGTCTTGGTCTGGCGTAACAGTTCGTAGGTCAGGAGGAAAGAGGTAATGGCGACCAGGGGGGCGCTTTGTAAGGCCCGCCACTTGTTGACATAGATCGCACTAAAAATCAGGAAGCCTGCCACGTAAGTCGCCAGGTTCAGGCCGATATTGGCCCAACCGTAAAGCCGTTCTTGTCGCCCGACTGTATAGTATTGGCCCAGGATCACGACCAACAAAATCATTGAAGACAAGATCGTGCCTAGCACCTGAACTGCCGCATTATCAAACAGCCGCAAGAATAGATAGGTTCCGACTACCATCAGCGAAGGCAAAATCCAGGAAAAGGGAGCAAACTCGAAGCGGTTGCTGCCTATTCGCAATACCGAAAGCTTGACCAGATAAATTTGCGGGTGAGAACGCACGGTTGCGTCGGCAATCCCGGCGGTAATCACCACTAGTGCGGCCAGCAGTAGCGCCGTCAGGGGAACCTTATAATCCTGAGTTACCAATTTCGAGAATGGCCCACTGGTCGGGTCGATTACTAACAAGAAGCCCTGGGTTAGGGCGATCAGGATTGTTAAAACTATGATTCGGTCAACACGCATTTTGATTTACGATTTATGATTTACGATTTACGATTGTAACTACCCACCCAGGTCATTATGAGGTGGATGTTTACCTTGATTTTTACTATGATAGGCTCTCCGCCGAAGAGTCTCAGCTCACTAGACTCAACCAGATTGAGTAGTTACTTACGATTGGCAATGTAGCTTGCTTCTAAACAATTTCTCCTACACAAGTCAATTCTGACTTCATAAGAAGAACTTACAGCCTAAAAGAGCAATCGCAAATCGTAAATCGTAAATTACTTGAGGGCTTCTTTGATAAGGCGGGCCGGAATTGCCGTCTCGCGCAGTACCAGGGCCACTTCGCCGGTAGCATCCACCACCGTCGAGTCGATCCCACCGGGACACGGCCCGGCATCCAGTATCATATCAATTCGCCCATTTAGATTAAACAATACTTGCTGGGCATCCAGCGGACTCTGACGACCACTGATGTTGGCACTAGTCGTCGCCAAAGGCGAACCAACCTCCTGGATCAAGGCCAGCGTCAGGACGTGTCCCGGCATGCGGACGGCAATTGTATCGCCTCCGGCGCAAATTGCATCCGGCAATTCGGGCCGTCGCTTCAAAATTAGGGTCAACGCACCGGGCCAGAACCGTTCGATCAAGCGCCAGGCCAGAGGCGTTATTTCGCGCGCGATCAAGGTTAGTTGCTCCGGGCCTCTCACCAAAATCGGGATCGGCTTATCTGGGCGACGCTGTTTGACCTGATAAAGCCGTTCGACCGCTGCCGCATCAAACGCTTGACAGCCGACCCCGTAAACCGTATCGGTCGGGAAGGCCGCCAATCGACCTTGTTTTAGCTCCTCCGCGACCAATTTGAGCGCGTTCATATTATCGGATGTAATCAACCGAGTTTTAATTTTGGACGATTGGCTCACGGCCATCCCTTCCTGCCGCTAATTTTGATTTTAGGATTCAGCTTTTAAGCCCCTGCAATTCGCCCCGGTATTATAACATAAAGCCTTGCCAAAATTCTTCTAATATATTTTGGAGTGGTTTGAGTGGAGGTTTTCACGGTCGCCCGTTCTTGCTGATGAGCGTCTGCAAGAAACTGAGGCTCAAAATTGCAGCCCAACTGTCCTGCCCAAAATTAACACTTTACAAACGGCTTATTTATTTTGATTTGTTTTGTATAAAGCCTTTTATAGCACTCGGCTGTAAGTAGTGGTACAGATACAAAAAAGGTTTGTATCTGGCTACGATACAACGAACTGAGGACGATGATTAGCTTGATCGGAGAAGAACTTGAAAAGGATTGTTAAATTGGTTAGTACTTCGCTGGCGGCTTTGCTGTTGGTGAGTGTCTTTACGCTGGCCTTTGCCTCGACCGAGGCTCAGGCTGCTGCAAGTAGCCGGGTACGGGTGGCGCACCTGTCGCCGGATGCGCCGAATGTTGATATTTACGTCAACGGGACTAAGACTTTGAGCAATGTTCCTTATAAGACGGTCAGCGATTACCTGACTGTACCTTCGGGCAACTATCGCTTTGCGGTGCGACCGGCAGGCGCTCCTGCCAAAAGTAAGGCTGTGATTGTGACCGATGCGGTACTTTATCCTAACAAGGACTACACCGTCGCGGCGATCAATGTTCTGGCTGAAATCGAAGGCGCAATTTACGAAGATGATAACAGCGCCCCGGTGGTAGGCGAGACCAAAGTGCGCGTGTTGCACGCTTCGCCGGATGCTCCGGCAGTGGACATCGCCGTGAAGAACGGGCCAGTGCTGATTAAGGAACTGCGCTTTAGCGATGTCAGCGAGAACGTAGCAGTGCGGGCCGGAACTTACGATTTGGAAGTCCGGGTCGCCAACACTAATACGGTTGCCCTGGCTTTGCCGGGAGTTGCGCTGGAAGCCGGTAAGATTTACACCGTTTTCGCCGTCAACAAGGTAGCGAGCCTCGGTGTGGTGGTCAAGGCGGTGGCGGGCGTAGTTGACCCTCATTTCACCAGCCGGGTACGGGTAGCGCACCTATCACCGGACGCGCCGAATGTCGATATTTACGTCAATGGCGCAAAGGTTTTGACCAACGTCCCTTACAAGACCGTCAGCGATTATCTGACCGTACCATCGGGAACCTATAACTTCCAGGTTCGCCCAGCAGGAGCGGCGGCTAACAGCCCGGCGGTGATCGACGTTACCACCGAACTTGGGCCACGTGAGGATTATACGGTTGCGGCGATCAACTTCCTGGCGAACATCGAAGGAACCATTATCACGGACTTTAACGATGCTCCGGCGGCAGGCAAGGCCAAACTGCGGGTCTTCCACGCTTCGCCCGATGCGCCGAACGTTGATGTCGGCCTGAAGAATGGGCGGGCGCTGTTTGAAGATGTCGAGTTCGGCTATGATGGTGGGCCTATCGAATTGAATGCCGGAACTTACAACCTGGAAGTCCGGGTTGCCGGTACGAACACTGTAGCGTTGGCTCTGCCGGGTGTTACATTGCAGGCCGGTAAGGTCTACACCGTCTTTGCGGTCAACAAGGTTGCTAACCTCGGCGTAGTTGTATCGGCTGTGCCGGGCGTGAAGTAATCACCTCTTAGCAAAAAAGAACCGCCAGAGCAGTCTCGGTACGGCTGCTCTGGCGGTTCTTTTTATTGTCATGTCACAAATTCGCTTTGTGAAAGGTTGTAACTAACCCCCATGTCATTCTGAGGCGGGTGCTTACCTCGACTTTTGCCAAAGATACCTCCCCGCCGAAGAATCTAGACCATTCGTGGCCTCACCCCCTCTGGGGGCGGCGGCTCAGGGTGACAAGGTGAGTAATTACGAAACGTTAAAGATACTCGCGCAACTTGGCGAGGCTGGCCTTGTTCATACCCTCGACCTTTAGCAGTTCTTCATCGCTGGCAGCCTTGATTTTGGTGGCAGTTCCGTAGATTTTGAGGAGGGCTTGTTTGCGTTTGGGGCCGATGCCCGGCACGCTGTCGAGTGCCGATACGAAAGTTGCTTTGCTGCGAAGCTGACGGTGGAAAGTGATGGCAAAACGGTGGGCCTCGTCGCGGATACGTTGCACCAGATAGAATGCTTCGCTGGTACGCGGAACGTAAAGTGGCAAGTCCTGGAAGGGCCGGACAATTTCGTCGTGGCTACGGCCTGGGCCTTTGGTCATCCCAAAAAGAGGAATATCCGAAAGGTCTAGTTCGGCCAGGGTTTCGGAGACGGCCCGAAGTTGAGGTTGCCCGCCATCGATGATAAGCAAATCGGGCATGGATTGCCAGGAATAGTCAATTTTCTTTTTGATTACCAGGTCGGGTTTAGCGCGTTTCTTTTTGGCGGCATCGCTTTTACCGTTAGAAGTTTCGCCGTTGAGGGCTTCGGCTCCCATTCCGGGATGCCCGCGCACGCCCCATTGTTGGTCGTGGGGGTCTTGCACCTCAAACCCTTCGGCCTCGCTAGTTTCGGCTTCAGCCTGTTCGAGTTCCAACTCTTCCTGAGCGTTTTGTTCGGCTTCTTCGACTGTCTTGGCGCGTTTGAAGCGGCGGCGAATGACTTCCTGCAACGAACCAAAGTCGTTTGCGCCTTCGATAGTCTTGATCTTAAAACGGCGGTAATCCGACTTCTTGGGGCTACCGTTTTCAAAGACGACCATACTCGCGACGCTGTTCGTACCCTGCGTATTGGAAATATCGTAACATTCCACCCGGCGGGGTAGTTCGTCCAGACCGAGATAATTTTGCAGTTCGAGCAAAGCTTTGGTGGTTTTCTGCTCATCGTTGAGCCAGCGCAGACGATTTTGTTCGAGGGCTTCCTGGGCGTTTTGAGCGACCATCTGCACCAGATCACGCTTGTCGCCTGCTGGCGGTACGCTTATCTCGACCGCTATGCCGGCCTTATTACCAAGCCAGGTGGTCAAGGCTTCTACATCGGAGAGGGGATATTGCACCAGAATACGAGGCGGCACAAAAGTCGCGTCATTATAATATTGCTGCACAAAGCTGGTTAGCACATCGCTGTCGGTTTCGTCCTCAACCCCCTGCAACATAAAATGTTCTCGCCCGATCAACTTGCCGCGCCGGATAAAGAAAATCTGAGCGGCTGCTTCGCCCTCGCTGCGGGCCATTGCCACCACATCTTCGTCGAACGACTCGCTACTGACTACTTTTTGCTGCTCGACCACCCCGCGCACGGCCCCAAGCTGATCGCGGATCAGGGCCGCTCGTTCAAATTCGAGATTTTCGGCGGCTAGACTCATTCTGGTTTCTAGCTGATTTACTACATCGTCCGACTTGCCTTCCAAAAATAAAGTTACCTGCGCGATAGCAGCATCGTATTCGGTTTTGTCAGCCAGCCCCGCGCACGGCCCCAGACAGCGATGAATAAAATATTCCAGACAGGGGCGCGGCTCTTTTTCGGTAATCTTCAAGTCGCAATTGCGGAAGGGAAAGAGCTTGTCGAGGGTTTTGATCGTTATGTTGGCAGTTCCGTTACCGGCAAAGGGGCCAAAGTAGCGTGCGCCATCGTTCAAAACCTTCCGCACGATAAAGACACGGGGCCATTTTTCGTTGACGGTAACTTTGATATAGGGGTAAGTCTTATCGTCTTTGAGCAGGATGTTGTAAAAAGGGCGATGCTCCTTTATAAGGGTGTTTTCAAGGTTGAGCGCCTCGGCCTCGGTATCCACCACATAGTACTCAAAATCGTCGATGTCGTTGACCATCAACCGAACTTTGGGAGCCTGCCCGGTCAGCGCTCCAAAATAATTGGAGACCCGGTTTCGTAACGAAACGGCCTTACCCACATAAATGATCTTGCCGCCCTTGTCCTTCATGATATACACGCCAGGACGGTGCGGCAGCGATTTTACTTTTTCTTCTAAATAAATGCGTTCCATAATTTAAGCTAATTAACAGGGATAGACATATCTATTTGAGCTTGAACAGCCTAAATGTGTTAGGTGTCGCGTAGATTACAACGGAATTTATAATCGTAAATCCCCTAATTCTGTCTATCCCTGCCAAATCCAAAAAGTGCCTACTCGGCAGCGACCTTGACCGAAGTCATCTTGTCGCCTCGCCGGATTTGTTGTACCAGTTCCATACCCTCGGTGACTTGTCCAAAGACGGTGTAATTGCCGTTGAGGAAGGGGGCCGGAGCCAGACAGATGTAGAATTGGCTACCGGCGCTGTTCGGGTTCTGGGAGCGGGCCATCGCAAGCGTGCCTTCGAGATGTTTGCGCTCGTTGAACTCGGCTTTGATCTGGTAGCCAGGGCCACCGGTGCCGTCACCGTTCGGGTCGCCACCCTGCACCACAAAGCCCGGTTCGACCCGATGGAAAGTCAGGCCATTATAGAAACCACTGTTAGCCAGTTTCTCGAAGTTGGCGACAGTGTTAGGAGCTACGTCCGGGTAGAATTCTAATTTAATCGTTCCGCCCTTCGCCAACTCAATATAGCCGACTTTCTTACCCGTCGTTTCTGCCATACATTCATCTCCTTGTTAATTTAAATAATCCACTGGCAGTAAAAAGCTGCCACTTTGAAGCTGTAATCTCGAATCGTTCCAATTCAAAATTGCCCGCTCATTGTAGCAGCTTGCGTGTCCAGGGTAAAGACCTGCACCGAAATTAGTGACTGACTTACCCTTGCGAATTATTCTGACTTTGTTCTAAGCGCTTGATCTTTTCGGCCATTTGCTCTACTTGCTGCTTTAAGATTTCTTCACGCTTTAACGCGGCTTCTTTGGCCTGTCGCTCGACTTCTTTAGCGCGGCGTTCAGCTTCTTTAGCCTGTCGCTCGGCTTCTTTAGCGCGGCGTTCAGCCTCTTTAGCCTGTCGCTCGACTTCTTTAGCCTGTCGTTCGGCTTCTCTACCCCACTGCTCGTCTTCTTTGGCCTGCCGTTCGATTTGTACCTGCTGAAAAAGAGCCTGGGCCTCGGTTAGACGCAAGTTTTTATCATTATCATAAAGTTGTACCATTTCCTCGGCAGGCGCAAGCCACGAGTCGAGTTGCTCGCTCCAGAGCCAGCCTTTGGCAGTTGGCTTTAGCTCTTGATATACTCCATCGATCAAGCGCCATCCATACAGACGAGGCTTTTTACTCTTACGTTTGCGCTCTCTGGGGTCGTAGACAAAATATTCGGCTACTCCCCAGGCGGCATAACGTTTGGGTTTCTCCACCAGGTCATTGGCGGGCAAATCATCTGATATTATCTCGATTATCACTTCTGGGGGCGGCCCACTCACGCCGATTTTGTAACTCTTAAAGTGAAATCGTTTTTTGCTCTTGAAAACGAACACGTCGGGATAAAGTGGTTTATCCTTTTTTTCTTCAGTTTCGTGGAAATTAGCTTCACGGTGAATCGTATAAGTCTCTAGCCGATACTGCCAGCGCAAAACTTGAATCAGCTGATCGACTAAATCATTGTGTCTGGTATCGGGCATGTCACCGCGCTCCTGGCGTAGTTTCCAATAATTGTCTTTATAATCATAGAAGTAATACGGCTCCTCGAATTCAGCTTCATCCAGGATCACGGCTTGATTTTCTAGTTCTAAATCGGTTTTGGCAGTCATAAAACCACCTGCTTTTCTTTTCTTAACTTCGGCTTATAGCAAAATATAGAGTTCTTGACCTCCTGTAGGAGCGAGCAGAAGCTCGCTCCTACAGGATAATTAGTTAGCTAAGTTGCTTTGCAATCTGCTATAGAACTTATCACTAGCTTAACTATATTGAAAATGGGAACCTATTTTCAAAACAGCTAAGCTCAAAATTTACTGAACCGAGATTGTAATCGACTTCATTTTGTCGCCAATAGCAATCTTGTCTACAACCGTATCCATCCCCTCGACGACTTGCCCGAAGATGGCATATTTGCCGTCTAAGAAGGGCGCAGCATCCAGGCAGATGTAGAATTGGCTCCCGGCGCTATTGGCAGCCTGGCTATGCGCCATCGCAACCGTACCGCGCAGGTGCTTTTTCTGAGTAGTGAACTCGTCGGGAATCTGGTAGCCGGGGCCGCCAGTTCCATCCCCCTTCGGGTCGCCACCCTGTACCACGAACGGTTTGGGGTCTTTCTCGACCCGATGAAAGGTCAGGTTGTTAAAGAAACCTTTGGTCGCCAGCTTTTCAAAATTCTCGACGGTGCGGGGAGCCAGGTTCGGGCAAAGCTCGATCACGATCTTGCCGCCCTTCTCCATCTCAATCGTAGCGATCTTTTTCTGACCGGCCTTGAGTTCGACCTGGGCTGGGCCTGGAATGGCAAAGGGAGTCGGCTCGGCGGCTCCGCCAGTAGACCGACCGGTAGCGAGTAGGATCAGGGTATCACCCTTCTGGAAGCCATCCTTAAATTCGGGCGGGTAGCTGCTAATGTCATCTACCGTCGTCAGGCTAATAACAATCTTGCTGGATTCTTTTTGATATACGATCAGTGATTGCTTGGTAGGTGCATCGGACTCGTTCTTGAACAACTGCCAACCTTCACCTTCGAGTAACTTGCGATAGCTGGCCTCAACTTTGTCGTAGGCATCGCTGCTAAAATTAAAGACGATTTTATCCGCCGTAAACTTGCCAAAGGCAGTTGCGTTGTTCGGGCTGTTAAGATTAGCCAGGATCGCTTTGGTCGTCGCGTCGGTCGCTTTTATTTCGCGTGTACCGTTATAGGCCAGGTTTGGCAAGGTAGCGACAACGCTGGAGGTTGTAGTTGGTTTGGGGCCATTGGCGGCTGGGGCAGTGGCTCCCGGATCAAGGCAAGCGGCAGTCGGGACATAAGCGGCGTTGGCGGCGGAATTCGCTACGGCTGCCGCCGCCGAAGTCGCGGCTCCTGCCGCCGTAGTGGTCGCCCCCGCCGCTGTGGTTGCAGCGTTGACCGCCGTCGTTGCGGCGGAACTAGCAAGCGTGGTCGCGCCTGCGGGTGGGGTGAGCGCCACACCTGCGCCAGTCGGGGCTGCGCCGACGGCGCTACTGGTAGCCGTGTTATCTCCACAGGCCGTCAACAACAGCAAACCTACCAGCAACCCTGCGACGGCGCTTCCGGCTAACCTGTACTTCAAAATAGACAATTTGGGGAACTCCTTTTCTCTGATTGGATTACCGGCCTGAATTTTGAGAGGATGCCAGTTATTGCATGTCAATTCAATTTGACGGGATACTTCTGGCAACTCTAATTTGGCAAGTCAGGCGCAGGTTATTAAATGAGCAGCTTACCCGATACGAATAAGATTGCAGGGGCGGGTTAGCGTATTCTCCTCACGCTCGAAGCTATTTTAACATATCAGTGGGTTAAGGGTGTTAAAAATCTGCAAAAAGAAACTGACCGAAAAGTACCGGGCCGCTAGTTTTAAAGATCATCTCGTTTAGCCCTGGCTTGAGGGTAACATCGGCAATTAGCCAGCCAGGGTCGGGGGTGATAGTTTTCTGAGCGATATTCTGGCTCAGGCTTTGCCCGTTGAATTGGGTGGTTAGTTGAGCCTGACTCGCTCCGGTCGAAACGACTGCCCGTACCTGGACTTGTAGAGGTTGTTGATAGGGGTTGAACAAAACTAACCGGGCCTGTTGAGCAACGGTGCGCGTGATGGCTCCGCGTGGGCCTTCTTCGCGACCGCTCCAGCCTTCGCCCAATTGCGGCAAGATTTGGCTGGCTTCCGGGCGGTTAGCGGTCTGGATCAGTTCTGATGTTTTCCAGACCTGCACCTGCTCATCCTGGTAATAAGGTTTTGCGTCAGGCCCAAAGACCGCTTGCAGGACGGCTTGGGCGTTAAAGCGGCTGTTTTCATCGGTTAGCAGTTGGGGATGGACGATCACGTAGCGGATTTTGTAGTATTGCAAGAGGGCGGGCGTATTGCGCAAACTAGCCCGATCTAAAATATCACGCTGAAAACGGTAGCCACCCTGAAAATCGAGGTTGAGCAGTTCGGCAATACCGGGAAAATCGCGGAAAGGATACTCCGGTTTGCGCGACAGATAGCCGCCGACCAACGGATGTTGATGTAAGGTCTGGTAGTACATTGCCTTGCTGACGACCGAAGCGTTGCCACCGTCGGGCGTTTCCAGCACGGCGAAATCGTTCCAACTGCCTTCGTCGCGCAACTGGCTATAATAGCGGGGTATAGTCGTATCGGCCAGCGTTCGCGCTCCGGGATAAAATTCCAGAAAAACCAGCAGCCCCACCACAAACGGCAAACCCAGCCCGACCCACCTTACGCCCCTCAAACGGCCCGGCAAGTTCCTCGATAGCCAATCCAGCCCATAAGCCGCCAGTACTGCCAGACAAAGCATTGTAATCAGGGTGTAGCGCAAGGGGACGCGGGCGATATTGCCAAAGGGTAAGTTATAGAGTAGTTTACCCGGCATCGGCAGGCCGTTTTCGGCCTCTTTGATCGAAGGCCAATCGTCGAAAGAGAAGTGCAGCACCGGTCCAAAGGCCAGTATCACAAAAATCAATGCCACCAGTCCCCAAAACCAGCCCTGCTTGAAGCGTGTTACCAGTCCGATCAACCCCAGGATTAAAGCGATATATCCCAAAAAGTTGCCTCGGTGAAATTCGGCATTATCGGTCGAGCCGAACAATCCCCATAAGGCTGACGAACCAGGTGTAAACAACCCTTTGACGGTCGTTGAGTTGTAGATAATAGTATAAAGCTTTTGTTGGGTTCCGCCCGACCCGGCCTCGCGCAAGGTTGGGAGTAGCACCGGCAAAATCAGTACGCCGTAAACGACCATCACGCCGCCCGCGACCAGCAAAGTGCGCCGCCACTCTTTGCGCCATTCGCGACGCTCTTGCCCTAGCCGGTACAGGATATAGAGCAGGCTAAACATAACGGCATAAAGCAGGTAATACCAGGTGTTGAGCGATAGCACTAGCAGCAAAACGACACTCAAGCCGCGCCAAACCCAGGGCCGAGCCTCGCGGTTTAAGGCTCTGATAAAGCACAAAATGTAGAGCGGCAGCCACTCTATCGAAGTTAGTTCTAGTTGGCCCAGGTTGAGCAAGCGCGATTCCAGGGGCGAGCAAGCGTAGATCAGCCCGGCGACCAACCCGGCCCCACGATTGCTGGTCAGGTAATAGGTTAGCAGATAAGTGCCGTAACCCGCGACGGTCAGTTGAAACAATATTTGCAGATTAAAGGCCGGGACTACTCCGAACAGCAGTTGGGCCGGGATCGACAGGTAGCCGTCCATCGGGTCGAGGGCGTGAAAAAAGAGGTTCGCACCGGTCGGATAAAAGAGCATTGGGGTGGTATAGGGTTGGGTGTGCAGATCGAGCAGCGAAAAACGCATCCACCAGTTATTCCAGATGTGTTGCCACACGTCCCCGCTCTCGGTCAGGGCTACCCGGTTGCTCAGGTTTAAGGCCAGCGGCCACGTAAAGAGAACGGCTATTAGCAGGTAAAAGGCTAGGGGACTGAGAATTGAGAACTGCGGGTTAGATAAAATAGCCTTTTTTGCCGGGGCCGTTGCGCTTTTCAGTTGTTGATCTTGAACTTTGCTCATCTTCTGGGCGATTGTAGCCCAAAAGGGGAGTAAGGTCAATTTCGGGCTTGCCAGAGGGTGCGCGGCAGTTTTTGCACCTGTTCAACCAGTAAGAACGGGCGACCGCGAAAACCCAATCCAAACCACTAAAAAATATATTAGAAAAATTTTCTGCGGAAAATTTTTCTAATATACACTCAACCCCGGTTTTGCTACCCTACACAAATTAGAAAAATGAGGAGCCTTCTGGTGGAGGATTTCTAAATGTGTACGGTAGCAAAATGCTTTATTTAAATTCGAGACGGTCAAGTTTTGTTAGGCAAACTACCCCGGCAATTTGGTCGCAAGGATATCAATCATTTCGATGCTGGGTGGTTGGGCCAAAAGCTCGGAAGCTTGGGCCATAAGTGCCGCCGCTACCCGGCCCGATAGATGGGCCTGTCGTCCGGCTTCATCCGGGAAAACATCGAAGATACCAAAAGTGGAAGGCCCAAGCCGAATAGCGAACCAGGCGGTAGTAGCCGGTTCTTCCTGAACTATCGGTAAACCTCCCTGTAAAAAGCTTTCAACCTCGGTCTCTTTGCCTGGTTTAGCCTCCAGTCGAACGAGCAGCCCTACCTTAACCATTGGTTTTGTCTCCTTCTCTCGTGATATGCCGTTTACCTTTGAGCTATCTTTCCTCACGAACTTATGGTGCTAACCAGCTTACGGCAAATCCAGCACATTGGATTTATAAACGTAACTATTCAGAAGTGTCATTCTGAGCGTAGCGAAGAATCTGGATTCTTCGCTACGCTCAGAATAACACTTTTCAGGCTGGCTGAACAGTTACAAATTAAATGGAGTGGGTGCTATAGCCACTCCATTTAATTTTGGCAAGTTTGGACTAGAATTTAATCATCGCCCGCCTTGCACGGATTATTGGGCAATATCCGCCGGAAATCGTTGTAGCGGAAGATGGCCTGGGTTGGGTTGCCGAAGCTAGGATAGACCAGCGACAGCAACGGGCCGTATTGAACCGTCGAGTTACCCCCAAAGGTGTTGGTGGTTCCAGGGATATAAGCGCCACCCAATTGCCAGATGCAACGCTCTCCCTCATCGGAGGAGCGGGTGGAGAAGATCGGATAGAAATTCGCGCCCGCCGGAGGATTGACGCAATTCGCCCCGGTCGTGCGATTGCAGATACCACCACTATCGGGCGCTTCGATCCGCGGTAGGTCGGTCTCGAAGGCTACCCGACTATAGTTGCGGAGTTCCCCGTCGCCGTTTTCATCGTCATCATGGCCCCTGGATTGTTTGAACAAAGGACTGGTAAACAGGATCGAAGACGGGTTGTACTTGCGATCTATCCGGGGGTCTTTGATAGAACCGGGCCAGGTAAATTGATAAGGTGGCCCATCGAAGTCGGCATCGGTGGCAATACAACCTCCGATCTTTACAAGTAGCGAGAGGGCCGAGCTAAAACAGCCTTGATCGTCGCCGTCCGGCCCGCTTGGATCGGTGGCGCTGGGAGCGGTGCAATTCCCACCTTCTGCATCTACCTGACTGCAATATTCAAAGTGACCGATTTCGTCCGAGAAGGCCACGTTGTAGGAGTGCGCCGCCCAGGGAACCCGTGTGTTTTCGCTCGAAGTGCTATACATCGGGTGGAAGGCGTAGGGAATATTGGTACAGCCTGTGCCGTTCGGGTCGTACTTAACCTGTCCGAAATGGTTGGCAATGCTGGCTGTCATTGAACCACTCTGCCCGGTCGTCAGGTCGCGGATAACTACCTGAAAGCCTGCCGGAGTATCGTGCATATCGACGACCAGGGTATCGCCGGAATTCATGAATAAATCGGTGGTCGGGTTCGGGGTAAAAGTAGCCGGGGTCGCTTCGACCGGGCTGGCCGGAGCGTGGGCGTGACCGTTTTTGGTGATAAAGGCAAAGTTGACGTATTCAAGGCCGACCTGATCCACACAGGTTTCGTTGTTGTCCTGGCCTAAATTATAGTCCCGCGAGAGGCTATCAATATTAAGCGAGGCGCACCACTTCTTGGGGTCGCAGCTAACGCCGGCCGGCCAGGGTACCCAACCGGGCGGGTAGAACTGCATTTCCATAAAAGCGGTTCCGGCGTGTTTGCCGATATAGTGAGGGTCGCTAGGATTGGAACTGTTGGCAATGTTCTCATCGCTATCGGGCTTGCAACTATGGTTGGTAGCCGGAGCAGGCGACGATTGGGTGTCGCACAGGGCCATCCCAAACCAGAAAGCCGGATGAAGCTGGAAGTTGTAAGTACCGCCCTTGCCGTCCTGGGTCGGCATAGTGGGTGGTTCTTTGGGTAGGGTCAGGTGATAAAGGTTCGAGTTGCCGGAACCCGGCGTGTTCGAGTAAAACAGGAGCGATGGTTCGTCGTGGCCGGTGTAGAGGCCGTCGTAATTCAACGAGTCCACCACCTCGGTACACAAAGGCGCGTTGGCCTGACATAAAGGCCGTTGGGGTTGGGTGGTAGCAAATACTGTAGCGGTCGAGAGTGTCCCGCAAAGTGTCACCAAGATCAGCAAGGTAGAGGTCAGGGCGCTCAATTTGCCCAACCTAAGTACGGAAGTCTTCATTGATCCTCCTTATAGCTACTAAACTTACTAGCTATTAACATAGTTGTTCCAAACCAAAGCTAAACCGGGGTTAATCCTGTCGAGCTAAAGCAATTTCAACTGGTCGGGTAATTATTACACAACAAACCTGACCGGGGCTTAATAGCAACCGACCTGCCAGTTAAAAAAAGAAAAATCAGGATCAACCATACCTACAAGTCTACAAGCTTAACAAAATTACCTGTAAAAGATACTGCTATTTTCAGGCAAACAAATTCTTTTCTCGGTTCAAAGAAGCTAAAGCCACCTCCTCTCTGAGGCCAAGCCTTGCTAACAAGGTCGAGCCTTCTTCCGAAACGACAAGAAAATATTCAGTTTTATTTACCGATACTAGGCAGTGATAACGAGAATAGGAAGAGCTTTTGTCAGACTCTTAAGCCAAAAGAGGAACGTGTGGTGAGACATGCTTTTAATCATGTTTTTGCAGTACACATATATTATCATTAATATCCCGAAGCGTCAAGCTACAAAACCCGCTCGATTTTATCTTAAACTAAAAAATTGTATAACTTTTCACAAGATGAGCCAACCCTACCTGACACCTGTCACCTCTACTCTAATGGAAAAAAGCGTTATAGCCGATCCAAGCGAACCACAGGCAGACCGAGCAGGTCAGTAGGGCGACGGTGATACGGGCCAGCCAACCCGAAGTTTGAGCGAGCCGTTCGACCAGCCAGTAGCCCATCAGCAGGGTGGTGAAAAAGCCATTGAGCGAAAGCAAGTCCCAATCCTGGGTTCCCAGGTCGGGGTTCCAGGTCAGCGAAAAGAGCCAGGTGTAGAGCGCGGCAGTACCCAAAACCAGCCCTGCCGGGTTGGTCAGATGGCGGCGGGCCAGCCATAACCCCGCCAGTTGTAGTGCTAAGCCAATAGCCATCAGCCAGATCAAGGGTTGTCCGGCTATAATGGTGGCCCCGATTACAAACAGCCCGACCCCGAATATTATTAACCCGGCAGCTTGCCATACTTTATTCAACTGGCGGGCGGCGCTGGCAACTAGCCCGGCCAGTAGCGGCAGACTAAGCGGGGCCAGGATCATCTGTAAGTTGAACTGAAAGCCAAAATAATAGCCTGACAGGATGGGGTAAAATTCGTAAGTGCCGGGCCGGGCCTGGAACAGCGGCTTGAAGAGGCTCTGGTCGGCCCCACCGACATAATGACGGCCAATATCCCACTGCGTCCAGGTGTAATTATAAAAGCCCATAAAAAGCACCAGACTGCCCAGCAAAAGGCCACCTATTATCAGGCTTTGGCTGGCTTCGATTGCCAACTTGCGCCAGTTGAAGCGCGGCGCAGCTAAGTCGGCCCGCCAGAGTAGCCCGACGATGTAGGACGGCCCCAGGAAAAGAGCCAATGGATGCAGCAAAATGGCGATACCCAGTAGCGCGGCGGGCCAGATGATCGAAATCGGGGGGCCGCTCGGTGGGGCAAAAGCCCAAACCGCCGCCAGCACGTAAAGCATTGCGGTCAGCGTTACCAGCGTATAGCTTTCGACATAGCCCATAAAAACGAGCGTACCGCCGACCGTTAGCAGTAGCCCGGTTATCAAAATACGTCCGACACGCTGCCGGGTCAGGCTCCGTCCGAGACCCCAGGCGATCAGCGCGTAAATTCCGCCGGCCAGGGCGCTGGTCACGCTATAGGTGTAGGCCGGTTGCCACCAGCCCGTATTTTCGAGCGCCCGCCAGAGCAGGAAATGTAGAGCGTAATCGAGGATTTCACCTTCGCGCCAGATCAAAAAGTTTTCGGGGCCGGGTAGTGCGTCCAACTGCTTGAGTCGTTCGAGCTTGTAGACGATCTGGTCGTAATCGCCATAATCCAGTTGGGTGCGGAAGATCAGGCAAAAGGCGACCACCGACCCGAAAAGCACCAGCCCAACCGTCAGCCTGGTTTTCCAGCCCCACCCGGCTAAGGGTTGCCAGTTCGCCACTCGTTCCAACCGGGTTGCCAGCCAGCGATTGCTGGCTGGGAAGGTTGCCAGTATCACTGCCAGCCCAAAAACTGCTATCAGGGGCCAGGGCAATTTGAGCAGATAATACAGGCCAAAGCTGCGCGTATCATAATCGCTGTCTCGTTCCGGCAACCTAAACGCAAACAGATGAATGGCGAAAGCAAACAAGGCGACCCCAACCGATAGAAAATAAATAAGATTTACCCCCAAAGGGAGCGAGGCCGCGATTTGCGATTTACCCCCAGAGGGGGCGAGGCCGCGATTTACGATTGTGGAAGTCTGTTCTGTCGGTTGAGGTGGTTCTGAGGGATGATAGGGTTTGCGGGTGCGGGTGAGCCGGTTGCGGGTGTCGGTCAGGGCGAGTGGCCCGGCAAAACGGGCGGCGGTCAAAGCCAGAATTGCCAGCAGTATTAGCATAACGACCAATTCGATGTTATCGGCCAGCGCGACGCGGGCGAACCCAACCAGTGCCAGCCAGGGTGCAACCGCTAACAACGTGCCAAAGGCTTTGCGCCGCCCGCTTAGCCGGAAGCTACTAAGCAAGATAAAAGAGGCCAGCGTGATAACCGCCGTCAGGAGTAAGTTAGTCAGGGTTGGGAGGCCGACCCGCCCGGTCGTCAACCCGGCTTTGACCTCGACCGCTTGCACGACGATCCCCAACTGACGGCGGTCGCCTTTGGGCTGGTAAGGACTGGTCTCCAGCCTCAAGACCGGGCCGCTCAACCAGAGTTGCTCGATAAAGCTCTCCTGATTGCGGGTAACGTAGATAGGTGGCCCAAAGCCCGATCCGGCTTGCCCGGTCAATTCGTAGGTAGCGAGACCGCGTTGCAGTGGCACATTTTGGCTGGGTTGCCCGACCAGCCCATAGCTCAACTTGCGCTGAGGAGTGCCGGACGGCAATTGGTCGTCGATATAGAGCCGGACGGTCGGGCTGGCATCAATCGCTGCCAGGAAAATCTCGGCCTGGGGATAACTCCAGCGATGTCCGCCTGCCGGGTCAGGTTCCAGTTCGTAAAAATTACGCAGCATTTCGGTGGCTTCGGGCCGTTTTGGTTCGATGGTATAGCGGGCCGGAATTTGATGAGCTACAAAAAGGCCGATTTCGGCGACCAAAAGCAAAGCGAACAGTCCTTTCCAGAAGATCCGCCGCCCGGTCGGAGGTGGGGTTGAGCTAGGGGGTCTATTTTCTTGGGTCAGGGCTGTCAGACCGGCGGCCAAACTCACTCTCCTGTTTATCTTGATAGCCTGATTATTGACTATAACATAATGAGTTAGGTATCAGGTGTCAGGTAAATAATCCAAATCTGACACCTGATACCTGATACCTATTCTCAAGTTATGAGCAGGCTTGAAGCGCTCCTGATTGTAGCCTAAACGGGCAGTAGGGTCAATTTCACAATAATAAAAATGATTTGCAGACTGCATTTATAACTTTGCAAACAAAAGATCATAAAGGGATGAAATTATGTTATAATTAAAAAGACATATCTTGAATTCCCCCCGTGTTTGAGGACACCTGCTAGTCCTATAATAAGGAGTAAGAGTGATGAATCTCGGTCAACTAAGAATGTTTTTGGAGGTAGTCCGGCGGGGAAGTTTGAGCGAGGCGGCTCGACGGCATAATTTGACCCAGCCTGCCGTAACTCGCAAAATGCAACGACTCGAAAAGGAACTTGGGATCGACCTATTCGAGCGGGGCGAAGGCCATCAAGTTACTTTGACCAGGATGGGGCGCGATTTTTTGGGGTTTGCCGAGAAAGTATTGTTTGACTACAACAATTTGCAAGAAAACTGGCGTACCCAACGTCACGATGTGCAAGGGCCATTGCGTTTGGCAGCCAGTACCACCCCCGGCGAATTTGTAGTTCCGCGCATCCTGGCGAATTTTACGGCCCGTTATCCGAACGTGAAGCCTTCCTTAAATATTCTCGATAGTACCGAAGTCGAAACGCGGGTGAGCGCCCGCGAATATGATGCTGGCTTTACCGGCAAACCGCCCGACGCTCAAAATCTTGCCGCCCGGCAAATCTACCAGGATGAAATTGTACTGGCGGTTCCTTCCCATCACCGATTGGCTCAGAACGGACGGCGCGAAATTGAATTGACCGAATTGGAAGGCGAAGTGTTGCTTAACCGGGAGGAAGGCAGCGGTACGCTGCAAAGCGTCCAGCGTATTCTGGCTGAACACGGTCAGCAATTGCCGCCCCACAAAGTAGCGATGGCGTTGGGCAGTACCCAGGCTATTATTTCCTCGGTCGCGGCGGGGTTGGGTAGTGGCTTTGTTTCTTCGCTGGCAACCGAGGAGACCGGCGGGCGGGTTGTGGCGTTGCGGTTGGTCGGGTTGCCTCTGAAGCGGGCGCTCTATTTGATCTTCGAGGAAGGCCAGGATCAGACCGGTTCGCTTTTGCTCCGCGAATTTTTGATCTTTGTATTGACAGGCGGGGTCGCCCCGGCTGCCACAAATGAAGTTGACGAGGAAACCGACGAAGGCTAGAAATCTCTATGGTTGCCCGATGCGTTCCGAACCGGGCGGTCATAAAAAGCACCCCTTTAATACAACCGACCTATTGGGATAGCAGTGTAATTCCAAGAACGCCTCTACCTCTGTCATTCTGAGCGAAGCGAAGAATCTAGATTCTTCGCTTCGCTCAGTACAACGACACATAAATCTTGTCACTATATCTGAGGTATTTTAGCCTCAATTTAGCAAAACCAGGGTGACAAGATTTACAAGTTAATGTACTCAGTAGACAGTCCAGTAAGTCATGTCAGTTATTTCTCGATCAATTGACCTTAAAATGGCTAACCAATTGGGACAAGACTTACTGGACTATCTAGTCAGAATGACAGGTCTGGCAACCGCCCTAATTGCGATTAACCCTAAGTGTAGGTCGCCCCATTTTGTTCAAATGATCTGCTTGAGCGTTCCTGATTGAGGGTCAGTTGCACAAAAAAGCCGGTCATTTCTTCCGCCGAATAGGGCGTGTCATGTTCAAGCCACCAGACGACCAGCATTAGCAAAGTATGGGTTACGTAAGGGAGCCTAATTTCAAGCGGTACGGTTATCGCTAACATTTCTGGTAGCCTGGCTTGAAGGAACTGTTCGACTACTTTGGTAAAATGCTGATGAATTCGTTTAGCAGCGTAATCGCCACCCCGTTTGCTGAATAGTGCCTTAAACAAGTGTTGGTGATTTTGAGTATGTTGGAATAAGTCCAGGCTCATCCTTTCGATACTTTCTATACTCGAAAGCGAAAAATCCTTATTTGCCGCTAATTGCTGTTCTTCAAACCCCCTAAACAACCTATCGATGCCTTTAAGCAAAAGGTCTTCTTTGTCCAGATAATGCGCGTAGAAGGTAGACCGACCTACATTAGCCCGGTCAATAATATCCTGGACGGTTATACTATCGTAGCCTTGCTCCAGGATAAGCGAAACGAGGGCCTCTTGTAATAGCTGTTGAGTGCGGCGTACCCTACGATCCGGCTCTTTTTTATCTTTAATTTCCGGCATTTTTAGCACATTTTTACCTTTTTGTTCACTATCGAACAATTCCAGCTTTTTGCTTATTGACCTTCATTATAACACAGTCTATAACTAAAAGTGAACAAAATGTTCCATATCAAACAAGTGTCTATAAACCCCGAAGGGAGTAAGATGAAATTATGCCACATCATCATGCACATTTGAATCAAACCCACCCGACCGAAGGGATCGTCATTCATAAGGCTTCTTTGTACAATACGGTTATCGGGCCTATCTTGCGGTCGAGTGAAAAACCGATTATCGAGTTGGCCAGGATAAAAAAGGGCGACAAAGTACTTGACCTGGGATGCGGGCCGGGTGAACTAAGTTTGGCGGTCAAGGCTAAAGTTGGGCCAACCGGCGAGGTTTACGGGCTTGACGCTGGCTCCGAGATGATCGCGGTCGCACAACGCAAAGCCGCCCGGCAAGGGCTAGACGTACATTTTCAGGTCGGCTTGATCGAGGCGTTACCCTTCCCCGATGCAACCTTCGATGTCGTAGTTAGCCGTCTGGTTATCCACCACCTGCCGGGCGATCTCAAGCAGCGCGGTTTTGCCGAGATGTACCGGGTGCTAAAACCGGGCGGTTATTGTCTGGCAGTAGATTTTGAGCCACCTACCAATCACTTGCTCAAAGCTTTCTTGAGCTTGATTTTGGGTAAAGGAATGCTCCAACACACTATGGTTCCACACTATCCGCCGTTCCTGGTGCAGGCTGGTTTTAAGGCAGTCGAGATTGGAAAAACCGGCCATCAGTTGCTTTCTTATGTGCGTGGGCAAGTCGAGGCGAGCGCACTCTAATCGATTTTGTTTAAGGGTCGGTTCAATAATTGAGATTGAATAGTATTAGACCGGCTTTAAAAACAATATAGCTTTGCAGGTTTGCAAAAAATCAACGCTTCCCCGCTACCGGGGAAGCGTTTTGCTATTTACAAACCGGCAGCATACTGCTAAAATCGGAACATTCCATCCCAAAGACGGAACAATGTCCTTGACGATGGGTTACTTGAAATGGTTATCTCCTTTACCTGCTTGCTAGTTGGGCCTGTAGCCTGATAGCATTTTGAAAGACCTTTAAAATTTCTGCTATACGAGCGAGATTTTATAACGTGGAACACGGTGTAAGCGTTGAAAGCAATTGCTCTGCCGGTTAAAGAGTTCCAGGGTAGCTTGTCGTCGGTTTTGGGGCGGGTCGTGGCGGCCAATGTCCCGGACTTTGAACAGGGTTCTGGCTATTTGTTTCGCAAGGGGGCGGTTTTGCAGCCCTCTGAACGGGCCGAGATTGCCATCCGCTTTGCGTCGTTGGCCCGCAGCGCTCCACCGGACTATGCTTTGCACCTGCTCGAAATGGGTGAGGGTGAGGTCAGCGAGGACGAGGCCGGGCAGCGTTTGGCGAAACTGGTGGCAGGGCCGGGCCTTGAACTGAGCGCTCCGGTCGAAAGCCGGGTGAATTTGATAGCAAAAACTCGTGGCTTGCTGCGGATCGACATTGCCCGGCTCGATAGCCTCAATGAAGTGCCGGGGGTCGCCGTCTTTACCCTTTACGATGCGATGGCGGTTAATGCTGGGACGGAAGTAGCCGGGGCCAAAGTTACCCCCCTGGTTTACCCGTTAGAACTATTGGCCCAGGTCGAGCAGGTCGCGCAAGGCCAACCGGTGATCGATGTGCTGCCGTTCAAGCCGCTAAAAATCGGCGTGGTGGTACGTGAACATTTGAAGCCGGGGCCACGCGCCCGCTTTATGCAGGCGGTAGAGCGTAAGTTAGACTGGTTCGGGGCGGTTTTGCTGGGTATTACGGTGGTGGATAGCACGCCGGACGCGATTAGCCGGGGGCTGCAAGCTTTCAAAGCGCAAGGGGCCGACCTGATTTTGCATGTCGGCGGTCATTCCAACGACCCGCTTGACCCGATCTTTGCCGCTTTGCAACAGCTTGAAATTAGGATGGAGCGGCACGGCGCACCGGCCCATCCCGGCACGCTTTTCTGGTTGGCCTATTGGGGCGAAACGGCCCTGTTTGGCCTGGCCTCCTGTGGAATGTTTTCAAAGACGACCCTGGGCGATCTGTTTCTGGCGCGGTTGTTGGCCGGAGAGCGTCTGACGGCCCAGGGAGTTGCAAAGATGGGTTATGGAGGGCTTTTCACTCGTGAGATGGCCTTTCGGTTTCCGCCCTATGGCCTAACCAGGTCGGATGATTAATCCGAAGGGCGGTTTTATTGCGTTATATTTGTAAGCCAAAATATCAAGCTAAAGGATTAACAAAAATGGAAGTGACCGGCAGCCTGCCATCCCAGGCCGAAAAACAACCGCTCTGGGACGCGCTAATGAGTGCTGATAACTGGAAAGCGGCGATCCCCGACGCTGAGAAGTATGAGTTGATCGGTGAAAACCTGTACGAAATGGTAGTCAAGATCGATATTGGCCCGGTGAAGGGCAACCAGACCCTCCAAATCCAATATAGCAACTTGCAACCTCCTAATAGCTGCGATTTTGAGTTGCAAAATGCGATGGTCAAATCGGCTAAAGGCCATTTCGATCTTAAACATCCCGACGAGCTACCGACCGAAGAAGGTGCTGCACCCCTGCCTTTTGATACCCGGACTGTATTGGTCTATAAATTAGAGGCCGATGCGGGCAACCCAATCTTTAATGCTATGCTGGATGGCTTCAAAGACAAGATCAAATCTGGCTTTGAGGAATTGTTAGTAAAGCTGGAAGCGCAAGCACGGTAGGATTTGGGATTTACGATTTACGATTTACGATTTTTACTAAGTGGTTAGATAAGTTTAATTTTGCAAGTCAAAAGAATTGAGCAAAACTATTCCAGGAATTACTCGTAAAAGGTAGTTGTGAACGATAACCATAAAACCTAATCGTAAATCGTAAATCCCAAATTGATAGAGGCTTAGAATGGAACTCAACGGCGATTATAAATTTAAGGCCCCGATTGATAAGGTCTGGCAAGTCTTGATGAGCCACACAGCGTTAAAGGCTTCGCTACCCGGCTGCGAAAAATTTGAGGAAGTTGAACCGAATACTTTTGATGTAACTATGAAAGTCGGGGTAGCCTCGATCAAAGGCACCTATCATGGTCGTATTACAATGACCGACCTGGAAGAACCCAAACATTACAAATTGCTGGTAGGCGGGCAAGGGGGGTCGGGTTTTCTCAATGGCGAAGGTACTTTTGATATTGAGGAACAAGGCGAAGGCGATACTCTCCAAACCGTTGTGACCTACAAAGGAGCCGCCAATGTCGGCGGTACTCTGGCCGGGATTGGCGCACGCATGCTCTCGCCGGTCGCCAAAAAGCTGGCAGGCGACTTTTTCAAGAGCATGGATAAGCAATTACAAAGCCAGCCCAGCACCCAAAAGGAGGCCGAGGTCTAATCTTTGTTAACAAAGCTTTGTAATGGAAACTAATGTATCTCTATCATGGTACGCGAGAAAAACTTATCGGGGACAAGTTTGATCTGGACAAAGTTCGGAAAAGAACTACTCATAAAAGTTCCCGAGACCCAGCCGTTTTCTTACAGATGATGTACAACGAGCGATTACCCAGTATGCTAACAAAGGTTTTGTGTACAGAACTGAAGTATCCAAGTCATTTGCCGAAGGTATCAAGCAAAAAGATATTTATGGTCAAACAGAGTACAAAGCTATCACCAAAGAGCAAACTGATATTTTGAACCTTCATCTTGAGGTAGTAGATCAGATAACCGCTATCAGAGAGTGGTGGGCTGAAAAGAAAGGCACGAAGCAATAATGATAGCCTTAACTAATAGAGAAAAAGATATAATAGGTTCTCTTAGGGCGATCAACTGGCTTATGTTGCTCTGGAACGTTGAGCCAATCTTATTTCCGTTGGACGCTACTATAACAAAACTGCTCAAACAATATCAGAGTGAATTTGAAGAACTTCTTAAAATTGCTGAAGAAATAAGCCAATTAAGTGAAATTGATGATGAAATGCGTTCTGCGATTGATGATATTGCTTCGGATTCAGAAGGTTCGTATAGTAGCGAATACGTCGGTTTACTGCTTTCTTTGTATGTAGGTGATAGGAACCTGGAGAAATTTCATTATAACGATGTTCCGCTTTTTCATCGAGAACTTGCAAAAGTATTTAAAGTTATTTCGAGAAGCTTGATTGACGCTATTTTATGGCAGCGGGTAAACTATTATGATTGGTCTTCTAATTTCGATTTACCTTCCCCTCTGCCCCAGTTTTCCCGGTTTTTTGCAATAGTTTACACTATAGTTCCGCCAAATGTCGCACTTCCTGCTTCATCAAATAGTCTTTTGACACAATCTATCAATTATTGGCTAAGGTCAAGCACGGTGCAAAAAGCCCTTATCAACAATGTCGAAGAAAAAAACGGACTGACCCAGGTTGTCAAAGAAGTTAGAAACCTGGATCAGCTTACAATGTCACAGCGAACTCTATCCGAATTGCCCGACCACGCTCTGGCAAATTAATAGCTCTATCGCAGAATTTAGCTTGCTCCGTGCAAGTCGGGGCTATGCAACTCTAAGGAACCCAACTCAGCATTGAGTAGGCCGCTCGAAGATCATTGCTTCAAAGTTGAGACAATGAAAAGCTACTAGAAAAGAGGGAGAAATCCAGTGAAACGAACCGTCAAACTTAGTATTAATGGCACTACCTACGAGCGAGAGGTGGAGCCGCGCACACTGCTCGTTCATTTTTTACGTGATGAGCTTGGCTTGACCGGCACGCACATCGGGTGCGATACCAGCCAGTGCGGAGCTTGTACCGTATTGGTAAACGGTCAGAGCCTCAAAAGTTGCACCGCCTTTGCCGTTCAACTGAATGGGTCGGATGTGCAAACTATTGAAGGGCTGGCGAAGGGTGGCGAACTACATCCGATCCAGCAGGGCTTCTGGGAGGAACATGGCCTGCAATGCGGTTATTGCACTCCCGGTATGATTATGCAAACTGTCCAACTGCTCAACCGCAATCCGAACCCTAGCGAGACCGAAATCCGCAAAGGTATCGAGGGCAACCTGTGCCGCTGTACCGGCTACCAGAATATTGTCAAGGCCGTTCAATGGGCTGCCAAACATCAGGCCGATGGCGCGAAAGAGATACCGCAGGGCGATGCTGTTAAAGTAGACCCCGCGGAAATCGCTCCCGTTCCTTAGTCGTGGCCCGATCTTTTGTTGGTTTGTTCTAAAGTTAGTGTTGAACATCCTATCCGCTTGCGAATAGGCAACGGTTAGATAGCTCAATGACGAGGAGATAGATTTATGGCAGCACCTACCTACGTCGGCTCACGTATTAAACGCCGGGAGGACCCGCGCTTAGTTACCGGCAATGCTTCTTATACCGACGATATGAGTTTTACCGGGACAGTTTTCCTGCATATGGTTCGCAGCCCTTATGCCCACGCCAATATTACCCGGATCGATACTTCCGCTGCTGCGAAGATGACTGGTGTCCTGGCAATCCTTACCGGCGAGGAGCTTCAGAAAAACCTGGCTGGCCCCCTTCCAGCCGTTTCAATTGGTGGACATCCGCTCACTGCACGTTACGCGATTGCGGTAGGTAGAGTCCGCTATGTCGGCGAGATCGTGGCGGCGGTGGTCGCCGATAGCCGCTATACGGCCCGTGATGCCGCCGAAATGGTCGAGGTCGAATATTCAGAATTGCCGGTAGTAATCGATATGGACAAGGCAGCTAAAGGCGAGCCTGGTCTGGTACACGACGAAATACCGAACAATATTGTTGCCGAATTGAACTTTGGCAATGATGTGACGGATGCCTTTAAGGAGCCGGAAGTTTTGATTGAAGGCCGGATTGTCAACCAACGCCTGATCCCCAATCCGATGGAGAACCGGGTAGCACTGGCTCACTACCGACCCGGCGAAGAGTCGCTAACTCTTTACATGACTACCCAGAACCCTCATATTGCACGTACCCTTATTTCCGGTATGGTTGGCATCCCGGAACATAAGTTACGGGTTATAGCACCGGAGGTCGGGGGCGGTTTTGGTGCCAAAATCCAAACCTATCCCGAAGAAATTATTGCGTGCTATGCTTCTAAAAAGCTGGGCCACCCGGTCAAGTGGACTGAAACTCGAAGCGAGAGTTTTATGGCGACCATTCACGGGCGCGATAATATCGATTATTTCCGGATAGCCGCTAAAAAGGACGGAACCATTACGGCTATGGATTGCACTATTTACGCCAATATGGGGGCGTATTTGCAATTGCTGGGTACCACTATTCCGCTATTGCGGGGTGTAATTTCCACTGGCCCGTATGCTATTCCGGCGGCCCACTTTAAGGCCCTTTGTGTGCTTACTAACACCAGCCCGACCGATGCGTATCGCGGGGCCGGACGGCCTGAAGCGACTTATATGCTGGAACGCGCCATGAATATGTTAGCCGACAAGCTGAATATGGACCCGATGGAAGTGCGTCGCAAAAACTTCATCCAACCCGACCAGTTCCCCTACTTCAACATAGTAGCCTTGAATTATGATACGGGTGAGTATGAAGTCGCTATGGACAAAGCTCTGGAAATCTTTGGCTATGCCGAAATGCGCAAGTTGCAAGAGGAGGGCCGCAAGCAGGGTCGCTACATCGGCATCGGACAAAGCACCTATGTCGAAGTTTGCGGTCTTGGCCCTGGTTCGGGTATGACGACCCAACGTGGTTACGATTGTGCCGTAGTACGGGCCGAGCTTACCGGCAAAGTGACGGTCTTTACCGGGGTTAGTCCGCACGGGCAAGGTCAGGAGACCACCTTTGCTCAGGTAGTTGCTGACGAGTTTGGCATACCGATTGAGGATGTCATAATCAAACACGGTGATACCGAGATGACCCCTTATGGTATGGGAACCTACGGCAGTCGTGGTACGGCAGTCGGTGGCGGAGCCTTGATGCTGGCGGTCGATACGGTCAAAGAAAAGGCCAAAAAGATTGCCGCTTTCCAGCTGGAAGCCAACGAAGAGGACATTATTTTCGAGGAGGGCAAATTCAGCGTAAAGGGGTCGCCCGGCAAGAGCCTTGGCTGGGCCGAAGTCTGCCTTAAAGCTTACATCGACCCTAAAATGGCTCCTGTAATCGAACCTGGTCTGGAAGCGACCCGCTACTTCGAGCCGGGCAACTTCGTCTATCCTTTTGGTACGCATCTTTGCGCCCTTGAGGTTGACCCAACTACGGGTGAAATTACCTTCCTCAAGTACGTCGCGGTGGATGATTGCGGACGGCAACTCAACCCGATGATTGTCGAAGGTCAGCTTCACGGTGGGATTGCCCAGGGGATTGCTCAGGCGATCTACGAAGAAGCCGTCTACGATACTCAGGGGCAGTTAATAAGCGGAACTTTGATGGATTACACCGTTCCGACCGCCAGCGAATTACCTTCCTATACCCTCGATCACACGGTTACACCAACTAAGGTGAACCCGCTCGGTGTCAAGGGTATTGGTGAGGCTGGCACGATTGCCAGCACCCCGGTAATCGTAAATGCGGTGTTGGACGCGCTCAAGCCGTTCGGTGTAACCGACATGATGATGCCGCTCCGCCCGGAGAAGATTTGGAAGGCGATCCAGGCACACAGCCAGAACGGTCATTAATCAAGGACTGAGGACTACGGACTGAGGACTGCGTATTTTAGATCATAGGCGGTTAAAAGCGTTAATGATAAATGCTGAGTCCTCAGCCTCAGTCCTTATAATGAGGAGAAAAAACGAGATGATTCCGAGCGCATTTGATTATTTCACTCCGGCCAGCCTGGATGAGGCCCTTAGCTTGCTGGCAGAACACGGCGAGGATGCCAAAGTTCTGGCGGGCGGGCATAGTCTGATCCCGGCTATGCGGTTGCGGTTGGCCCAGCCCGAAAAGATTATTGATATTGCCGCATTGCGGTCGTCCCTTTCCTACATCAAGGAAGAGGGCGGTATGATTAAGATCGGGTCAATGACTACTCATTATCAGATCGAGTCGAGCGATCTGCTCAAGTCTAGCGCCCCAATTTTACCGCAAGCCGCCAGCTTGATCGGCGACGTACAGGTACGGAACTGGGGAACGGTGGGTGGTAGTATTGTACACGCCGACCCTTCCAGTGACCTCCCGGCGGTAATAATGGCTCTGGGAGCCGAGTTGGTGCTGAAAAGCTCACAGGGCGAACGAACCGTTCCCGTCGCGGATTTCTTTACCGGCATCTTGCAGACCGCTATCGAGCCGAACGAACTCTTGACCGAAATCCGCTTCAAAGCTCTGGCTGGCAAGAAAACCAGCTACCAAAAGCTTGCCAACAAAGCTTCACACTATTCGGTAGTGGGAGCAGCGGCGGTGGTTGGTATGAACGGCGGCAAGATCAGCGATGTGTCGGTCGCCTTTAGTGGGTTAGCGGAAGTGCCGCTCCGCTTCAATCAGCTTGAACAAGCCCTGGTCGGGCAGGCTCCCGACGATGCCACTATCGATAGCGCCTGCAAAGGCTTCGCCGGGGCGGTAGACGCTCTGGAGGACTTGCACGGCTCCAAAGACTATCGTCGGGCCATGGCGGAAGTCTATGCTAAGCGGGCCATCAAAGCCGCAATTTCCAGCAACTAGATTTTCTAAAAAGGGCCGGGGTTGTCCGACAATCTCGGCCCTTTTTAATGTTCACAATTTGCTAAGCCTAATTTTAATGCTATACTTTGTTATATAGAGGTTACACGCGAAAATGTGAAGATAGCTAGGTGAAATATTATGAGCAAAATTAAGCCGAATAACCAGCACTCTATCCCAAGCACACGCCGTTATCGCTCCAGACCGCCTACCAAACCAGCCCCAGAACCGGCGGCGGTTCCTGAGAAAGCGGTTCCTGCCGAGCTAGAGATGCTCGATCCCAATAATATGTCAGAACTTGGTAAGCAACTTTTAAAGCATCGAGCCGAAATAGTGGCTTCGGGTATACCTTTGCTAACTTTGGACGAGATTAATCAAGAATTGGCCGAAGCTAGACATTCTTATTTGTATGACGATGAATGATAAAGCGAACATTCATTGATGCTGGCGTTTTAATTCTAGCAGCACGTGGGAGCGGTTCTGCTTCCGCGAGAGCTTTGAGTCTTCTTGCACAGCCTGATCGTGAGCTTTGTTCGAGTATCTTTATCAAATTAGAAGTTCTGCCTAAAGCTATTTACCATCGACGAAAGGCTGAGATAGATTTCTACAATGCTTTTTTCAACTCGGTAAACTACTGGGCCGTTGATCTGGATAAAATTACTCAGGAAGCTGAAATACAAGCTGCCACTTTCGGACTCTCAGGTATGGACGCGCTGCACGTTGCGGCGGCTTTGTCTTTGAACGCGGATGAAATGATAACGAGCGAAAAGAATAGTAAGCCGATCTTTCGGGTCAGTGGTTTGAAAGTTGTGTCAATCCAGCCTTAATGTCTGTTATAACAATGGAAAAGAATGAACCTGGGAAAGTTTTGTCGGAACTAGAGGAGGAGGGGAGGAAGCTAATGCAATCTCAAGAAGTACTTCAAAATGAAGTTGGGTCGTCCGGGCCGCCAAAGGTTTATCGTACCGAGTTAAACCCGGTCAGCTTTTTGCGGCGGAGCGCCCGCTTATTTCCACAAAAGACCGCTATCGTACACGGGGAACGGCGCTATAGCTACTTTGAATTTGAAGAGCGGGTGAACCGTCTGGCTTCGCATCTGCGGGCGGCAGGCTTGCAAAAAGGCGACCGGGTAGCGTTTTTATGTCCCAATATCCCGGCTATGCTAGAAGCCCATTTTGCGGTTCCGGCGGCAGGTGGGGTCTTGGTGTCGATCAATACCCGGTTGAGCAGGCCGGAGATAACCTATATTTTGCAACATTCAGGGTCAAAGTTCTTGTTTGTGGATGCCGAATTAGCCGGGCTGGTCGAAGAAGAAGCGGTGGCCTCTATCCAGGTCGTGCGGGTTGATGATAGCGGTGCGGCAGACGATCCCTACGAACAATATCTGGCGGCAGGTTCGCCCAGGCCAGTCGAAAGTTGGTTGGAAGACGAGGAAGAAACCATTTCGATCAACTATACGTCTGGGACGACTGGCAGGCCCAAAGGGGTGATGTACACTTATCGGGGCGCATATCTAAATGCGCTGGCCGAGATTATCGAAACTGGCATGAACTTTGATACGGTTTACTTGTGGACGTTGCCGATGTTCCATTGTAATGGCTGGTGTTTTACCTGGGCGACCTCGGCGATTGCCGCGACTAATATTTGTCTGCGAAAGTTGGAGCCAGGCTACATTTGGGAGCTATTGGAGAAAGAGAACGTGACCCACTACAACGGCGCTCCAACCGTCCAGATTGGGCTGGTCAATCATCCAGCCGCAAAACGATTGGAGCGCGAGGTAACGGTTACGGTGGCCGGGTCGCCGCCATCCCCGACCCTAATCGGACAACTCAAGGAGCTAAATTTCCGCCCAATCCACGTCTACGGCCTAACCGAGACTTATGGCCCGATCACAGTTTGCGAATGGCACAACGAATGGAACGACCTGCCCCAGGAAGATCAGGCCCGCTTGTTGGCTCGTCAGGGCCAAAATAATCTGGTCGCCGATGAAGTCAGGGTGGTGGACGAGCAGATGAAGGATGTACCACGCGACGCTCAGACTCTTGGTGAGGTTGTCATGCGCGGTAACAATGTAGCGAAGGGCTATTACGACCAGTCCGAAGCGACCGCCGAAGCTTTCCGGGGTGGCTGGTTTCATTCGGGCGACATCGCGGTTATGCACCCGGATGAGTATATCGAACTGCGCGACCGCAAGAAAGATATTATTATCTCCGGCGGCGAAAACATCTCGACTATCGAAGTCGAGCAGGCTATCGCAAAGCATCCGGCGGTATTAGAATGCGCCGTAGTCGCCATCCCCGACCCGAAGTGGGGCGAACGGCCTAAAGCTTTTGTGACCCTCAAGCCCGATCATACCGCGACCGAAAGCGAGATTATCGATTTCTGCCGGGCGAACCTGGCCCGCTTCAAGTGTCCGGCGGCGGTCGAGTTCGGCGAGTTACCCAAGACTTCGACCGGCAAAATCCAAAAATTTGTGTTGCGCGAGAAAGAGTGGAAGGGCCACGATAAGCGGATACAGTAATTTATACTAATTACGCAAGCTGGGCGACCACATAGGGTCGCGCCCTACCCAAATTCGTTGTAGGGTGCGACCCTATGTGGTCGCCCAAAATGGATAAGCTGAGTAGTTACGAGTAATTACTATTAATAACAAAGACCCCCTCGCGTTGGGGGGTCTTGTTCCTCTATTAACACTCTTACTAACACTTATCGAAGCGTGATAGTTCACGCGGTAACTGGCGGGGTTAGCGGGCAGCGACGCGCTGCTGCTCGAAGCAATCGCTACAATAGACCGGGCGGTCGTATTTGGGTACAAAGGGGACGGTGGTCTCTTTGCCACACGAAGCACACTGAACTGGGTGTTGCACCCGGTTCTCGCTGTTGCGTGGGCCACGGTCGCGGCTATAGCCACCGCCACCACCACCGTTGGATTGCTTACGAGCCTGGCGGCAATCCGCGCAGCGACTCGGTGAGTTCATCAGCCCTTTTTCGGCATAAAAACTCTGCTCACCCATTGTAAAAGTAAATTCATTACCGCATTCGCGGCACGTCATAATCTTGTCCTCAAAGCTCACCTTGGGGCCTCCTTAGGGAAAGAAACTAGGTATTCGCCTGTCTATAGTATCATGCGTTACACACAAAAATAGACATTTGCCTACACACCAGCAACTGCCAACTGCTTTGAGCCAGATTTAGCCCATATAACCTTGTCGTGCCATTTTCGCTTCATGACGGGTTGGCCGGCCCCAGCGCACGCGAGCAGCACGCCAGGACAAGAGAGGATATTCGGAGAGAGTCCCAGGGGAGGGTGCCAGCTCCAGCCGGTCGGGTCGGATAGTTAAATGCCACCAATTCCCTCGTTACCTACCACCGATCAGGTTGTCAGACGGTCGAACCGCCTTCGTTCCGTTTGCTAAAAACGCCGCGCTTCCGTTGTAGCTTTGTAGCTGCACCTGCAACTAGGTCTTCCGACCTACCTACAGATAGGACATTGGAACTAAAAAAGTCTCCGCCTTTATACTATCAAAGCTTTCAGATAAAATCAAGGGGTTGTTTAACAGTTTTTTAACCAATTTTGAGTGAAAACACAGAGGGGAATGCGGAAGGTAGAATAGAGAAGGCAGAATGCAGAATTCAGAGTGTAGAATAGGGAATGCAAAATAATTATAAGAGCCTGTAAAGCAGTTGAGGTAGCAATTATTTGCAGGGGAGCTTCTGCTCCCCCTACAATGGTTTAATGTCGCTACATTTTGCTACAATGACAAATCCGGCGAATATAGAAAGCGGAATAATCAAGCTGCTGCTAATGCCCCGCTCTTTTATTTTGCCTTCTGCATTCTGACTTCTGCCTTAACCCCTAAAGTCCTACTTCGGGCAGTTTCTCACGCATTACGCCGATCAGTTCGGCGACGGACGCAGCACTTTTTTGGAAGGCCGCCATTTCGTCGGCGGTCAGGGTGATCTCGATGATTTTTTCCACCCCGCCTGCACCCAGCTTGACCGGTACGCCCACGTATAGACCGTTTACCCCGTACTCGCCTTCCAACATAGCGGCGCAAGGCAGCACCCGCTTTTTGTCCAGCAAGATGCTATCGACCATCGCTACTACCGAGGCTGAGGGCGCGTAATAAGCGCTGCCGGTTTTCAGGAGGGCCACGATTTCGGCTCCACCGTTGGCCGCCCGTTTGCTCAATTCGGCGATCCGTTCGGCGGACATCAGTTCGGTGATTGGGATGCCGGAGACAGTACTGTAGCGCGGCAAGGGAACCATCGTATCACCATGTCCTCCCAGCACGAAGGCCGAAACATCCTCGACCGAGACTTCTAATTCCTGGGCGATAAAAGTGCGATAGCGGGAGGAGTCCAGCACGCCCGCCATACCGATTACCCGGTTCTTGGGAAAGCCACTGACCTTTTGGGCCAGTTGTACCATTGCATCCAGTGGGTTGGTGACGACGATGATAAAGCAGTTGGGCGATTTGGCGGCAATATTCTCGGTTACTTGTTTGACGATATTGGCATTGGTCAAGAGCAAATCGTCGCGGGTCATGCCTGGTTTGCGGGGCAGTCCACTGGTAATAACTACCATGTCACTATCCGCCGTATCATCATAATTTATTGTGCCGGTGATATGGCTATCATAACCGTAGATCGGAGCGCTTTCGAGCATATCGAGCGCCTTACCCTGGGGCATTCCATCCACCTGTGGAATATCCAGCAGCACTACATCGTAAAAATCACGTTCTGCTAACCGTTGGGCGGTAGTAGCCCCGACATTACCGGCCCCAATAATGGTTACTTTCTTTCGAGCGCCCATAATTCTAGTTCCTCCTCTTCTTTGAAGGTTAAAAGTTTATTCGAGCAGCTTAGCAAAGTTTGACAAGAAGTTCACAATCCTGATCTATTCTAACTCACTCGGCCCCCTTTATCAAGCCATGATGATAGGAGTTCTTTATCGCATCGATTGGATCAAGATTTGTCGAACAATTTGGGGCAAGAAAGGAATAAAAATTGTTTTTGTAACTACTCAGGTCATGTCATTCTGAGGCGGGATGGCCTGCATTTTGCCAAAGATAGTTTCCCGCCGAAGAAGCTAGACCCTTCGTGGCCTCACCCCCGCTGGGGGCGGCGGCTCAGGGTGACACATCTGTGTAGTTACGATTTTTTAGACAAACTCGGCTAATATCCCGGCAATTTGCTGATTGATCGCATCCCAGCTTCGCTCTTCGGCATAGGCGCGGGCCGCCCGACCCATGCCTTGCCGTAGTTCGCTGTCCTGGATTAGCTTGAGGGTATAATCGGTAAACTCTTCGATACTAACCGGGTCGGGCAGGTAGCCAGTTTCACCCGGTAGGACAATATCGGCGGGGCCACCTTCCTTGCGGGCCACTACTGGCAAACCGCTTGCCATCGCTTCCTGGATCACCTGCCCAAAAGTCTCGGTTAGGGAAGGGTAGACAAAAATATCGCCGGAGGCGTACATCTGGGCCAACGGTTCGCCTGATAACGGCCCGGTGAAAACTACGTCAAGCTGGCGCTGGGTGAAATAATTTTGAATGTTATGTTCGATAGTATGATTAGAATTGCCGCCGGTAATTACCAGCCGGAATTTCTGGCGGATGCCCTGGGCTTGAGCCTGCCGGGTCATCGCCTCATAAGCATCCGCCAGAAATTCAAAACCCTTTTCGTAACTGACTCGCGAGACACATAATAGCAGCAGTTCATCGTTCGGGGCGAGCTTTTGGCGCAGTTCGGTGTTACGTTTTTTATTGTTGAAAAACACTCCATCAACTCCGCGCCCGACCAACCGTAACTTTTCGGGAGCCACTTTTAAGGAGGCCAGATACTCGCGGCTACTGGAGGAGGGAACCAGGGCCGCCTTGATCGCCCGGTCGCGGAAGAAATAGGCGGTCAGGCGGTCGATGCCCCACCCGCTAGGTTCGGCCAGGGGGTTCGGCAGCATTCGGCGGGCGTAAGAGGCCAGATCGGTCTGGAAGTTCGCTACCACCGGCACACCACGCCTACGGGTCTGCCACCAGGCTTGCAGGCCCAATGTAGCAGGACTGGCGAGATAGATCACGTCGGGCTGGAAAGTGCGATGGTAAAGTTTGCTCATCCGAAAAGGATAGACCATCCGTAAGTCGGGGTTATAGACCAGCTTTAAGCCGCCCAGCCGTAAAAGCGGCAAACGGGTGCGTAAAGGGTGGGTATCCGGGTTCTCAAATTCGGGCGCAACCGCCGCGACCCGCGCTCCCTGGGCCAGCAAATATTCGAGCAGATACTGGGTTGCCCGTGTCACACCGTTGATCGGGCCAAGCGATTCGGTCATCACCAGTACGTTCTTGCCCATCAATTTTTCCGGCAACGGGTAAGCTTTTGTCATCTGGGCTAGGGCTTCCCGTTCCACGGTGCTGATCGTCATGCCGTTTATTCCTCTCAAATTTTTAAGCTTGGGTTACTCTTCAAAATAAATTTCTTCATCATCGTTGGTAGCCTGACCTTTTAGTTCTTGCCAGACCTGTTTGGCGACCCGGCTTGTGATTGCGTAGTTATAGCCGCGCCGCAATAGAAAGCCGCCCAATTTGCGGTAGAACCCGGCCCAATCTTCGGCGGCATAGCTGTGGGCTTTTTTGCGGGCTATCTCAAGGGCCTGACTTTCTTCGAGACTCAGGCCGCTTTCTTCGCCCTCGCCCTGATCGGCTTCTGTGTCCAGATGGGCTTCGATGACCGCGTCTATAATATCACGTGGGACACCTTTTTTCATCAATTCCTGGCGTAGTAAATTGCGTCCGCGTGGCGCAAAAGTCGAACGGTTTTCGACCCAGAAAGAGGCAAAGCTGGCATCGTTCAAATAGTTAAGTTCGCGCAACCGCTCTACAACTGCCTTGATCGCTTCGGGGGTGGCATCTGGGTAGCGCTTTTTGAGGCGTTGCTGGATTTCGGCCTCGCTACGGGGCCGCATCGCCAGCAGTTGCAGGGCTGCCGCCAGTCCCCGGTTGTAGAGGTCTGCCGCTTGTAGCTCGGCGGTATCTTCCGCCGTCAGATCAAGCCCTGCTTTGAGCCTGCGCTCGGCTACCAGGATCGCCGCCAGACTGAAGGCGTATTCACCCTCGATAAAAACATTCACCCGGTCGGGATTGGTCTTTTGGAACTCGACCGCGCTGATCTTGCCCCCACCCGTAAATTTCTGGCGCTCTTTATTTTGTGGCTCGTTTCTTTTGCGGTCGAAAGACCTTTTTTGGTTAGTAAATGGCATTGAATTAATACTCCCAGAGTTAGGTTAAAAAGAAAAAGGCCAACCCAAAGGTCGGCCTCAAAAGTTTACAGGGGAAGCTAGGCGCGGCGATTAGAAATCGTCCAGACCTTCTTCCTCGTCTTCCGGCTCCGGCTCAATCACCGAGACGGCTACGCCGTTACCGGCAGGTAGCAAACCTTTATCGACATTGTTCTGCTGGCGGATCAGTCCCTCGATTTCGTCAGCGAGGTCGGGGTTTTCCCGCAAGAAGTCTTTGGCGTTCTCGCGGCCCTGGCCCAAGCGCTGGTCGTTCAGGTAGAAGAAAGCGCCACTCTTGCGGACGAGGCCCATCTGCACGCCCACATCGATCAAGTCGCCTTCCTTGCTGATGCCAGTGCCAAACATGATGTCGAATTCGGCTTTGCGGAAAGGTGGGGCGACCTTGTTCTTGATAACCTTAACCCGAACGTGATTGCCGACTTCATCCTGCCCACTCTTGATCGCTTCAACCTTGCGAATGTCCATACGTACCGAAGCGTAGAATTTCAAGGCATTACCGCCGGTAGTGGTTTCCGGGTTGCCGAACATCACACCGATCTTCATACGCAACTGGTTGATAAAGATCAGGCAGGTGCGGCTTTTGCTGACCGCTCCGGCCAACTTTCGCAAAGCCTGGCTCATCAGGCGGGCCTGCAAACCGACGTGGGCATCCCCCATATCGCCTTCGATTTCGGCGCGAGGAACCAATGCCGCTACGCTATCAACCACGATTACATCAATCGCGCCACTCCGAATCAGCGTTTCGGCGATTTCAAGGGCTTGTTCGCCGGTATCTGGCTGCGAAATAAGCAACTGATCGAGGTTTACGCCGCAATTAGCCGCATAGCCCGGATCAATCGCGTGTTCTACGTCGATATAGGCGGCTACACCACCCAGTTTTTGGGCTTCGGCGATAATGTGCTGGGCCAGGGTCGTTTTACCCGAAGATTCTGGGCCGTAAATTTCAATGACCCGCCCACGTGGTACGCCACCTACCCCCAACGCCAGATCAAGCGAGATCGCGCCAGTCGGGATTGCTTCAACCGTCAACCTGGCTCCGACATCGTTCATCTTCATGATTGCGCCCTTGCCGAAGGCCCGCTCGATTTGCGACATGGCGGTCTCAATCGCTTTATCCCGGTCGCTTTCCTTACCCGCGCCCTTTACATCGGCGTATTTATCTTCTTTTTCCACTCCATTTACGTTGGAGCCTTTGGCCGTTTTTGCCATACTGGTTTTCTTCTCTTTCTGCCTCTTGTCTGCCCCGCAGCACCGAGCTATTACGCTGATTTTCGGAAGATTTGTTCTAAAAGTTACCCTTATTGTAGCCAAAACTAGCTACAAAGTCAAGTTACTTATCCACCACTTTCGACTTTGGTGCCACTCTTTACCATTCTTGTTTAGAATTATTCAAAAAGCTTGCCCATAGCCAGCTTTTATTCCGGCTCGTTATTCACGATGTCAAAAGAGAGTTCGACCAGGGGCATCTGAACCGATTCACCTGTGTGGCTGGTAAAGGTAAAATATTTATTAGCCCGGTCGGTCGCGTTGTAATGGTCGGGAACGATTTGGCTGAAAAGAGCGGTGGCACGGTCGGCAATCGGGGTGCTCTTGTCGGGAGTGGTCAGCACCACAAAATCATCACCGCCAATATGCCCCACAAAATCATCTTGGTTGCCGACTTCCTGAGTTGCCCGTCGCAAGCAAGTCGCCGCCTGCCGGATCAACTCGTCCCCTTCGGCAAAACTGTAGACCTCGTTATAGGCCGTAAAGCGCTCGATGTCGGCGTAGATAATCGACCATTCTTCGTCCGGGTCAGAGGTGCGTTCTTCGATTTCAAGTTGGGCGGCCTTATTGCCGGGTAGCCCGGTCAGTTCCGAACGATCATCCCGGCGTAGGTGCTGCAACTGGGCGCGAACCCGGATCAGCAGTTCATCCGGCTCAAAAGGCTTGGTAATATAATCGTCCGCCCCCTTTTCGTAACCTATCGCCCGGTCGGTAATGGCAGTCTTGGCGGTCAGCATAATGATCGGGATATGATTAAAACGGGCATCATTTTGCATCTGGCGGCTAACTTCCAGGCCGTCCATACCGGGCAGCATCAAATCGAGGATCACCAGATCGGGCATCTCCGCTTCAATCTTTGCCAGGGCTTGCTCACCGCTAAAGGCTTTGACGATCTCATAACCTTCCGCCAGCAACGTTTCCTCCACCATCTCAACGATAAGAGGCTCGTCGTCCACCACCAATATTTTGCTCATAGTTCCGCCTCACTCCTTTACCATCTCGGTAAATTACAATAATTTTTACTAAAGCTTGAAGTTTTGCGCTAACTGTAACATATTATTAAGCATCTTTTCAAGATAAGGACATTTTTCGTAAGCTTTTTGTGGGTCAAGTTGCTCGAAAGTTGCCTACCTAGCCGCACTTTTGAATATTCCCTTCCGGTGGCTTTCCTAAACTCCTCTGTCAAAATTTTAGCAGGATGTTTATCAAAATTTATCTCTTCGGGAGTACGGATTTTTGGATGCTTATTAAGGAAATTCCGAACCTGTTGAGGAAATTTCGGATTATTTGGATTACTCAATAACCATGCTTCAATCTCGTGAACTGCAAAAAACTGACGGAATCTTGCGTTATCAACTTGTTTTTCTATTTTTTGTTTACACCAATCATAACGTTCTTTGGCAGTTTCTTGCCGCATTTTGTTATTGCCACCATAAATCTCGCTAGGCAAACCGTATAAATCTAACAAGCCTATTACGGCTATTGTATCCTCATTAGCGGGTTCATTCAGTTTTGTTTGAGCTTTCTTTACTAAGTCCTGAATCGTATTTCCTTTCATGTTTGTAAACCTAAAAGCTACCAGCTTGCTAAGACGAGGATTCAACCATTTTCTAAAGAAATCTTCTAATCCAAAATACTCTGTATCACCTTCTACTATCAACTCAAACTTCATCCCACTTTCTCCAACTCATCCAGGGCCATGTTTTCTAATTCGTTGGAGTCAAGCAATTCGCCCAGATTATAACGCTCTAACCAGTAGTTCAATCTTTGCTGGTCTGGGTTTTTCAGATAAGTTTTTCCCTTGAACCAAAGTGCGACGGTGGTAGTAGGAACTACTTCTTTCTTAAAAGCATTTAAGAATTGAGCGGAGTGGGTAGTAAAGATCACCTGAGTGCGCTGTGCTGCACTAGCCGCATAGTCGGTTACTATCGGTAGCATTCGGGGGTGTAGCCCAATCTCAGGCTCATCAATTGCAATTAAACTGGGTGGATTTGGATTGGTAAGCACCGTAAGTAAAAGCAAATATCTTAGAGTGCCATCCGATAAGTCAGGGGCTGGCGTAACCCGTTTAAGATTATTCCATCTTATTCCTAATTGAATCTTCCCACTAGCATCTGGTGAGAATTTTAGCTCTTTGTATTCACTCCCAAAAGCTGCCAACATCCCTTCATCAATTAATTCCTTAAATTCCGGGTCGTTGGGACTCTCATAAAGAGTATGTAACACATTTACTAGATTCTGCCCGTCCGGGTCGAGTCTGCTCAAGTTTTTGACATCAACTGGCTGACGAATTTTCGAGTCTTTATCGGTCCTAAAATCTTGGTAAACCGTCCAATCTCTGATATATTTGCTATAAAGTTTGGCCTGCCGATACCTTTCTTCAATTAGGGGATTTGAAGCTAAAGCTAACAATGCTTCATTCTCTTGAATAGCTTCATCAGGGGGCTGGAATGATCTTTCATCATCATCAAAGATTCTGCCAAATGTTGGGTTAGGTCTATTAATTATCCAAAAAGGGGTAGGATACTGACCTTGGTTCATTAGTTCATAATTAGCTAACTCTTCTTTTTCTATTCGGTAGGATGAGGTTTTCCCAATTTGGGCTAAGGTCGCTTCATAGGTGAGGCAGTAGTCTTTTCTAGGTTCAGGATAAGAATAATCTGCCAGGGCAGAGGTTTTCAACCGAAAAGAAATTTTATTGGTTTTACCATCCCAGACGACTGAGTTCATTCCTCCAAAATTTCCGATGAGATCGTTAAGATTACCCTGAGCGCAAGCCGCTATTACCTCTATGAAGCGTAAGAGGTTGGATTTACCGCTTCCATTGCGTCCAATTATCACATTCAAATCGCCCGGTCGCCAGGAAATATTCCTTAGAGAACGAAATCCTTCTACATCTAGTTCCAAGATTTTAGTATTTTTTTCGTCAGGCATATTCCCTCTCTTTCTGGGATTTTCTATCTCAAAGTATTATAGTTCATTTCCTCCTTATGAGCGAACTTTTGCTTGTACAATAACGCTTTATTGCAATGTATTTAGAAGCTGCCTACTACAGCCCTCAAGCCTCGACCTCGACCTTAACCGCGCCTGCCATGAGTAGGCCCAATTCCTGACGCAAGGCTTCGCGTTCCTCATCGGTATGCGTCTGGTTATCGACAATCGCGACGACTTTGCCTTTGTACATCACCGCAATCCGGTCGCTCAACGACAAAATTTCGTCCAATTCGCTGGAGACTAGCAAAACGGCTACGCCTGCGTCACGCTGGACAATGATATTGCGATGGATAAATTCGATAGAGCCGACATCCAGGCCACGAGTCGGCTGGACTGCGATTAGCAATTTGTTGTTACGGCTAAACTCGCGGGCTACGACTGCTTTTTGCTGGTTGCCGCCCGAAAGCTTGCCCGCCTGGGTCTCGACGGTTGGGGTGCGAATATCGAATTTATGCACCAGTTCGGCAGCGTATTTATCGACCGCCTTGTGGTCAATCGTCAGACCTTTGGTGAAGGGGGCGCGGTAATAGCTGGACAGCACTAGATTATCGTCCACGCCATAGGGCAGTACCAGCCCAAACCGCTGGCGATCCTGGGGGACGTATCCCACCCCGGCTTCGACGGTCTGACGGGGGGTGCGCCCGATCAACTGCTCACCGCTTAATCTAGCTTCCCCGCCGGTCGAACGGCGCAACCCGGTCAGCACTTCGACCAACTCGATTTGTCCATTACCCTCCACGCCCGCGACCCCGACCACCTCGCCTGCCCGCACGCTCAAGCTAGCTCCATCCAGGCTTGGTACACCCCGGTCGTCGAGGGCCTTGAGATCGTGCAAAGTTAAGACTTCCTCACCGGGCTGGGCGACCCCTTTCTCAATATGCAATACGACCGAACGGCCCACCATCATCGAGGCCAGGCTTTCTTCGGTAGCGGTACTCAAATCATCCACGCTCCCAACTAGCTTACCCAAGCGTAAGACGGCTACCCGGTCGGCAATTGCCAACACTTCGCGTAATTTGTGGCTGATAAAGATGATTGATTTACCTTCTTCGGTGAGGTTGTGCATAATCAAAACCAGTTCATCGGCCTCTTGGGGGGTCAGGACGGCGGTCGGCTCATCCAGGATCAAAATACTGGCGTTGCGATAAAAGGCTTTGACGATTTCGACCCGTTGCTGCATCCCGACCGTCAAATCGCCGACCAGGGCTTCCGGGTCGAGCGCCAGACCGTACTGTTCGGAAAGCTCCCGCACCCGCTTACCTGCTGAGCGCGTATTTAACCGCCGGATGCCTTTCACGCTCTCGTTGCCCAAAATAATATTTTCGGTTACACTCAAGGTCGGGACTAGCATAAAATGCTGATGTACCATCCCAATCCCGGCGGCAATCGCATCGGTCGGCCCGTTAAAATGAACCGGCTTTCCATTGAGCAAAAATTCGCCTGCATCCGGGCGATAGAGGCCGTACAACATATTCATCAGGGTTGATTTGCCTGCACCGTTCTCCCCCAAAAAGGCCAGTACCTCGCCCCGCCTCAGTGCAAAGCTAACGTTATCGTTGGCGATCACCCCTGGAAAGACCTTTCGCATACCCCGCGCTTCCAGTACTGGGGTTGCGTCACTCGCTGCAATGCGATGTCCGTTTTTGTTCTGTTCCAAAGCTCTTGCTATCCCTTCCTGGTTAGCTTTCAGCCTTTAGCATCTGCTATCAGCTATAATTCGCTCCAAATCTTTATGTTACCTATTTCCCTAATAAAGCTGTGCGGAATTAGCCGGATGTCATAAGCCTATTTTATCAAATGCCAGGGTATAAGTCTAATTTGCTGGCTTTAATGGGTGAGCGTCAGAATTTTGCACGGGTTCAAACCGTAAAAACGAGCGACCATAAAGACCCTGCTTCAACCCACTCAAAAATATATGTTAGAAAATTTTCTGTGAAAATTTTTCTAACTATATGCACTTCTCAGTTTAGAGTGTGGTACAGCCTGGCTAGTTTGCAAAAACTCACGCTCACCCGGCCTTAATTTCTTCGGAAAGGTGAATTAGGGCCGTTGTCCTGTTTTCAATAAGAATGGGAAAACTATCAGCGCATTGATAAAACAGCTAACCGCCGTTGACGTAATCGGATAAGGGCCTATAATAAAGTCAGAGCGGTTAGCACAAACGACGAGGCTTACAAGCTCTATAATAGAC
This sequence comes from Chloroflexia bacterium, assembly GCA_038210655.1. Taxonomy (GTDB): domain Bacteria; phylum Chloroflexota; class Chloroflexia; order Chloroheliales; family Chloroheliaceae; genus 54-19. The sequence goes on from JBBQWM010000014.1 coordinate 126,034, forward strand.
AGTAGAATAACATGTCACAATCGGAAATTGAAGTTCGGGCTGACCCTGCTTTTAAGCTGATTACTAGCCGGGTTGCTCAAGAAGCCGATCTAAAGGTGATCGGTGCAGAGTTACACCAGACTTTGACTGCTGCTCTAGTGTTGGAAATACCGTCGGAGGCGAGCGCGAAGCTTGAAAGTAGCCTCTTCAGCTTTTTGATCGGTTATCAATACGCCATAGTCGAATTCAAGGGTCAAAACGATCCGTTCACTTTACGTAAGTTCTTGACTAACATGGCCCGTACCGCCCTTTTTTGTCTCAAACGGGAAGAGGTGGAGATCAACAAAGTTTTGAACTTGTTTGTTTGCTCACGTTATCTGCAAGAAATTTTAGGATTGGCAAATGCCGTTCCCGACCGACCGAGCTTTACTAATAGTCCTGAACAGCCGTGGTTATGGCGGGCCAGTTTCTTTTTTCAGGAAGTAATCATTGTAGTCTGCCGCGATTTGCCGATTGAGCCGCGTTTTTATGATTGGCTATTGTTCGCCCCAGCAAGTACCATAAAATGGTGGGCGTTTGTTAGAACCGCTATCCAGGAGGGTCGGCGTGATCTTATCGAAATTCTTATCAAGTTAAGACCGAGGGAGGTAAAAGATATGGTAATAGATGTAAATGAGCTTTTAAGCCAACTTGACCCTAAAGAACGGGAGCGCCTAAATAATGATTGGACGGAAGTTCTTCAAGAGGAATTGCCTCGAATGATGGTTGAAGAGCCGGAAAATGCAAGGAAAATTTTGTCGAGGCTTGACTTAACAAAAATGGTTGGCTTTTTAAGTTCTGAGCAAGTGGCCCAACTTCGTCAACTGTTAGCTGCTAAAGATCAACCCGACTCTTCTCAAGGAAATAAGGGCGATGCAAATTGATATAAATGAATAAGGCAGGCTGTTAAAGCCTGCCTCGTTTCTCTGAAATCTCTTGATTGAATCGTTAGCGGTCGTCGAGTGAAATGGTTGGAACGCCACTGCGACCACCCCGCCGTCTTCGCACGATGTCGATACGTACCATCGCCCGGCGCAAGGAGGCTTCGGCAGCAGCCAGGTCTTCTATACTTAATTCGCCGCGTTGTTGCAAGATTTGCTCGGCCCGACGACGTGAAGCCTCGGCTCGTTCCAGATCGATTTCTTCCGAGCGTTCGGCAGAGTCGGCCAGAATGATAACTTTGTTATTCAAGACCTCGATAAAGCCACCCCCGATTGCCAGGAAAGTCTCATCGCCCGCCCGTCGGTAGTGCAATTCACCCGGCTTAAGGGCGCTCAGGAGCGGGGCGTGGCGCGGCAAGATACCCATCACTCCGGCCTCACCCGGTACAGTCACCATATCGACATCATCGTTAAAGATAGTTTTCTCAGCTGTTACTATCTGTAGATTAAGAGGCATTCTCCGCTCCTGTTAAAAGTGCTGAATACTGAGTAGGGGCTACCCTTGTGATCGCCCTCGGAACCTGTGACGGTGTTCACGGGGGTGACCACAAGGGTCGCCCCTACAAGCGTTAACTAATTACTCAGCACTTAGCACTGACTTTCTACTGACGCATCTTTTCGGCAGCCGCTACGACATCCTCGATAGGCCCAGCCATGAAGAAAGCCTGTTCGGGTAGATCGTCGTGCTTGCCGTCCAGAATCTCTTTTACACCTCGCACCGTGTCTGCCACCGCGACGAAAGCGCCCGGCTTCCCGGTGAATTGCTCGGCTACGAACATCGGCTGGCTGAAAAACCGCTCAATCTTGCGGGCGCGACGTACCGTCAGTTTGTCGTCTTCCGATAACTCGTCTACCCCCAAAATCGAGATGATGTCTTGCAAATCTTTGTACTTCTGCAAAGTCCGTTGCGCTGCCCGTGCTACATCGTAATGCTCTTGTCCCACTACGCGCGGGTCAAGAATACGACTGGTCGAGGATAACGGGTCTACCGCCGGGAAGATACCCTTCTCGGAGATGCTGCGCTCTAGCGAAACGGTCGCATCGAGGTGAGCGAAGGTGGTGGCAGGGGCCGGGTCGGTATAGTCGTCGGCGGGAACATAAACGGCCTGCACCGAAGTGATCGAACCTTTTTTGGTCGAAGTGATCCGCTCTTGCAACTGGCCCATCTCGGTCGCCAGTGTCGGGGCGTAACCGACTGCGCTCGGCATCCGACCTAATAGCGAGGACACTTCGCTTCCGGCTTGCACAAAGCGGAAGATGTTGTCGATAAAGAGCAGCACATCTACCCCTTTGGTATCGCGGAAGTACTCGGCCATCGTCAGACCGGTCAGCCCGACCCGCAAACGAGCGCCGGGCGGTTCATTCATCTGACCGAAGATCATGACGGTTTTGTCCATAACGCCAGAATCGGTCATTTCGTGGTAAAGGTCGTTACCTTCGCGGGTACGTTCGCCTACTCCGGCAAAGACGGAGTAACCACCGTGTTCACTGGCGACATTGTGGATTAGTTCCTGGATGATAACGGTTTTGCCAACTCCGGCCCCGCCGAAGACTCCGACCTTACCACCCTTCGAGAAAGGGGCAACGAGGTCGATTACTTTGAGGCCAGTAACAAAGATTTCGGCCTGAGTGGATTGTTCGGCAAAGGTAGGGGCCGGGCGGTGAATGGGCCGTACTTCGGTCGTGTTGGGAGGGCCTTTCATATCAATAGTCCGGCCCAAGACGTTAAAGATACGACCCAATGTGCCTTCCCCGACCGGGACGGCAATCGGCTGCCCAGTGTTGCGGACTGATGCACCGCGCTGCAAGCCGTCGGTAGTATCCATAGCGACGGCCCGCACCCAGTCGTTACCGAGGTGCTGCTGCACTTCGGCGACCAGGGTTTCTTCGCGGCCATCTATCGTAATTTCAACCGCGTCATAGATGTCGGGCAACTGGTTAGCCGGAAATTCTATATCTACCACCGGGCCAGTTACCTGGACTATTCGACCAATCGACCCGGCGTGATGCCCGGCGATTTGTTCACTTGTTTCAACTGACATATCTTAATGCTCCTCTACAAACTCTATAAGAGCGTTTAACCTTGCTTTTCCATTGCCACTGCCGCGCTGGCAATCTCCAAAATTTCAGCGGTAATACCGGCCTGCCGCAGTTTGTTCATATCCAGCGTATAGTCGGTGACAAGTTCTTTAGCTTTATCCGAAGCGCTTCGCATTGCCACCATCTTGCTACTTTGTTCGCTGGCAATATTTTCCAAAATCGCCTGATAGATTTCGACTTCGACATAGCGTGGCAGCAAACTTTTGAGTACCCCGGCAGCATCTGGCTCGAAAATAAAATCGGTTTTTTTCATATCGAGCGTATTTGCGTCCGGCTTGATTACACTGGGGTCGATTGGCAGCAACTTAATCAGCTTGGGCCGTACCGTCAGGGTGTTGATGAAATCGGTATAGAGTAGATAAACCGCATCATATTTGCCGCTAACATAATCATCGATCACCACTTTCGAGATCGGAAGCGTATCAAGCAGGCTGGGTCGGGTGGGTAGGCCGAGAAATTCGGCTACAATTTCCCGCCCGGTTCTAACCATAAAATCTCGACCCTTCCGACCGACCGTTACTAACCGCACTGGCTTGCCATCCGCTTCTTCGGTCAAAAAGCGTGAAGCCCGCCGAATCGCGTTGGTGTTGATGCTACCAGCCAATCCTTTGTCGGTCGTGACCATCACCAACCCGATATGTTGGATCGGGCGCTGCTGCAAAAGCGGGCTAATCTGGCGGTATTCTTCGTCTTCCTGGAGCGCCGCAATATCGGCGATTACTTCCAAGATTTTTTGCGAGAATGGACGGGCGGAAAAGACGTTTTGCTGCGCCCGGCGCATTCTACTGGCCGCCACCAGTTCCATCGCCTTGGTGATCTGGGCTGTATTTTTGATACTACGGATACGGCGACGTAAAGTCCGAACACTCGCCATTTTCTCTCCCCTTAATCTTTAGTATTTGCGGCCTTGCTTAAACTCTTTGATATAGCCTTCAAGCTGCCCTATCGCTTCTTTGGATAACTTGGCCTTCGGATTATTGCCGATATTAGTCGCAAACTCCGGGTGAGCGCTTTCCATATATTCCAGAAAATCGCGCTCGAAAGTCGGTACTTTATCGACCGGCACATCATCCAAAAAGCCGTTGGTTACAGCGTAGATGCCGATAACTTGCTTCTGGAACGGCATCGGGCTGTATTGTGGCTGCTTCATCAATTCCGAAGTACGCGCCCCTCGGTTAAGCTGCTGTTGAGTGGCTTTGTCCAGGTCTGAGCCGAACTGAGCGAAAGCGGCCAGCGCCCGATATTGGGCCAGATCGATTTTCAAGGCTCCGGCGACTTGCTTCATGGGGGCGGTCTGGGCATTTCCACCTACCCGCGAGACCGAAATACCGATATTCACCGCCGGACGTTGACCAGCGTTAAAGAGGTCGGTTTCCAAAAAGATTTGACCGTCGGTGATCGAAATAACGTTGGTCGGAATGTAGGCCGACACGTCACCGGCTTGCGTTTCGATAATTGGCAAGGCTGTAATACTACCACCGCCATAATCTTCGCTTAGACGAGCGGCCCGTTCCAGCAGGCGGCTGTGCAGATAAAACACATCACCGGGATAAGCTTCCCGACCGGCAGGGCGGCGCAGCAAAAGCGATACTTCGCGGTAGCTGTTAGCATGCTTGGTCAGATCATCGTAGATAATCAATACATCTTTGATCTGGCGACCATCGGCCAGCGTCACGCCGTTTTCCATGATTTCTTCGCCCATCGTGACCCCGGCGTAAGGTGCGATGTAGCGCAAGGGGGACGGGTCGGAAGCCGAGGCTACCACGACGATAGTATGTTCCATCGCGCCGTTTTCTTCCAGTGTGCCGACGACTTGCGCGACTTGCTGTTGTTTCTGACCGATAGCAACATAAATACAAATCAGGTTGCCGCCCTTCTGATTGATAATCGCATCAATACAGATAGCGGTTTTGCCGGTTTGTCGGTCGCCAATCACCAGTTCGCGCTGTCCGCGTCCAATCGGGATCAGTGCGTCAATCGCCTTGATGCCGGTCTGTACCGGGGTATCGACCGATTTGCGGGTGATAACACCGGGCGCAACCCGCTCGATCTGGCGGCTCTTGCCGGTAGTAATGTCGCCTTTACCGTCAATCGCTTGACCGAGGGCGTTGACCACCCGACCGACCAGTTCGACCCCGACCGGGACTTCGATAATCTTGCCCGTGCTGCGAACGGTGTCGCCTTCCTGGATCAAGGTGTACGGCCCCATGATGATAACACCGACCGTATCCTCTTCCAGGTTCAAGGCCATACCCTGGACATCGCTTCCGCCAGGGCCGCGACCGGGAAATTCGACCAATTCGCTGGCCTTCACACCCGATAACCCATACACGCGGGCGATACCATCTCCGACTTCCACGACCGTGCCGACTTCAACTTGCTGGGCGGCGGTGTCCAGCCCGGCCAACTGTTGCTTTATAATAGAGCTGATTTCATCAGCGCGTACTGCCATCTGGAATTCCTCCTGCTACAATTACAGTGCTGAGTACTTAGTACTGAGTAAGTCATAAGGGGCTTAAAGAGCCTGACTCAAATTTAGCCAGGCTAGGTTCATTTCGAGTTGAACTCAGCACCTGTCACTCAGCCCTCAAACAAGTTGCTTACGTAAATTTTGCAGGCGGGCGCGGACGCTACCGTCGATCAGCGTGTCGCCGATCCGGGCGACCAACCCACCAATGATTTCCGGGTCTACTTTCATTTCAACCGTTATCTGCTTGCCGGTCATCGCCGATAAACGCGCCCGGATCGCATTTTCTTCGTCAGGGCCGACCGGGGTGGCGGTTGTAACCTGGGCTATTTCAATGCCACGCAAGCGGTTCCACAGCCGAGTATACTCTTCGTTGATAGCTCCCACATAGCTCTCACGTTCGCGCTTGACCAACAACTGAGCTAGATTGAGCGCTTCGGCACTTACTCGTGAGGCCAAGACCGTCCCGACAAAGTTTACCTTGCTTTCGCGGGAGGTTTTGGGGTTCTCCAAAAAGTTTTGGACCTGGGGCTGAGTAAAGGTATAGCTCATCGAATCCAGATCAGCCGCCCATTGCTCCAGCTTATTTTGCTCACCAGCCAATTCAAAGATGGCCTGAGCGTAGCGCCGTCCGGCACTTCCAGATGGCATTGCTTCTCTCCAAGCTATCAGCTATCAGCGATTAGTTATCAGCCTTATACCGGGCCTCTTGCCAACCACCGAGTTGCCGATCACTAATTCTTGTTGGTGTTGACCAGCGCTTCGTTAATCAACTGGGTCTGCAAATCTTTGTTCATACTCAACTCTCGACCGATCACACGGGTGGCGGCGGCAATCGCCAGGTCAGCCGTTTCGTGGCGAAGTTGGGCAAAGGCTTGATCGCGTTCGGCGTTCATTTCAGCGCGGGCTTTGGCAGTTTCGGCTGCTGCTGCTGCTGCTGCCGCGTCGCGGGCCTCACCCACGATCCGATCTTTGGTTGCCCGTGCCTCGGCTATAATAGCCTGGGCTTCCGCCCGTGCTTTGTCTAGTTCGGCTTTGCTACGAGCTTCCGTATCGGTCAGGTCGCGCTTGATCTGGTCGCTTTTTTCAACGATTTCTTGCGCCCGCGCCCGCCGTTCGTCCAACACCCGTAAGAGTGGAGCATAGGCGAACCGCCATAGCACAAACATCAAAATAGCGAAGCCGATAGCCTGAAAAATCAGGTTGCCTACGCTAATACCCAACTGGTCGGGGATACTTTTGCTGGCGCTGTCGCCTTCGGCGGCCAACGGCAAAGCATATATCAGGCTTGCTAACTGCATGTTCTCAAATCCTGTTTTCTACAAAAGGTTTATTAAGGTCTCTTAGCGAGTTGGCTCGAAGTGGGCAGATAGCCATTTTGGTAGAGTTTAATCTACCGGCTTTCTATTATATGAGCTTCTGTCCACTTCGTCTTTAGCCTTATAACCCGGCTATTAAAGCAATTACTCTTAGACGAACAGGATCAACAGACCGATCAACAGGGCGTAAATCGCCACCGCTTCGGCCAGACCTGCACCGATAATCAGGTTCAATTGGATCGAACCGACCGCTTCCGGGTTGCGTCCGATGGCTTGCAAGGCACCATTGGCGGCAATACCGATACCAATACCAGGGCCGATACCACCCAGACCGATGGCAAGCGCTGCGCCAATCGGCTTCAGGTTCAGCGGAGCGCCGGCAGCTTGCGCTACTACATCATTAACTAGGGCCGAGCCTAATTCGTACATTCTAAATATCCTCCTTAAAATGAGCTACTGCAAAGTAGCTTGAGCAAAAAAGTTGCTAACTGACTGATCGATTGACTGGGCGCGACTTCCGCCTGATGCCAATCGAGTTACTTGCCTGGTTAACCGCTCTTGTGGTGCTATCGAGTCGGTTGCTACCTGCGCTTTAATCAACCAAACTTAACCAACTAAACAAACCCCAGGTTTAGAACCCTAAGTTATAGAACGCCGACCGACTCCGCCTCTCCGTGTGCGCCCTCTTTTTCGTGAGGGCCAGCCTCGTGTTCGCCTTCGTGTCCGTGACTTTCGCCGACCCCGGCAACCGCTAAGGAAATATAAGCCAGGGTTAGCGAAGCAAAGACGAAGGCCTGGATGAAGCCGAAGAAAAGTTCCAGAGCCAGGAAGATCACCAGGATGGGAGCGGCAATCTGTAGGATAACCGCCAATAGTGCCTCGCCTGCGAAGATGTTACCGAAAAGACGGAACGTGAGTGAAACGATCCGAGAAAATTGCCCGATAATTTCGATTGGGGTCAAAAGCGGGTCCATCACATACGGCTTGGGGAAGAATTCCTTGAGCCAACCGCGCACGCCGTGTGAAATAATCGCTACCACGTTGGCGGTAATAACTGCTATTAGGGCCATTGCCAGCGTCATATTCAGGTCGGCGTTGGCTGGACGAATGATTGGAGTGATGATTTTGGCGGTCTTGGCGGCGCTAAGATTGGCGACCTGCACGAAACCGGCGATTTCCTTGCCATCTTTGGTCATTGGCGTAAATTCCTGACCACCCTTGACCAATTCGGGAACCTCGGTGACTTGCGCCCATTCGCCGTTCAACTGGTTAATTTTGAGGGCGGAACTTGCATCCAACTTGGCAACCGCTGTGCTACTCTCGCTGGCTGCCTGGCGAAGTTCGGTTTCACCAAGTGTCAGGGCGTAACCTCCGGCAGCCACTCTATCGGTTTCTTTACCGGCTGTAATCTCACGCTCGAAAAAGCCGATTGTACCAACTCCGGGTAATAGCGAGAACCAGTTGGCAACTAAGATAAAAATGAACAGGGTGGCGATTAGTACAAACAGGCGGCGGGCCGTTTTGGTGCGGCCCAGACTTGCTTCGACCGTATTGAGGATCGTTTCGAGAACCAACTCCCAAAAGCCTTGCCAGCGTCCCGGAACCAATTTGGCGCGGAATGCGCCGCTAATAACCAAAACAGCCACCAATACCATCACAATTAGCATAGTAAAGAGGCTATTATTGATGGTCAGGCCAAATATATTAATCGGTTCAGGTCTTAAGCTTACGTGTATTTGTTGTTCGTCCACTTATCGTCTCTCCGTGGTCGGCCTGTGCAGTGGGCCGGGCCATTTAAGCTTCTATTTTATTCTACTGCCGGGACGCTTTAATCAACTGCCAGAAAAAGTACACCATGCTCGCCAGGGCGAAAAAAACCCCAATCAAAATACCCCAGGGCGCGAAGTTGAAAACGTTGTTGATGACTACTCCGATTAGCACAAAAATAACTACGCTGAACCCTAGACTAATAGCGGTATTCGCTAGTTCTCTGGATGAGCGCAACTTCTGGTTGTTTGCGTCCCGTTTGTCTTTGTCAGTCGCCATCGTCTTGTAGACTTTTCGGTAAACTTTATTAAATTGCTAAAAGCAGCCTTTCGGCTGGGTGATGCTTGGTCGGGTAGTGCTGTTACGAAAATCTAACCGATAAATAAGAGCAGTCAATCGCGTGAGGGGTGGCACAAAAGCCGTGCCAGCAACATCCGATTTATTATTCGGAAGTGAGCAACCAGCTTGACATAGTCCGATATTGCCTGTAGCTTCCTTAATAAAGACCCGCTAAAACCACGCGGATCATCAGGTCGCTTTACAATTCTCAACCTCACTTCTTACCATTGAAAAGTATAACATGCTGGCTGGCTACACGCAAGGGGCTAGGTGGCCTTTCGTGTGAAATTTCTTACAATCTTTATTATTGTGTTTGTGACTATCTCAGGTGGAGATAGGTGTCAGGTGTCAGGTATTAGGTATTAGGTATTAGGTATCAGGTTATTGCTATGCTAAAGATTGGTTAAATTAGCCAAACGTTCTTATTCATGACGTTCTTATTGTAGAGATAGGTATCAGGTATCAGGCAGCAGGTAAGAATTGGCCCGCCTGAAACAAACGAAACTGCCCCCGACCTTTGCCACCAATGGAAGCATCAGGCATCAGGTAAGAATCGGCCTAGCTGAAACCTAAAACCTGACACCTACTCTAATTCGGGGTTTAGTTAGCCCCGTCAAGGATGAAATTAGTAATGAAACACAAGGTATAAGCCAGGATGCGGGTAGCTACCCGCACTATCAAGCCATCGCTGCTGCGCGAGCCAACCTGTTCGATCTTGAAAA